>NZ_JBDJAC010000001.1:0-780176 GCF_039652615.1 Fulvimarina fulva
ACATGGGAGGGGTGTCCAAAGCGCCGTTTTCTCGCCTGACGGGCAGATGATCCTCACCGGCGGCGACGATGGAACCGCGCGCCTTTGGGATGCGGGGACGGGTTCTGAGGTGCGCCGCTTCGAGAGACATGGGAGGGGTGTCCAAAGCGCCGTTTTCTCGCCTGACGGGCAGCTGATCCTCACCGGCGGCGACGATGGAACCGCGCGCCTTTGGGATGCGGGAACGGGTTCTGAGGTGCGCCGCTTCGAAGGACATGGAGATTGGGTCAGAAGCGCCGTTTTCTCGCCTGACGGGCAGCTGATCCTCACCGGCGGCAACGATGGAACCGCGCGCCTTTTGGATGCGGGGACGGGTTCTGAGGTGCGCCGCTTCGAGGGACATGGGAGGGGTGTCCAAAGCGCCGTTTTCTCGCCTGACGGGCAGCTGATCCTCACCGGCGGCGACGATGGAACCGCGCGCCTTTGGGATGCGGCGACGGGCGAAAAGCTGCAAGCCATGGTCGGATTGCCCGACTCCTGGGCCGTCCTCAACCCCGACCTGACCGTTCGCACCATAGGGCCGAACGCGTGGAAGTATGTCTATTCAGTTGAAAAGGACGAAACTGGCCGAGACAGGGTCGTCGTTCCGGAATTCATGCGCGCTGAGTGAGACGACCGGCCAAGCTCGCCTTCGAGACCTATGGTTGGGAGGCTCTGGGCGCCCGGATCTTCAGGCGCTGACTGCCTCGCGCCTTTCGCCGCCGGACCGTCCCAAAAGGGCGAGACAGAGTTCCGGCGGGAGTTCGCGCATCGCCTCGCAAACGGGGGATGGACGCGCGATGAGGAAGCCCTGAACCTCCGTGCAGCCCTCGCGGGCAAGGCGGAGGAGGTGCTCTTCGGTTTCGATCCCCTCCGCGACCACCGAGGCTTTCAGGCCGCGCGACATGGCGATCACCGATGATATGACGTGCCAGGCCTTTTCCTCGGTCGACTGGACGAAGCTCTTGTCGATCTTGATCGTGTCGAAGTTGAAGCGGGTGAGATAGCTGAGCGAGGAATAGCCCGTGCCGAAATCATCGAGGGCGAAGCGCAGGCCGAGTGCGCGCAACTCGCCGAGAATGCGCAGGGCGCGCCGGTCATCGTCGATGAGGACGCCCTCGGTGATCTCGATTTCAAGGCGCGCGGGATCGAGGCCGGAGGCCTTCAGATTGCGCTGGATCATGGGCACGAGGTTGGGATCGAGGAACTGGCGCGGGCTGACATTGACGCTGATCGCGGTATCGGTGAGCTCCTCGCTCGCGATGCGGCAGGCCTCCGCGAAGACCCATTCTCCGAGCTCGACGATCTGGCCCGAGGCTTCCGCGATGGGGATGAAATCGGCGGGCGAGACGAAGCTGTCGCCGCGCCGCCAGCGCAGGAGAGCCTCATAGGAGGCAATGCGCCCGGCCTTCAGATCGACGCGCGGCTGGACGTAGAGTTCGAAGTCGCCGCGCTCGATGGCCTGGGCGAGATCGGTCTCCAGCTCCTGACGCATGCGCTGGGCCTGGCCCATCTTCTCCTCGAATAGTTTGAACCCGTTGCGGCCCTCGTCCTTCACCGCATAAAGCGCGAGGTCCGCGTTCTGCAGCAAGGTTTCGGCCGTCACGCCGTCACGCGGGAAAACGGTGACGCCGATGCTGGCACGGGGCTGGATGATCGCGCCCGTGGGCAGGGTGAGGGGCTGCGAAATCGCGGCGAGCGCCCGGTGGGCGAGATCGGCCGTCTGGGCCGGAAAGCTGAGGCCCGTCTGGATGATGGCGAATTCGTCGCCGCCGAGGCGGGCGACGGTATCGCCCTTGCGCACGCAGGTTTTCAGGCGCTCGGCGACGGCGACGAGCACGGCATCGCCTGAAGGGTGGCCGTGGATGTCGTTGATGTCCTTGAACTTGTCGATGTCGACGAGGAGCAGCGCGGATGCCGTGAGGCCGTCCGGGTCGCCGAGCGCCTCCCCGAGGCGGCGATTGAAGAGTTCGCGGTTCGGCAGGTCCGTCAGCGTGTCGTGAAGGGCGAGGTGGAAGATGCGCTCACGCGCCGCGATCTTCTCGCTGAGGTCGAGAATGCTGACGATCGAAACCTGGCGACCTTCGAAATGGGTGGTGCGGACACGCACCTCGACGGAAACCGAACGGCCGTCATCGGCACGAAGCGTCGTTTCGGACGAGGTGCCATCGGACGCTTCGAGCCACTCGCCGAGACGGTCGAGCCCGTTGGTTTGCGCGAGCTGTTCCACCGTCCGCCCGGACAGGGCTTCGGAATTGGCGCCAAACAGCGCCTCGGCGGCGGGATTGACGCGGCGAACGCGCCCCTCGTGGAACAGCAGGATCGTCTCGGCGGTGATCTCGCCGAGGGCTGCGAACCGTTCGGCCTCGTGGCGGTTGCGGGCCGTTTCGGAGAGCTTGCGGCGTTCAGATTCCGACTTCTGAAGCCGGTCCATGAGGGCGTTGAGGCGGCGGGCGAGATCCTCCGAATCGTCGCCGGCCTGAACCGGGACGCGGAGCGCTTTGTCCGACACCGACCGGGTGAGGGAATCGAGCGCGAATTCGAGATTGCCGGTGCCGAGGCGCACGCCATGCTCGCTTTCGTTGAGACCGAGCGCCTCGTCGGCCGCAGAGACGCGAACCCGCATGAGACCGTCGACGAGCAGGATGAGGATGAGCCCGCAGCCGAAGGCCCAGACGAAGTTGAGGCCGACGCCGGCGGCCTGGATGTAAAACTGGTCGAGGCGCGATCCGGCCGGAAGCAAGGCTTCGGGAGCGACGAAAACGAGCCCGATCGTTCCAACGACACCCGCCACACCGTGGGCGCCCACGGCCCCCACGGCATCGTCGAGCTGGAAGTGCTTTTCGATCGTGCGGTTGGCAAGATTTGCAGCCGAGCCGCCCAGCGCACCAAGGAGGAGGGCTCCGTCCGGCCCGACGAGGTGACAGCCGGCGGTGATCGCGACGAGACCGCCGATCATGCCGTTGATCGCGCGGTCGGGCCTGAGTGCGCCGCGCCACCAGGCGGTGCCGTAGCTGACGACGCCGCCGGCTGCTCCGGCAAGGATCGTGTTGAGAATGATGCCCGGCACTTCCGGCGATGCCGCGAGGGTGGAGCCGCCGTTGAAACCGATCCAGCCGACAAAGAGTATGAGCGCGCCGGCGGAGGACAGCACCGTGCTGTGGCACCCGAAGCGAACCGGACAGTCTCCCTCGAAGCGGCCGGCGCGCGCACCGAGAACGATGATCGAGGCCAGCGCCATCCAGCCGCCGGTGGCATGAACGACGGTCGAGCCGGCGAAGTCCACGAAGCCTGCATTGGCGAGGAAGGCGCCGGGGGAGTCTCCGAGGGCCGCACCCCAGGCCCAATGGGCAAAGACCGGATAGATGACGCCGGCAAGAATGACGCAGAGAAGGATATAGGCGCGCAGGCCCATGCGCTCCGCGACGGCGCCGGAGATGATCGTCGCCGCGGTGCCGCAGAACATCACCTGGAAGATGAAGAAAGCGATGTCTTTCGGCGCAATGGCGTTGAGGAAGATGAGGCCCTTGTCCCAGCCGACATAGCCGTTGGGATAGGACATGCCGAAGGCCAGCATATAGCCGATGCCCGCGAAGGCCATGGTCGCAAAGGCGATGTCGAGAAGGTTCTTCTGTGCGACGCTGACGGCGTTCTTGGTGCGCACGGAGCCAGCTTCGATCATCATGAAGCCGGTCTGCATGAAGAGGACGAGCGATGCCGCAATGAGGACCCAAGTGGTGTCGAGAGCGGTGGCCAGACCGATGAGGCGCGCGTCGACGCCTCCGCCCGCGATCTCTCCGGCCTGGGCATGGGCTGTATCGGCAATGAAGACCAGCGCGACCGATGGGGCGAGAACCGGGACGGCGTTTCGCATCGAATGCTCCTCGTAACAGATGCAAATTATTTCGATACCTTCAAGTTTTCGTAAATTGCCGCGAAAGTTCGCTCTGCCTCCTGAAAGGCAGATTGCTCGTGGTGCCTGCAATGCAATCGCTCTGCGAGATGGAGCGCCGAACGGGATCCGCGAATCCGGGGTTCGGCGGGTGCGGCGCAGCATTTTCCGTCATCCACCTGTCATGAGAGGTTTATAACGGTTCCAGACAGGCCGAGGCGCCGACCGCCCGTGCGGAAAGGGCCGCATGGCGCGATGTGTGTTTCGCCGCGCCCAGCCTGCAGATTTCTTCCACCATAAGGGGCCACCTCAATGAACGAGCACGTGACACCGAAAGCCAATTTCAAGACAAGCCAGCTGGAAGAGGCCGACGGACCGGGCCTCAACCCGACGTCCAACGCGACCATGGGCGAGATTATCGCCAAGCGCTTCTCCCGCCGCTCCTTCCTGCAAGGCTCCATGGCCGCGACGGCGATTGCGGCGACCGTTTCTCCGATGGCTCTGATGGCCGCGGACGAAGCCCATGCCCAGACGAAGGCGATGCCGTTCTCCTTCGACGAAGTCACGGCTGGCGTCGACGCCGATCATCATGTGGCGAACGGCTATGACGCGGACGTTCTTCTGCGTTGGGGCGACAAGATCTTCGCCGATGCGCCGGAATTCGATCCGAAGAACCAGACGCCGGAAGCCCAGGAAAAGCAGTTCGGCTACAATAACGACTTCGTCGGCTATATTCCGATCGACGGTTCGTCCGAGCACGGCTATCTCGTGGTCAATCACGAATATACGAACGAACATTTGATGTTCCCCGGCATCGTGACGGTAAAGGGTGGCGCGCAGGCGGCAGCCGCAGGCGACGTCGCACCGGACGATGAAACGGCCGGGGCGAGCGAACCGACCTCGACAGAGGCCGCGTTGACG
This sequence comes from Fulvimarina fulva, assembly GCF_039652615.1. Taxonomy (NCBI): domain Bacteria; kingdom Pseudomonadati; phylum Pseudomonadota; class Alphaproteobacteria; order Hyphomicrobiales; family Aurantimonadaceae; genus Fulvimarina; species Fulvimarina fulva. The sequence continues at coordinate 4,832 of NZ_JBDJAC010000001.1, forward strand.
CCTCCGGAACCTGCAGAACTCGTCGTCGCGCCGGCCGACCAAAAGCGTGTCGACATCGAAATGGCCGCCCATGGCGGCACGATCATCGAGATCCGCAAGGAAAACGGCAAGTGGCAGCCGGTCCTCGATGGTGCGAACAACCGTCGTATCACGTCGAAGACGGAGATGGAGCTGAGCGGCCCAGCCGCCGGCAGCGACCGCCTTAAGACCAACGCAGACTCGACCGGCACCAAGGTGTTCGGCACGCTCAACAACTGTGCTGGCGGCGTCACGCCCTGGAACACCTACATCATGGCCGAGGAGAACTTCCACGGCTACTTCATCGGCGAACTGCCTGAGGGTCATCGCGAGGCCGAGAACTACAAGCGCTACGGCGTTCCGGATGGCTCCTACGAATGGGGCAACTTTCACGACCGGTTCGACATTTCCAAGGAGCCGAACGAGCCTAACCGCTTCGGCTGGGTGGTCGAGGTCGACGTCGAGAACCCAAACTCCACGCCGAAGAAGCGCACGGCTCTCGGTCGCTTCAAGCATGAAGGCGCAGAAAGCATCGTCGCGCCGGACGGCCGTGTCGTCTTCTATCTCGGCGATGACGAACGTTTCGACTATGTCTACAAGTTCGTGACCGCCGGCAAATACAACCCGGACGATCGCGCCGCCAATATGGACCTTCTCGACGACGGCACGCTCTATGTCGCCAAGTTCGATGAAGACGGCGGCGTCGAATGGATGCCGCTGACGTTCGGCGAAGGCCCGCTGACGGCCGAAAACGGCTTCGAAAGCCAGGCCGACGTTCTCATTGAAACGCGCAAGGCCGCCGATCTGCTCGGCGCAACGCCGATGGATCGTCCCGAGGATATCGAGCCGAACGGTTCGAACGGCCGCGTTTACGTCATGCTGACGAACAACACGAAGCGTGAAGAGGCGAACGCCGCCAATCCGCGCCTCGACAACGCGTTCGGCCACATCGTCGAAATCGCCGAAGAGGGCGGGGACTTCGCGGCGACCAAGGGAACCTGGGAAATTCTCGTCAAGTGCGGTGATCCTTCCATCGCGGATGTGGGGGCCACCTTCTCGACCGAGACGACGGATAACGGCTGGTTCGGCATGCCCGATAACTGCGCCGTCGATAGCGACGGTCGGCTCTGGATCTCGACTGACGGCAACTCGGCGGACAAGACCGGTCGCACGGATGGCCTCTGGGCCATGGAGACCGAGGGCGAAGGCCGGGGCACCTCGAAGCTCTTCTACCGCGTGCCAGTGGGCGCCGAGATGTGCGGACCGCGCCCCACGCCGGATCTCGCGACCTTCTTCGTCGCCGTCCAGCATCCGGGCGATGGCGGCGAGGAATGGGAAGGCTTCGGCCGTCCGTCCTATTACGAAGATCCCTCGACCCGCTGGCCCGACTTCAAGGACGACATGCCGGTTCGTCCGTCCGTTGTCGCGATCACCAAGCAGGGTGGCGGCAAGATCGCCTCGTCCTGATCCGGACCATCCGAGCGTGAATGAAGGGCGCGCTCCGAGGCAGGAGCGTGCCCTTTCACTTGGCGGGTCGGCGAAGCGTGATGGCGTGCCTGCCCGATCGGTATCGACTGACTGCGGGGCCTTCGCGTGATGCGGGAGCCGGGATCAGAGTGACGCGATCCGATCGTTCATCGCGGACTGATGAACGACGATGCGGGCGTGATGGGGTACGCGTTCGTAAAGATCGATGACATCCTGATTGACGAGGCGGACGCAGCCCGATGAATTCGCGCCGCCGATCGTCCACCATTCCGGGGTGCCGTGAAGGCGGTAGAGCGTGTCCTTGCCGTTCTTGAAAATGTAGAGCGCGCGGGCCCCGAGCGGATTGTCTATGCCGGGCGCCATGCCGCCGTTCTCGACGGAATAGATTTCCAGCGAGGGTTTACGGTCGATCATTTCCCGCGGCGGTTTCCAGCGCGGCCAATGCTGTCGCCAATGGATGATGCCTTCGCCGCCCCATTCAAAGCCGGCCCTTCCGATGCCGACGCCGTAGCGCATCGCCATGCCGTCCGCTTCCACGAGGTACAGATATCGGTTCGGCGTATCGACGACGACGGTGCCTTCGGGCTCTCCGGTCGGGTTCGCAACGCGCTGGCGATAAAAGCGCGGCTCCATCTTCCAGTAGGGGATCGCGGGGAGCTTGTGACCATCATCGACCAGCGCCGCGTATCGGGCGTCGAGTTCGTCGGTGCGAAGGGCTGTTTCGAGCGGATCGACGGGCGAGCCACGGGCGGCATTGCCGGCGGATTGCGGTGCGGCTGCGACAGGTGCCGCGATCTGCCGGCCGGGTGTCGTGCAGCCCGCAAGCCCTGCGGCGGCCCCGGTCAACAGGAATGACCGGCGCGAAATGAGGGAGCGGATGGTCGTCATGGATCGCCTCTGTGCCGTCACCTTTTGGATGCGACTTGAGAAGAGCACTCGCTCGCATTATGAGCAACGGCAATCGGGGTATGGTATCCATAACCATCAGGAATGATGATGGATGTAACATCGGCACTCAGGGCTTTTACGCGGACGATCGAGCGCGGGTCGATGACCGGCGCGGCGGAGGATCTCGGCGTGAGCCAGCCGGCCATCTCGAAGCATCTGGCCAATCTGGAACGCCATGTTCAGGCCCGGTTGCTGGAGCGCTCGCCGCGCCATGTCCGCGCGACAGCTGCCGGCCAGGCGCTTTACGAGGCGACAAGGCACGGGCTGGCGGCGATCGATGCGGCGATGGAAGGCATTCGCGTCGAAACCGGGGCGATCGAGGGGTCGTTGCGCATTCACGCTCAAAATTGCATCGGTGGGAAGGTTATCCATCCGATCGTGATGGCGTTTCAGCGTGATCATCCGCAGGTCTCGGTCGATCTCGTGCTCGAGAACCGGGCGATCGATCTCGTCTACGACAATTTCGATATGGCGATCCGCTATTCACGACCTGTGAATCAGGACGTCGTGATCCGCAAGCTGGGGACGGTCGAGCGCGTGTTGGTGGCGAGCCCCGCCTTTCTCGACCGGTTTGGCGGGATCGAACGGCCCGAACAGCTTGCGACGATGCAACTCGTGACCACGGCGCAGGTGATTTCCTCGCGCAAGACCCTGACGCTGATGCGGGACGGCGTTCAGCACGAGATCCCGGTGACACCGTTCATTCATACGAACGATGCGAATGTGATCCTGAACACGCTGCTCGAAGGTCATGCCTGCGGGCCGATCCAGACGCTGTTCGCGCGCGAGGCGCTGATGGACGGGCGTCTGGTGCGAATCCTGCCGGACTTCTCCGTGAAATCTGCGGAGATGGTGCTGGCCTATCCCTCGGTGCGCTTCATGCGGCCGGTGGTGCGTGCCTTTGCCGACCGACTGGTACAAGAGTTGAAGTTGGTGGAGGGTGTCGCCTGGCGCCGATGATGTAGAGCCGCACGCAGTATTTCGGCACCACCTGATGCCGGACGCCTGCCTTCAGGGGATGGTTCGCTCGAAGCAACAGGACCGCACTTTCTCGCCCCATGCTGGTGTCGCCGGCCTTCAGCCCGTCATCGAAGTCGGAGAGGTCGAATGGGTCTGAGCCTCACGCTGCTCCGCGAAGCGATCACGTTCGCGCCGGAGCATTTCCAAGACGATATCGGCGTAGAAGATCACCTGACGCTTACCTCGCGTCTTGCCGTGACGCAGCGCCTCGTCGGCTTTCTTCAAGAGAATATCGGGAGTGTCGCCGTCTTGCGGTGCAAGGGAAATTCCGATGGTTGCGCCGACGCAGACAGTGTCCGCACCGCCAAGGGAGATGGGCCTTTCGACAGACTCGATGATCGATTGTCCGATCGCCGCGATCTTTATCGGATCGAATTTGCTTTTCAGAAGGAGAATGAACTCGTCTCCTCCCAAGCGCACGGCGACTTCATTCTCGGCGGCAAAGGTGGAAAGCCGTGCGCCGATCTCTTTCAGCACATCATCTCCGACCTGATGGCCATGAACATCATTGATCTGTTTGAACCCGTCGAGATCGAGATAGAGAAGACAGAGGGTGTCGTCGGACGTGTTTTTCCCGCTCAGATCCGACGGCTCGAAGAAGTCATTGAGGAGGGCTCGGTTTCCAAGACCCGTTAGGCTGTCATGGGTCGCCCGATACTGGCTGACGCGGAGCCTATGAGCACTGGCCTTGGCGGTTTTTGCGAAATAGCGCATCAGGACAATGAAGACGGTGAACAGCACCGCCCAGATCGGTATGGCAGTTTTCAGCAATGTCGTCCCCGGCGTCGCGCCATCCCAGGTCAGGTGCCCGAGCGTCTTTCCATTTGCGAGGATCAAAGGGATCGACGTGCCGTTTCGCACGTCGTTGTCGAGGCTTTCGCTTCGCATGCGCAGGTCGGGGAGAAGATAGGTTTGTCCGATTTCGCTCAAGGTCGACGCATCCAGCGTCTGAGCGAAGATCAGAAGATAATAGTCTTTTCGGGGCTCTGGAAGTTCCGCAGTTGGCGTAATCGGCGCGATGGCGGTGACGACGGGCGCGCCATTGTCGGAAAGGAGCGCTGAAGCCGTTTTTTCTGAATCGCCGCTTCGGTATTTTGAGATGAGGTCGTCGACCCCGCCCTTGAGGATCGTCCGTAGATCGGCATCCGTGCGCACACCCCCGACATTGGCATAAATCGTTTCTCTGTCCGGAGTGATGATTGCCGAAACATTGAAATGATTGTTCTCGAAGACCCAATGGCCGATATTCTCATCGGCCCAGGCGTAATCCCTTTCGACCACAAACTTTTGAAACACGTCCTCCCAGGTTGAATAGTCCCAGGCGAGGTCTTCGATTTGCTTCCCACGAACGGTGAGCGCCGAGCTGGCGAGTTGCGCCTCGCGCTTTTGAGCACTTGTTGTCTGATACTGGCTCAAGAGAAGGATCGTGACAAAAAAGACGCCGAGAAGCATGAACATCAGCGCACCGATGCGCGAGAGGGCATCGTTGATGCTCTGCTCAGGATTTCTGGTGCGTGGCGAGTTCTTGGTCATGACTCGCGTTGTAGGAGAATTTCTTGAAGAATTCGTAGGCGAGCATCCTTGCTGATGTTGCGGTTTTCGCCCGATTTTCACCGGTGAGCCGTGGCTGCGCGCCGCAGTTGATGCCGTCCACTTTCCGGCCAACTCATCCGTGAAAGATGCGTAAGGGACGGCATATGGGACGATACCTGATCTACGGTGGCAATAGTGGGACCCGTTCGGCCATCGCGAGGCGGCTTACCAAGGCTGACTACGATCTGGCTCTTGCGGGCCGCAACGAAGCGGTGCCGAAACATATCGGTGGCGATGGTAAAGGCACTTCCAACGGCGTCCTGGGGGATTGATCCGATATGACAACCCTGCGTTTCGTTCTCGGCGATCAGCTGAGCCGCGATCTTTCGTCCCTCAAGGATATGAAAGGCGGCGATATCGTCTTCATGTGCGAGGTGGCGGACGAGGCGAATTACGTGCGCCATCACCAGCGCAAGATCGCCTTTCTGTTCTCGGCCATGCGGCACTTCGCGGACGACCTCAGGGATCGCGATGTGACGGTGGACTACATCACGCTCGACGATGACGAGAACACTGGCTCGTTCACGGATGAGCTGAAACGGGCGGTGAAGCGTCATGAGCCGGATCGCGTCGTCGTGACCGAGCCGGGGGAATGGCGCGTTCTTGAGATGATGAAGGACTGGCGGGAAGAGCTTGGCTGCGAGGTCGAGATCCGGCCCGACGACCGGTTTATCTGCGACCACGAGACTTTCGATGCCTGGGCCGAAGGCAACAAGGAGTTGCGGCAGGAGTATTTCTACCGCGAAATGCGCAAGTCCACCGGCTACCTGATGGAGGGCGACGAACCGGCCGGCGGCAAGTGGAATTACGACCACTCCAACCGGGAGCCCCTGAAGGAACGGATCACCGCGCCGGAGCGGCCGACCTACAGCGTGGATGAGACGACCGAGGCGGTGCTCGATCTTGTGGCGAGGCGCTTCGGCAATCACTTCGGGACGCTCGAAAATTTCGACTATCCGGTCACGCGCCGACAGGCCTTGCATTATCTGCGCTGGTTTCTGGACGAGGCGCTGCCCGATTTCGGCACCTATCAGGACGCGATGCGTGAGGGCGCGCCGCTCTTGTTCCACTCCCATCTTTCAGCCCTGATCAATTGCGGCCTGCTCGACCCGCGCGAGGTCTGCGATCGGGCCGAAGACGCCTATCGGGAGGGACACGCCCCCATCAATGCCGTGGAGGGATTTATCCGCCAGATCATCGGCTGGCGCGAGTTCATTCGCGGTGTCTACTGGAACCAGATGCCGGACTATGCCTCGTCCAACAAGCTGAACGCCCAGCGCAAGCTGCCGGATTTCTTCTGGACCGGCGAGACCGAGCTGAACTGTCTAAAGCAGTCGTTCAAGGAGGTGCGTGAGAGCGCCTACAACCATCATATCCAGCGGCTGATGGTGATCGGCAATTTCTGCCTGCTCTGCGGCTTCGATCCGCGCGAGGTGCAGGAATGGTATCTCGTGGTCTATCACGACGCCTATGAGTGGGTGGAAATGCCGAATGTGGTCGGCATGATCCTTTACGCCGATGGCGGGCTCTTTGCGTCCAAGCCTTATGCCGCTTCGTCGAACTATATCGACAAGATGAGCGATTATTGCGGCAACTGCACCTATTCACCGAACAAGAAGGTGGGCGAGGGGGCGTGCCCCTTCAACGTGCTTTATTGGGACTTCATCGCCCGCAACAAGGAGCGGCTGAAGGGCAATCCGCGCCTCAACCGCACCTATGCGACGCTCGACCGGATGAACGAGGAAAAGCTGAAGCAGTCACGCAAGGAAGCACGCGAGTTTCTCGACGGGTTGGTCGCGACGGGCGATTACTGAGGCGGGAGAGACGAGCGTCGCGCGCTTTCCTGTTGCGGCCAGCCGTCTAGCTTCTTCGGCACAGACCGGTTCGGGAGCCAATTGAATGTTCGAGAATTTCGAAACGCGCATGATCGAGGGCGAGGGTGCCGAGATTTTCGTGCGAACGGCCGGCAAGGGGCCACCGCTTCTGCTGCTGCACGGCTATCCGCAGACCGGGGCGATGTGGCATGGACTGGCCCCGCGTCTGGCAGAGGACTTCGCGGTCGTCGTACCCGATCTTCGCGGCTATGGCCGGTCGTCCGCGCCGGCGAACGATGCAGAGAACCACGCCTATTCCAAGCGCATGATGGGCCTGGATATGCTGGCCGTGATGCGGGCCTTCGGGCACGAGACATTCATGATTGCCGGCCATGATCGCGGCGGACGGGTCGGCTACCGAATGGCGCTCGATCACCCGGACGCAGTGACGAAACTCTCCGTTCTCGACATCGTGCCGGTGGCGGAGGTCTGGGAGCGGATGGATGCGGCGGCCGCCCTCAAGACCTATCATTGGCCGTTCTTCGCCCAGCCGCATCCGATGCCAGAGACGCTGATTGGCGCCGATCCGGTCTATTTTCTCGAGCACACGATGGCGAGCTGGACGAAGGCGAAGGATCTGTCGGCTTTCGCTGGTGCGGCAATGGACGAATACCGTGATAACTTTCGTCGTCCGGCCGCTATCGAAGCCTCCTGCAACGACTACCGCGCTGGTGCGACGATCGATTGGCGGCTCGACCGGGAAAATCGGGAGGCGGGACGCAGGATCGCATGCCCGACGCAGGCCCTTTGGGGTGCTTCCGGCATCCCGGCAGGCGGCGCCGATCTCGTGGAGATCTGGCGCCACTGGTGCGAGATAGTCGAGGGCGAGCCGGTCGATGCCGGCCATTTCATCGTGGAGGAAGCGCCGGAGGAGACCTATGCGGCGCTCTCGCGATTCCTGCGAGGTTAACTCGCCGGCAGGGCTTTCGGGCGCAGGGCGTCGATGATCGTCTGAATGCGTTTTTGGTTGGCGCCAAGATCGGATCGGCCGAGAAGCGCACGGGAGTAAAGAAGCAAACCCGCTTTACCCTCGACCGGCCGGACGGCGAGATTGAGCGTATCGGGATAACCCATCAACGGCGTGCGCACGACGTAGCGCTTGGCGAGCGGGTTCTGCCCGTCGTCGACGCGGTGGACCGTGCCGGACAGCGCGCCACCCCGGATGATCTCGTCGGCTTCTTTCAGAAGTGCTTCCGGCGTCGTGTCGTAGAGCGGCAGGGTGATCTCGGCAGGGGTCGCGCAGGCCGCAATCGAACAGGCGAGCGCGTCGTTGGGGTTCGGGCTTCGCTCGATCGCATCAAAGTCGACGGACCCCTGATCGGGATCGCCGGCGAGACGCCAGACGCGCTCGGGCCCGAGGAGATAGAATGTGCCGGCGGCGGCAACGCCCGCAATGCCGAGGCCGATCAGGGCCCTGTTGAAGATTTTTCCCATGGGTGGATACCTCTCTCGCGTTCTCGCGGGTCGGCCTTTGCAGCCGCCGCCTCCTCGCGCAAGCCGGAACAATCGTCAGGGGCCCGCCGTTCCCACCCCGACGCACGATGTCCGGTTCTCGCTGAGAATGGTGAAGCCGGATGTCCTCGACAGAAAAAAACATGCCCGGGAGGCATCCTCATGAAAACGATCGCACTTTCCGCCCTCGCTTCCGTTGCGCTCCTCGCGACACCGGCCCTTGCCCAGACCGATCAGTCGTCCAGCGACATGGGCAGCGCTTCGAGCGAAAGCGGTTCGAGCACCATGGAGCCCATGGAGGTGACAATGAATGCACCGGACGGATCGAACCGCGGAACGGTGACCGTGATTCCGACGCCCAACGGCCTGCTGTTCGAAGCGGAGCTGACGGGTCTCGAGCCGGGTCAGCATGGCTTCCATATTCATGAGACCGGTCAGTGCGGCAACGATTTCTCGGCGGCCGGCGGCCATTACAATCCGACGAACAAGGAGCACGGCTACAAGAGCGAAGGCGGTCCCCATGCCGGCGACATGCCGAACTTCACGGCTGACGACAGCGGCAATGCGACCTTCGCAGTCTTCAACCCGAATCTCTCCGTTTCGGATGGCGATGCACCGGTGATGGACAGCGACGGTTCGGCCATCATGGTCCATGGCGGCGCGGACGACTACCAGTCCCAGCCGTCGGGCGATGCCGGCGACCGTGTCGCCTGCGGCGTCATCGGCGGTTCTCAGTAAGCGCGTGTCAACGATGTCGCGCCCGGCTGTTCGCCGGCTCGGCACGCGATACTTTTAGGCTGTCGAGAGCGTCGGACGCAGGTCCGGCGCTTTCTTCATGAGTGCTTCCAACTCTTTCCAGACAAGGTTTTCAGTCGATGCAGGCAGTTGCTCAAGAGGCCGGGCAGGGGGCTGCAAGCCCCGATACACTGAACCAGGCCGTGGACTTCGATCCGTCGATCGCGCTCGGCAAGGTGGAGTCCTGGGTCATCGGCATCCAGAAGCTGCTTCCGAATATCGTGGTGGCGCTGGTCGTCATCGCAATTTTCTTTGTCGCCGGATGGCTGTTCGACCGCTTGTTCAACCGTTGGGCGCACCGCCGGGGCCGGGACAACCTTGGCGATGTGCTCGGGGCTTTCATCAAATGGGTCATCATCCTGTTCGGCATCCTCTTGGGCCTGACGATCGTGATCCCCTCGCTCAATCCGGCCGATCTCCTGGCCGGCCTCGGTATCGGATCGGTGGCGATCGGTTTCGCCTTCAAGGACATCCTCCAGAACTGGCTCGCAGGCCTGCTTCTTTTGATCCGTCAACCCTTTCAGGTGGGCGACCAAATCGTCGTCAACGGCTATGAGGGGACGGTGGACTGGATCGAGACGCGGGCGACGATCATCACGACCTATGACCGGCGGCGGGTCATCATACCGAATGCGGACGTCTATTCGAATGCTGTGACGGTCAACACCGCGCACGAAAAGCGGCGGTCGCAATATGATGTGGGGATCGGCTATGGCGACGATATCGAGACGGCGCGAACGGTCATTTTCGATGCCCTTAAGCGGGCCGAAGGCGTCGAGGCCGATCCAAAACCCGATGTGCTGGTCTGGGACCTTGCCGCCTCCTGGGTGACGCTTCGGGTGCGGTGGTGGACCCATTCCGTCCGCACGGACGTGGTTCATGCACAAGCGGCCGCGCTGAAGGAGATCAAGTCCGCGCTCGACGCGGCGGGGATCGACATGCCCTTCGAGACGCGCGTGACGCTCTGGCACGACCAGACCGAGACACTCGATGGTCAGAGAGGCAAGCAGCGCGAGGGTTGGCCGCTCAAGCCGGATCAGGACGCGCCGGGTCCGGCGCGGCTTGAAACCGTCAGCCATGACGAAGCCGGGCGCTGAGCCGCCCGAACGCAAAAAGGCGCGGATGGTCAAACCAGCCGCGCCCTGCGATCACTATCATTTGTTTCGGCTGAAAACGCTCAGAGGTTCGGGGCGCCGCCAACGCGCATCGCGATACCGGCATGCCCGCATTCGTCGATGATCAGCCGCTGAAGCATGATTGTCGCGGTGGTGCTTTCGCCGTCGATTTCCTCCGACATCCGCGCCGCGAGGCTTCCGACATCGATCACCGCTTCATGGGAACGACGCAGTTCGACCTCGCGCCGGACTCGTTCACGTAGATGATAGCTCATTCTGGCACCCATCCTCTCCACGGAGCGCGGGTTGTGTCCCGTCGCTAGCGAGCCTTTTGGGGTTGGCCCGCAATTATGATTTTGCGCATCGAAAGCCTTCGATCGTCGTCCGCCAGCCATAGGTTCGTCCGGCGCCGCCGCGAATTTCGCCGCAGGCCGATTGAAACAGATCTCTTACCCCCGGAAGCTTGTCCGAAGGTGGCGCTAAGATAGTAACGCCAGTGAAAGCCTCATAGGCTCAAGTGGTTAACGGATGCGATCAGGCAGGTCGGGCGTCTTTGGCATTCGCCCGGATTGCTTAGGGATTCTAGATGACGGCGGCATGAACAGGAAGGGCGAACTCTGTGCCCGACCACGATATTTTCATGGTTTGTTCCGCGAAACGGGCCTTGCGCGCCGGCTCTGACAGAGACGTGAGATTTGTGCCGAGAGCCGTGATCGATCCGTGATTCTTTCGGTGTTTTCGCGGATTGACCTGCTTGCGCAAGGGAAGTGGGAGGACTAGGGTCCGGCCGCATTTCGCACCTGCAATGCGGTCGCGAAAGATCCACCTATTATCATGCAGCCGGAGTTCTTCCCATGGCATTTCTTGCCGACGCCCTCGACCGCGTAAAGCCGTCCGCCACCATCGCCGTCACGCAGAAGGCGCGCGAATTGAAGGCGAAAGGCATGGACGTCATCGGTCTCGGCGCGGGCGAGCCGGATTTCGACACGCCGGACAATATCAAGGAAGCCGCGATCGCAGCGATCGCACGGGGCGAAACGAAGTACACGCCGGTGTCCGGCATTCCGCAGCTGCGCGAGGCGATCGCCGCCAAGTTCAAGCGCGAGAATGGCCTCGACTACGAGCCGGCCCAGACCATCGTCGGCACAGGCGGCAAGCAGATCCTTTTCAACGCCTTCATGGCGACGCTCAACAAGGGCGACGAGGTCATCATCCCCGCGCCCTACTGGGTGAGCTACCCGGAAATGGTCGCGATCTGCGGCGGCACGCCGGTCTTCGTCGAAGCCGGGATCGAATCGAACTTCAAGCTGACGCCGGAAAAGCTGGAAGCGGCGATCACCCCGCAGACCAAGTGGTTCCTGTTCAACTCGCCCTCCAACCCTTCGGGTGCGGCCTATACGAAGGACGAGATCAAGGCGCTGACCGACGTTCTTCTGCGCCATGAGCATGTGTGGGTGCTGACCGACGACATGTACGAGCATCTCGTCTATGGCGATTTCACCTTCCATACGCCGGCGCAGGTGGAGCCGCGTCTATACGAGCGGACGCTGACCATGAACGGCGTCTCCAAGGCCTATGCGATGACCGGCTGGCGGATCGGCTATGCCGGCGGCCCGCTGCATCTGATCAAGGCGATGGACATGATCCAGGGCCAGCAGACCTCGGGTGCGGCGTCGATTTCGCAATGGGCCGCCGTCGAGGCGCTGAATGGGCCGCAGGACTTCATTTCGAAGAACCGGGAGATCTTCCAGGGTCGCCGCGATCTCGTGGTCGGCATGCTGAACCAGGCGAGCGGCATCGAATGTCCTTCGCCTGAGGGGGCCTTCTACGTCTATCCCTCGTGCAAGGGCCTGATGGGCAAGAAGACGCCGGACGGCAAGGTGCTGAACACGGACGAGGATTTCGTGACGGCGCTTCTGGAGACCGAGGGCGTTGCGGTGGTGCACGGCTCGGCGTTCGGTCTTGGGCCGAACTTTCGGATTTCCTACGCGACGTCCGAGGCACTTCTCGAAGAAGCCTGCTTACGAATCCAGCGCTTCTGCGGCTCTCTGAAGGACTGAGGCTCAATGAGCCCGCCGGCTTGAACAGTCATGTCGGCGGACCTTTGTAACCAATCGTTTCTTGGGGCTGCCGGAGCCCCGAGAAATGTCAAAGCACGCCTTCGAGCCGATAGACGAAGCCTTCCGGTCGGTAGTCCAGCATAGCCGCTCCGGCGAAATAACCCGGAACGCCGCGCTCGAGCAGTTGGCGGCCGAAGCCCTTGCGCTCGGGGTTCGTAACCGCCGGACCGCCAGTCTCCACCCATTCAAAAGTGAACGCCCGGTCGCCGTTCCCATCGGCGTGGGTGGACCAGCGGAGCGAAAGCTTGCCGCCATCGACGGACAGCGCGCCATATTTGACCGCGTTCGTCGCGAGCTCGTGCATCGCAAGCGACAGGCCGAGGAGCTGGTTCGACCTTAGAACGGTTGGGACACCCTCCACGGAGAGGAGGGTGGTCTTGCGAAGATGCGGCTCGACGGCAGCCGAGACGACATGGTGGATCGACGAGCCGCTGATCTCGTCCTTCAGGAGAATATCCTGGGCGCGGTCGAGGGCCTGAAGCCGCTGCGCGATCGCAGTCTGTCCCTCCGCTGGCGTCCGCGTGTAGCGAAGGGTCTGTGATACGATCGCACCGACGACGGAAAGCAGGTTCTTGATCCGGTGGGCGAGTTCGCGATTGACGAGCTGGCCGCGCTCCTGTGCAAGCTTGCGATCGGTGATGTCGACGACCGCTCCCGAGAAGCGGGAGACCACACCCGTTTCGTTGCGGCTCGCGCGTCCACGCGCCAGCATCCATCGAAGGGATCCGTCCGTGCCGGCGATGCGAAATTCGCACTCGAATTCCAGAGCGCCGGAAATCGCAGCGCTGAATTGCTCGCGATAGAGCGCGACGTCATCCTCGTGGATGCGGTCTTCGATCTCGCGCGGATCGAAACCTTGCATTGGCGAGGTCTTCTTCAGACCGTACAGCTTGAGAAGGTTTTCATCCGCGTGAATGCGGTCGGCACTGATATCGTAGTCCCAAACCCCGACGACGCCCGTGGCACTCAAAGCAGCTGCAAGACGTTTCTCGCTCTCGGCGAGGCGGGTCTGTAGCAGCTTTTCCTCCGTGACGTCGCGAGAGATGGACAGAAGGCGAGAGATCTTGCCGTCTTTCTCGAAGATCGGCGAGACCCGGACGTCCCACCACTTCATGGTGCCGGCAAGGGTCGGCGCACTACCCTGGAAATGACCGGTTCCTCCGGCCTTGGCCGTCGCGATGGCGCGATCTACCTTTTCGCGCCACTCGTCGATCCAGAAAGCCGGCCACGGACATCCACGGACGGCTTCAAAGTCGCCGACTTCCATAACGCGTTTGCCGCCCTCGCTCATGAAGAGGAGATTGGCATCAAGATCCAGGATCTTGATGCAATCGAGAGAAGACGCGAGGACGGTGCGCAGGAACGCAGTATCCGCTTCGACGCTTTCGGCACTGGCGAGGAACTCGCAATCAGCAGTATGGAGCATGTGAGGCAAACTCCCGGCATCGATCACGCGATGATCGCGAAATCGTGTAGGCTTTGATGTAAATGGGTTTTTCAGGTTTCACAACCTCCGTTGTCGAAATGGCTACGATTACAGGGTTTTGTGGGTTCTGCGCGTATTCTGACGAAACTCTTTTCACGCCGAAGTGATCTGCAAGCGCGCAGTTTGACAGAAATGAACGGGTTTTCCCGAGGCATTCGGGCGAGAACCGCAGTCTCTGCGGGAGAACGAGAAATCGTTGCGCTCCGCGAAGACCTTTATGTTCTCGATCCGGTGCCCGATCGGACTTGCGCGGTGGTCGAGCTTCCGATTTGGTCGCGACGACCGAGACATATTCGCCGAAAGCCCTCCAAATGCCCCCACTGCCGAATTCCATCGAAGCGCGCGATATCGCGCATCATCTGCATCCCTATACGAATGCGCGGCGGCACGAGGAAGTCGGGCCGATCGTGATCGCGAAGGGCGACGGCGTCTATGTCGAGGACATCGACGGCAAGCGCTATATCGAGGCGATGAGCGGGCTCTGGTCGGTCGCCGTCGGCTTTTCGGAAAAGCGACTGGTGGATGCGGCCGCAAGGCAGATGGCCGAACTGCCTTATTACCACGCCTTCACCCACAAGACCCATGCGCCGGTCGTCGATCTCGCCGAAAAGCTGATCAAGCTGGCACATGTCCCGATGTCGAAGGTGCATTTCACCAATTCGGGCTCAGAAGCGAACGATCTCATCATCAAGCTTCTGCGGTATCGCTCGAATGCTATGGGCGAGCCCCAGCGCAAGAAGGTGATTTCCCGACTTCGCGGCTATCACGGCATCACGCTGGCATCGGCGAGCCTGACAGGTCTGCCGGCAAATCACGCCTCCTTCGACCTGCCGATGGAGGGCATTCTCCACACGATCTGCCCGCATTACTGGCGCGAGGGCCGCGAAGGTGAGAGCGAGGAGGAATTCGCAAGCCGCTGCGCGGCCGATCTCGAAGCGATGATCGAGTGGGAAGGGCCCGAGACGATCGCCGCCTTCATCGCCGAGCCCGTGATGGGGGCAGGGGGCGTCGTTGTGCCGCCCGCGACCTATTGGCCGAAGATGAAGGCGGTTCTCAAGAAATACCCCGACATCCTGTTCATCGCCGACGAGGTGATCTGCGGATTCGGGCGAACCGGCGAGATGTTCGGCTCGGTGACCTACGATCTGGAGCCCGACTTCATCACGGTTTCCAAGGCGCTTTCGTCATCCTATCTGCCGATCTCCGCGGTGATCATGAATGACCGGGTCTATCAGCCGATCGCCGACGAGACGGCGCGGATCGGAACCTTCGGCCATGGCTTTACGGCGTCCGGCCATCCCGTCGCGGCGGCCGTGGCGCTGGAAAACCTCAAGATCATCGAGGAGCGAGATCTCGTCGCCAATGCGCGAGAGCGCGGCGTGCGGCTGCAGGAAGGATTGCGCAGCCTCATGGATCATCCACTGGTCGGGGAGGTGCGCGGTGTCGGCCTGATCGCGGCGGTCGAACTCGTCATGGACAAGGCCGGAAAGACGACCGCGCCGCACGCGCCGGGTTTTCTTGGCCCAAAGGCCTTCGCCCATATTCAGGAGCGCGGCGTGATCTCCCGCGCGATCGCCGGCGATACGCTTGCCTTCTGTCCGCCGCTGATCATCGAGGACGACCATATCGACACCATCGTTTCGACCGTGCGCGAGGGACTGGATGCGCTGGCGGCGGAGATGGGGAAGTAGGGGTTTGAAGAAGGGTTCGGCGAACAATCGAAGCCCTCGGGCGTATTGATCGAAGCGTTCGAACGCGAACGACATCTATCAGCTGAGGGCGACATGACCGTCGAGACACATCTATTCTCCGCCACCAAGGACATCCCGAACAGCTACCTTCCGCTTCTTGTCGTCACCGGCGAAATCGAGGCTGACAACGCGACCGCAGACGGCGTTCAGAAGCGCTTCCGGGAGAATGGCTGGCAGGGGACATGGGTCTATACGGTTTTCGACTACTGGCATTTTCATCTCGATGGCCATGAGGTGCTCGCCTGTGTGTCGGGCGAGGCGGTGGTCGGGTTCGGCGGCGACGAAGCGGATGGCGGTATCGCTTTGCCGATGGCGCCGGGCGATACGGTGATCGTTCCCGCCGGCGTCGGACACAAGCGACTGAAAGCGAGCGACGATTTTCAGGTCGTCGGCGGCTATCCGCCCGGCCAGTCCGGCACGATCACGCGGGCAGGTTCGGTCGATGTCGAGGCTGCGAACGCGAAGATCGCCAAGCTCGCGCTGCCTGAGACCGATCCCGTGACGGGCGCAGCACCCGGTGCGATCGGCGCCTGGTCCGGGCGCGCGTAAAAATATGTGAGGCCGCCCCACAACTGGAAGGACTGGACCGAACCGGCAGCGCATGGGCTATAGTCGCGGCGGGACGGGAGGCCCACACACGTGATCGACAAGCTCGAATACCTGATCATGCTTTCGCATGAGCGCCATTTCGGGCGAGCAGCCGACAAGCTCGGGATCACGCAGCCGACCCTGTCGGCCGGCATCCGGCATCTGGAAGAGCGCCTCGGCGTCACCCTCGTCAATCGCGGGTCGCGGTACAAGGGCATGACGAGCGAGGGCGATCGGGTGCTCGCCTGGGCCCGTAAGATCACCGACGATGTCAGGACGATGCGCGAAGAAGTGCGCAGCGTGCGGCGCGGCCTCACCGGGCATTTGCGGATCGGTGCGATCCCGACCGCGCTGTCCCTGGTCGCCCGCCTGACGACCCCGTTCCGCGAGCGCCATGCGGATGTCACCTTCGACGTGACCTCCATGTCGTCTGTCGATCTTCTGGCGGCAGTGGAGGATTTCGAGGTGGATGTCGGGCTCACCTATCTCGAGGACGATCGTCTGCGGCGCATCGACTGCAAGCCGCTTTACGACGAGCGCTACAGCCTCGTGACAACGGTTGGCAGTCCGCTTTCCGAGCGACAGGAAGTGACATGGGAGGAGGCGAGCCGCGTGCCGCTCTGCCTGCTCAGTCACACCATGCAGAACCGGCAGATCCTGAACCGGCATCTTGGCGTGAAGGACGGGACTTTCGAGACCGTTCTGGAATCGAATTCCATGCTGGCGATCCTGTCCCAGGTGCGGATGGCCGGGCTCGCGACGATCATGCCCCATCACGCGACGGTGATGCTGGGGCTGGCGCCGCCCATGGTGTCGATCCCGCTCGTGAAACCGAGCGTGAGCTATCCGATCGGCCTCGTCACGGCGCGGCGTGATCTGCGGCCTCCGATCGTCGCGGCGTTCTGGAGCGAGGCGGGGGCAGGGTTGGACGACATCACCGAATTGGGCGACATTCCCGTTGCGGCTCCTGCGATCCGGCCCGGTCCCTGAGACGTGCGGCATCGGAAGATATGTCGCATCGCGCTTGAGGCTGCACTCCCCGCTCGTGCGGGCAGACGCTTGCGGACATGATTGCGAAAGGAAATCCTATCGATAGAACCCTTCCAAGCTGGCAAAATCGCGGGGAATTGCATGATTTTCGTCCTCGCTGGTAAGGTTCGGGTCATTTGCGCTGTGGAACGGACCATGCGAGCCGACGATCCTGACTGTACATCAATAGAAAAAATCTATCGAAACATGGAAAGCGGCGCTTGATCATGGGTTTGCGTCCGTGGTTCCCTCATCCAAAGACCCATTCGCACCCGGGAGGAGCCGGCGTGGCTCATCACGTTGAATTCGACGAAGACGACGCGGCCGCGCTCGTCGAGGAGCATAAGCATCTGGAGGGTCCGCTCCTGCCGATCCTCCATGCCTTCAATCATCGCTATGGCTATATCAGCGACGAGGCCGTTCGGCTGATCGCGGGGGAATTGAACCTCACGCGCGCCGAAGTCTACGGCGTCGTTTCGTTCTATCACGACTTCAAGCGAGAGCCCCATGGGCGGCACGTTCTGAAGGTCTGCCGGGCTGAAGCCTGTCAGGCGGCCGGCGGCGACGCAATCGCCGATTCGCTCGAACGGGCGCTCGGGGTGAAGTTCGGCGAGACCTCGGCCGATGGCGCCGTGACGCTCGAAGCGGTCTATTGCCTCGGCCTTTGCGCGACCGCGCCTTCGGCCATGCTCGATGACCGGATCGTCGGCCGGCTGAACGACACGCGCGTCGAAAAGCTCGCGGCGGAGGCGCTGCTATGATCAAGGTTTACATCCCGCTCGATTCCTTCGCCGTCGCCAACGGCGCCGACGAGATCGCGGAAGAGCTCAAGAAGCTTAGCGATGATCGTGGTCTCGGCATCACGATCGTGCGCAACGGCTCCCACGGCATGGCCTGGCTCGAACCGCTCGTCGAGGTGGAGACCGCCGAGGGGCGGATCGGTTACGGGCCGGTCGAGCCCGGCGAAATGGAGGCGCTGCTCGATGCAGGCTTCCTGACAGGCGGCGACCACGACAAGCGGATCGGCGACGTCTTCGAGCATCCCTTCATGAAGGGGCAGACGCGCCTGACCTTCAAGCGTTGCGGTATCACGGACCCGTTGTCGCTCGATGACTACGAGGCCCATGGCGGCCTTCTCGGCCTGCGCCGGGCGATCGAGATGGGCTCCGAGGCGATTGTCGAGGAAGTCAAGGAATCCGGCCTTCGCGGCCGGGGTGGTGCAGGCTTCCCGACGGGCATCAAGTGGGAAACGGTCATGAAGACCGAAGGCCCGAAGAAATACATCGTCGCCAATGCCGACGAGGGCGATTCCGGCACCTTCGCCGATCGCATGATCATGGAGGGCGATCCGTTCTGCCTGATCGAGGGCATGACGATCGCAGCCCTCGCGACCGGTGCCACAAAGGGTTACATCTATCTTCGCTCGGAATATCCGGTCGCGATCCGCGTCATGCGCGAGGCGATCAAACGGGCCGAGGACTTCGGCTGGCTCGGCGTTTCGGTGCTGGGTTCGGCGCACGCCTTCGACCTGGAGGTCCGGGTCGGTGCCGGCGCCTATGTCTGCGGTGAGGAGACCTCGCTGCTCGACAGTCTTGAGGGCAAGCGCGGCCAGGTTCGGTTCAAGCCGCCGCTGCCGGCGATCAAGGGCCTGTTCGGCAAACCGACCGTCATCAACAACGTGATCTCGCTCGCCTCGACGCCGGAGATTCTGGCCAAGGGTGCGAAGGTCTACAAGGACTTCGGCATGGGCCGCTCTCGCGGCACGATTCCCTTGCAGATCGCGGGCAACGTCAAGCATGGCGGGCTTTTCGAGGTCGCCTTCGGCCTGACGCTCGGCGAGATCGTCGATACGATTGCCGGTGGCACGAATTCCGGCCGTCCGATCCGGGCCGTTCAGGTTGGCGGGCCGCTGGGGGCCTATTTCCCGCGCTCGCTGTTCGACACGCCCTTTGACTACGAGGCCTTTGCCGAGAAGAAGGGCCTCATCGGGCATGCGGGCATCGTCATCTTCGACGACACGGTCGACATGATGAAGCAGGCGCGGTTCGCTTTCGAGTTCTGCGCGGTCGAGAGCTGCGGCAAGTGTACGCCGTGCCGGATCGGTGCCGTGCGCGGGCTCGAAACGGTCGAAAAGATCATGGCCGGCGAGAACGTGGACGAGAGCCTCGAACTGGTCGAGGATCTTTGCAACACGATGGAATTCGGATCGCTTTGCGCCCTCGGCGGCTTCACACCTTATCCGGTGATGAGCGCGATCCGGCATTTCCCGGAAGATTTCAACGGCAAGTCGATGCGCGAAGCGGCCGAATAAAGCCTGCGATCGCGCGTTTCGCCTATGGGAGGACGATTTTATGTCCCTGATTGAAGAAAAAGATTACGGCACGCCGGCCTCGAAGTCCGAAAAGACCGTCACGCTGACGATCGACGGCAAGTCCGTCACCGTGCCGGAAGGCACCTCGATCATGCGGGCTGCTGCGGAAGCCGAGATTTCCGTGCCGAAGCTCTGCGCCAGCGACATGCTCACCGCATTCGGATCGTGCCGCGTCTGCGTGGTCGAGATCGAGGGCAAAAACACGACGCCCGCCTCCTGCACGACGCCGGTGGGCGATGGCATGGTCGTTCACACGGAAAGCGACCGGTTGAGCCGCATCCGCAAGGGTGTGATGGAGCTCTACGTCTCCGATCATCCGGGTAACTGGGACGAGCGCAAGGGCGGCGGCGACTGCGAGGTCCACGATGTCGCCGAGCGCGTGGGCCTGTCCGAGGTTCGCTACGATCCGTCAGAACGGAACCATTTCGACGCGCCGGTCGATGAGTCGAACCCCTATTTCACCTTCGATTCGTCCAAATGCATCGTCTGCTCGCGCTGCGTCCGCGCCTGCAACGAGGTGCAGGGAACCTTCGCGCTGACGGTCGAGGGTCGTGGCTTCGACAGCCGGATTTCGGCCGGCACGCCGGTCGACGAGTTCCTCACCTCCGAATGCGTCTCCTGCGGTGCCTGCGTGCAGGCTTGCCCGACCGAGGCGCTTCAGGAAAAGACGGTGAAGGAAAAGGGACTTCCGACCTCGTCGAAGGTCACCACATGCGCCTATTGCGGCGTCGGCTGCTCCTTCAAGGCGGAAATGCAGGGCGAAGACGTCATCCGCATGATCCCCTACAAGGACGGCAAGGCCAATCGCGGCCATTCCTGCGTGAAGGGCCGCTTCGCGACCGAATACGCCAAGCATGAGGAACGCGTCCTCGAGCCGATGATCCGCGAGACCTACAAGGACCCGTGGCAGGTCGTCTCCTGGGACGAGGCCATTTCCTTTGCGGCGAACAAGATCAAGGATATTCAGGCGAAATATGGTCGCGGTGCCGTGGGCGGCATATCGTCCTCGCGTTGCACCAACGAGGAAGTCTACGTGGTCCAGAAGATGGTCCGCGCCGGCTTCGGCAACAACAATATCGATACCTGCGCCCGCGTCTGCCATTCGCCGACGGGCTATGGCCTCGCGACCACCTACGGCACGTCGGCAGGTACGCAGGACTTCGATTCCATCGAGTATACCGACGTCATCCTCGTCATCGGCGCGAACCCGACGGATGCTCACCCGGTCTTCGCCTCGCGCATGAAGAAGCGCATCCGCGAGGGCGCGAAGGTGATCGTCATCGATCCGCGCCGGATCGATCTCGTCAAGACGCCCCATGTTCAGGCCGATGTCCATCTGCCGACGCGGCCGGGCACCAATGTCGCGGTCCTGACGGCACTCGCCCATGTGATCGTGACCGAGGGGCTCGTCGACGAGGCGTTCGTGAAGACCCGCTGCGAGGTCGACGAGTTCGACGACTGGAAGGAGTTTGTCTCCGCCGACAACCGCTCGCCGGAAGCCGTCGAGATCGTCACCGGCGTGCCGGCAGACCTGGTGCGGCGCGCGGCTCGGCTTTATGCGAAGGGCGGGAATTCCGCGATCTATTACGGTCTCGGTGTCACCGAGCACAGCCAGGGCTCGACATCGGTCATCGCGATCGCGAACCTTGCCATGGCGACCGGCAATATCGGCCGCAAGGGCGTGGGCGTGAACCCGCTGCGCGGCCAGAACAACGTGCAGGGCTCCTGCGACATGGGCTCGTTCCCACATGAGATGCCGGGCTATCGCCACATCTCGCAGGACGAGACGCGCAAGATCTACGAGGATCTCTGGAACGTCAAAATCGATAAGGAGCCGGGGCTTCGGATCCCGAACATGTTCGATGCGGCGGTCGAGGGCACGTTCAAGGGGCTCTACTGCCAGGGCGAGGACATTCTCCAGTCCGATCCCGATACCAAGCATGTGTCGGCCGGTCTGGGCGCGCTCGACCTTCTCATCGTGCAGGATCTGTTCCTGAACGAGACGGCGAACTATGCCAACGTCTTCCTGCCGGGCTCGACCTTCCTGGAAAAGGACGGGACCTTCACCAATGCCGAGCGCCGCATCAACCGCGTGCGCAAGGTGATGGAGCCGAAGAACGGCTATGCCGACTGGGAGGTGACCCAGCTGCTCGCTAAAGCGATCGGTTTGGACATGAACTATTCGCACCCCTCCGAGATCATGGCCGAGATCGCCGCGACGACGCCGTCCTTCGCCGGTGTCACCTACGAGCTTCTCGACAGGGAGGGCTCGGTGCAGTGGCCTTGCAACGAAGAGCATCCGGTCGGCTCGCCGGTCATGCATGTGGGCGAGTTCATGCGCGGCAAGGGCAAGTTCGTGCGGACGGAATATGTCGCGACCGATGAGAAGGTGGGACCGCGCTTCCCGCTGCTTCTGACGACGGGCCGTATTCTGACCCAGTACAATGTGGGCGCGCAAACCCGGCGCACGCAGAACACGGTCTGGCATCCGGAGGATCTCCTCGAGATGCATCCGCACGACGCCGAGCAGCGCGGCATTCGCGACGGCGATTTCGTGAAGCTGCAGAGCCGCGTGGGCGAAACTTCCCTGAAGGTGCTGATCACCGAGAAGATGGCGCTCGGCGTCGTGCACACGACGTTCCACCACCCTTCGACGCAGATCAACGTCATCACTACGGACTTCTCCGACTGGGCGACGAACTGCCCGGAATACAAGGTGACTGCGGTGCAGGTCTCTCCGACCAACGGCCCGACCGAATGGCAGGAAGACTATCGCGAGCTGTCTGAGCAGAGCCGGCGGGTTCGTCCGCTGGAAGCTGCGGAATAACAGGCTTGGGGCCCGGCCGGGTAGAGCGCCCGGCCGGCCTCGTTTTCTGCAAGCTGGAATTCGGATAAGAGCCCGTAAACGACACGTGTTTTGAGAGTTTCGCTCTTTCATGAATGAAGAGATCAAGCCCGCCCGTTCTCTCGCCTCGATCGCCTTTCGCGACGGGGCGTTTCGCCGTGAAACGCGCAGCGTTCCGGCCGAGCGTGCGGTTGCCATCTCGATCGGCGGATCGACCCATGCCGTGATGATGGCAACGCCCGCCGAGATCGAGGATCTCGGGGTCGGGCTGGTTCTCAATGAGCGGATCGTCGACCGGTTCGACGAGATCGATGCGGTCGAGATCGTGGAGACCGAGGCGGGGACGGATTGTCAGGTTCGTCTCGTGCCGGAGCGGGCCGAGACCTATGTGGCGCGCAAGCGGCAGATGACCGGGCCGGTGGGCTGCGGGTTGTGCGGTGTGGAGTCCCTCGAGCTCGCGGGCCGCGTTCTACCGCAGGTGACAGCCGGGGAGGTGATCTCGCCGCAACGTCTGGTGCGTGCGATGGACGAGATGTCCGCCAGGCAGACGCTGTCGCGCCTGACCCGTGCCGTGCATGCGGCTGCCTTCCACGATCGCGACGGTTCCATGGTGGTCCTGCGCGAGGATGTCGGCCGGCATAACGCGCTGGACAAGGTTACGGGGCATCTGGCGCGAAACGGTGTCGATCCGGCATCCGGCTTCATCACGATCACCAGCCGTGTCTCGGTGGAGCTGATCCAGAAGGCGGCAGTGATGGGCTGCGGTTTGATCGCGGCGATCTCCGCCCCCACCGAACTTGCCATTGCCGAGGCCGAGGCCGCGAAGGTGACGCTGGTCGCCGTCCTGCGTGGCGCGGAGTTCGAAATCTTCACATCACCGGAACGGATCGAGGGCGCTCTGGAACCTTTCGGTGCGACCGAAACCCTGCTGGCATAAACGGAACCCGAGTGGGAGAGACTTTCATGGAGCGCGACAAGCTCGTCTATATGGGAAACCAGATCGCCAGATTCTTCGAGACGACGCCGGAAGGTGCGCGCTCGGAGGGCGTTGCGGACCATATCAACAAGTTCTGGGAGCCGCGCATGCGCACCCAGCTCTTCGAAAAGGTCGATGCCGGCGAGACGAGCGCCTTCCATCCGCTGTTGCTCGAAGCCGTTTCGCATATCCGCCGGCCTGATCAGCCGCTCGAAGAGCGCGCCACCCATCAATAATCAATAGATTTCTGTACGTCCGACCCAGTAACGGGGCAGGTTGCGAAGCTTTGATCTCTTGGCTTCGCATCAGTTTTTATAAAATCAGTGCCTGCTGTTCGGTCCGATGCTGTAAAACCGGCAAACCAGCTTTTTGCGATCATTGCGGAACCGTTGGCCGAAAGGATGCTTCTCCAAGCGTCGACCGTTTTCGCTGAAGGTGTGCGAGCGGGGCTGATCTGCCCTTGCCTCTGGCACCTTGCTGCCCTCTTTCCCGAGAACGACGTTTGAAACCGCCGCCATTGGCACGGTGCTCGTGCCCATCCGCGGTATCATGAGCCTGCCGGGCGGGTCCTTGGAGTGTTCGCCGGCATGGAATTGCTCGTCATTCTTCTCGTTATCTGTCTCATGCTGCTCGGCAATGCATTCTACGTTGCCGCAGAGTTTGCGGCGGTCTCGGCGAGCAAACCGAAGCTCGAGGCGAAGGCCGAGGACGGCAATTCGAGCGCCGCCTATCTGGAAAAGACCGTCACCGACGAAGAGAGGATGGACCGTTATATCGCCTGCGCGCAGGTGGGCATCACGCTGACCAGTCTCGTTATCGGCGTTTACGGACAGAAAGCGCTGCTTCCCTATGTCAGCCCCACGCTTGATGCCGTGCTGCCCGCCGGATGGACGAGCGCCGCCGTTGGTGCGCCAATCGTGCTGATCGTGCTGACGGCGCTTCAGGTGATCTTCGGCGAACTCTTTCCAAAATCGATTGCGGTCCGCGCGCCCGAGATGGTTGCCGTTGGAACGACGCGCCCCATGCGCTGGTCGCTGCTGCTGCTTGGGCCCTTCATCACGCTGCTGAACGGCTCGGCGATGCTCATCATGCGCTGGGGCGGGCTCGACAAGCCGAAGGAGACCGGCGACGAGCACAGCCATGACGAGCTGCGCCAGCTGATCGAGGACAGCCTCAAGGGCGGTGTCATCGAGCGTGACGCCCATGAAATGCTGCATCAGGTTCTCGCCTTTCAGGACCGGAAGGTGAGTGAGGTCATGGTGCCGCGCGCGCGCATGAAGTTCATGCCATCGGCGCCAAAGGCGAGCGAGGCTCTGCGCGTGATGCTGGCGACGCCGTTCACGCGATTTCCGGTGATCGATGGCTCTGAAACCGAAAAGCCACTGGGTTTCGTCCATATCCGTGATCTCTACGATCTCGCGATGAAGGATGGTGATGCCTCGATCGAACCGGCCATCCGGCCGGTGCGGATTCTTCCCGACAGCGTCACGCTAGCCGAGGCCTGGCACGTGCTGGAAGAGAACCGCGACACGATCGCGGTGGTCTTCAACGAATACGGTATCGTATCCGGTATCGTGTCGGTGGAAGATCTCGTGGAAGAGATCATCGGCGAGGTTGTCGACGAATTCGACGACGAAGCGCCTCGCATCAAGCATGAGAATGACCGTGTCGTCGTGCGGGGCGATATGCTGATCAGTGAGGTCAATCGGGAGTTCGGCTTCGAATTGCCTGAGGAACACGCGGACTCGATCTCCGGTCTCGTCAGGCTCGAACTGGGTGTGGAAGACGTGATGCGCGGTGCAACGGTCGAACTCGATGGCGTGAGCATAACCGTGGAGGATGTCGAGAACGGTCTGCCGCGCCTAGTGTCCTTTGCCAAATCCGCCATCAAGAAGGAGGAGCAGGCATGATCGGGCTCGCCATCATCATTCTCCTCATTGCAATGAACGGCCTGTTTGTCGCGATGGAGTTCGTCATCGTCGGAAGCCGGCTCTCGCGTCTCGACGCGCGATCGAGCCGTGGCCATTCCATTGCCGAGCAGCTGGACGGCGCCGAAGCGCAGGATCGCTACGTCGCCGTCGCCCAGCTCGGCGTCACGCTCGCCTCGATCGGGCTTGGCATGTATGGCGAGCATCAGATCGCCATGTGGCTGGAAGAGCCGATGGCCGCGCTCGGGGTCGACGGGGCCTTCGTTCATATCGTCGCGCTCATTCTGGCGATTGTTATCCTCACCTATTTCCACGTGGTGTTCGGCGAGATGATCCCGAAGGCGATGGCGCTCAAGGGGGCGGAGAAGCTGCTGATCATGATGTGGCCGCTGATCCGGTTTTTCGAGATTCTTTTTCGGCCCTTCGTCTGGGCGCTCAACGTCATCAGCCAGTCGCTTCTCTCGCTGTTCGGTCTCGATCGAACCGAGGCGCGATACTATACGCCGCGCGAACTGGCGGCGATCGCCGAGGATTCCAGCGAAGGCGGGTCGATTGCCCAGGAGCAGGCCGAATTCATCCAGAACATAGTGCGCATGCAGGGGCGGCGCGCGGAGGAACTGATGACGCCGCGCCGGCATGTCATCACGCTGGACCTCGCGCAAAGGCATGAAGATGACTATTCCGACACGATCCTGTCCGCCGGTCCAAGCCGCCTGCCGGTCACTCGCAACGGTCTCGACAATGCGCTAGGCGTCATTCACGTGAAGGACGTCATCCGCCACAAGACCGAGACCGGAACGGCGCTCGATGCGGAATCGCTGGCGCGCATGCTCCATCCTCTGCCGAAAACGCTCTCAAGCGTGGATACGGCCAGCCTTCTCGACGACATGCGCAAGCACGGAACGCACATGGCGCTGGTGACGGACGAATATGGCAGCGTTCTTGGTGCAGTCGCCTTCGAGGATGCGATCGAGGAAGTGGTCGGCGAGGTTCATAGCGGGTTCGAGATCGACGTTCCCGATGCCGAGGATATCGCAGGCCGCCGGTGGAAGATCCCCGGCACGACGCCGATCTCGCGGTTGAAAGAGCAGTACGGCTGGAAACTCGAAACCGGAAAGTCGCGAACCATCGCCGGCTTCATGCTCGAGCATCTCCGCCGGGTCCCCGAGGTGGGAGACAGCGTCGATGCGCACGGCCTGCACTTCGAGGTGACGTCGGTCGATGGTCTCTCGATTGCCGAGGTTTTTGCCGAAAAAATCGAGGCTGACGAAAGCGCTGGCGAGAACGCGTCGTGAATGGGAAGAGGCGAGCGAGATGTCACCGGAGTTGAGGGCGTGTAATACCGAGGGGCCTTTGAAGCCAACGTTTTCATAAGGCCGCCGGAAACCCGAGCGGCGCCTGAGCCAATCGTCGGACGGAAATTGACCTCTGGGTCAATTCATTTGTCCGGCGGTATAATCGCCTCGCATTGTCTCCAAGTATTAATGATGCTTCCGCTTTTCCGGCCTCGGATGCGCCGCATCAACTGCTAGGGAGCCTTGGTTTGGAGAGGCGCGCCATGGGGCGCATTCGCCGTTTGAGCAGAAGCCCGGGGCACGGGGGACGCCGATCCTTCAGACGATTTCTCCTCGGCGGGCGGCGCTGGGCGCCTTTCAGCCATTCGCCATCTGACTTCGCTGTCGTAGCGTTCCTGCAGAGATGAGAGCTTCGCCTCTGTCTCCTTGATCTCACGGCCAAGCCGGCGAGACCGCCGACGGTGTCGGGCGATGACCGTCAAGAGAAACCCCAAGCCGGTCAAGCATCCGATGGGAAAGGCCAGCCGCGCGAGCGGGTCGGTGACGGGCTCCGTGCCGACGAGAGCCGCAATCGAGAAGAAACCGGCTGCGATCAGGGCGAGGACGTTGCGCGTGACGAGGAGCGTTGCGACGATCGCGGCGACCGCGAACGCGGCGACGACGGGATGGTTTGCGGCTCGCTCCTGAAGCGTTGCGAGCGCTTGATCGAACAAAACGGGCGCGGGACCCGAAAACCAGTCGAGAGCGGTGGCGGTCATTGCCTCGATGTCCGCCCAAGCCTCGGCAAGCCAACGACCGGCTTCATTGGAAAAACCGTTATCCATTGCTGCTCGTTCAAATTCGCTGGCTTTTGTCGGCAGAGGGGATATGCCGCCGCGATCCTGGGTGAACGTAGCCCAGCCCTCACCGGACTCGCAAGCGGCAATGCGACACGCGAGTGCGCCTTGGCTAAAAACCGAACGGGCGAGCTATTCCGCCGGGTTCGAATCCTCTGCGAGCTCCTGCTGCGCTTCGTCGTTCGGCTGGCGCGTGAAGCCCTTGAGGCCGGCATGGAGATTGCGGTCGCGCTCGATCTCGACGGGGGAGGTGGCATAGGCCGTCACCAGCTCGGCGAGGGAGCGCAGCGCGTGTACATGGATCCGCTCATAGCCGTGAGAGGCGTCGACGCCGAAGGTGATCAGACCCGTTCGAACATCATGGCCAGCTTCGATCGCGGACGCCGAATCCGAGCGATAATAGCGGAAGATATCGCGCTGGTGCTTGATTTCCTCCTCTTCGCAGAGGCGGATCAGCTTCTTCGTCAGGTGATAGTCGAAGGGACCGGTCTGATCGGCCATCGCCACCGTGACGCCGAATTCGGACGAATTCTGTCCCGGTGCCGAGGTTCCGTTGTCGATCGCGATCATCGAAGCGATGTCGGGCGTGAGGATGGAGGATGCACCGACGCCGACCTCCTCGGCGATGGTGAAGAGCCAGTGGATGTCGACCGGGGTCGAGACACCGTCGCGCTCCATCGCGTGGATCGCTGCGAGCATCACGGCGACGCCGGCCTTGTTGTCGAGGTGACGCGAGACGATGAAGCCGTTCTCGAGGAACTCCGGCTGGGGATCGATGGCGACCATGTCGCCGATATGAATGCCGAGCTTTTCCAGTTCGTCGAGGTCGCGCGATAACGCGTCGATCCGCAGTTCCACATGGTTCCAGCCGATCGGAGCTGTGTCGATCTCGTCGTTATAGGTGTGACCCGAGGCCTTCAGCGGCAGGATCGTGCCGCGATAGATGCCGCTGTCGGAGAAGATCTGGGCGCGTGCCCCCTCTGCAAAGCGGGCAGACCAGTTGCCCACTGGAACCAGCTCCAGCCTGCCGTTCGATTTCAGGTATTTGACCTGCGCACCAAGGGTATCGACATGGCTGACGATGGCGCGCGCCGAGGCGCGCCGCGAGCCCTGACGAAGCGCCGTGATCGCGCCACGCCGGGTGAGCTCGATCTTCAGGCCCAGCCGTTCGAGCTCCTTGGCGACATACCGCACGACGGTATCCGTGTAGCCGGTGGGACTTGGAATTTCGAGAAGTGCCTTCAGTTGCTCCGTCAGATAATGGGTGTCGATGACGAGGCGTGGCACTTCAATTATTCCTTTTGTTTCCGTTGCTTGTTGCGGGCGCTGCGCGCCGCATAGGGGATCGAGAGCGGAAAGAGAAGGTCGATGAACCTCTCGGCGGTCGGCTGCGGTTCGTGATTCGCAAGTCCGGGCCGCTCGTTTGCCTCGATAAAGACGTAGTCCGATTGGTGCGGTTTCTTGATCATGAGGTCAATCCCCGTCACCGGGATTTCGATCGCCCGTGCCGCATTCACCGCAGCCTGCGCCAGATCCTCGTGAAGATTGCCGGTCACATCGTGGATGGTGCCGCCGGTATGGAGATTGGCCGCCTTGCGCACCGCAATCGTCTCGCCCTCGGGAAGGATGTCGTCCATGTCGTAGCCCGCATGCTTGACACAGCGTGCGGTCTCCGCGTCCATGGGGATCCGGCTCTCGCCGCCAGTCGCCGCGGAGCGCCGACGTGACGTAGCCTCGATCAGGTCGCGGATGCTTGTCTGGCCATCCCCGCTGACCTGGGCCGGCTTGCGCAAGGCAGCGGCGACGACCCGGTAGTCGATCACGATGAGGCGGAGATCGTCGCCTTCGAAGCAGGCTTCGAGAAGCACCCGTTCCGAGACTTCCGATGCGGTCTTGATCGCCGCCTTGGCATCCTCGAGATTGTCGATGCCAACCGCGATGCCACGACCCTGCTCGCCGCGCGCCGGTTTGACGACGATCGAACCGTGCTCCTCGATGAAGGCCGCAATATCGGCATCGTCCGCCGTGTCGCCGTCGATCTGGTCCGGCACCTTGACGCCAGCCGCCTCGACCATGCGCCGCGTCACCGTCTTGTCGTCGCAGATCGACATGGCGACGGCGGAGGTCAGCTCCGAGAGGCTTTCGCGGCAGTGGATCGATCGCCCGCCCTGGGTGAGACGGAAGAAACCGCCTGGCCCGTCGGTCACGTCGGCATGGATCCCGCGGCGGCGGGCCTCGTCGACGATGATCCGGGCGTAGGGATTGAGCTCCTCCAGACCATCTTCCGGACCGGTGAACAGCTTTTCGTTGATCTGGTTCTTGCGCTTGACCGCGAAGAAGGGGACCCGCTGGAAGCCGAGCTTGTCGTAGAGTGCGATCGCCTTGTCGTTGTCGTGCATGACCGAAAGGTCCATGAACGAGCAGCCGCGCGCCTGGAAGTGCTCCGAAAGTCGGCGCACGAGGCTTTCCCCGATGCCCGGATGCACGGCCTGCGGATCGACGGCGAGACACCAGAGCGAGGAGCCGTTCGCTGGATCGTCGAAGGCCTGGCGATGATGAACGCCGGTCACGGTGCCGACGATGGCGCCGGTCGTCTCGTCCTCGGCGACGAAATAGGTCAGGGCGCGGTTGTCATGATTGGCGGTCAGGAAGGCTGGATGGACCTGCACCATGTTCCGGGTCTGGTAGATGCGGTTGATCTCAGTCCCGTCCTGCTCGCTCGACATGCGACGGATGAAGTAACCGCGCGGCCGCCGCGAACTCGGCCGGTAGGTCGAAAGATTCAGCCGGTAGGTATGGGACGGATCGAGAAACAGCTCCTGCGGCGCATAGGCGAGGACGACATGGGGATCGGCGACATAAAACGCGATGTCGCGCCGGTCGGGCCCTTCCTCTCGAAGGTTCGCGACCAGATTGCCGGTGTCCTGAAAGGTGTGCGCGAAGACAAGTCGTCCCCACCCGCAATCCAGGAACGCATCCTGCTTTGCATCCTTCAGGTGCCGGCCGATCTGCGACGACGGCGCGGTCAGGCTCGTCGAGCGTTTGCGCCGCAGTCGGAGTTCGGCATTGGATTTGGGTCTTGGCTGCATTTCGTGTGAGACCAAGTCTTAAATCCCCTGCGCCTGAAGCCACATCTCAAGAAGGGCCACCTGCCAGAGTTCCGAGCCGCGCAGCGGCGTGATATGGTCGGACGGGTTCGCAAACAGCGCGTCGGTGTATTCCTTGCGGAAAAGCCCGCGCGATTTCGCGGCGTCCGAATGAAGTGCGTCCTTGACGAAATCCAGCGTCGGGCCCGACAGGTATTTGAGCTGAGGGACCGGGAAATAACCCTTCTTGCGGTCGATCACCTCGGACGGGATCACTTGACGTGCGACTTCCTTGAGAACGCCCTTGCCGTCCTGCTTCAGCTTCTCGTCGGCGGGAACGCGCGCCGCGAGCTCGACCAGCTCGTGATCGAGGAAGGGCACGCGGGCTTCGAGACCCCAGGCCATCGTCATGTTGTCGACGCGCTTGACCGGATCGTCCACCAGCATGACGTGAGCGTCGATGCGAAGCGCCTTGTCGACGGCCTCGCTCGCGCCCTTCATGGCGAAGTGGTTTGCGACGAACTCTTTCGAGACATCCGTATCCGGCATCCATTCTGGATTGAGGTGTGTGCCGAGCGTTTCGTGGTCGCGGTCGAAGAAGGCGCGCTGGTAGGCCGCGAGCGGATCGTTCGCGCCGTGGACCTTGGGATACCAGTGATAACCGGCGAAGATCTCGTCCGCGCCCTGTCCGGACTGCACGACCTTGATGTGTTTGGCGACCTCGCGGGAGAGGAGGTAGAAGCCGATATTGTCGTAGGAGACCATCGGCTCGGACATCACCTCGATGGCTTTGGGAAGTTCCTGAATGAGCTCGTCGCCCGGCACGAACAGCTTGTGATGCTCGGTGCCGTAATGCTTGGCGATAAGATCGGAATATTCAAACTCGTTGCCGACCTCGCCATTGGCGTCCTCGAAGCCGATGGAGAAGGTGTTGAGATCCTTCTGGCCCTTCTCGGCGAGAAGGCCGACGATGAGCGAAGAATCGACGCCGCCCGACAATAGAACGCCGACCGGAACGTCGGCGACCATGCGGCGGTCGACCGCGAGCTTCATGGCGTCCATCACCATGTCCCGCCAGTCGTCGGAGGTGAGCTTCTCGTCGCCGGCATGGGGCGCGAATTCCGGCCACCAGAAGACTTCGTCCGTGAAGGACCCGTCGGCCTCGATCATCCGCGTCGTTGCGGGCGGAAGCTTGCGCACGCCCTTGACGATGGTATGCGGCGGCGGAACCACGGCGTGAAACGTCATGTAGTGGTGCAGCGCGACCTTATCGATGCCGGTATCGACGTCCCCCGATTTCAGGATCGACTGCAGCGAGGAGCCGAAGAAGAGGCGCTTGTCGTTCTGCGACAGATAAAGCGGCTTGATGCCGAAGCGGTCGCGGGCGAGCATGACCCGGCCGGTCTCGCGCTCGTGGATCGCGAAGGCGAACATGCCGTGGAAGCGCTTGACGCAATCGCGGCCCCAGGCGTGATAGGCCTTGATGATGACCTCGGTGTCGCCGGTAGAGAAGAAGCTGTAACCCTTCGCCTCAAGCTCCTGCCTAAGTTCGGGGTAGTTGTAGATGCAGCCGTTGAAGGCGATCGTCAGCCCGAGAACCGGATCGACCATCGGCTGCTCTGCCTTTTCCGACAGGTCGATGATCTTGAGGCGCCGATGGGCAAGGCCAACGCGGCCACGCATGACCTGGCCCGAACCATCCGGCCCGCGCCGGGCGAGGCAGTCGCCCATGCGTTGTACCCGCTCCGGCGAGGCGTTCTCTCCGTCGAAGCGGATTTCACCGCAAATGCCGCACATAGTGCCTCCGGTCGTCGTTTCTGCCATTGTTGGCGACACATATAGATGACCGATCAGGATCAGAAACCGCCAAAGCGCTCAAAAATTTTGCAGTGCGAGAAGCGTATGAGGCGCCAGATGTACGCGGATAACCGATGGGATCGGTCTTGAGACGGGGCGAAAAGCGGACCGCCAGCCTTCTCATCGCTGCAACATTACCGTCCCGGAGATCTGAGACTCGGTCGTACCGAATTGCGCCACTGTTTCAACGGATTATCAGTGAAGATGCGCCGAGACACCTTGAGACACTCGACCAAACCCGGAGGACCGACATGCTTCAAACCCGAGTGAACCGCCGAACCATCCTCTCCTCAGCAGCCGTCTCGGCCTGTGCGGCGTTCGCGGCGGGGCCGTTCGGTCTCATCATGCCGGTCAGGGCTCAAGGACTTGAACCGACGCCCTCCATGCGCGGCGGGTCGAACAATTACAGGCCAGGCGCTCCGCTCGTCGAGAAGATCGGCAAGGGCGGGTTCTGGATGTCGGGCACGGTGCGCCGGGCGGGGGATGGTGCGCCCCTGGAAGGTATCCGCATCCAGATATGGGCGCATACAACGGAAGGTTACGAGAGCGATCCGGAGAGCCACGGCGCGACGCTGACGAAGGCCGACGGCACGTTCCGCCTCGAAATGCCGCAGATCGTGCCGGCCTTCGGCCAGGCCCATGGCCATCTTGCCTATGACAGTCCAGAATTCGAGACCGTTTTCCTGCGGCCGGTCATGTCGAGCCCGAAGGACACAAGCCTCAGCGCCGACTTCATCCTGAAGCCGGCCTGATCGATGCCCTCGGGCCTTCGGCGAGGTCTCGTCTGGATAGCGGTGGCATTCGCAGTCATCGTGCCGCTCGCGATTGCCGCAGGAAGCGAATACCTCGCCTATCGAAGCTGGGTCTATATCGCGGCGGGGTTTGCCGGCATCGCCGCGCTGGTGCTCATCATGCTTCAGCCCTTACTCGCCGCAGGCTTCCTCCCGGGACTTTCGATGCGGCTCGGTCGGCGGATCCATCGCTGGGTGGGCGTCGGTCTTCTCGCCGCGATCATCATCCATGTGGGCGGGCTCTGGGTAACCAGCCCACCCGATGTAATCGATGCGCTGACGTTTTCCTCACCGACGCCGTTCTCGGCCTGGGGCGTCGTCGCCATGGGAGCGCTGTTTGTCGCGGCGATGCTGGCCGTGCTGAGGCGCCCCTTGCGCATCCGGCCGACTGTCTGGCGCTTCGCGCACACGGCCTCGGCACTGGTCGTCCTCATTGGAAGCGTCGTTCATGCCGTGCTGATCGACGGCACCATGGGAACGGTTTCCAAATACGTTCTGTGCGCGCTCGCTGTCGCGGCGCTTCTCAAGGCGATCGTCGATCTTCGCAGCTGGGCCGTTCTCAAGCGCCTGAAGGCGCCGTTCTGACAACAACACGTCGGAACAGGCTATCGAACGTTCTTCGCCGGATCACCGGGAGGTTTCATCGCCGACCCCTCAAGGCCTGAGCAGAGCCTTTCCCTTGTTCATGCCCTCAAGTGCCCCGGCCAAAGCTTTCGGGGCATCCGCGAGCGTGATGGTCTCGGAGACATCCGTCTTCCACTTGCCTTCGACGAAGCGGCGCTGCACACTTTCGAACGCGGTCTTCTTTTCCTCCATCGATGCCTTGCCCATCCATTCGGAAAGCCAGAAGCCTTCGATCGTCTTTTTCATGAAGACGAGTTGGCCGAGATTTGGCAGGTCCGGCACTTCCGGGCTCATCTTGCCGTAGATGATCCACCGGGCGCCGGTCGGCATGGCAGCGAAGATGGCGGCGGAGGCCTTGTCGCCGACCGCGTCGAGCATGACTGTCGGCGCGTGCTGCTTCATCGCCTGATCCAGCATGGTCGGGAAATCGTCGCGCGCGGTGTTGAGCACCGTGCCGACCCCGAGACCCTCCAGCGGCGAGCGATGCTCCTCCCGGCGAACCGTCGCGATGGAGTGGAGACCGCGTTCCTTGGCGAGCGATGCCATCAGCTTGCCGAGCTGGCTCGACCCGGCGGTCATGACAAAGCTCTTGGCGCCGGACTGCTTGACGAGATCGATCATCGCCCAGGCGGTCAACGGGTTGACGAAGAGGGCGCTCGCATCCTCGTCACGCAGCTGGTCGGTGACCGGGACGGCGGCAGCCATGTCGGTCATGGAATATTCCGCCCATGTGCCCGAGCCTCCCTGGCTGGTTGAGACCGCGACCCGCTTGCCGACGAGGTCCTGGGCCTTCTCGCCCGCTGAAACGACAGTGCCGCAGCCCTCGAAGCCGGCCGGCGTGCCCTTGTCGCGCGGTTTGCCGTATTCGCCCTTGATATAGTGGAGATCCGACGGATTGACGTTGGCGAGCGTCGTCTTGACGACGACATCGCGCGGGCCGGGTTTCGGAACGTCGATCTCCTTCAGGCTGACCCATTTCGAGAGGTCGTCGATGGTCGGTCCCTCCATGGTGTCGGCATAGCCGTCATGGTTGAGAACGAGGGCTTTCATCGTGGTGGGAAGATCGGTCATAGCGGGCCTCGCCTGGTCTTGTCTGTTCGGATGCTGCACGGAGAAGGGCGTGAGACGCGATTTCGTTGCCGATTGTGAGACCTGATAAAGGTCGAAATTCTGCGGCGCAGCGATATAACGGGCCTTGATGCCGGACAATCCGGTGCTTCAAACCGTAAAGCGAACGGAAAGCCATGCCCCTGACATCGGTCGAAGAGACGGAGCGTCGCCTCAAGGAGAGGCTGGTGCCGCTCGATACCTATCGCGCTTATGTCGACGGCGAGCCGTTCATCTCCGATTGGCTGACCGTCGATCAGCCCATGATCGATGCCTTTGCCGGCGCGACGCACGACTACCAGTTCATTCATGTCGACCCCGAGCGCGCGAAGGCGGAGAGCCCTTTCGGCGGCACGATCGCCCATGGATTTCTAACGCTCTCGCTGCTGTCGACGCTTGCCTACGACGCGCTTCCGGGGGTGATCGGCACCAAGATGGGGGTCAATTTCGGTTTCGATAAAGTGCGCTTCCTGACGCCGGTGAAGACGGGCGCGCGGGTGCGCGGCGTCTTCAAGATGATCGGGCTCAAGGAACGGGCCGTCAGCCTGCAGACCTCGTGGAACGCCGAGATCACGATCGAAGGCTCCGCGCGGCCGGCGCTTGCCGCCGAATGGATTACGCTGGCGATGTTCGACGGGCCGGTCGAAGGATAAGGCGGCTTCAAATCCCGACGCGGCGTTCATACCTCTCGCCTCGAATGGTCAGCTTGCAAGAATACGGAGAGACACGATGGCAGCCCATCCACCCGTCTGCGATTTCGGCTGGAAGGCCGTCGATGCCGAACTGCCCGGCGTGGACGGTGCCACGCATCGTCTGTTCGACCTGAAAGGCGACAACGGTCTCATCGTCGTCTTCATCTGCAATCACTGCCCTTATGTGAAGGCCATCACGGACCGGCTGGTGCGCGATGCGCGCGATCTCAAGGCGCTCGGTGTCGAGACGGTCGCGATCTGCTCGAACGATGCCGAGGCCTATCCGGCGGACTCCTTCGACAACATGATCCGGTTCTCCGAGGAGAACGGTTTTCCCTTCCATTACCTTCACGATGCCGACCAGAGCGTCGCGAAGGCCTATGGCGCGGTCTGCACGCCCGATTTCTTCGGCTTCAACGGTGAACTCGAGCTGCAATATCGTGGCCGCATGGACGAGGCGGGTGCCAAGAAGCCAACCGGAAATGAGCGGCGCGACCTCTTCGAGGCGATGAAACAGGTCACTGAGACGGGCAAAGGTCCGCGCGAACAGGTGCCATCCATGGGCTGCTCCATCAAGTGGAAAGAGGCAGCATGACGGTCGCGGGCAACTGGCCGCGCGCGCTTCTCTTCGATCTCGACGGGACTCTGGTCGACTCCGCGCCGGATCTTCGCGATGCGCTGAACGAAACGCTGGCGGAGAGGGGCATTGCGCCCTTCGACATTGAGGACGTTCACACTTTGGTCGGCGGCGGCGTGGCGGTATTGATCGAGCGCGCCCTGAGCCGCCGAAACCGTGAGTTCGGGGAGGCTGACAAGGCCGAGATCACTGACCGGTTCGTCGAACTCTACGAGCCGCGCGCCACCCGTCTCACAAGATTGCTCGATGGCGCTGCCGAGGCGCTGGCGGCAAGCCGTGCCCATGGTGCCAAGGTCGCGCTGGTAACGAACAAGCCGACCGCACCCGCCTTGGCGATCCTTGAGCATTTCGACATCGCCGACCAGTTCGATCTCGTGGTCGGCGGGGATGCCGGGCCACCGAAAAAGCCGGCGCCGGATCTCCTGCTCCATGCGGCAGCTGAGCTTGGCGTCCAGGTCACCGAGTGCCTGTTCGTCGGCGACAGCGAAAACGATGTGAATGCTGCCAAGACCGCTGGGATGCCGGTTGCAGCCTTGAAGGGTGGCTATACAGCCCTTTCTATCGAGTCGCTCGATCCGACCTATCCTCTTGAAAATCTGGGCGAACTTCCCGCGCTTTTCGCGCCTGTCACGTAGATGTGATGGACGGTCTATTTTTCGCCAAAATTGGCTTGATAGCCTGGAAAACCTCGGTTTTTCAGTGAATTCCGAGGATGTGGCCGATGCGGGCGGGGTGCCTGCGACCACCAAATTCTTGCGATTGGTAAGGCGAGCGATAATTTCTGAACATGATGCGGCACAGCACCGATGAGGACGGTGCAAGAAAGGGCACCATGTTGATGAGTTATCGAACTGCGGAAAACGCCGTACTTGCTGCCTCGGTCTTGGGATGGGCAGCCATTGTCTCTATCGCGTTGATGTCGACCTGACGCAGAAAAGCCCGGCTTTTTCAGCCGGGCTGCGTATCATACCGCCGGACGAATGAATTGATCCGTTGGGTCAATCCACGCCCGGCAAACGGCTCAAACGCCGCTTGGGCTGCCGACGACCCATGAAACCGATGGTTTCAAAGGTCCGCCGGTATCAGAGCAATTGTAGGCTCTAAACGTTTTCGAAATCCGCCGCAGGCACGCGGCAAAACGGATTTCAAATGTGGGAGCTGCTTACTTTGCGCTCTCGATCCAGGATGCGAGCTTCGACTTCGACTGCGCGCCCATGAGGGTATCGACGTGCTGGCCGTCCTTGAACATCATCAGCGTCGGGATCGAGCGGATACCGAACTGGACCGCAAGTTCCTGATTTTCGTCGATGTTCACTTTGGCGATTTCGACATTGCTGTTTTCTTCCGAAATCTCTTCGAGGCTCGGAGCGATCATCTTACAGGGACCGCACCACTCGGCCCAGAAGTCGACGACGACGGGCTTCGATGCACCCAGAACATCGCTCTGGAAGGTGTCTTTGGTTACGGTCTTCGTGGCCATGGGATCGGCTCCATTCGGTTCGCTGTTGGCAAACAGGTAGACGCTGGGTCACCCGGATTCAAGCCGTGGGCGTACCCTGATTTGGCTTCGATTGAGAACCATTTTCCGGAATTCCGAGCGCTGCCTCCATCACCGCCGTGTCAAGGGTGATGAAGTGCGGGCCTTCCGTGAAAAGCAGTGCCGCGCGCACGTCGCGCCCCGGATAGATCTGAAGGATGAGCGCCCGATAGATGGCGAGCTGACGAATATAGTCCTTCGGGACATCGGCGAGCGTTTGCGGCGGTGGCCGGTTTGTTTTGAAGTCGACGATCAGCACCTCGTTCTCGGTCACCGACAGCCGGTCGATCGTGCCGTTCACGGCATAATCCGTCCGGCCGATCCGGACCATGCCCGCGATCGCGACTTCCGCGCGGCTTCCTTCGGCAAAGACATGGGCAAAGGCTTCGTCGTCCATTAGCCGGTGAACGGATGCGAGGAGCCGTTCGCGATGGGCGTTGCCTGCTTCGGGGAGGGCACGTCTTGCATAGGCCTCGGCGATGGCTTTGCGTTCCTCGCGCGGGACCGTCGGCAGATGCTGGAGAAGGCGGTGGACGAGTAGACCGCGCTGAATGCCGAACGAAGGCGTCGCCGAGGCGCCGAGGACCGGCGAGACGTAAGCCGACGCTTCATCTCCTGAGATGTCGGGATCTCCCGACATGGCAGGCGCTTCGTCCGTATCGGGATCTGCCTCGTCCGCCTCGAAGGCAGCACCGGCCGAGGATGGCGTGAGCGGGCGAGGGGGCGGCACGTCTTCTTCAAGCTTCGACAGATCGAGGCGCCGCGCCGCAGGCTTATGGGGTTCGGACAGGACGTCGCCCACCGGCCCCGTCCGCCTGCTTCCGATGCGCCAGCACATGGTTTCGCCAGCCTCGTTCGTGATGTGCTGAGCGCGGGGCAACAGGGCCGCCTCGACGCGCTCGCGCCAAGCCTCTTCACTGGGGCCGCGTGTCCCCGACATGCCGCAGACGACGAGACGCTCGGCCGCACGTGTCATGCCCACATAAAGAAGGCGGCGATACTCCTCCTCAGCGCGCTGTTTCTCGGCTTCCCGCAACGCAGTGATTGCCGAACTCTCCACCTCTTTCGACGCGCGCCAGAGGAAGCCGGGCGCCTGATCGGCGATGAGACCGGGCATCTCCTCCCACCGCATCAGGCGGGACCCATGCGAGCCGTGAAACGGCGCGGACCCCGGATCGACCAGGAAGACGACGGGCGCTTCGAGACCCTTCGAGGCATGGGTCGTCATGATGCGCACCTCGCGGCGGCCGCCCTCCATCTCGCGCTTGATTTCGGGCGGCGAGGCTTCGAGGTCGCTGAGAAAGGCGTCCAGGCCCGAGACGCCAGCCGTATCCTCGGCAAGGGCGAGATCGAGAAAGGCGTCGATGACATCGCTCGTGTCGCGCCCGAGGCGGGCCATGAGCTTCGACCTTCCGCCTTCCGGGCCAAGAATGCGGGCATAGAAGGTGAAGACGGATTCAAAACCCGTCCGGTTTCGAAGGTCGTCGAGGCGGACGATCGCGTATCTCGCCTTTTCAAGAAGGCGCTCAGAGGCCTCGCCGTCAGGATACCAGTCGGGAATGCGTCCGGGACCATCCTCCCCGCCGAGCTTGCGCAATCCTGCCGAAAGATGCTCGCGCTCGCCACGGGACAACGCGAGCGCCATCAGTTCGTCGTCGGTGAATGCGAAGAGCGGGCTCTTGAGGAGCGCGGCAAGCGAAAGATCGTCCTCGAAATTCGTCGCGACCCGGCCAAGCGCCACGAGATCCTGAACGGCGATGTGCTCGGTAATGGTCAGCCGGTCGGCGCCGGCGACAGAGATATCGCGATCGCGCAGGGCCGCCGTCATGGCCGGGATGAAGCTCGTGCGCTTGCGCACCAGGATCATGACATCGCCCGCATCGAGCCGCCGCGTCGTTCCCTTTTCCACGACCGGATCGCCGATCCATTCCGCGATCTGATCCGCGATACGCTGGGCGAGCCGATAGGCGGGCGAGGATTTCGGCTCCTCGTCCATCGGATCGAGCCAGCTTTCCGGCTCGACGGCGCTCTCGGCCTGTATGGTCGGCCAGATCTCGACGAGGCCTTCACCGTCCTGCCGCGCGGAGGTGTGGACGGGTTTCTCTCCGCTCGTCGAAAGACCCTGCCGACTCTCGGGCGCTTCGAAGACCTGATCCACCGCGTTGAGGACGGTTTCGAGGGTGCGGAACGACTGGTTGAGCGAGACCGGCGCGAATTCGAGGCCCGCCGCATCGGCCTTCGCCTTCACCGTCCGGCGTTCGAGATCGAACATGTGGGGCGAGGCGCCCTGGAAGGAGTAGATCGACTGCTTCTCGTCGCCGACCGCGAAGACGGTTCGCGTGCGGTTGTGGGTGGAGCGGCCCACGAAGAACTCGTCGACGAGCTGGCGCATCACCTGCCACTGGCGCGGGCTCGTATCCTGCGCCTCGTCGATGAGAATGTGGTCGATGCCCTGATCGAGCTTGTAATGGACCCATGCCGCAGCTTCCGAGCGGGTGAGGAGGTCGGCGGTCCGGGCGATGAGATCGGTGAAATCGAGCCGGCCCCGGCGGCGCTTCAGGAGAGCGTAGTCGCGCTCCAGCGCATCGGCGATGACGAGGGCGGCCCGCGAGGCGCGGAACAGCCTCAAGGCGGCGAGGCGATCCTCGGCCGTCTCCACATAATCCTGAGCTTCGGCAACGCGTTCGGGCAGATCGGGAAATTCGCCGGTGACGGCTTTGGTCGCGACCGAGGCGCGGCGCGTACCGGCCTGGGTCATGACGATTTGCCTGAGGACGGTGAGCCGTTCGCTGGGATCGTTCGCGGCCTTCAGAGCGGGCAGCAAGTCGATGAGGCGTTGATCTGTCTTCTTGTCGCTTCGCTCGGCGAGATGGAGGGCGATATCGCAGGCGCTCGGGTCAAGGCCCGGAATGGGACCGAGGCCCGAGAGAATGGTCGCCTCGTCGGCAGCCGGATCGATGTCGAGGCCGGCGGCGAGAGCGGCAATCGCGCCGTTGAGGCCGCCCTGCTCATCGATATGGCGGCGGATATCGTCCCGCTTCTGGACGATCTCGCCGAGCAATCCGTCGAAACCGAATTCGCCGCCGATCGCGAGCGCCTCCGCGAAGGCCTCGCGCAATTCTCGTGCGGCGTCCCGCCCGGACGCCAGCGCGGCAGCCCCCGTGACGAGGCGGCGTCGCACCTCGCCCAGCATGAGGCGGCTTTCGGCATCGTCCAGAACCTCGAAATGGCCGGCGACATTGGCTTCGAGCGGAAACTGGTGGAGGATCGCCTCGCAGAAGGCGTGAATCGTCTGGATTTTCAACCCGCCCGGCGTCTCCAGCGCGCGCGCAAACAGCTGGCGCGCCTGATTGATGCGCTCTGGCTTGGGAGCGCGACCTTCGAGCTTCGCAATTTCGCCGGCAAGCGCGTCTTCGTCCATCACCGCCCAGGCGCCGAGGCGTGCAAAGACACGGTTCGACATCTCGGCAGCCGCCGCCTTGGTGAAGGTGAGGCACAGGATCTTCGACGGATCGAAGCCCGCGAGCAGGAGCCGCACCACGCGCTCGGTGAGGACATGGGTTTTGCCGGCACCGGCATTGGCGGAGACGAAAACCGAAAGGTTCGGATCGGCGGCAATCTTCTGCTGCTGCGCCGTGTAATCGCTGACGGCAAACGTACTCATTCGTCCGACGTCCCTTCGGTCGCACCGCCCGCGACGGCCCATTCGCGGGCCCGCGCCAGATGATCGTAGGGGCCCGTGAACTCACCGGCATAGGCGGGGCGGAAACGTGAGGTGAAGGGCGTGTCTGCCATCTGGTATTTCGCGGCGAGAGCTTCGAACTTCGTGATGGCTGCGATGGAAAGATCCATCGGATCGACGGGTTCGGCGGTTTTCGTCGCGGGTTTGGCGAGACCTTCCGGGTAGACCTCACGCTCGCGCAGCCGGACATAGGTGAGATCGTGAATGCGATCGGTATCCTTCACGGCTTCAAACCCGCCGCGCAGAGCCATGCCGCCTTCGAGCGGCATCTGCGGTGCAAGAAGCGCGCGGGCCTGCGCGACCGACGGCGCGGTGCCGGTCTTGAAGTCGATGATCTCGATCGAGCCGTCCTTCATGGTGTCGATCCGGTCGGCCTTGCCGACGAGTTCGATGTCGATGCCGGTGACCTTGATACCCCCAGAGATTTCGGCATTTCGGACGACGACCCCGGCGTTTCGGCCCCGCTCCCAGTCGAGATAGCCAGCCGCGATCGCCTCCATGCGCGGCCCCCAGAACGCTTCGATCTCTGCGGGCAGCTGCTCTTTGTCGAAGCGGGTGCGGGCGATCTCCAGCAGGTGATCGAGTGCGGTCTCTGCCATGGGATCGTGATGGTTCTGAACGAAGTCCGAGAGGATCGCGTGATAGAGCGAGCCGCGCTCGGCGGCATCGGGTGAGCGCATCAGCGGATCGAGCGGTTCGAGCTTGAGGATCTTCGCCGCGTGAATGGCGTAAGGGTCGCGGATGAGAGTCTCGACTTCGGTGACGGAATAGCGTTTCGGGCGCTTCTCGACCGGCGGTTTGGGTTTGGGGCGCGCGGCGGCCTCGCTGCGCCCGGCGTCTTCCAGCCGGCGCGCGGCCTCGACATAGATCGCGCCGCGAGCCTTGAGCGCGCGCGTCATCTCTTTGCCGGCGAGTGCGCTCATGCGCTGAACCCAGCGTGCGGCGATGGTGGGGGCGCCGCCCTCTTTGGTCGAGCGGGTGAGAATGACCCGCCTTGCGCCCATGGCCATCCAGAAGTCGTGGGCCGCAAGGCCAATGCGGCGCTCCGGCGGATCGAGCGCGATATCCCGGCGCATCATGCGCGAGAGGAAGGCTCCGTTTCGCGCACCGGCCGGCCAGGTGCCTTCGTTGAGACCGCCGAGTATAGCGGTGTCGACACTTTGAAGCCGGGCTTCGAGCGTGCCCCAGACGAAGGCTCTCGCCGAAAGACCGCCGCGCGGGCGCACCGTGATCCCTGCCATCAGGGCGTCGATCACGTCCTCCAGCTCGCTGGCAGGAAAGGCGAATCCCGTGCGCGGTGCCGAGACGAGGCCGGACAGAAACTCCTGGAAGGCGCGTCCCGGCTCTTTGGCATAAAGTTCGCGCGGTCGGCCCTTCTCGTCTGAGGCAAGGGCTTCGAGGACGCCGGCCAGCACCGTCGCGTAATCGGCGAGCTCGCGGGGCTGTTCGCCGCGTAGGGCAACCAGCGGGGCAATCGCGTCATGGAAGGATTGCGCGAATGTCTGGGCGAGTGCGCGGTCCTCGTCCGTCACGAGTTGCGCTGGCCGCGACAGACGCACCCGGTCCTCTTTCGGGATGTCGGGCGTTGCCGCGTCGTCGCCGGCTCGCGCGGAACCCAGAAGCCGCCGTTCGACGATCTCGGAGAGTTTCGCGGCATCGGCGAATTCGACCGATCCACGAAGGGCGATGAGCTCTATCGCGCGGGCCGCACGCCGGGCTTTGGCCGAGGTCATGCCGAGCCGGACCAGCGGATGCTTCAGGAGCGCCAGAAGCGGGATTGGGTCGCCCGGTGCGAAGGCGACTGACACGAGGGTCGAGGCGAGGGTGCCCGGCGCGGTCGTCGTGAGAGGCCGGCCGGCGGAATCGTTTGCGCGGATCCCGAAGCGTTCGAGCTCGATGACGACACGGCGGGCGAGATTGCGGTCCGGCGTGACGAGGGCGCAGGTGGCTTCGGGCTCGGAAAGGGCGTCGCGCATGGCGCAGGCGATGGCGAGCGCTTCCTCGCGTGGCTCGGCGGCCTCGATCAGCGAGACCTCGTCGAGCGCAGAGTTTCCATGCTCTTCCGCGCTCTCGCTCCAGTGTTCGGTTGTCTCCGCAGGTCGGAGCGCATCGGAGAGAAAGCGTTCGCGCGCAAGAAGGCGGTCGTCAGCGCTGAGCACGCCCACGCTGTCCCGGCCGATCACGAGGCCGTTCAGAATACGCTTCAGCCCGTATTGCGGATGGCCCGGCGAGGCGATGGCGAGGCTGCGATCGATCAGCGAGAACGCCTTGTCGTTCAGCGCATGATCAAGGCCGGGAAGAACGACCGCGCCTTTTTCCATATTCGCGATGACGCGCAT
Organism: Fulvimarina fulva; assembly: GCF_039652615.1. Lineage (NCBI taxonomy): Bacteria > Pseudomonadati > Pseudomonadota > Alphaproteobacteria > Hyphomicrobiales > Aurantimonadaceae > Fulvimarina > Fulvimarina fulva. The sequence goes on from NZ_JBDJAC010000001.1 coordinate 48,772, forward strand.
CAAGGCGATCGTCTGCGGTGCGGTCGCCGTCGAACCGGCGAGAATCACGGGGCCGGCCGGGGGATGCTCGCGCAGCCGATCCGCCTCGTTCTTCAGCCATTCGTTCTTGGCGCGCGCTTCGCTGATGCGGCCATCCGCCTCAAGCTGATCGGGCCAGTGCTTTGTGACGATGGAGAGGAAGGTGAGGGTCAGTCGCCACCACTCCGTCAGCTCTTCCGGCGCGAGATCGCCGAGCTGCGAAAATGAAACGCCCTCGGTCTCGATCTCATCGAGAAGCGAACCGAGGTCGGCGGCGAGATAGAGGGCATCGGCGGCCGAGGCGGGCAAGGCCACATCCTCCGATCCAAAGAGCGCCTTCAGTTCCGCCTCGCGTGTCATGGAGCGCCAGCGGCGCACGAGACGGGCGAGTTCCAGACGGCGCTCGAGTTCGCCCATCACCGGCTTTAGCGCCATCGCCGGGTCAGCGCCCGGCATGAGCTCGGCCTCATCACCTTCGCCGATCGGACGGATCTGCGGCAGGATCGCGGCCTTGTCGCCAAGGCGTGCCTGAAACGCGAAGGCAAGGGATCGGGCGGCGCGCCGCGTCGGCACATAGATCAGGACATCGGCAAGGGAAAGCGGATCGCCGTCATACCGATAGCCGACATCCAGACTGCCATCGAGCAGGCTGCCGGCGAGCGTCGGAAGAAACGGAGAGCGAAGCGGAATCGAGAAGAGGTTGGCGCGCATGACAGAGACGGTAGGGGCTCGCTCCCGGTTTGGGAAGGCGTGCCGCCCACGCATCAGGCCTTTGTTTTGGCGCGGGAAACTACCGGTGGAAGACGGTCTTCAAAAGGTTGAGCTGTTCGCCGACGGGATTGCCCACGGGCCGGTCGTCTAAGGTTCGCGAAACGCCGTAAAGCTCGCGGTCGAGAATGGCGATGCGGCGCTCCAGCAGCGTGGCACGCATGACGAGATCGCGAAACTGATCCGGAAGATAGGCGAAATTGGCGTCGTCGGAGGTCTCGGCATCGCCGTTGAGACGGACCTTCTGCTTTTCCGACTCGACCTGCGCGCGGGTCATGTCGCCCTCGTTGAGGGCGCGCTGGAGAAGAAGCCATGAGGCCATCTGCATGAGGCGCGTCGTCAACCGCATGGATTCGGCGGCATAAAGCGTAGACACCGGCTTCGGCAGAGCCTTGGAGGCCGAACGACCATCGCCGTCGAGATAGCTGGCCGTCTCGTCCACAAGCGCCATGCCCTCGTCGAACATGGGCTGGAACGCGCGGCTATTGGCCTTGTGTTCGGCGAGGCGCACCGGCGCCGCAGCGTTCGTGCTGTCGTTCGTGCTATGGCTCATAAAATCGAAAAGTGCTCCACCCGCCTGGCATCGTCAATCATAAGCCGGCTCTGATTACCGCCTGCGAAGATGCCGGGTTAACGGCCCAAACGCAATAATCGGTGGTTAAGAACGGTTAACAGGTTGAACGTGCTTGTGGATGAATAGCATGCGCCGACGGTAAGTTACAGGGCCGGCCTGCGCGAGAAAGGAAACTCGGGCGAAAAAAAAGAGCCGTTGAAAACGGCTCTCAGGAGTTTCAACAGGGAGGCGTCAAACGAGGCGCTCGCAGAGAGCCTCATCTATCCGGCACCCGCTCGAATGAACCGGTTCCGAACTATCTTGATTAAACACTGTAAACCTTGATCGAGAATTAACGGGCAGCCTCCCCATCATCGATTTCTTCACTAAGTGCCGCCCGCAGTGGAAAATCGCGGAAGGACCAGGACGTGGCTGAAGCAAACGACATGCGGATTATCGGGCTGAAGGGGTTTGGCGGCCCGGAGGTGCTCGTCCCCGAGACGCGCCCGAAACCTCAGCCCCGCGCTGGAGAAATCGGCATCGCGGTGGCGGCCGCCGGCGTCAACCGGCCGGATGCGATGCAGCGCAAGGGTGTCTATCCGCCGCCGGAAGGCGCGCCGGAATGGCCGGGGCTGGAAGTCGCCGGCACCGTCGATGCGCTGGGCGAGGGCGCCTCGCGTTTCGAGATCGGCGACCGTGTGATGGCGCTCGTTCCCGGCGGCGGCTATGCCGAGGCGGTGACGGTCCACGAGACGAACGCCATCCATGTGCCGGAAAGCATGAGCTTCGAACAAGCTGCGGCCGTGCCCGAAACCTACTTCACCGTGTGGAGCAATGTCTTCATGCGGGCCGGGCTGACAAAGGGCGAGGTGTTTCTCGTCCATGGCGGCACGAGCGGCATCGGGACTACCGCGATTCAGCTTGCGAAGCACTTCGGTGCCCGCGTCTTTGCAACAGCCGGAAGCGCGGAAAAATGCGCGGCAGCGGAAAAGCTCGGTGCCGAACACTGCTTCAACTACAAGGACACTGACTTCGTCGAAGCCCTGAAGGCGGCGACCGACGGTCATGGCGCCGACGTCATTCTCGATATGGTGGGCGGCGATTATGCGAACCGAAATCTCGAATGCGCCGCGGTAGAAGGCCGGATCGTGCAGATCGCCTTCCTCAAGGGTCCGAAGGCGGAGATCGATCTCAGCCGGATCATGGTGAAGCGTCTCGTCTTCACCGGATCGACGCTTCGGGCGCGGCCCGTCGAGTTCAAGGCCGAGATTGCCCGCGATCTCGAACGGCTCGTCGTGCCGCTTCTGGCCAGCGGCAAAGTGGGGCCGGTCATGGAGAAGACTTATCCGATGGAGGATGCAGCAGAGGCGCACCGGCATCTCGATGAAGATCACATCGGCAAGATCGTGCTGAGGACCGGCAAAACCGGCTGAACAATCGCTTGCTCCGGTGGCGGCTTTTGCAGGATTTGCAGAGGCCCCAGACCGAATTCGAGCCGTGCAAAGCCATCTGACGCCGCGAGGCGGCACCTGTCATCGATGAAGGTTTATCAATGTTCGACTTTGCAAGCTTGGGGCTGACGGCGAACATCGTCCTATTCATCCTCTCGGCCGCCGCGATCGCGTTCGCCGGCGTGAAGCTCTCGACGATCGCGGACGAACTGGCCGATCGCACGGGCATGGGGGAGGTGGTTGCCGGCGCTCTCTTCGTCGGCGTCTCGACCTCGCTGCCGGGCGCGATCACCTCGGTCTCGACGGCCTACCAGGGCTTTCCGGAACTTGCGATCGGCAATGCGCTGGGCGGGCTGACGGCGCAGACGCTGTTCATCGCGGTCGCCGATCTCTTCTACCGCCGCGCCAATCTCGAGCATGCCGCGGCAACACCTGTCGCGCTGGCGCAGGGCATTCTTCTCAATGCGCTTCTGTGCATGGCGCTGATCGGCTCGGTGACGACCGGCATCAGCGTATTCGGCGTCCATCCGATCTCGGTGCTCCTGCCGATCACCTATATCGGCGGTCTCATTCTTTTGCGGCAGGTCCGCGCCGAGGACATGTGGTTCGCCAAGCAGACGGACGAGACGCGTGAGGAGGAATCCGATGCGTCCGAAAGCGACGAGGACCGGCCAGACAGGACGCTCTGGCTGCTTTTCCTCCTCTATGCCGGGATCACAGCTTTAGCGGGCTATGCGATCGGCGAGGTGTCGATCGCCCTCGTTGGGCTGACCGGCGTTTCGCAGACCGTGTTCGGTACGACGTTCACGGCCATCGCCAATTCCCTGCCGGAACTGGTGACGGCGATCGCCGCGGTGCGGATCGGTGCGGTCGGGCTTGCTGTCGGCGACATCATCGGCGGAAACGCTTTCGAAGTGCTGTTCCTGTCGGCGGCCGATTTCGTCTCCGAGGAATCGATCTACAAATCGGCGACGGACGACGACCAGGCGACGGCGCTCTTCGCCATGCTGATGGTGACGTTGATCCTGCTCGGCATGATGAAGCGGGAAAAGCGGGGCTTCCTCAATATCGGCTTTGAGTCCACCGGCGTGTTCCTTCTCTATGGCCTGTCGGTGCTGATCCTGGTGATCTGAGCTGCGAAACTCGGGGTGCCTGCTAACATATGTTTCAATTTTGACGGGTCGGTCTTGTTGCGGCGAGGCTTTCGAAGCCTTATAAGACACACCGATTTCCCGGACATCGTGGTGATACCCACAGCCCGCCCCTCCGGAGCGGCGCAAGAGAAGGATTGTATTCGTGGCCCAGCAACTTTTGATGCCGAAAGCGACCGCCGTCTGGCTCGTCGACAACACGTCTTTGTCCTTCGACCAGATCGCCGATTTCTGTTCCATGCATCCGCTCGAGATCAAGGCCATCGCCGATGGCGAAGCCGCAACGGGGATCAAGGGGCTCGATCCGATCCTCAACGGTCAGCTGACGCGCGATGACATCGAGCAGGCGGAAAAGAACGGCAAGCTGAAACTGAAGCTCGCCCCGCCGAAGGTTCGCGTGCCGGAAGCCAAGCGCAAGGCGCCGCGTTATACGCCGGTCTCCAAGCGCCAGGACCGGCCGAACGCCATCCTCTGGCTGGTGCGCAACCATTCCGAGCTTGAAAACGCCGCGATCTCGCGTCTCGTCGGCACGACGAAGAACACGATCGAAGCGATCCGCGAGCGCACCCACTGGAATTCGGCCAATCTCGTGCCGATGGACCCCGTGACCCTCGGCCTCTGCACCCAGATCGACCTCGATCTCGAAGTCGAGAAAGCGATGCGCGGTCTGCCGCCGAAGCCCGAAGATCTGGCCGAGGAAGAGCGTCTGCTCTCCGCCTCCCAGACGGAAAACTGGGTCTCGGCCGGTGCCGGCACGAGCAAGGCCGACAGCGACGACGAGGAACTGGACGCGGCCGCGGTCTTCGCCAAACTCTCCTCCATGAAGAGCAAGAGCGAAGACGAGGACAGCGACGACCGCTGATCTGCGTTTCACCTGACGTTCCAGAACGGGCGGAATGACCAAGGCGTCGCTTTGAGGCGGCGCCTTTTTGTTTGTCAGGCGATTTTCCGTTTTGCCGAGAGCCGGCGTCCACCCTAAATCGGCTGCATGGCATCTTTTCTGAAACGCCTTTTCGGCGGTGGTTCCAAATCCGAAAGCGCAGCCGAGCTGCGCGGCGAGCCCGAAGACTACAAGGGCTTCACGATCACGCCCGCCCCGATGGCCGAGGGCGAGCAGTTTCGTCTTTCCGCGATCATCGAAAAGGACATCGGCGGCGAGACGAAATCCCATCGTCTCATCCGCGCCGATCTCTTCCCGTCCCGCACCGACGCCGAGAGCGCGGCTCTCGCCAAGGCGCGCCGTGTGGTGGACGAGCAGGGCGAGGCGTTGTTTGGGTGAGTCGTCGGCCGTCTTAAATGAAGTAGCCGGTTCAAAGTAACGATAATGCGATTGCTGTGCGCTTAACAGTGCGGCTCGCATCGTTCGGAATCCTGGTTTGCGTGACGGCGGAGAGCGGTCTAAGACGGCGGCAAGGTCATTTTCCTCACCGCCCAACCCAGTTCCGAGTTTCTTTCATGTCCGCCGTCGAACCCGTCCCATCGTCCGAAGCGCAAGCCGGCGGGGAGGGAGTCGAGCCGGCTCCCGAGCGGGAGGTGCGGATCTGGACGCTGCTCGTCCTGGCGCTGATCGTCGGGGTCGTCGCCGGGCTCGGGGCGATCGTCTTCAAATATCTGATCGCGGTGATCGGTAATTTTGCGTTCTACGGCGTCTTTTCGTTCGAGCTCGAACCGCTGGAATATGGGCCGCCCAGCGTCTGGGGCGCTGGCATCATTCTCGTTCCGGTGCTCGGCGGGCTGATCGTCGTCTGGCTGGTTCGGAACTTCGCGCCGGAGGCAAAGGGGCACGGTGTGCCCGAGGTCATGTTTGCGATCTACCACAAGCGCGGCAATGTGCGCGGCGTGGTCGCGCTGGTGAAGTCGCTCGCCTCGGCGATCTCGATCGGCACCGGGGCTTCCGTGGGCCGCGAGGGACCGATCATCCAGATCGGGTCCTCGTTCGGATCGACCTTCGCGCGGCGGCTGAACCTCGTTCGGCCGCAGAAGATCACACTGCTTTCGGCGGGCGCGGGTGCCGGTATCGCTGCGACCTTCAACACGCCGCTTGGCGGCGTGCTCTTTGCCTCCGAAGTTTTGCTGCCGGAAGTCTCCACCCGAACCTTCCTGCCCGTCGTCGTCGCAACGGCCACGAGCACTTATGTCTATCGCCTCGCAATGGGCGTGGAATCGGCCTTCTTGGTGCCGATCAGCGGTTTGCCGACGCAGGCCGTCAACGGCTGGGAACTGGTGCTGGCTGCATTCCTTGGCGTCGTCATAGGCCTCGCCGCCTGGGCCTTCGTGAAGGTCCTCGCCTGGTCCGAGGACGTGTTCGAGCAGTCGAAGATGAACCCCTATCTCCAGAACATGCTTGGCATGACGTTCGTCGGCCTGTCGGGTTATGCCTTCTATCTCGGCACGGGCCATTACCACGTGATGGGCGTCGGCTATGCGACCATCCAGGACATCATCTCCGGCGGCATCCTGTCGGTCGGGCTTCTGCTTCTGCTCTTTGCGGGCAAGCTCTTCGCCACCTGCGTGTCGCTTGGTTCGGGTGCGTCGGGCGGTGTCTTCTCACCCTCGCTCTTCATGGGCGCGACGGTCGGCGGGGCGATCGGGCTGCTCGGCAACATGGTGATCCCGGAAAGCGGGCTGACCGTGGAGACCTTCGCGATCATCGGAATGGGTGCGATGGTGGGAGGCGCGACCAGCGCCGCGATGACCGCGATCGTCATGATCTTCGAGATGACGCGCGATTACGAGATCATTCTTCCGCTGGTGCTTGCGGTGGCGATCGCCATCGGCACTCGGAGGGCGCTCATCACGTCCGACATCTACACGATCAAGTTGCGCTCGCGCGGCCGGCCGATCCCGACCGACCGGACGACCAACATGTTCCTCGTCCAGCGGGCGAGCGAGGTGATGGCGACGAATGTGACAGTGCTGCAGCAGAGCATGCTGGTCGCCGATGCGCTGAAGGAGATCGAGGTCGACAAGACCCGCGTGATCGTTGCCGATGGCCAGCGCATTGTGGGCTTCGTGCGCTTTGGTACCGTTCCCTACAGGCCGGACCGGTTCGCCAACCAGACGCTCGCCGACATTACCCAGCTCGACTACGTGATCGTTTCGGCGCGGGACAACCTCAATTCCGTCATCACCCGCATGAATCGCCGGACACGCTCTACCGCCATCGTCATCGGACATACGGCAGGCATTCCGCGCGCCGACGATATTCGCGGGATCATCGCCCGCGAGGAGATCGCGCAGGCCGTCGTGCAGAACCACTACGGCTGATGCTCGCCTCCGTCCCCGCAAAACAGAGGAAGCGCCATGGCCGAGATCATGATCCTCAACGGGCCGAACCTCAACCTGCTGGGCAAACGCCAGCCGGAGATCTACGGCACCGAGACGCTCGCCGATGTGAAGCGCGATTGCGAGGCCCTGGCGGGCGAAGCGGGGCATAGCATCCGCTTCCACCAGTCGAACCGGGAATACGAGATCATCGACTGGATTCACGAAGCGCGCGAGACATCGGCCGCGATCGTCATCAATCCGGCTGCCTTCACCCACACCTCGGTCGCGATCCTGGATGCGCTGAACGCATTCGAGGGGCTTGTCTTCGAGGTGCATATCTCGAACGTCCACAAGCGCGAGGCTTTCCGGCACCATTCCTTCGTCTCGGGCAGGGCCAACGGCGTGATCGCGGGCTTCGGCGTCGAGGGCTATCAGGCAGCGGTGCGCCGCGTGTGTACGCTTCTTTCTCTATGAAGCCATAGGGCATCACGCGCTTACCCTCGTGAAGACATTGCATTGCAGGGATACGAGCCCCAAACTCCTTTCAGCAATTTCGTGGGAGAACATATGATGGCGCTGGCGGACATCCTGGCCGAGGACAGGCCCAGACGGCCGGGGACGGAGGCAGCGCTTGCCGAGCTATCCGAAACCTTCGGCGACCAGCTCGCGACCGGCGAGGACGTGCGCCGGGCTCATAGCCACACGACGACCTATATTCCGAACCAGCTGCCCGATGCGGTGCTGTTCGCGAGAAGCGAGTCCGAGGTTCAGGCGCTTGTGAAGATCGCGGCCCGGCACGGCATGCCGATCGTGCCTTTCGGTGTCGGCTCGTCCCTTGAGGGGCACGTAAACGCGCCCTTCGGCGGCGTGTCGCTCGATCTGTCCGGCATGGACAGCGTGCTTTCGGTCAATGCCGAGGACCTCGACTGCACCGTCGAGCCGGGCGTCACCCGCGAGGCGCTGAACGAGCACCTGCGCGACACAGGTCTCTTCTTTCCGATCGACCCCGGCGCCAACGCCTCGCTCGGCGGCATGGCCGCAACACGCGCCTCCGGCACGAACGCGGTGCGTTATGGGACGATGCGAGACAATGTGGTGGCGCTCCATGCCGTAATGGCCGACGGAACGGTTATCCGCACCGCGCGCCGGGCGAAGAAGACCTCTGCCGGCTACGACCTGACACGGCTCCTTGTCGGCTCGGAAGGCACTCTCGGCGTCATTACCCGGCTCAACCTGAAGCTCTACGGAATTCCCGAGCAGATCCTGTCCGGCATCTGCCCGTTTGAAGACGTGACCAATGCGGTGAATGCGGTGATCCAGACCGTGCAGATGGGCCTTCCGATCGCGCGGATCGAGCTTCTCGACGGGCTGTCGATTAAGGCGACGAATGCCTACTCGAAGATGGACCTGCCCGAGACACCGCATCTCTTCGTCGAGTTTCACGGAAGCCCGGCCTCGGTCGCCGAGCAGGCCGAAACCTTCGCGGCTATCGTCGAGGACAACGGCGGCGGGAAGCTGAAGTCGGCGAGCCGGGCCGAGGAGCGATCGCGGCTATGGAAGGCGCGGCACGACTTCTACTGGGCTTCCCTGGGGCTGAGGCCGGGCGCAAAGGCGGTTGCGACGGATGTGTGCGTGCCCGTATCTCGGCTTGCCGACTGTATCGACGAGACGCGGGCAGATGCGGAATCGGCCGGGCTCATAGCGCCGATCGTCGGCCATGTGGGCGACGGCAATTTCCACGTGTCCCTCTTGATCGATACGGCCGTCGCGGCTGAAGTGGCGAACGCGGAAGGCTTCATGAAGCGGCTTGCGGAACGGGCGCTCGATATGGACGGCACCTGCACGGGCGAACACGGCATCGGCCAGGGCAAGCGTGGCTATCTCAACGCCGAGCTCGGCGATGCGGTCGATGTGATGCGTGCCATCAAGACCGCGCTCGACCCGCTCAACATCATGAACCCAGGCAAGATCTTCTCGATGGACGCCGAATAGGCGAACAGCCGCGCCCTGCGGAAATCTCGAATTGTTTCATCTTTGTTCACGATTCGGATGCCATTCCTCCACTGGTGTGATAACCAAATGGGGAACGCGTCCATCATGTTGCAGGAGATACCCATTCGCATCATCGGCATCGATCCGGGATTGAGGCGCACGGGCTGGGGCATCGTGGAGACGCAGGGCAATTCCCTGCGCTTCGTTGCGAGCGGAACGGTCACCTCCGATGCCAAATGCGATCTTGCCTCGCGTCTCAAGCAACTTCATGACGGCTTGAGCGAGATCGTTCATGCCTACCGGCCTGACGAGGCGGCGGTCGAGCAGACCTTCGTCAACAAGGACGCGGTGGCGACCCTGAAGCTCGGACAGGCGCGGGGCATCGCCCTTCTTGTGCCATCGCTGGCCGGAATTCCGGTTGCCGAATATGCGCCCAACGCTGTGAAGAAGGCCGTCATCGGCGTCGGGCACGGCGACAAGAAGCAGATCCACATGATGGTCAACGTGCTGATGCCGAAGGCGACTTTCGACACGGATGATGCGGCCGACGCGATTGCGATTGCGATCTGCCACACCCATCACCGCCAATCGGCGCAATCTCGACTGGCGATGGCCGGGCGCTGAGGTGCGTCGTTCGCGTTCTTGACTTGTTCTCGTTTCTTGGGTAGGTATTACCGAGACGGTATTACCGGAGCCGGACCCGATGCGCGTGACTGAAAAGGGGCAGGTAACAATCCCCAAGCCGATCCGGGACAAGCTCGGAATCGGGCCGGGCAGCGAGGTGGACTTCGTTCAGAGCGGGGACGACGTCTATCTCGTCAACGCCAAACAGGGTTTCGATGAACGGGTCGAGGCTATGCGTCGGCATTTCAGCCAATTTCAAGGTCAGAATTTGTTCAACGGCATGGATGGCAAGACTTATGTCGACTGGCTGAGGGGGCCTCGAGACGATGTCGACCCTGATTGATACGAATATCTGGATCGATCTTACTGAACCCAGCCCGCGATTCGACGCATCCGCGAAATCCATTGTGCTGGCGCTTGGGGAAGGGCCGGTGATTCTGAGCGCCGTCGTGTGGGCTGAATTGACTGCCGGCCTTGGTCCCGACATCGACATAGAGGCTATCTACTCCGTGTTTGCATATCGCCGTGAAGCGTTTCCCTTTGCTGCCGCTTATCCCGCCGGTCAGGCTCACCGCCTTTATCGCCAGCGCGGTGGCCGGCGCGATCGAACGCTGCCGGACTTTCTGATCGGCGCCCACGCGCTTGTCGGCGGGCACCGGCTGCTGACGCGCGATCCCGTGCGGTATCGCAGCTATTTTCCGGATCTCGAAATCATGACGCCGGAAGGCACGGTATGATCGGCAAGCTCAAGGGGACGGTCGAAGAGATCGGCGAGGATCACGTGGTCGTCGACGTCCATGGGGTCGGATATGTGGCCTTCTGTGGAGCGCGGACGCTTTCAAGCCTGACAGGCGTCGGCGAGGCGGTCGTGCTCTTTATCGAGACCATCGTGCGCGAGGACATGATCCGGCTTTACGGGTTCGCCTCAGCGTCCGAGAGGGACTGGTTTCGCCTGCTTCAGACCGTTCAGGGTGTCGGCTCGAAGGTGGCGCTTGCGGTAATTGGCACCCTCGCGCCGGGCGACCTTGCCAATGCCGTCGCGCTTCAGGACAAGGCGATGGTCGCGCGCACGCCAGGCGTCGGTCCCAAGGTCGCCCAGCGGATCGTTGCCGAACTGAAGGACCGCGCACCGGCCTTTTCGGGGGCGGGATCGGAGGAGAGCTTCGGGCTGAAGCGCGACATCGGCGGCGGCACAGCCTCTGCGCCGGTAGCGGATGCGGTCTCGGCGCTCACCAATCTTGGCTATCCGCGCGATCAGGCCGCGACTGCCGTCGCGACCGCGATCAAGGAAGCGGGCGAGGGCGCCGACAGCGCCAAACTCATCCGTCTCGGTTTGAAGGCGCTGAGCCGGTAGGCTTTGCCTGCCGGCTTCGTTCCCGGCCGCCGGTTTCAGCCGAGATTACGGCTCAACTCGCGTCCGAGCGAAAACGCACGCTGTTCGATCAGGATCGGCACTTCACAGACATAGGTGAGTGACTTGCGTCGATCATCGAAGATGCGCGTGTCCCATTGCATTTCTTCGCGGATATCGGCAAAGGCCGTGGCGTCGCCTTCCCGGCGAATCTCCGCCATCCGCCGTGATTTCTCGCGGAGGGTTTCGGCGAGCTGCTTCTGGCGCGAGCCGTAGCGCAGGATGCCGTTCATCACCTGGCCGCGCTCGGCATTCAGGCGGTCGAGCATATCGGTGAACAGTGCAGCGGCAACCTTCTTGCGATCGGCTTCAGGCATTGTGTCGATATAATCGCGCACCAGCTTCCGGGCTTCCTCGCCGGAGATGCGCCGGGCAATCGCGCGGTCCACGATGGCGCGCATTTCGGGCGTCCGTTCCACGTCGTTTCCAAGGGAAAGATCGGGTCCGGCCCACATCTGCGCGGGCTGGATCGTCTCGACCTGTCGCTGGACGCAGGGCCAATCGGTGGTTCCGGTTTCCGGTGCCGTGGCGAAGGCCATCGGATTGGCGGCTGTGCGTCCTTCGCCGACGACGGTCGGCGTCGCTGGGGCGAGCGTGCCGCCTTGGGACGTCGCGGCGGCGCTACCACTATCGGGAGAAGCTGGATCTCCGTCTTTGCTGGTTCCGCTCTGGTTTTCCGTGCCGGGCACGGTTCCGTCGGGATTGGCGTCGGGCGCGTTCGTCGGTGCCGGACCCGGCAGCACGAACCCTTCAGGGATTGCGCGCGGCTGGCTCTCGTCGCGCTGGGCAAAGGCCGGCTGGACCAGTGCGAGGCAAAGCCCCGCCGCCATGAAGGTGGCTGAGCGCGTCAGCCTCAGCGAAATGGTCTTGATCGTCATCGAATGAGCCTCCCAAATTCGTATGGTTTCTCTGCGTTGCCGGGCTTCAAACAGCCCGGTTTCGATCAACCCTGCTTCTTGCGCGCGATGGTGCCGCGCGCCGGGTCGTAGGCGATGATCGCTGCACCGAGGAAGAACACGGTGCAGCCCGTCACGATGAGAAACGCTTGCAGATTGAACTGTTGATAAAGGGCGAAGCGCACGAGCTCCACCGCATGGGTGAACGGGTTGAACAGGCAGATCGTGTAGAGAAGCGGGCTCGATTCCTGAACGCGCCACAAGGGATAGAGCGCCGAGGAGGCGAAATACATCGGGAAGATCACGAAGTTCATGACGCCCGCGAAGTTCTCCAGCTGCTGGACGAGCGAGGAGAGGAGCATGCCGAGCGAGCCGAGCATCAACCCCGTCAGGATGAGGGCCGGCAGGACGTAGACGTAGCCGATCCAGTTCGGGCGGACCTCCCAGAACCAGGCGATCGCTAGGAAGACGTAAACCTGCAGGATGCCGACCGCGACGCCCGCAGCGAGCTTCGAGACGAGCAGGAACCAACGGGGCAGGGGCGAGACAAGAAGCGTCTTCATGGTCCCCGTCTCCCGGTCGTAGACCATGGAAAGCGAGGACTGCATACCGTTGAAGAGAAGGATCATGCCGATCAGGCCCGGCGTGATGTAGACCTCATAGAGGATGTAGGTCTGGTAAGGCGGGACGATCGAGACGCCGAGCACCTGCCGGAAACCTGCGGCGAAGATGAAGAGCCAGAGAAGCGGGCGCACCAGAGCGGACACGAAGCGCTCGCGCTGGTGCAGGAAGCGCAGGGCCTCGCGCCAGATGATGCCGCCGGCGCAGATGGCATAGGCCCGTGCGGAAAAACCTGTCGCTTCTTCCCCGTAGGACGGCGAGCCAGTGGCGGAACTCTCGGTTGAGACGGCCTCGCTCATGCCAGAATCTCCATCTGCCTGGACTGATCTTGCCCTGCAAGGCCGGTCAACCGTGTGAAGGCGTCGTGGATCGATTCCGCGTTCTCGGCTTCGGTCACGTCCTCGACCGAGCCTTCGGCGAGAACCGTTCCGCGATGGAGGACGACAACCCGGTCCGATGCGTCGATCTCGTCGATCAGATGGGTCGCCCAGAGGACGGAGACGTTCTCCTCTTCCACAAGCCGGCGAACCTCAGAGACGATTTCGGCGCGAGATTTGATATCGAGACCGGTGGTCGGTTCGTCGAGCAGGATGAGGCGAGGGCGATGGATGAAGGCGCGAACGATCTCGATGCGCCGAAGCTGCCCTCCGGATAGGCTGCGCGCCTTCTCGCCGAGCCGTTCGGAGAGTTCGGAATTTTTCAGGATTTCGCCGATGCGGTCTTCTGCGGCCTTGCGGCCGATACCGTGCAGCGCGGCGTGATACACGAGGTTCTGCCTGATCGAGAGGTCGAGATCGAGCGTGCGCGCCTGAAAGACGACGCCGAGCCGGCGGAGGGCTTCCGTCGACTGGCCGCGCAAGGGAAAGCCGAGAATGCTGATCTCGCCTTGCCGCGTGTTGAAGAGGCGCGTGATCAGCGAGAAGAGGGTCGACTTGCCTGCGCCGTTCGGGCCGAGCAGTGCGGTAAACGAGCCTTGCGGCACGGAAAACGAGACATCGTCCAGCGCCTTTCGTGAGCCGTAGGAATGGCTGACGCCGTCCACCTTCAGGGCGAGCGGCGCTGATGTCGTCGAAACGTCAGCCGTATTGGCCACGCGATATGCCTCCCAATGCTGGCACGGCGCGAAAAGCGCGCCGTCCCGATGTTCAATGCGTCGACAAAGGCTTACGGGACGACCGTGATCGTGCCTTTCATGTCGTGCTCTTCGTCCGCGAGCCCTTCCACATACCATTCATAGCGGCCGGGGCGAATGGTCTGGAACTGAACCGTGATCGGCCCCTGGGTATCGAATTCCAGCCATGCGGGCGAACCGTCCATGTGGATCTCGCGATCCTCGATGACGATCTGGTTGTTCCAGACGTTCCGGAAGAAGTCCGGCGCGTGCCACTTATACTCGACGCCGCCCTCGGACACGATGTCCCAGCGATAGGGTTGGCCGGCGCGCAGCACGAAGTCCTTGGCACTGACCGCGTAAGGCTCACCGTCCTCGCCGATGACGAGGGGCGTGATGATCTGGGAAGACAGGGAAACCGGCGGAAGGCCGATCTGGTCGCCGTTGAGGGCTGCTGCCGGCATCATCTCCGAGCCCGGCGCCATATTGAGCTCGCTTGCGGGCGGGACCATGTCACCGGATGCGACGTCGTCATCATCGTCGTCATCGTCCATATCAGCGGATGCGCCTGATGTCTCATCGTCGTCATCCGCGTTTGAGGATGCGGCTGCATCGCTCGAAGCGCTCGATTCCGACATGCTTTCCGATGAACCGGACGTGTTGTCCTGGGCATGGGCCGCCGGTGCGAGGATGAGGCTCGATGCCATGAGGGCGAGCCAGAGTTTGGTGTTCAGCATGTTTCCTCCAGTCTGCTGTATTCAGGTCTTGCGAGGTGATGGCCCTTTCGAGCCTATTCGACATCGGCGACGGCAACGCCCCAGGGCTGCTGGCCGACCTGCACCGATTTGATGACCTCGTCCTCGGAGACGTCGACAATGGAGATGTCGTTGGAGATGCCGTTCGTCGTGAAGAGGTATTCGGCGTCCGGCGAGAAGGCGAGCTGCCAGACGCGCTGGCCGACGAGGAGATAGTCCAGCACCTCATAGGTGTTGGCATCGACGACCGCGACACGGTTGGCGGGGCCAAGCGCGACATAGGCCTTGGTGTCGTCCGGCGTAATCCGCACGCCGACCGGCTGGATTGCCTCGGAGCGAATGCCCTGGATCTCGAAGGTTATCTTTTTCTTGATCTGCTTGGTCTCGGCATCGATGACCGAAACGGTGCCGCCAATCTCGGCCGAGACCCAGATTTCCGACCCATCCGACTTGTATTGTGCAAAGCGCGGGCGGGAATCGACAAGCACATTCGCCGTGATCTGCTGAGAATCCCTGTCGATGAAATGGGCCATGTTCGTCGTTTCCGAGGTGTTGACGATCGTCTGGCCATCCGGGGAAATGCCCATTCCCTCCGGTTCGACGCCCACTGGAATTTCGATCACGCGGGACCCGGTTTCCAGATTGATCACCGTCACCAGATTGTCGTCCTCGTTGGCCGCATAAAGCCGCGTTCCGTCGGGCGAGACGACCAGAAGTTCGGGATCGGGACCGGACGGCAGGGTGCGGATGAACTCGTAGGTGTCGGTCGAGAATTCCTTGATGATGTCGTCGTCGGACGTGCAGACATAGAGGCTCTTGCCGTCCGGGCTCACCGCGATGCCGCGGGGTCTCTGACCGACATCGAAGGTGTCGACCACCTCGAAGTTCTCCGAATCGAGAACCGTGATGTCGTTGCCCTTCTCATTCGACACGAAGATCTTGTAGGCGAAAGCGGGCGTGCCGGCGAGCATCAACGCTCCGGCGATTGCACTGGAAACCAAAAGGTTTTTCATCGGTCCTCCCTTGGGGTCGGAACGCCGAGGCGTTCCGATAGTCACTTCAAAGTCCGGAAAGGCTGCTGCGATCGAGGCAAAGCTGAGCCGCAGCCGGTTTTGCGGGCTCTTCTTATTCGTCGATCGACATGACCGTGATCTGATAATCGCCGTTCAACTTGATGTCGTATTGGCCAATTTCACAGGTCGCATCGTCGACTTCGAAGAGATTGTCGCTCTCTTTCTCCACAGCCGTTGCTTCGCAGCCGATCTTGGACAGCGTTTCGTTCACCATCTGAACTTCTTCGTCGGATGCCATTTCCTCAACGGTGTCGTCGCTGTCCTGGGCAAATGCGACGGTCGAGGCGGCGGCGAAGGCGGAGGCAAGCACGAGGCGTTTGATCATCGTCGATCCTTCCTGTTCAATCTCGGTTTGTGGTGAGGGTGTCACCGACAATCGTCGAGGCCCGCAGCTTGAGAGAAGCATCAAGAATCAAAGCGGTCCGATGCTTCGCCTGCGGGCGAAACGTGTCACCACCGCTTCACTGCACCTTGGGAGACGCGGCAAAGCGGCGGTGACTGTTTGCAGGATGTGGCGGCCGCAAGGTTGCGACAACGGGATTACTTCCCGTGTTCTTCAACGGGGTGCGGTGCTGCCTGACTTTCCGGTTACGAATCGGCCTTCTGTGCAGCCACAAGCATTCGCCCACCCCGGGTTTCGAGGGCAAAGCGCACGAGGTCGGCCGTCCGATCGAGTCCGAGCTTTTCCTTCAGCTTGGTCGCGGTGTTGGCGGCCGTCTTGTAGGCGATGCCGAGTCCGTCCGCGATCTCCGACAGGCTGTTGCCCTCGCCAAGCATCTGGAGGATCTGCAATTCGCGCCGGGTAAGGGTTTCGAGGCCTGCATTCTGCGGCTGCTCGCTCATGAGCGCCGCCGTCTCCGTGTCCGTATAGGTTTTGCCCTCAAGCGCCTGCTCGATCGCGACGAGGAGTTCGTCGGAGGATGCGCTCTTGGCCACATAACCCAACGCGCCCTCGCGCCGTGCCGATGCGGCATAGGCGATATCGGAATACATCGAGAAGACGACGATCCTCGCCGTCGGGGTGTCCGCTTTCAGCCGTCGCAGGACTTCGAGGCCACTTCCGTTCTTGAGATTGATGTCGAGAACGGTCACGTCCGGCCGCAGCCGGCGAAACTCCGTCAGCGCCTCCGCCGGTGTTTCCGCTTCCCCGAATTCGACGACGCCGAGCGTATCGACCAGACGCTTGACGCCGTCCCGAACGACCGTGTGGTCGTCGACGATGAGTATCTTCACGTCTCGTGCCCCATCCCGTTTCCTCCTGATGCAGCCGAATCTTCCTGTCGCGAGAGAGGTATGCTTCCTTTGACGCGAACGCCAGCGGGAAGAAGCACTTCGCCGACTTCAAGAGAGCCGCCTGCCGTCTCAAGGCGCTCGCGCATGCCGATGATCCCGAAGCCGTTTTTCTGTCTCCCCTCGGGAAAGCCGCCGCCGTCGTCGCGAACGGTGAAGGTGAGCGCGTTCTCCGTCTTTCTCAGTTTGACCGCGATGCGCGTTGGCAGCCCGTGTTTGAGGGCGTTGTGAACCGCTTCACGGATCGCCCTGAACATCGTCGTTTCGACAGGGGCCGGATAGGTGTCATCCTCCGCCTCCAGCTTAAACGTCACGTTCGGATGCCTTTCACCAAGTGTCGCAAGGTGGTCTTCGAGCGCCGCCTTCAGGCCAAGACCGGGCATGACGCCCGGCCTCAGTTCGGTGAGGATGCGCCGCACGGCCTTGCGGGCCTCGGCCGCGCTGGTCTTGATGGCCTGCGCGCGCTCCGCCGTTCCGTCCTTCTCGTCCTTCGGGAGCTTGCGCGCGATCGCGCCGGCCTCGACATCGATGGCGAAAAGAAGCGGGCCGACATCGTCGTGAAGATCGCGCGCCAGTGCCGCCCGCTCCTCGTCCTGCAGACGCTGAAGCTGTTCGGACAATCGCCGGTTTGCGATCGAGGCTTCGTCGAGGCGGATGGCCATCCGATTAAGGCCTTTGGCGAGGTCACGCAGTTCCGGTGGGCCCTTGGGCACGATCTGCACGGCGGTCTCTCCGGCCCCGATCCGCTCATGGGCTCTCTGAATGGCGCCGATCGACTTGAGTGAGGCATCGACCACCAGCCAGATCGCCGCAAAGGTGATGAGGACGAAGGCGACCAGGATCATCACGACATTGACCGCATCGCTCCAGGTCTCGGCGATTTCGTTGCGTGGATCGATGGAGACGACGACCGCGACGACCGGCGCCGCAAGCCCGCTGAGTGGGATAATCCGGGTCGGCTGTGGCGGGGCGAGCAGCGTGACGAACCAGTGCGGCAGTCCGCGATAGACCTCTGCCGGCTGGGAGGTCGCGCGCACTTCGCCGCGCGCATCGATGAGCATCATCCGCACGTCGCGATCGCCGTTATGGGAGCGGATGAAACCCTGGAGCTTGCCCTGCACATCGCGCGTGGCGGGGAGTTCGGCGATGAGTTGCGCCACGCGGTTCTCCGCGCTCGTCTCGGCAGCTTTCAGTTCGGAAGCGATCGAGTCCCGCGCCTGTTCATAGGCGAGGACCGCACCAATCGAGATGATGGCGACGAACGCGATGGCAAAGGTCAGGGCGAGGCGGGCTTTGAGTGACACGAATGATGTGTTGCCTCGTTATCCGCCCGGAGGCAACACGGTGAGCTTCTTCTAGTTCTTCGGGCAGCGGCGGAATTCGGAAAGGCGGGGCGAGGTCAAAGCCTGCGCCGGATCGCTCGACCAGTCCGTGCGCCGAAGGGTATCGCCGCTGTGTTCGAAGACGAACCAGCCGAACCACGACATGCCCTCGCCAGAGCAGAGCCCCTCGACCATCGACGTCGTCTCGCCGACGGATCCCTTGTCGAACGTACAGGCGCTTTCGTAGGCCGAATAGGCGACATTCGCGCCATCGGGGCCTTCGGAAAACGCGATGGGACCGAGATCGCAGCCCAGTTCGCTGTTCTCGTGCACGGATCCGAAACGGGAGCCGAACAGTGGAGCGAAATAGGCCTGAACGTCTTGCGGAAGTGGCTCTTCCCTTGGATAGCCCCAAGCTGGCAGGATGGTGTCCAGCGCCTCGTTCAGCGTCGAAAATTCCCGTTCCTCGCTGCAGACGTCGGAAGGACAGGTTAGGGACCAGTCCTCTCGAACCCCGGAAAGCACGTCTTGCGGCATCATCGCGGCCGTCGCGCGCCAGACGCCGAGTTGAGCGCCTTCCGCGATGAGACCGGCGACGAGGCCCTGCGGAAGGGAGCCGTCGAAATCCCCGTTACTTTGGGAATTCATCAGCCGGTTCAGATCGTTGATGTACTCCTTTCGCAGATAGGGCCGATACCACTGAACGTCGGTGACATCCTGAAGGCCGTCCGGTTCGAGCTTGTGGATGCGTGTCGGCGCCAAAGAGGCGGCGTAGCTGTCGAAGAAATAGAGAAAGCGCTGATCGACCGTGATGATCTCCCTCGTGCCGTCCCCGTCAATGTCTTCGAAAAGGGCGCCGCCGCCGTCGTAGTCGCCGAAGTCCAGCTTCTCGATCTCGCCGCCCCGTTCGCGAAAGAACACGATCGACGTGCAGCAATGTGCACCGCCGGAATAATAGGTGAGGAAAAGCGTCTGCCCATCGGACGTGAGTGGCTGGAGACCGATCTCGCCGCGCGGGTTGTATTCGCCATCGAAGAGGTCGAACAGTTGTGATGGCCCGCCCTCGCGGGAGATGTCGGCGACGCTTCGGGACGTCTCGTTGGTTCCCATCTTGCGCAGCGTTACGCGCCAGTCGTCGCCCTCGAAGGTCTTGCCGAAACTGCTTTCGTCCCAGGCCATCGTGCCGTCATAGGGCAGATAGGTCGTTTCGTCGGCATCCTGAGCCTGCGCGTCTATCGCGGAAAGCACGCCTGTCGTCGCCAGCGTCCCGGCGGCTATCAGGCGCGCGGCGACTGTTCTGAGTTTCTTCATCCCTCGCGCACTCCCCGGCCACGTCGATATCCACGACGTTAGCATGGATCTGGCGGACCGAAAGCGTGCTCGTAAGTCAGACGTGCTATCGCTTCAGAACGAAGACCGCTTGCTGGCCGAACAGGTTCCAGAACGACCAGGGCATTGCCATCGCCATCTTCTGGCCGGTCGCGTTGATGGCCTGAGCGGTCTCCACCTCCGCGCCAAGCTCTGCCGCAAGCTCCGCGAAGTCGCGGATCGTGCAGTAGTGGATGTTCGGGGTGTCGTACCAGGGTTGCGGCAGGTTCTTCGTGACCGGCATCCGGCCCCCGAACATGAGGGCGGCCCGGATCTTGAGATGGCCGAAATTCGGGAAGGAGACGATCGCGCGTTCTCCGATCCTGAGGAGCTGGGAAAGCACTTCCTTCGGATTGCGCGTCGCCTGGATCGTCTGCGAGAGGATCACATAGTCGAAAGACTGATCGGGATAATGTATGAGATCGCGGTCCGCATCGCCCTGAATGACCGACAGACCGCGCGCAACGCAGTCGTTCACGCCGGCCTGCGATAACTCGACCCCGCGCCCGTCCACCTTGCGGCGCGCCTCGAGCAGCTGGAGCAGGGAGCCGTCGCCGCATCCGACGTCGAGAACGCGGCTGCCCGGGGTCACCAGTTCGGCGATGATATCGAGATCGACACGCGCGCTCGGCGGCGCGGCGACGGTCGCGGTGGTGGCTTCGCCGTTGAGATCGATCGCGCTCATTCGCTCAGCCCCCGTGCGCGTGCCGCAGACGACAGGAAACCGTCCATGGCCCGATAGAAATCCGGCTCGTCCAGAAGAAACGCATCATGCCCCTTGTCGGTCTCGACCTCGACGAAGGAGACCGATGCCGCCGCCGCATTGAGCGCATGGACGATCTCGCGGCTCTCCGCCGTCGGGAACAGCCAGTCGGATGAAAACGAGATGAGGCAGAACCGCGTCTTCGAGCCCTGAAAGGCGTTGGCGAGAAGGCCATCGAAATCGGCGGCGATGTCGAAATAGTCCATGGCCCGGGTGAGATAGAGATAGGAGTTGGCATCGAACCGGTCGACGAAGGTCGAGCCCTGGTGCCTGAGATAGCTTTCGATCTGGAAGTCGGCGTCGAAGCCGTAGCCGAAGGTCTCTCGATCCTGAAGATTTCGGCCGAACTTGCGATGCAGCGCCAACTCGGAAAGATAGGTTACATGGGCCGTCATCCGCGCGACGGCGAGACCCTTGGTGGGACGCTTGCCTTTGGCGAAATAGCGCCCGCCATACCATTCGGGATCGGCCATGACCGCCTGGCGGCCGATCTCGTGAAAGGCGATGTTCTGCGCCGAATGGCGCGCGCCTGTCGCGATCGGGACGGCGGCGAATACCTTGTCGGGATAGCTGACGGTCCACTGGAGGACCTGCATCCCGCCCATGGAACCGCCCACAACGGCAAAGAGCCTATCGATGCCGAAACGCTCGACGAGCATCTTCTGGGCCCTCACCATGTCGCGGATGGTGATGACGGGCAGGTTCAAGCCGTATGGGTCGCCGCCATCGGGTTCGATCGAGGCCGGTCCGGTCGAGCCGCCGCACCCGCCGATGACGTTCGAGCAGATGACGAAGAACTTCGAGGTGTCGATCGGCTTTCCCTCGCCGATGAGGGAAGACCACCAGCCCGGCTTGCCGGTGGTTGGGGAGGGGCTCGCCGGATAGTGGTCCATGGTCAGCGCATGGCAGATCAGGATCGCGTTCGACTTGTCCGCATTGAGTTCGCCATAGGTGTTGTAGGCGATCCGAAACGGGGCGAGATCGATGCCGGCATCGAGGCGCAGGGGCTCGTCGACGCCGAACTCGGCGACAGGGCTCGATGGCCTGTAGGCTTCGCGGCTTCCCGCAGCGCGGCTCAGATTGTCGTCGATGACGGTTTCGCTCATGGTTTCGCCGGGTTCGATCTCGTTCAATTCCGCGTTCTCTAATGCATCGGAACGTCCGGGGAAACATCGGAAGGTCCGGTGCGGCTCCATGGACCGAATGCGCGCGCCGCATGGGCAAGCTCCCTGGTTGCGGCGAACCACGACGCGGAAAAATCATGGTTAAGAGATAGGGTTAATCAGCTCTTAACGCTTTAGCGCCATGGTGGCCCCAACGTTCACTCGATCGCGGATCGACGAACCGCCTTGAAGCAGGGGGATGCCGACATGTCGACAAAACTGAATGCGGCGCTTGTCGCGAGCGTAGCGTTGCTCGGATGGACCGCCGCACAGGCCGCTGACCTGCCGCCGATCTATTCCACACCGATCTATGAGACCGCGCCGGAATTGCAGCCCGTCGAGATCGGCAATGGTTGGTATCTGCGCGGCGATGTCGGCTACGCTTTCGAAAGCACGACCGATGCGGACTGGACGGTCGATCGCTACTACAACGGCACGCAAACACGGTTCGGTCAGGGCAGCTACAGAGAGCTCGATATCGAGGGGGGCGCTGAATTTACTCTCGGTGCCGGCTATCGCTTTACCGATTACCTGCGGACGGATGTCACCGCCACACGCTTCGAGACCGATGTCAACATCGCCGACGGCACCTTCGACAACCTGCGTTCCGGTGATCTGACGGCCTGGCAGTTGATGGCGAATGGCTATTTCGATCTTGGAACCTATGTCGGTCTGACGCCCTATGTCGGCGCCGGTGTCGGGGCGACCCATGTCAATATCGATCAGACGACCTGCTCTTATCTTGGCGGCGACTGCACCTTCGGCAACACGTTCGTCTACGAACCGCAGGAAACCGATGATTGGCGCTTCACCTACTCGTTGATGGCGGGTGTTTCCTACGACATCAACAAGAGCCTGAAGCTCGATGTTGGCTACCGTTACTCCAATATCGACGGAGCGGATATGCCGGGGATGAGCGTCACCCATATCGCGGATGGCGATGTGTTCCGGCTTGAGCAGAAGGACAATGGTTTCGACCGGCATGCGATCTCGGTCGGCCTGCGCTACTCGCTCTGGTAGGATCTGTTCGATCTTCGCATCTTTGACTGCGGCTGAACCAGAAGCGCTTGCGGCCTTTCAAGCGGCGATATTCCTTCTTCGGAGAAAGACAGCTTGACCATCTCGTAGAAAGGTCATATCGCCCACAGTGGGACACGCCTCCCCAACGAGGCGCGCCTATCTGAAAGGGTAGCCAACGCTATGACACTTCATGCCAAGCCGGACACGCGTCCGGCCAATCCACGTTTTTCGTCCGGCCCGTGCGCAAAGCGCCCCGGCTGGAGCCTCGAAGCTCTTCAGGATGCGGCGCTCGGCCGGTCCCACCGCGCCAAGATTGGCAAGTCCAAGCTGGCGAGAGCGATCGACGAAACCCGCGAACTTCTGAATATTCCGGCCGATTATCGTATCGGCATCGTGCCGGCCTCCGATACGGGTGCTGTCGAGATGGCGATGTGGTCGCTGCTCGGTGCGCGCGGCACGGATGTCGTTGCATGGGAAAGCTTTGGCTCCGGCTGGGTGACCGACGCCGTCAAGCAGCTGAAGCTTGAGGACGTCCGCAAGTTCGAAGCCCCCTATGGCGAGATCGTCGATTTTTCGAAGGTCGATTTCGACCGGGATGTCGTATTTACCTGGAACGGCACCACGTCGGGCGTGAAGATGCCGAACGGTGACGCGATCCCGTCGAATCGCGCCGGCCTGACCATCTGCGACGCGACCTCCGCGGCCTTCGCGCAGGATCTGCCCTGGGACAAGCTCGATGTCGTCACCTTCTCCTGGCAGAAGGTCATGGGCGGAGAGGCGGCCCACGGCATTCTCATTCTCTCCCCGCGCGCCGTCGAGCGTCTCGAAAGCTACACGCCGTCTTGGCCGCTCCCGAAGATCTTCCGCATGACCAAGGGCGGCAAGCTGATCGAGGGCATCTTCAAGGGCGAGACGATCAATACGCCCTCCATGCTGTGCGTCGAGGATTATCTCGATGCCCTGCAATGGGGCAAAAGCATCGGCGGGCTCGATGCGTTGAAGGCCCGGGCCGACGCCAATCTTCAGGCGATCGAGACCTATGTGGAGGCGAACGGCTTCCTCGGCTTCCTCGCGGCTGACAAGGCCATCCGCTCGAACACCTCCGTCTGCCTCTCCTTCACCGATCCCGACGTGATGGCACTGACCGACGACGAGCAGGCGGCGTTCGCCAAGGGCGTCGTGACGCTGCTCGACGATGAGGGTGTCGCCCTCGATATCGGCGCGTATCGCGATGCCCCTCCCGGATTGCGTATCTGGTGCGGCGCGACTGTGGAAACTGCCGATATCGTGGCGCTCATGCCATGGATCGGCTGGGCCTTCGAGAGCCAGAAGGCCTCGTTGAAGAAGGCGGCCTGAGGGCCGCTGCGCCGTCATCCTCGGCCTTGATCCCCAAGCTCGAACCTCATGATGAGGCTTCTGACCCCGGATCTTTCGTCACCCCGGCCTCCGAGCCGGGGTCCATTCCTCTCCGCTCGCCTCAAGCTCGGTCTTCCCATCGGTTTTGACGCGCTTCAGGCGAGGTTTGGATGCAATCCCGGTCCGCGAGGCCGGGGCGACGCTCTGCACGATTTCAGACAATCCCGCGCGCCCTTCATCGGCAGCGCCCATCCCTAGGACATCTCCCATGGCACCACGCGTTCTCGTATCCGACAAGCTTTCCGAAACCGCCGTCCAGATTTTCCGCGATCGCGGCGTGGAGGTCGACTTCCAGCCGAACCTCGGCAAGGACAAGGAAAAGCTGCTCGAAGTGATCGGCCAGTATGACGGCCTCGCGATTCGCTCGGCCACCAAGGTCACCGAGAAGATCATCGAAGCTGCGACGAACCTGAAGGTCGTCGGCCGGGCCGGGATAGGCGTCGACAATGTCGACATTCCCGCGGCCTCCAAGAAGGGCATCATCGTGATGAACACGCCCTTCGGCAATTCGATCACGACGGCGGAACATGCGATTGCGATGATGTTCGCGGTGGCGCGCCAGCTGCCAGCGGCCGACGCCTCCACCCAGGCCGGCAAATGGGAAAAGAGCCGCTTCATGGGTGTCGAGCTGACCGGCAAGACGCTGGGCGTGATCGGCTGCGGCAATATCGGCGCGATCGTTGCGAGCCGCGGCGTTGGCCTTCGCATGCGGGTCATCGCCTTCGATCCCTATCTCTCGCAGGAGCGGGCAAACCAGCTCGGCATCGAGAAGGTCGAGCTCGAAGATCTTTACAAGCGCGCCGACTTCATCACCCTCCATACTCCGATGACGGACAAGACGCGCGGCATGATCAATGCCGAAGCCTTGAACAAGATGCGCAATGGCGTGCGGATCGTGAACTGCGCGCGCGGGGGCCTGATCGTCGAGGCGGATCTGGCGGAAGCTATCAAGTCCGGCAAAGTGGCGGGCGCCGGTGTCGACGTCTTCGAGACCGAGCCGGCCACGGACTCGCCGCTCTTCGGTCTCGACAATGTCGTCTGCACGCCGCATCTCGGCGCCTCGACGACGGAAGCGCAGGAGAATGTCGCGCTTCAGGTCGCCGAACAGATGTCGGATTACCTGACGCGCGGCGCTGTGACGAACGCAATCAACATGCCGTCGATCACCGCCGAAGAAGCGCCGATTCTGACGCCCTTCGTGAAGCTCGCCGAATGCCTCGGTGCGTTCGTCGGTCAGGTGACGGAAGAAGCGATCCGCTCCGTCGAGATCGTCTATGACGGGCTCGTGTCGGACATGAACACGAAGGCTCTCACCTCGGCGACGCTCGCCGGCCTGATGAAGAGCCAGGTTGCCGATGTGAACATGGTGTCCGCGCCGATCATGGCGCGCGAACGCGGTATTCAGATCACCGAGTCGAAGCGCGACAAGTCCGGTGTGTTCGACAGCTTCATCAAGCTGACGATCGTTACGGAAAAGCAGACCCGCTCAGTGGCCGGCACTGTATTTTCGGACGGCAAGCCACGCTTCATCCAGATCAAGGGCATCAATATCGACGCGGAGATCGGCGAGCACATGGTCTACACGACCAACAACGATGCGCCGGGTATCATTGGCCTTCTTGGTTCGGTGTTCGGAGATGCGGGTGTCAATATCGCGAACTTCCAGCTTGGCCGTAACCGGCCCGGCGGTGACGCGATCGCGCTGCTCTACGTCGACTCGGCGGTGCCGGAGGGTGTGCTGGATCAGGTGCGCGACCACAAGGAAATCCACCGGGCGGTCGCCTTGCGGTTCCCGAATATTTCGTAGGCGAAAAGACCATTCCTATAGCATGAGATCCGATTTCGACATCGGGTCTCATGTTCTTCGAAAGCCGGACCTATTTTGGGCTCCAACGCTTGATGCAGCGGGATGAACGACTGGGCTGCCGTCGCCCCATGAAACTGATGGTTTTTAAGCTCCGCTGAACCTATGCCGCCACGCGTTCTGGTCCGGCCCCGATGACAACCCGATTTCGGCCCTGGCGCTTGGCGGCATAAAGCGCCTTGTCCGCGGCATTGAAGAGATCGGCAAAGTTCTCGATCTCTGTCGCAACGCCAATACTGATCGTTACGCGATGGCCGGTATCAGGGTCGAGCGGGCCCTTCTCTTCCACGACGCCGCGAATGCGTTCGGCGGTGCTGGCCGCCCCTGCGGCATCGGCGCCTGGCATCGCAACGACGATCTCCTCGCCGCCATAGCGAGTAATCAGATCGCTGCGCCGCATGTGTTGGCGAATGATATCCGCGATCCAGACGAGAACGACATCGCCTGCCTCATGTCCCAGCGTGTCGTTGATCGTCTTGAAATGATCGACATCGATGACGAGCAGCGAGACCGGTGTGCCGTCTCGGCGAGCGCGTTCGAAAACGGGTCCGATTCGGCGTTCGAAATCGCGTCGGTTCGGCAGCTTGGTCAGCGGATCGGTGTGCGCCTCGACCGCAAGGCGCTGGCGCGAGGAATGTGTCTTGCACGCGTCGTTGAGCACCTTGCCGAGAATGAGAACGCCGAGTGTATCGGCGACGGTCAACGGCCCGATTGCCGAAAGAAACATCTGAGCGGCGTTTGGAACGGGCACGATCAGGATGAAGAGCAGCGGGATATTGCTCAAAAAGCCGAGAATCAGCAGTTTCGCAAACGAGATCGGCAGGGTTTTGCCGATTGCCAATTTTGTGAACGCGATGCCCAGTATCGCGGTCGAAACGATGTTGGCCACACCCGCTGGCGCGCCAACGCCGCCATCGTAAAGTCGCAAGGCGACCGTCATCGCGGCGGCAATCACGGCTGACAGGGTTCCGCCGAAGGGCGCGGCAAGAACCAGCATGACCGCGCGGGGATCGATGAAAAGACCGGGAACGAATTCTGTGGTGTTGGCTATCGCGAGGCATCCGCCGGTTCCGAACATGATGCCGATCAGGATGCTTCTCACGGCGCCTTTATCCGTGCCTCGCAGGATGTAGGCATAGGCGAGGGTCACCAGGGCAAAGACGCCAAGACTGTTCACCATGCCGAGCAGCAATTCCGGTTCGCGCATCAGTCTCCTCGCGGCGAGGGGGCCGGTAAGCGGGCCCCGCTTTTTGGACAACCCTTTGCGATAGCAAGGGATTGGGGCCTGCGTTCCGATGTGACAAAAGCGGGTTCAAACTTGAGATCGAGACTATGCCGGTAAAGTTACGCAAATCGTAACGCCCAGATGCGTCACCAAGATCGATCTCGGTTTACGGCGCTGTTTAAGAGCGTAGCGTTTGAACCGTTATTAATATTTTTGTGATGTGAAATTAATGCCTGACAGCTATCAAATCATTACATGTGCGCGAAGCGTTACGATATATAGATTCTTTGACCTATAAAAATATGCGTTATTGACCTGTCTGAATTTTCAAAATGAGTGACAGACCGCTAGATGTGCTTGGTGTTCCATTTCAATTGCCGCAGGTTTGGGGTGAAATGACGAAATCGAATTCTTTCCTCGCAACAGCATTCTAGTTCGGGTTTCTCTGATTTCGCCAGTCGCTTCGTCAATAAAACGGAGAAGGGGCAATTCTGTGAACCGAGATATTGAGAACTCTTCCACGTCCTCCGGGTGGAAAGATCAAGCTTTAAGCCAGCACGAAGCGATAGAAAGAGGGTGAAATCCGTTGCATTCGGCTCGGGTCAGTGCGGCCTTTCGATTTTAATATCCGGCCATTAACGGCTTCCTTACCGAGACCCGGCACATGATAACGGTCGTTATTCGATCTCGACCGAGATTAAGAGGGTCCCCGATGCTATCTAAACTGTCGTTGTCTGCGAAAACGGCCGGCATGGTCGTCATCAGTCTGCTGATGCTCATGGCAGCAGTCCTCGGCACGACCGTCGTGACATTGGACCAAAGCGCCGAAGACCAGGCGATCGCGCGCCAGGAAACAAACATGCGGGTCGCGTGGAATGTGCTTGGCAATATTGGCACGAATTACACCTTGCGGAACGGCAAGATGTACGCCGACGGAACCGTTCTCAACGACAATACCGCGATGGTCGATACGGTGAAGGACCTTGTGGGCGGGACTGCGACGATCTTCATGGGCGACACGCGCGTCACCACCAATGTGATGAAGGACGACGGCACCCGCGCGGTGGGTACGAAGCTGGCGAAAGGCCCGGTCTACGATGCGGTTCTCGAGCGCGGCGAACCCTATCGCGGGGAGGCCGACATTCTGGGAACATCGTTCTATACGGCCTACGACCCCATCAAGAATGCCAGTGGGGAAACAATCGGCGTTCTCTATGTCGGCGTGAAAGCAGACGAGTTCTTCGCAACCGTCCATCGTCTGGAGATGAGCATTTTCCTCGTTTCGCTCGTCCTTGTTGTGCTGCTCTCGATCGGCTGTGTTTTGGCATCGCGCAAGATCTTCGCTCCTCTCAACTATCTGAAAGTTGCAACCGAGCGCCTTGGCACTGGCCAATTGGAAACTGCAATTCCCGGCACCAGACGCGCCGACGAGATCGGTGCGCTTGCGCGCACCATCGACGGCCTGAGAAAAGGCGCAATTGAAAAAGAGCGCGTCGAACAGCAGGCCCGGCAGACCGAACAGACGGTGAGCGCCGAGCGGGATAATGCCGATAAACGCCAGGAAGAGACCATGTCTCAGCAGGCGAAGGTCGTCCGGGATATCGGCGCGGGCCTCAACAGGCTTGCCGAGGGCGATCTCACCGCGCGCATCGAAACGGCATTCCCGCCAGCCTACGAAAAGCTTCGCAGCGATTTCAACCGCGCTCTCGAGGCCATTGAATCGGCGATCGGCTCGATCGCCGATGTGTCTGGCTCGATCGAGACCGGCGTTTCGGAAATCCGGGCCGCTTCCGACGACCTCTCACTGCGGACCGAACGCCAGGCCGCGAGCCTTCAGGAAACAGCCTCTGCCATCGGCGAGATCAGCGAGGGCGTGAACGACACGTCGAAGCAGGCGCGCACGGCGCGCGAGACGGCGAACGCCGCGAAGCGTAGAGCCGACGATTCTGTCTCCGTCGTCGAGGAAGCGCGTCAGGCCATGTCGGGCATCGATGCATCCTCAAGGCAGATGTCGCAGATTATCACCGTGATCGACGAGATCGCTTTCCAGACCAACCTTCTTGCGCTCAATGCGGGCGTCGAGGCGGCGCGGGCCGGGGAGGCGGGCCGCGGCTTTGCGGTGGTCGCCCAGGAAGTGCGCGCGCTTGCCCAGCGCTCGGCCGACTCGGCCCATGAAATCAAGAAGCTCATCAACGATTCAGGCGAGAGGGTCGGCCACGGCGTGCAGCTCGTCGACAAGGCGGGCTCGTCTCTCACCGAAATCGCGGGGCTGATCGCCGAGATCAACGCGTCGATCTCGGCGATTTCCGAGGCGGCGTCGGGCCAGTCGACCGGACTTGGCGAAGTGAACACGACCGTGACGGATATGGATCAGACAACACAGCAGAATGCCGCGATGGTGGAAGAAACCACGGCCGCGACCTATCAGCTGGCAGAAGAGGCGAAGCATCTCGGATTGTTGATCGCGAAGTTCGCCCTTTCCAAGCGTCCGGCCGCCAAGGCGCGACCTGCGGCTCCCGAGCCGGTCGCCCACAAGCCGGCCCCGGCTCCCGCATTGGTCGCGGCCAAGCCGAAGCCTGCGCCGGCCCCCAAGCGCAGCGCGCCAATTCAGGTCGGCAACACGATGATGAAGCCCGCCGAGGACGACTGGGAAGAATTCTGAGCCACGCTTCAATCCTCGAATTTTCGAAGACGACGCCGGTCCGCCCGTGAGGTGCGGACCGGCGTTTTTCATGTCTGCTTGCTGCGCTTCTATTTTCGCAAGAATGATCCGGCCTCATTCCGAGCCGTTTAAGACCGCAATATCCGGTCCATTCCTTGCTCCTCCAGCAGGATTACCTCGATAACGAAAGACAGCACTGCGATGTGGTGGCCACGCAGCACTTCGCCGAGGATCAGGACGGCGAGGATCGCGCCGAAGATCGGGACGAAATTGACGAAGAGGTTCGCGCACTTGGCCACGATGGCCTTGACGCCCCGGATTTCATATCTGCTGTAGGTTTGAACTCCAACGGTTTCATGGGGCCGTCGCGAGCCTGAGCAGCGCCCAACACCAGCGGCCCAATATAGTGACGCATCGGGCCGATAAAACGCTCACGAGCCATTCGTCAGACGAGAATTGGCCCGCCGGTCAATCCAATTCTCCGGCGGGTCAAAGGGCGGGATGCGATCGCCTTTTCACCTGAATATCTAGGTCGGTTCGATCAGCTTCTGCGACCTTCGCCGGCTGAGCACGCATTTGTCACCGTCGGAGCAGGTGGATTGGCAATAAAACAAGTATCGCCAGAATGGTCTGAACTCTTTCTGGCGGCGAATGCTTCGCACGAGGTCGCTGGATATGAGAGCGAGACCGGTCAGATCAGCCGACTCGGCAGTTCGTTGACAGTTAAGCGCTTTGCGTCACGCGACGTCGGGCAGCGATATCTTGTCTTTCTGGCTTCCGTGCTGGGTCCTGCGCTCGGCTGCGAGGCGGGTCAAAGCTTTGAGAGTGACCGGGCGCGCCAAGAAATATCCCTGGAACAGGTTCGCGCCGGCCTTCTTCGCGAGATCGAGTTGCTCGGCGGTCTCAATGCCCTCCGCAACGACGCTTATCTGGCAGGCATGCGCAACATTGACGAGCGCTGTTACAAGGACGTCGCTCGCATGGCTTTCCCCGAGCTTCGAAATAAACGAGCGATCAATTTTGATCGAGTTGGCCGGATATGACTGCAGGTAGGAAAAGCCGCTGTGGCCGGCGCCGAAATCGTCAAGTGATATTTTCACTCCAATTGCTTGAAGACGCTCGATTCGGGAGCGCGCTTCGACGATCTGGTCAAGGCCCATGCTTTCGGTGATTTCGAGCACCAGCCGGTGCGGTTCAACGCCGGTTTCCTTCAGGATTGCTTTCACCATCGGCACGAGCTCGTCCCGCTTGATTTGGCCAGGAGAGATGTTCACGCCAATCCTGAGATCCGCGAAGTCCGAAAGATCGGTGCACGCTCGGCGAAGAACCCACTCGCCGAGCTTGTCGATCAAGCGGGATTGTTCTGCGATCTCGATGAATTCGGACGGCATGATGCGCCCCCGAACAGAATGTTGCCAGCGGACCAGGGCTTCGCAGCCGATCATGTTTTCATCGCGGTCGAAGATCGGTTGATATTCGAGCATGAGTTCATCGAGAAGGATAGCGGCGCGGAGCTCTCGCTCGACGAGTCTCACCCTCCTGGTTTCGCTGAGCATCGAAGGATCGAAGAAGCTGGCTCTTGCCCGCCCGGCTTTCTTGCTTGCGTAAAGCGCAAGGTCGGTTTGGTGCAAAAGTTCATCGGTCTTCGCTGTATTGTCGCCCACCAGGGTGATCCCGATCGATGTCGACAGTTCCAGCGTGACGCCTTGGATGCGCGCGGGATGATCGAGGTGCTTCCTGATCTCCTCCGCAACCCATTTCGCTTCACTTGAAGGGCGATCCATCACAAGCATTGCGAATTCATCGCCACCAAGACGTCCCAGAATTGCCTGGGAATCAACGGCGCGGGCCGCGTTCATCAGCTGTTTGAGCGCGAAGTCGCCGGCATCGTGACCATGCGTGTCGTTGATGACCTTGAGATTGTCGAGGTCGAAATGAAGAAGGAATCCAAGATTGTTTTGTGCGGTCTTTAACGCCGTATCGCAGCTCTCGATGAACGCATTTCGCGTCAGGGCTCCGGTCATTGCATCGAATTGAAACGACTTGGACTGTTCGCGGATCGACGCCTGGATCTGGTTGTTCAGCTGCCCGACAAGGTTTCGCGTCACGAAGAGGAGTATGAGAAGCGACACACTCAAGGCGATCAGCCCAGACTTCTCGATCGTATCGAACTTCGAGTTGGCGGAATGCGAGAATACGAGGTCGCATAAAAGGATAAAAATGAGCGAAAACAGGACAATAACCCAGTCGAAGCGACGGGAGATGTTCGAAGTGAAGCTCATCGCAGTGGTGTTCCCCTTGCGTCCGCAAAACGCATCTAGGCAATGATCATTTAAGTTTCGCTAACAGGCGCGTTTTGTCCCCCATCATCGCTTCCTCATACTGCCTTTCTGCTCCGCCAGCAGAATGCCCCCGATCACGAAAGCCAGCGCCGCGAGGTGGTAGCCGTGCAGCACTTCGCCGAGGATCAGAACGGCGAGGATCGCGCCGAAGATCGGGACCAAATTGACGAAGAGGTTTGCGCGATTGGGGCCGATGGCTTCGACGCCCCGGATATAGAGGGATTGCGCGATCAGGGACGGGAAAATCGCCGTGTAGAGCGCGGCAGCCGCACCCTGCATGTCCGGCACGTTGGAGTATCCGAGGGCGTATTCGCCGAGCGCGAAGGGGATTGAGGCGAGGAAGGCCGCGAGCGATAGGCAGAAGATCGTCGACTGCCAGGAAAGCTTCGGCTTGACCCGGAGCGCCACCGTATAGGCGCCATAGACGAAGACGCCGATCAGCATGATGCCGTCGCCGAGATTGAGCGAGAGTGTCAGCAGGCGAGACGGATCGCCGTGGGAAGCGGTAAGGAGGACGCCGGTGAAGGTGAGCAGGAAGCCCGCGACCTGATAGCCGGTCACGCCGGAGCGAAAAATCAGGAAATTGAGAATGAAGACGACCAGCGGCATCGAGGACTGCTCGATGGTGACATTGATCGCCGTCGTGAAATTGAGCGCCGCGTAGAGCGAGGCGTTGAACATGGTGAAGCCGCAGGCGCCGAGCAGGCCAAGCGTGAGAAGGCGCGGACGGATTGCCGGCCAGTCGGCCTTCAGGTGCTTCATCGCGAAGGGCGCCATGAAGAGGGTCGCGAATGTCCAGCGAATGAGCGTCAGGAGCATGGGCGAGACATGACCCGCGGCGAGCTTCCCAGCGATCGCATTGCCGCCCCATAACAGCATGGTGAGGGCGAGCAGAACGTAAGGACTGGCGAGAACGCGAATCATGAGCCGGCTTCTGGCGAGGGTGGCGAGGGTGGTCGAAGCCTGTTTCAAAGGCCTGGGGAGCCCGCAGATGCCGCGTCGCAAGGGGGAGACAAGGCTTGTCGCGCAAATTTCACCGTCAAACAGTGAAGAATTCCAACCATTCCGTTCGCATCTGCGAGGACGGTCCTCTATAGGGCTTGATGGCAAAAAGCCGTATCGATCGGCTTTTAAAGACATCACGGTCTCGCCATGTCACTTCGAAAGAGGTGACTGGCGGTGACGAGGATCAGCAGGAGTATTCCATGGCCAATGTCGTCGTCGTCGGTTCCCAGTGGGGCGACGAAGGAAAGGGCAAGATCGTCGATTGGCTGTCCGAACGGGCAGACGTCGTCGTGCGCTTCCAGGGCGGCCACAATGCCGGCCACACGCTCGTCATCGACGGGGTGTCCTACAAGCTGTCGCTCCTGCCTTCGGGCATCGTGCGCGAGGGCAAGCTCTCGGTGATCGGCAACGGCGTCGTGTTCGATCCCCATGCCTTCGTCTCCGAGAAGCGTCGGCTGGAAGGGCAGGGCGTGACGATCACGCCGAAGAATCTGCGCATTGCCGACAACGCGGCGCTGATCCTCTCGGTGCATCGCGAGCTGGACGCCGCGCGCGAGCAGGCGGCAGCGAAAGGCATGAAGATCGGCACGACGGGGCGCGGCATCGGACCCGCCTATGAGGACAAGGTCGGACGTCGGGCGATCCGGGTCATGGATCTTGCCAATATCGAGACGCTGCCCGGCCGGATCGAGCGGCTGCTCACCCACCACAACGCGCTGCGGCGCGGGCTCGGCGAGCCGGAAATCGAGCATGCGACGATCCTGGAAGAGCTGACGAGCGTCGCGAGCGAGATCACGCCCTTTATCGATCGGGTCTGGCGTCTGCTCGACGATCGGCGCCGGGCGGGCGATCGTGTGCTATTCGAAGGCGCACAGGGCTCGCTCCTCGATATCGACCACGGCACCTATCCGTTCGTCACCTCGTCCAACACCGTCGCGGGGCAAGCAGCTGCCGGCTCGGGTACGGGACCGGGGCAGGTGGGGTACGTGCTCGGCATCACCAAGGCCTATACGACCCGTGTCGGCGAGGGGCCGTTTCCGAGCGAGCAGAAGAATGAGATCGGCCGGTTCCTGGGTGAGCGGGGCCGCGAATTCGGAACCGTGACCGGGCGCGAGCGTCGGTGCGGCTGGTTTGACGCGGTTCTCGTGCGTCAGGCTGTGGCGATCAACGGGTTGTCCGGGCTGGCGCTGACGAAGCTCGACGTTCTGGATGGGCTGGAAGAGATCAAGGTCGTGACGGCCTATCGGCTGAACGGGGAAGTGATCGACTACCTGCCGGCAAGTCTAGCCGATCAGGAAGCCTTGGAGCCGATCTACGAGACCTTCCCGGGCTGGAGCGAAACCACGGCAGGTGCGCGCCGCTGGAGCGATCTACCGGCGCAGGCCGTGAAGTATGTTCGGCATATCGAAGAGCTGGTTTCGGCACCGATCGCTCTTCTTTCGACGTCCCCGGAGCGGGACGACACGATACTTGTTCGCGATCCGTTTCAGGACTAGAGTTCCGGCGGATCAATTCTGGCTTTGTTAGAACTGGGTAATAGCGTTTCATGGCTGACTTGAGCGGCGTACTTCGCAAGACGATCGACGGTCTTCCGCGATCGACGCCGGACATGCGCTCGCGCGTCTACGAAAAGGCACGCGCGGCGATCCAGCGCCAGATCCAGGCGGCAAATCCGCCTCTCAGCGAAGATGTCGCCGCTGCCCGGCTGCACGCTCTCGAAGACGCCATCCATCGGACCGAGCAGCATTATCTCGACATCGAGAATGGCGGTCCGGCTGAGGAGC
Source organism: Fulvimarina fulva (assembly GCF_039652615.1). Taxonomy (NCBI): domain Bacteria; kingdom Pseudomonadati; phylum Pseudomonadota; class Alphaproteobacteria; order Hyphomicrobiales; family Aurantimonadaceae; genus Fulvimarina; species Fulvimarina fulva. Next base: position 83,687 of record NZ_JBDJAC010000001.1, read on the forward strand.
CAGCCGCCGAGGCGGCGGCTGCGCAACCACCGCAGGTCGAGGAACCGACCGAAGAGCCGGACGCTGCGCCAGAGCCAGATCATAATTTGTCTCCGGCCGAAGAAGAGCGGCAGGAGCAGGTGGTCGAGGATCGTCTGGAAGAGGCTCCGCTCGAGCCGGTGCGGGGACACTACGAGCCGGAAGCCGCCGAAGAGCCTCACGCCGATCACCAGGAAGCGGTTCATTCTTCTTGGGGGGCCTCACCCGTCTCCGACGAGCCAGGCGACGATTCGTCCGCTGAAGATGACGACGAGGCATCTCGGCCCTATGGTGATGCGGGCAACTCAAGCTCAAGCTCCTATGGCGAAACCGGCGGAGCCTATCGCGACGGTCGATCCGACGCGGCGCTACCCGCCGCGGGTGGCGTGGCTGCGGCGCAGGCCGACTATTCCCACGACGACCTGCACGAGGACGAACGCACCACTGGCGACGACGATTTCCATCTCGACCGGCAGGGCTCGTATGATCGCGACGACGATGGCTCCGTCTCGATTCCGGAGGCCGATGTCTCCGCGCCAGCCTATGTGCCGAAATCCCAGGAGCGCCACAGCCAGCGCGGCGGTGCTCTCGTCGGAATTCTCTCGCTGGTCGTCATCCTCGGCGGGCTGGGCGCTGCCGCCTGGTTCTACGGAGACGACATCTCCAACGCGATCCTCGGCGAGGATCAGCCGATCGTCGCTACCAATCCGCAAGATGGTCTAGCAGAGGGCGACGGCGATCAGGCAACTGCCGGTGATGGCACGGAGACAGCCGGGGCAGACGGGCAATCCAATGCAGGCACCGGTACAGAGGGTACGGGGACGACCCGGGACTACACCCAGCGCCTGCTGCCCGACGGCTCCGAGGTCGACGAAGGCCCGGCAGAACGCCAGCCGAACCAGTTCGGCGAAGGCACCGATGTCGCAGCCGCGACACCCGCCGAGGAACCGGGGAGCGATGGAACCTCGCCGACACTGTCGAGCGAGATTGGTCGTGATCCCGAGATCGTCGGCGGTCAGCCGGCTGACGGTGCGGATGCCGAGAATTCGGACACAGCGGCGGCCGATACGGGTGAGAATGCCGGGGTTCCTGTCGCGCAGCGGGCGGTTTTCTATCAGGAACGCACCGGTGATCAGCCTGGAACGCAGCAGACCGGCAATGCCGTCTGGTCCCTCGTCGAGGAGCCGCCGATCGAGGGCCAGCCGCCTGAGCCTGCGATCCGGGCCGTTGCGGAAATCCCGGACGAAGATCTGACCATGACAATGACGATCCGGCGGAATGCCGATCCGACCCTGCCGGCGAGCCATGTCATCGAGCTTCTGTTCGACACGCCGGAAAATTTTGCGGGCGGAAATGTTGCCACCGTTCAGCGGCTCGCGCTCAAGAAGACCGAGCAGGCGCGCGGAGAGCCGTTGATCGGCGTTGCGGGAAAAATCTCGGACGGCTTCTTCATCATCGCGCTCAATAACCTCGATCAGGCGGTGGAGAACAATCTCGCATTGCTCGAAAGCCAGCAGTGGATCGATATCCCGATCGCCTACGCGACTGGACGCCGTGCCCTGATCTCGATCGAAAAGGGCGTGCCGGGCGACCGCGTCTTCAAGCAAGCGATCGCCGCATGGGATGGCAAGAGCTGATCGGCGAGTAAGGCGTGGCCTCTCTTCGATAAAGAGCGCTACGCCTTACGTCCAAGGGCTTCGCGCAGTTCCGCGATCCAGAGATCGGCGCGTCCGTCAGAAGGCGCGCGCCAGTCGCCGCGCGGCGACAGGCTCCCGCCAGCCGAGACCTTCGGCCCGTTGGGCAGGGCCGAGCGCTTGAACTGGGAGGTCTGGAAGAAGCGGAACAGGAACTTCTCCAGCCAGTTCGCGATCGTATCCAGATCGTATTCGTTCTTCTTTGCCTCCGGAAAGCCGATCGGCCAGCGTCCGTCCGTGGTGGATCGCCAGGCATGATGAGCGAGGAATGCGACCTTCGACGGTGGCAGGCCGTAGCGGAGCGTGTGAAAGAGGAAGAAGTCGTTGAGCTCGTAAGGGCCGATCTTCTCTTCCGTGCTTTGAAGCCCGCCCGGCGCATCCTGCGGAACGAGCTCCGGGGAAATCTCTGTGTCGAGGATCGCGTCCAGAACGGTATCGGTCACCGGATCGAACTGGCCTGACGTGACGCACCAGCGGATGAGATACTGGATCAGCGTCTTGGGCACGCCGGTATTCACTGCATAATGGCTCATCTGATCGCCGACGCCATAGGTGCACCAGCCAAGGGCGAGCTCCGACAGATCGCCCGTGCCGATCACGAAGCCGCCGCGCTGGTTGGCAAGTCGGAAGAGATAGTCCGTCCGCAGACCCGCCTGCACATTCTCGAAGGTGATGTCGTAGACCGGCTCACCCTCGGAAAAGGGATGCCCCATATCGGCAAGAAGCTGGCGGGCGGCAGGCCGGATATCGATCTCTTCCGCCGCAATGCTCATGGCGCGCATGAGGGCCCAGGCGTTCGACTTCGTCGAATCCCCCGTCGCAAAGCCCGGCATGGTGAAGCCGAGGATGTTATCGCGCGAAATTCCCATCCGGTCGCAGGCCTTGGCGGCGACGATGAGGGCGTGGGTCGAATCGAGACCGCCGGAAATGCCGATCACCATCGTCTCGCCGGGCGTTGCCTTGTAACGGGTAATCAGCCCTTCAACCTGAATGTTGAAGGCTTCAAAGCAATCGAGATCGAGCTTGTCCGCATCGTTCGGAACAAAGGGGAAGCGACGGATGGCGCGTTTCAGATCGGTGACCGTGCCGGCGGGACGGTGATCGAAGCCGATCGTGCGGAAGCTGCGTTCCGGATGTCCGCGCTGCACGGCCGCATCCCGGAATGTGGGCATGCGCAGACGCTCCTCGCGGATGCGCCCCGTGTCGATATCGCACAAGACGAGGGCGTTCTCGTGGGAGAAGCGCTCCGATTCCGCCATGAGGTCGCCGAGCTCGTAGATGCCGCTCTGGCCGTCCCAGGCGACGTCTGTTGTGCTCTCGCCATGGCCGGCGGCCGAGTAGATATAGGCCGCTAGGCAGCGCATGGACTGCGACGCCGAGAGAAGGTCGCGGTCGCGGCTTTTGCCGATCGTGATGTTGGAGGCGGACAGGTTGCAGAGGATCGTGCCGCCGGCGAGGGCGCCGTCGATCGAAGGCGGAAACGGGCTCCAATAGTCCTCGCAGATCTCCACGTGGACGACGAAGCCGGGCATGTTCTCGGCGGCAAACAGCAGGTCCGGGCCGAAGGGAATGTCCTTGCCGCCGAGGCGGATTGTCATACTCTCGGTACCGGCCCCCGAGGCGAACCAGCGCTTTTCGTAATATTCGCGGTAATTCGGCAGATAGGTCTTCGGGACGACGCCGAGAATTTCGCCGCGATGAAGAACGACGGCCGTGTTGTAGAGGCTGCCGTTTCGCTCCAGCACCGCACCGACGAGGAGCATTGGAGCCAGATCGCGGGTCGATGCGGCGAGCGCTTCGATCTCCCGCGCTGTCCTTTCGAAGAGTGCGGTCTGAAGGTGCAGGTCGTCGTTTGCATAGCCGGAAAGGCAGAGCTCGGGATAGACGACGAGATCGGCGCCGGCCTCAGTGGCTTCCCGCGCCTGCGCCAGAATTGCCTTTGCATTATAGGCGGGGTCGGCATTGCGAACGGTCGGCGTTGCGGCCGCCACGCGCACGAAACCGTGGCTATGGATATCGAAAAAGGCACCTGGAACGGCGCTGGTCTGCATTTCGGTCATGCCTGCCGGCCGAGCCCCCGCGAATTGGATCATCGCAGCGGATATAGCAGTACCAATGCAAATCTGCGAAGGCAGGAGCGGTTGTGTTCACGCGAAACTCTGTCAGCCTTAACGGGCATGGCAGCGGCAAGGGGCGATTTCACATGGCGATGCGCGACAAGTTTCCCGATCTTCCGCCAATCTGGGCGACCGGCTTCTTCGCCGCCGAATGGGTGGCGGCAACCATTCTCCCGGTCGTCAGTTTCGGCGCACCGGTAACGGCCGCGTTCGGTGCTGTCTTCGCCGTCGCCGGCTTCGTGATCGCCATCTGGGCGGCAGTCTGGTTCGGGCGGAAAAAGACCGGGATCGAGCCGGGCGATAAACCGACCGCGCTGATCGTGGAGGGGCCTTTCCGGATCAATCGCAACCCGATCTATACGGGCATGGCCCTCGTGCTCCTTGGTGTCGCACTCTGGCTCGGGGCGCTGAGTTCAGTGCTGATCGCGCTGGCCTTCCCGTTCGTGATCACGGCGCGCTTCATCCGCGACGAGGAAGCAGGGCTGCGTAAGGCATTTGGCGCAGAGGCGGAGCGGTATTTCGCGAAAACGCGGCGCTGGTAATCGGCAAATCGCTAGAGAACGAGCGGGCCGCCGATTGCGCCAAGGGCAACGACCAGAATCGGCGGCGTCTTCCAGACATTGAGAAGGACGAAGAGGAAGGCCGCGAGCGCGAAGCTCGGCAGGTCCAGAATGGCGCTCGTGAAGACCGGATCGTACAGGGCTGCCGCCAGGATGCCGACGACGGCGGCGTTTGCCCCGGAAAGCGCCGAGCGCAACCGCGGCGAAGCGGAGATCTCGTGCCAGAACGGCAAAACGCCGATCAGCAGCATTATGCCAGGCAGAAAGATCGCGGCAAGCGCAAGAAGGCCCCAAAGGAGACCGCCGGCCTCAGTGCCGAGAAAGGCCGCGAATGTGAAGAGCGGGCCCGGCACGGCCTGTGCTGCGCCATAGCCGGCAAGGAAAGCGTCTTCGGAGATATAGCCCGGCGCGACGGTTTCCGCGCTTAGAAGCGGCAGCACCACATGCCCCCCGCCGAAGACAAGCGCTCCGGCGCGATAGATGCCGGCGAGAAAATCGACGAGCGGACCGATCCCGGTAGCGAAAAGCGTTGCGCTGAGAAGCGCGGCGAAGAACCCCAGCGATGTGAGGGCAACGGTTTTTGGGAGCCGGATCGGCGGCAGCCCGACCTCTGCCTGTTTGTCGTTGGAAAGTGCGATGACACCGGCGATACCGCCGGCGAGGATCGCAACGATCTGTCCGCTTGCGCCGGGCAGAAGCGCGAGAAGGGCGATTGCGAGAACGGCGATAGTGGCGCGTCTAGGTTCGGGCGTCAGGGTTTTCGCCATGCCGAGGAGCGCATGGGCAACGACAGCGACCGCTGTGATCTTCAGCCCGCCGATGATGTCGGCGCCGAACCCGTCGCTCACCATGCCGACGCCGAGGGCAAAGAGCATCAGCGCGAGGGCGGAGGGGAGGGTGAACGCGCACCAGGCAAGAAGCGCGCCCAAAAAACCGCCCCGCGAAAGGCCGATGGCGAAGCCCACCTGGCTCGAAGCGGGGCCGGGGAGAAACTGGCAAAGCGCCAGAAGATCGGCAAAGGCGGCGTCCGTCAGCCATTTGCGCCGGGTGACGAACTCTTCGCGAAAATAGCCGATATGGGCGATCGGTCCCCCAAAGGCGGTGAAGCCGAGCTTGCCGAAGGCGGAGACGATCTCACCATAGGCGCCGGCATCGTCGTTTCGAGGGTCGGCCCGGTCGGTCACGCGCGCTCCAGATCGAGACAGGGGTGCGCTTCTAGCCCGGACTTGATGTCAGGCGCGCATTCGAGTCCGGCTCATGCCATCTGAAGATGACGGGTTCGCGACAGTTCGCAAAGTGCCTCAGCGTCGGCCGGAGCTCTTCGGCGTCACGTCTTTCATCTCACGTCCTTCGCGGACCTCCTCATGCAGATGACCCTCGCCGAAATGCTCGCTGATAATCGCGAAGTTGCGGCGATGCGCCTTGAAGGCGACATCGAAGATATCGCCGACGACAGGCACCGTACCGACCGCGGCGTCGACGACCAGATTGCCGACCATCTTTCTCAGCTTGTGGCCCGGCATGCCGAGGCGTCGGGCCTCGTTGACGCTCCAGAGGCCGACAAGTGCCCCGCCCGCGTCGCCGATACCTGGGACCAGCCCCACGATGGAGTCGCCGCCAAAGCGGATGCCGGTGCCGGGGATACGGATCGCCGTGTCCATCAGGCGCGCCACCTTGCCGAGCCTTTTCAATCGGCGGATGCGATCTGGATCGTAGACGTGGTCGGCCTGTGTCATTCCCGTGCTTGCCTCGCAAAACTGTGATCGGGCCTGGATATGGGGATGTTTCATTGCTTCTCCAAGCGGTTACCCAAACTGGTGCCCGGTATTCTTCATCGCGATTCGAGCCGCGTCGTCGCCTTCGATGCGGGCGGGCCCGGGGAAATTTGGGCCACGTCTTTCTTTGGCCGAGCGGAGCGGCGATGTTGGCGAATCGGCGTGGAGGGAGACGATCGGCAGAATGGAACTTGCAGCGGATCAAGCCCATGGGACGGGATTGACGGAGATTGCCTTCGTCATCGTGATGGCTGTCTCGGTCGGCATGCTTCTCATGCGGCTCAAGCAGCCGCCACTTGTCGGGTTCATTCTGGCGGGAGCATTGCTTGGGCCATCCGGGCTCGGATTCATTTCCACTTCCAACGAAAACATCACCATGCTCGCAGAGATGGGCGTGTTGATGCTTCTGTTCTTCATCGGCATGGAGCTGTCGCTGAAGGCGTTCGTTGCGTCGCTGAAGCCTGCGGTGCTGATCGCCGGCGGTCAGCTCCTCGCCGCGATGGCGATCTCCTTCGGCCTGATGGCCATCTCGAACGCGACCCTCTCCGAGGCGATCATTCTCGGCTTCATCATCGCACTGTCGTCGACGGTGGTGGCGATGAAGATGCTGGAAGATATCGGCGAGTTGCGCTCCGAACCGGGGCGGATTGCCGTCGCCGTGCTTATCGCGCAGGATCTTGCCGTCGTCCCGATGCTGATCATCGCGACATCCCTTGGGGGCGAAGGGCTGGACGCTGCGGGCTGGATCGGCCTGACGATCAAGATTTCCATTTCGGTCGCCGTGCTCGTCTGGCTTCTCTGGTATCTCGGGAACCGGCCCAAGCTGAAACCGGCGTTTGCCGGCGCGGTGGAAAAGAATGTCGAAATGCTGGCGCTGGGCGCGCTGGCCTTCTGCTTCGGGGCGGCGGCGATCTCGGGCTTTGCGGGCCTGTCGCCTGCCTACGGCGCGTTCATTGCAGGTCTCGTGGTGGGAGCCTCCACCTTGCGCTCGCCGATCATCCACGTGGTGGAGCCGATCCAGGCGATCCTGCTCGTCGTCTTCTTCCTCTCGATCGGACTTCTGATCGACATCCAGTATATCATTCGCGAATGGGTGCTTGTGCTGGTCGCCAGCGTCTTCGTGATCATCGCCAAGACGGGCTGGAACATCGTGTTGATCCGGCTCGCGGGCCTGCCTCACAAGACGGCCATGGAAGCCGGCCTGTCTATGGCGCAGATCGGTGAGTTTTCCTTCGTCCTGGCTGCCGCCGCTTTCGCCTCGCAGGCGATCGGCTCGGATGTCTACCGGCTGGCGCTCGCCGTGACGGCGGTGTCGCTGCTCGTCTCGCCAGCCTGGATGGCGCTGATGGGGATCATCGAGGGCGAGGCTCGGTTCGGCTATGTGGAGTTCAAGCGGGCCCTCGCCGAACTCTATGAGGATCAGGTGGAAAATGTCGAAGACGCCGGACTCGCGATCCGCGTGCGCCGGCGCGCCCTTCGCCGGGCCTTCAATCGGCGAAGGCAGGCAAAGATCGAGGCGAAGCGCGCAAAATCTGCCGTTAAGTTCGATGCGGAGCCGGGCAACCGCGATAAAGGCTTTCCGGCAGAGTAAATACCCTGCGTTTTTTAAACATGAAAAAGGCGCTCGGGCAGACAGTGCCCAAGCGCCTCGATTTCATGTCAGCGGATAATTCGATTACGGGATCAGGCGCCGGTGTGATGGCGCTTCCATCGCTCCCAGTCTGCCCGCGTGCCGGCGAAGGCATTCTTGTCGACGCCGCCGCGAATACCCGGAACCGTGCCGCTCTCGGTGTACTGCCAGAAGCGGAATTTGCGGCGTTCGTAGACATTGTCCGGATGGTCGGCGACCGCGCGCGCCCAGATTTCGTGGGAGTTCGTCGCATCGACCCAGCGATCGCGATGGACGTCGATCGGGATGTAGAGGACGGGGCGCTGGCCGTAATGGGCTTCCAGCTTGTTCGCCATCGCCATCACTTCGCGGATGAGATGCTCGCGCTCCGGGCGTTTGGTGCAGGTCGGCGAGAACGGCGTCCATTCGACGTCGATGACGGGCGGCAGGGCCGAAGCGTCCTTTGGTACGTTGCGGATAAACCAGTCGGCCTGCTCGACGCCCGGCCGGCAGTGATACCAGAAGTGATATGCCCCGCGCGGAACGCCCGCTCGCTTGGCCTCGCGCCAGTTTTCGAGGAACCGGTCGTCGAGGATGTCGCCGCCTTCGGTCGATTTCAGATAGGCGAATTCGATGCCGCCGTTGCGCACGGCGTTCCAGTCGATCCTGCCCTGGTATTTCGAGACATCGATGCCGTGGACCGGGTAGTCGGACGGCTTTTCACCCTTGAACTCGCTTAGCTGGATTCCGGGATAGCCAAGTCCCAGGGACTGGGTGCTGAGCGGCGTCGAGGGGCTGCACGCCGACAGGCCGAGCGCCATGGCGCAGCCGATCAGCATCGCTCCGAACTTCGTCGTTGTCCGGTGTCCGCCTGAACCGCCGGCTCTCGTCGTCGCGCGCATGTCGTTCCCCAAAAAATCTTCCCCTGCGTTCAGCGTCGTTCGGAAAAAGGCGAAATTATTGCAATCGGGCCGGCATCTCACTTGACGCTGACGCGAGACTGTCGAATTCGACGGGCTGCAACATGAAGGACACACCGGTGCGCGTTAACGAATTGAATATCGCTCCCGGCGGTGAATCTATATGTTGAAAGAGTGGGACCCGTGACCAATTCCCGACCGAACGGACGTGAAGGGCCGACCGCGCTATGAGCATCTTTTCCCGGTTGAGTGAACTCCTGCAATACCTCAGGACGTCCGGGCGCACGACGATCGACGCGATCATGGAGGCCTTGCGCACCGCATGGGGCGGCGATGCGGTAACGCGCCAGAGGGTTGCGTTCTCTGTCGCGATCATCGCGCTTTCGGCGAAGATGGCGAAGGCCGACGGGGTCGTGACCATGGACGAGGTCAAGGCCTTTCAGGAGATTCTGGAAATCCCGCCGGAAGAGACGCGCAATGTCTTCCGGCTCTACGACATCGCCAAGCAGGATACGGCCGGTTACGAGCACTATGCCAGCCGGTTGCGTGAGTTCTGTTCCGGCGGCTCGTCCGAATGTCCCCTGATGACGGACGTTCTCGACGGCCTGTTCCACATCGCCAAGGCGGACGGGCTGATTCATGAGCGCGAGCTCGAGTTCCTTGCCGATGTCGCGCGGATCTTCGGTCTTTCAGAAAAGAGCTTCGAGCGGATCAAGCTGCGGCATGTGGAGGGACCGAACGATCCTTATGCCGTTCTTGGCATCGACCCCGACAGCAGCAGGCAGGAAACCCGCAAACGCTATCTGTCGCTTGTGCGTGAGAACCACCCCGACCAGCTGCAGGCGCGGGGTGTTCCCGAAGAATTCCTGTTCATCGCCACCGAACGGATGAAGGCGATCAACACGGCTTATGAGCAGATTGCAGGAAAGAGTGCCGCGTGACACCCGATAGCCATCTCGTGGGAGAGCTGAGGCCCTCGCCGAACTTCAACGCGCGCAAGAATGGATGCGAGCCGACGATCCTCCTGCTTCATTATACGGGGATGGGGACGGGCGATCAGGCGCTCGACTGGCTTTGCAATCCGGAAAGCAACGTTTCGGCCCATTATCTCGTCCACGAGGACGGAACGGTCGTTCAGCTCGTCGCGGAGGCGAGCCGCGCCTGGCATGCGGGCGAGGGAAGCTGGCGGGGCCAGGGCGATGTCAACTCTTCCTCCATCGGGATCGAAATCGTCAATGGCGGGCATTGGGGCGAGCTCCCGCCCTATCCGGACGAACAGATGGCCGTGGTCGTCGATCTCTGCCGGGAGATCGTCGCACGCCATGCCATTTTGCCTGAGTTCGTGCTCGCCCATTCCGATATCGCGCCCGCTCGCAAGGAAGACCCAGGCGAGCATTTTCCCTGGGAGCGGCTTCATGCCGCCGGGATCGGACACCGTGTCGAGCCGTCGCCGTTGAGGGGCGGGCGGTATTTCGGACCGGGCGATCGGGGGGAGCCGGTTTCGGCCTTTCAGGCGATGCTGGCTGCCTATGGCTATGGCGTGCCGATCGACGGCGCCTTCGGCGAGGTGACCCGGCTCGCGACCATCGCCTTCCAACGGCATTTTCGGCCCGAGCGGGTCGACGGTATCGCCGATATCTCGACGATCGAAACCCTTCACCGCCTGATCGGGTCTCTGGAGCGTTCCCCCTTCGCGCAGGGAAATGCCGCAACCGCCTGAACGGCGACGGGCTCCATTCCCGTTTGACATCCAAACCGGCAGACGGCACATGCCACTCTGTCAGCCGGCCGGGCGGCCGCTCTCGTCACATGCCGAAAGGCGGCGGGAGAGGAAAGTCCGGGCTCCACGGAGAAACGGTGCCGGATAACGTCCGGCGAGGGTAACCTCAGGGATAGCGCCACAGAAAACAGACCGCCCCGCCTGCAGTCCGGTCCACACCCATGGGAAGCCATGGGTCGGAGATGGACCGGAGTGCTGGCGGGGTAAGGGTGAAACGGTGGAGTAAGAGCCCACCGCGTCTTCGGTAACGAAGGCGGCACGGCAAGCCCCGCCGGGAGCAAGACCGAATAGGGACGGCGCGGATGGCATTCGCCATCCATCCTCTCCGGGACAGCCGTCCGGGTGGGTTGCTCGAGGCGTTCCGCAAGGAGCGTCCCAGAGGAATGGTCGCCACGCAGGCTGTTCGCAGCCCTGCGTACAGAACCCGGCTTACAGGCCGGCTGACGCCTGGAGCTCTAGCTTCTCCATTTGAAGACATCGTCTTCCGAAGGGCGGAACAGGTCTGCGTCTGCTCCTTCCGGCGCGCGCAAGAGGTGAGTCTGCGGGCCGAATTTGCCTGAAGCTCAGAATCGTCACGAAAATTTATTTGTCAGCCAAACCTTCTTTGGGCGAACGGACGTGAGAGCCCTCTGCGCGGGCATTCGCGACGATCTTGGGAAGGCACCACTTTATCTCTGGGTTTTTGTGGGCCGGTAGGATTTCGTCAATCTTAACGGTGCCTTAACCGTTCATTCGGCATGGTGGCGGAAGCCTGCGCGAAGCCGGCTCGGTCTTCCTCTCTCCATTGACGCCCATGGGGGCCCATGATATCCCCTAAGTCATCTTCCGAAGGGTCATCGGGACCCATTTTCGAGCATTCCGAAGACGCAGAAATCGCACTGCGTCCAAGTCGGTGCCGCGTAGTCGCGCGCATCGCTGGAGAGGCTGTGTCTTGCATCTGGGTCAAGTCAGAGGGGGCAATGATGAGCGCCGGGCCGCGAAGGCAGCGAGCGGCCTGGCCTGATGAATCGGTTTCTTTCCCACTACACGCACAGCGTCGATGCCAAGGGGCGCATTTCGGTGCCGGCAGCCTATCGGCAGGTGCTCGCCTCGCGAGGCATTCGCGACCTGTTCTCGATGCGGGATCTCTATCTGCCGGTGATGAATGTCGGTGGACCGGAACTGATGAGTCACTTCGAAGCGAAGATGGAGACTCTGGACCCATTTTCACAGGAATATCAAGAACTTGCCATCCTTGCTTATGGCGATGGAACCTATCTCAAGACCGACGCCGAGGGACGCATCGTGATCAACGATCTCATTCGCGACCATACCGGGATCACCGATCGGGCGACCTTCGTGGGTGTCGGCAAGATGTTTCAGCTGTGGCGCCCAGAGGACTTCGAGGAGAAGATCGCGGCGCTGCGCGAACGACAATCCAGGCCGAGAACGGCCGGTACGGGGTCGGCGGGAACGACGGAACGATGACGGGTCATGGTGAGTGCGAAAGCGCGACCATTGGCGGACCGACCCCTCACGTTCCCGTCCTTCTCGCCGAAGTCATCGAGGCGCTTGCGCCGAAGGGCGGCGAGGTGATCGTCGACGGGACCTTCGGAGCTGGCGGCTATACGCGGGCCATACTGCGCGAGGGCGCCGATGTGATCGCCATCGACCGCGATCCAACGGCGATCAGCACGGCGAAGGTGCTTGCCGCAGAAGTCGATGGCAAGCTGACGCCGGTTTCCGGACGGTTCGGCGAGATGGGCGCGCTGCTAGCCGATCGGGCGGGCGAGATCGACGGTATCGTTCTCGATATCGGCGTCTCCTCCATGCAGATCGACGAGGCCGACCGGGGCTTTTCCTTTCAGAAGGACGGGCCGCTGGATATGCGCATGGGAAATCATGGGCCGACGGCGGCGGATGTGGTGAACGCCCTCTCTGTCGGCGATCTTGCGCGCATCTTCAACTTTCTCGGTGACGAGCGTCATGCAGGGCGTGCTGCCCGTGCCATCGTCGCGCGCCGCGCGGAAGCGCCCTTCACGCGGACCCTCGATCTTGCCGGCGTCATCGGCAAGGCGGTGGGGCGCGGCAAGAAGGACAAGATCGATCCGGCCACCCGCTGCTTTCAGGCACTCCGCATTTTCGTCAACGACGAGCTGGGCGAACTCGCTCGCGCGCTGGTCGCCGCCGAACGCCTGTTGAAGCCCGGTGGCCGTCTCGTGGTCGTCTCGTTTCATTCGCTCGAGGACCGGATCGTCAAGCGCTTTTTCCTGGACCGAGCCGGCAGCCAGGGCGGTTCGCGCCACCTGCCGGATGTGATGCCGGAAGAGCCGACCTTTTCGGCGCGCAACAAGGCCATAGCGGCCAGCGAGGGGGAGGCTGCGCAAAACCCGCGCGCCCGCTCCGCCAAGCTGCGCTCCGGCACCAGGCTTCAGGCCGAACCGCGCGGCGGCGACACTCTCGCCTTCGCTTCATTGCCCGATCTTGTAGACCTGTCGAGGATTTGACCCGATCATGATGAGAACCCTGGACATTCTTTCGATCATCGCGCTCATCGGCGCCGCGTCCTGGACCTTCCAGGTCAAGCACGACGCCGATCTGGTCGAGACCGAGATCCGCAAGGTGGAACGCAAGATCTCCTCCGAGAAGGAGACGATCGCTATTCTTTCCGCCGACTGGACGCTGCTCAACCAGCCGGGCCGTCTCCAGACCCTGAGCGAGACATATGCCGAGGATCTGAAGCTCGCCGAGTTGCGCCCGGACCAGATCGTTGCCGAACACCAGCTGCCGGCGCCGCCTGAGCCGAAGGAGCTTACGATCGAGGATATCGAAGCCGAGCTCGTCGCCTCGAACGACAGGGCGCTCCGCTAATGGCCGGCAAGAGATTCCTGATTCCCGATCTCGTCGCGCGAAAGCAGCAGACACCGGCGACACCAAGCAAGCGGATCGACAAGACACCTGGCAATCAGAGCCGCTTCGTCATCGCGATCATGCTCTTTGTCTGCGTCTATGTCGCAATCGGCGCAAGACTCGTGACCTGGGGAACGGTACCCAACGAGCGGATCACCGCTTTCCGGGCGGCGGACCAGATCATGGCGTCGCGTCCCGATCTCGTCGATCGCAACGGTCAGGTTCTGGCGACGGACATCAAGGTCGCCTCGCTGTTCGCCGAGCCTAAGAAGATCGTCGACGCCAACGAGGCGAGCGAGCTGCTTTTGTCGGTTCTGCCCGATCTCGATCCGAAATGGCTCTTCAACAACCTGTCGAGCGATGCCGGCTTTCTATGGTTGCGCCGCGAGCTGACGCCAAGTCAGCAGCAGGCGATCCTCGACCTTGGCGTTCCGGGTATCGGCTTTCGCACCGAGAAAAAGCGTTTCTATCCCGGCGGCTCGACCGCCGGCTTCGTGACCGGCCATGTCAATGTCGACAATCAGGGCATTGCCGGCATGGAGAAATATCTGGACGATCAGGGCTATCTCGCGCTGCAGAATTCCGGCCTGGCGATCAATGCCGAAATGGAACCGGTCGCGCTTTCGATCGATCTGCGCGTGCAGCACATCCTGCGCGACGAACTTGCCGCGGCGATGAAGCGCTATCGCTCGATCGCAGCCGGCGGTGTCGTCCTCGACGTGAAGACCGGCGAGATCGTCGCAATGACGTCGCTGCCGGACTACGATCCGAACCAGCCCAAGCAGGCTCTTGAAAAGGACCGTATGAACCGGACCTCGGCCGGCCTCTTCGAGATGGGCTCGACCTTCAAGACCTTCACCAGCGCGATGGCTCTGGACTCGGGCAAGGTCACTCTCAATTCGCGCTTCGACGCCTCGAAGCCGATCCATATCGGCGGCTTCCGGATCTCGGACTTTCACGGGAAGAAGCGTGTACTGACCACCGAGGAAGTCTTTATCTATTCCTCCAATATCGGGTCTGCCAAAGAGGCCGAGGTCGTGGGCATCGAGGGCCATCAGGAATTCCTGACGCGCCTTGGTCTTCTGACAAAGCTCGATACCGAACTGCCGGAGATCGCGACCCCCACCCAGCCGAAGGAGTGGAAGCAGGTCAATTCGATCACGATTTCCTACGGCCACGGCGTGTCGACGACCCCGCTCCAGACGGCGGTTGCGGCGGCTGCCCTCGTCAATGGCGGCATTTATATACCGCCGACCTTCATGCCCCGCAGTGAGGAAGATGCCCAGGCAATCGGCAAACGCGTCGTCTCTGAGAAGACGAGCGACGACATGCGCCATCTTTTCCGCCTCAATGTCGCGGATCAGCGCGGCTCGGGGAACTATGCGGATATCGATGGGTATGCGGTGGGCGGCAAGACCGGAACGGCGAACAAGGTGGTGAACGGCCGCTACTCGAATACCAAGAAATTCAACGCGTTCCTGTCGGCCTTCCCGATGGATGATCCGCGCTACGTGGTTCTCGTCTTCATCGACGAGCCTCAGCCGGAGCCGGGCAAGTACTATGCAACGGCCGGCATGAACGCCGCACCGACGGTCGGCAATGTCATCCGCCGGGCGGCTGCGCTCCTCAAGGTGAAGCCCAATCTGGGTGATACCGGCGAGACACTGCTCGTTTCCTACTGACATTGAGCCGGGGCGGGATTGATTTCTCGCCCTATTCCCGCCGCGCGAGTTTGAAATCCCGGTTCGCGCAACGCGAATGTTGGATCAATAAGCTCGGTGGGTGTGCGACGACGCCGGCCGGCGAACTCGCAAACCGGAACTGATGACGCATGAATCTCGCAAGCCTTGCAGATGGTATCGCCCGCGCGCCGGACGGATCCGACAGGATCGAAATCTCCGGTCTGACACTGGACTCCCGTGCGGTGAAACAAGGCTACCTCTTCATCGCCATTCCCGGCGCCAAGGCGGATGGAACGCGCTTCGCGGGGGATGCAAGGCAGAATGGCGCGGCCGCGATTCTTGCCGGATCTGAAGCGACCGTCGAGACTGATCTTCCTGTGCTTCGGGCTGACAATCCGAGGCTTGCCGCCGCAAAGCTGGCGGCGCGTTTTTACCGAAAGCAGCCCGGGACAATCGTCGCCGTGACCGGCACGGCCGGCAAGACTTCAATTGCATCCTTCCTGCGTCAGATCTGGTCCGCATCAGGGCTCAAGGCGGCATCGATCGGCACGACGGGGGTCGTCTCGCCGAGCCGCAACGATTACGGGACGCTGACCACGCCGGACCCCGTGGCGCTCGCCGAGCTTCTGGCAAGCCTCGAAGGCGAGGGCGTGACCCACGCCTCGATGGAGGCCTCCAGTCACGGGATCGACCAGTACCGGCTGGATGGCGTCCGGCTTTCCGCGGCCGGTTTCACGAATCTCGGCCACGACCACCTCGACTATCATCCCGATCTCGAAAGCTATTTCACGGCGAAGATGGGGCTCTTCACGCGGCTTCTTCCAAAGGGCGCGCCGGCCGTCATCAATACCGATGACCAGTGGTCCGGGCGCGCCATCGAAGTTGCGACCGGCGTTGGTTGCGATGTGCGCACCGTCGGGCGGAACGGGTCGCTTTTGGCGCTCAAGCGTCTCGAACACGAGCGTGAACGGCAGGTCGCCGAGGTCAAGACGCTGGATGGCATCGAGCGGGTGGTTCTTCCGCTCGCCGGTGAATTCCAGATGTCGAATGCCCTCGTTGCTGCTGGTCTCGCGATCGTCACGGGAACGCCCGCCAAGGAGGCGCTTCAGGCGCTGGAGACCCTGAAAGGCGCGTCCGGCCGCCTCGAAAAGGCAGGCATGACGGCCGATGGCGTGCCGGTTTTCGTCGATTACGCCCACAAGCCTGAGGCACTCGAACACGTGCTGCGCGCCGTCCGGCCCTTCACCACCGGCAGGGTCATCGTCGTGATGGGATGTGGCGGTGACCGGGACAAGGCCAAACGACCGATGATGGGCGCGATCGCGGACCGGCTAGCCGACGTCGTCATCGTGACCGACGACAATCCGCGCAGCGAAGACCCTGCAGTGATCCGGTCCGAGATCATGGCCGCCGCTGGCAAAGCGCGCGAGATCGCTGACCGGCGCGAGGCGATCGGGGCGGCGATCGGCGATGCGCGCATGGGCGACACCGTCATCATTGCGGGGAAGGGGCACGAGACCGGCCAGATGATCGCCGGCGTGAACCATCCCTTCAGCGACCATGAAGAAGTGCGACGCGCGATCACGGAGACCAAGGCGTGACCGATTTTCTCTGGGAAACCGGTGTTCTCATCGAAGCCATGCGGGCAAGACCGGTCGGCATGGGCCTGCCAGCCGGCATCAAGGGCATTTCCATCGACAGCCGAACGGTTGAGGAGGGGGATGCTTTCTTCGCGATCGCCGGCGACCGTTTCGATGGCCACGACTTTCTGACGAATGCCCATCGCGCGGGCGCGGCGCTCCATGTCGTCTCGGAAAAGCGGCTCCCCGCCCTTGGCCGATTGCAGGCGCCGATGCTCGTCGTCGATGATGTTCTGGCGGCGCTCGGACGTCTGGCGGAAGCGGCAAGGGCGCGCTCAAAAGCGAAGATCATCGCCGTCACCGGAAGTGTCGGCAAGACGACGACCAAGGAAGCGTTGCGGCAGGGACTTTCGGCTTGCGGTTCGGTGCATGCGAGTGTCGCCTCCTTCAACAATCACTGGGGCGTGCCGCTCAGCCTGGCGCGTCTGCCGGCGGAAAGCCGGTTCGCCGTCTTCGAGATCGGCATGAATCATCCAGGGGAGATCCGGCCGCTGGTCAAGCTCGTCCGGCCCCATGCGGCGATGATCACGCTGATCGCGGCTGCCCATCTCGGCCATTTCCGCGACCTCGATGAAATCGCCGATGCCAAGGCGGAGATTTTCGAAGGCCTCGTTCCGGACGGGACGGCGATCGTGAACGCGGACGACGACAAATGCATGCGGCTGGCTGCAGCGGCGAAGGCGGCGGGCGTGACGAAGGTGCTCACCTTCGGGGAAGCCAAGGGCGCCGACTTCCGCATGACCGAATACGACCCCGACGCCGAAGGGGCCGCGCTGATCGCCGATATCGCCGGCGAAGAGGTTTACGTGCGCCTTTCGATGCCCGGCAAGCACTTCGCGCAGAACACGCTGTGTGTGCTCGGCGCCGCTCATGTGGTCGGCGCGGACGTTGCCACGGTCGCCGATGCGCTCGGAGAATGGCGGGCGATGAAGGGGCGTGGCGAGCGTTTCGAGCTGCCGATGCCATCAGGCGGCGAGATTACCCTTTTCGACGACAGCTATAACGCCAATCCGGCATCGATGCGCGCGGCGATCGCGACGCTCGCAAACGCCAAGCTTGGCGAGAACGGTCGGAGGATCGCCGTTCTCGGCGACATGAAGGAGCTTGGCGGCCACAGCGCCTCGCTTCATGCCGAACTGGCCGATCCGCTGAAAAGCGCCAGGATCGACCGTGTTCTTCTGGTGGGCGAGGAAATCAGGCCGCTTGCCGAGGCGCTCGCCGAAGACGCGATCGAATGCTCGATGCATGAAAGCCCGGCCGCGGCTGAAGAGCAGCTGCTCGCCGATATGCGGGCTGGCGACGTCATCATGGTCAAGGCGTCCCGCAGCATCGGTCTTGAAAAGGTCGTGGCGGGTCTGACCGATCGCTATCCGCCGAAGCCCCAGCTTGACGCGGACGGCATGACGGGTGAAACGCGTGCCATGTCGGACGAGAGACCGGCGAGAGACTTCGTACCGGAGACCCCGTCTCAATGATTGCCTATCTCGGACAGTTCGCCGATCAGATCGCGATCTTCAACGTCTTCCGTTACATCACCTTCCGAACCGGCGCGGCGATGATCTTCGGATTCATCACCGTCTTCCTGTTCGGTCCGGCGATCATCTCGGCGCTGCGCCTGCGGCAGGGCAAGGGACAGCCGATCCGCGCGGACGGCCCCCAGACCCATTTCAAGAAGGCCGGCACGCCCACAATGGGCGGGTTGATGATCCTTTCGGGTGTCCTCGTCTCGACGCTGCTCTGGGCCGATCTCACCAATATCTATGTATGGACGGTGCTTCTCGTCACGGTCGGCTTCGGCGCGATCGGCTTTTATGACGACTATCTCAAAGTGACGAAGCAGAGCGACAAGGGCTTTTCGGGCAAGTCCCGCCTGGCGCTCGAGTTTCTCATCGCGGCGGTGGCGGTGCTTCTGGTGGTCTTGAAGACCGAAGGACCATTCGGCACCTCGCTGGCGTTTCCGTTCGTGAAGGAACTCCTGTTCAACCTCGGCTGGTTCTATGTGGGCTTTGCTGCCTTCGTCATCGTGGGGGCGGCGAATGCCGTGAACCTCACCGACGGGCTGGACGGGTTGGCGATCGTGCCGATCATGATCGCCGTCGCCGCGCTCGGCCTGATCGCCTATCTCGCCGGCAACGTGAACTTCTCGAACTATCTGCAGATCCACTACGTCGTCGGCACCGGCGAACTCGCGCCCGTTTGCGGCGCGGTAATCGGCGCCGGTCTCGGATTTCTCTGGTTCAACGCGCCACCTGCCGCGATCTTCATGGGTGATACCGGTTCCCTCGCCCTTGGCGGCATGACGGGCGCGGTTGCCGTTGCGACCAAGCACGAGATCGTTCTTGCGATCATCGGCGGTCTCTTCGTGATCGAGGCGCTATCGGTGATCATCCAGGTGGGCTGGTTCAAACTGACCGGCAAGCGCGTGTTCCTGATGGCGCCCATCCACCACCATTTCGAGAAGCTCGGATGGACCGAGAGCCAGGTCGTGATCCGGTTCTGGATCATCGCATTCATGCTGGCCTTCGTCGGCCTTTCGACGCTCAAGCTGCGCTGACGCCCATGAAGATCGACAGCTTTGCCGGAAAACGCGTCGCTCTGTTCGGGCTTGGGGGCTCGGGACTGGCAACGGCTGCCGCGCTGATCGAGGGCGGGGTCGATCTCATCGCATTCGACGACAACCCGGAGAGCGTCGAGAAGGCGAATAGCCGGGGCATCCCGACGCGGAACCTGCACGATGTCGAATGGGACGGTCTCGCCGCGTTCGTACTTGCGCCCGGTGTTCCGCTGACCCATCCAAAGCCCCATTGGACGGTTGACCTCGCCAATGCCGCCGCCGTGCCGATCATCGGTGACATCGAGATCTTCGGCCGCGAACGCGCGATGAAGGCGTCAGGCGCTCCCTTCGTCGCAATCACGGGTACCAACGGCAAGTCGACGACGACGGCGCTCATTGCCCACTGCCTGAAAGCTTCGGGGCGCGACACGCAGCTCGGCGGCAATATCGGCGTCCCGGTCCTGACCCTTGAGGAGCCGGCTGCGGGCCGTCACTACATCGTCGAATGCTCGTCCTATCAGATCGATCTCGCTCCGGGGCTGAACCCGAGCGTCGGTATGCTTCTCAATCTCACCGCCGACCATCTCGACCGGCATGGCACGATCGAACATTACGCCTCGGTGAAGGAGCGTCTGGTGACAGGCTCCGACCGCGCCGTCGTCGGTATCGACGACCGATGGTGCCGGACCATCGCGGATCGCCTCGAAGCGGGCGGCCGGACGGTGGCGCGCATCAGTGGTCAGGGCAGTGTTTCACAAGGTGTCGGCTTTGAGGATGGTGTCGTCATGCGGCGCATGGCCGATTACCCGGTCACGGACTTCGATCTTCAGGGGATCGGCTCGCTGCGCGGGCGGCACAATGGCCAGAACGCGGCGGCAGCCGTGGCGGCGCTGACCCTTTGCGGCCTCGAAGATGCAGAAATCCTCAGCGGTCTGAAGACGTTTCCCGGCCTTGCCCATCGCATGGAAGAGGTCGGCCGGATCGGAGAAACGCTTTTCATCAACGATTCCAAGGCGACGAACGCAGATGCCGCCGCGACCGCGCTTGCTTCGTTCGAGCGGATCTACTGGATTGCCGGCGGCCTTCCGAAAGAGGGCGGGATTACCGAGCTTTCCCGTTTCTTTCCGAAGATCGTGAAGGCTTATCTCATCGGCGAAGCGGCACCGGCTTTTGCCGCGACCCTTGGCGAGGCGGTGCCTTACGAGATCTCCGCAACGCTCGATAAGGCTGTCGCAAGCGCGGCCCGAGACAGCGCAGAGGACGAAAAATCCGCTGCCGTGCTGTTATCCCCGGCCTGCGCCAGCTTCGACCAGTATCGTAATTTTGAGGTGCGAGGGGACGCGTTTCGCGATTTTGTGCGCGCCCTTAGCGGAATCGAGGTCGAGGCAGGGCGATGAACGAATCTGGCAGCATGTTCGTCAAGGTATCGGACTGGTGGCGCGGCCTCGATCACTGGCTGCTCGGAGCCTTCACGATCCTGCTCGTCGGCGGCGCGGTGCTCTCCTTTGCCGCCAGCCCGCCGGTGGCGGAGCGGATCGGCCTGCAGCCCTTCCACTTCGTCGAACGCCATCTGTTCTTTCTGATTCCGTCGGCCTTCGTACTCTTCGGGGCCTCGCTCCTGACGCCGCGGGGCGTGCGCCGGGCCGCGCTGATCATCCTGGCGGTTTCGCTGGTTGCAATGGTCCTGACGCTCTTCATCGGCAGCGAAATCAAGGGCGCGCGCCGGTGGCTCGATTTCGGTCCGATCAGTCTCCAGCCGTCCGAATTCATGAAGCCGGCCTTCGTGGTCGTCTGCGCCTTCTTCTTTGCGGAAAATGCGCGGCGCACGGAAATTCCCGGCAATCTCTGCGCCCTGGTGCTGCTCCTGATCACGGTTGCGCTGCTTGTCGCGCAGCCGGACCTTGGTCAGACGATGCTCGTTGCTGCGACCTGGGGCGGCCTGTTCTTCATGGCCGGCATGCCCTGGCTCTGGATTGCCGTTCTTGCGGCGGTCGGCCTCACCGGCGCTTTCTTCGCCTACGAAGTGTTCGATCACGTGGCGAGCCGCATCGACCGCTTTCTCACCGGTGAAGGCGACACCTATCAGACCGATACGGCGCGCGAGGCAATCCTCAACGGCGGCTGGTTCGGCCAGGGTCCCGGCGAGGGCACCGTCAAACGGCTCCTGCCGGACAGCCATACCGACTTCGCCTTCGCCGTGATCGCAGAAGAATTCGGCATCATCACCTGCATGATCCTCGCGCTCCTCTTCGCCTTCATCGTGATGCGGGGCCTTTCCGTGGCGCTCGCCCAGCGAGATCCGTTCGTGCGCTTGTCGATATCCGGTCTGGTGTTCGTGTTCGGCCTTCAGTCGATCATCAACATGGCGGTGAACCTGCAGCTGATGCCCGCCAAGGGCATGACGCTGCCCTTCATCTCCTATGGCGGCTCCTCGATGATCGCGATTTCGATCAGCGCCGGATTCGTGCTCGCCCTGACCCGGCGACGGGCGGAAAATCGCTCCTATACCGACCGGCTGATGGAGAGGACCGCGCTCGTCCACGGCGTTTGAACCGATGGGCGAAGGCGAGAGTCCGAAAGATGAGCGCGAGGCACTCGCCGCGGTCAAAACGGAAGGCGAACGCGAACAGATCAAGCTTCAGGCTGCGTATTTCAACGGGATCGCAATCGGGCTCTTCGTTGTCGGCGGACTGACGATTCCGACCTCCATCCTTCTCAGCGGAAACGGGGCGACGATCGGAGCGGCGATTATTTCGATCCTTTGCTTTCTGGCGAGTCCGGCCTTACATTTTGTGGCGAAGCGGTCCTTAAAGGAACTTGACTGATGAGCACGCTGGAAATCGTCTTGTTCGGATCGATAACGCCCATCGCCGCGCTGCTGATCGCGTGGTGGGTGTTCGACGATGCCAAGAAAATCACCGCGCAAGCAAATGCTCGAGCCGCGCGCGAGCGCGACCGCGACGGCCGGTAAGCCCGTCTTCACCATCCTTCGGCATCTTGCCCTGCCAACGGCTTCGTTCATCGCAAAGCCGACATGATCGCGCGATAGCGGGAGTGGCATGAGCACCATACTTCTTTCCGCCGGGGGAACCGGCGGCCATCTGTTTCCCGCCGAAGCACTCGCCCACGAATTGATCGCGCGCGGGCACACCGTCCATCTTGCCACGGACGACCGGGCGGGACGCTTCACGCAGACCTTTCCGGGCGAGGCGGTTCACACCATCCGCTCGGCGACGTTCGCTTCGAGGAACCCGGTCTCGATGGCGAAGACGCTCTGGACCCTCTGGCAGGGCTTTCGGCAGGCCGGTGCCCTGGTGCGCCGCATTCGTCCCGACGTGGTGATCGGCTTCGGTGGCTATCCGACTGTGCCGCCTCTGATGGCGGCTACCCGCTCCGGGCGCCCGACGATCATCCACGAGCAGAACGCCGTCATGGGCCGCGCGAACAAGTTTCTCGCCAACCGGGTGGACATGATTGCGGCCGGTATTCCGCAGTCAAACGCCGATGAACGGATCGCCCAGAAACTTGTCGTGACCGGCAACCCCGTGCGTCAGCCGGTACTGAAGGCTGCCGAGACGCCCTACGAGCCGTCCCGTTCCGATGGACCATTTCGCCTCGTCGTCTTCGGCGGAAGCCAGGGCGCGCAGTTCTTCTCCGAGGTTCTGCCCAAGGCGGTCGAGCAACTGCCGGAGGCGTTGAAGAAGCGGTTGAAGATCACGCAGCAGGCCCGCGAGAAGGACGCCGGTGAGGTCGAGGCCTTCTATCAGTCTGCCGGGATCGATGCCGAGGTGTCGATGTTCTTTACCGACATGGCGGCGCGGCTCGGCAATGCGCATCTTGTCGTCAGCCGGTCGGGCGCTTCGACCGTCTCGGAGATCGCAGTGATCGGCCGCCCGGCGGTGCTCGTCCCTTACCCTTATGCGCTCGATCACGATCAGGCGGCGAATGCGGCACGGCTTGAAGCCGAGGACGGCGCGTTGGTGGTGCGCCAGGAAAACCTGACGCCCGAAAAGCTTGCGGGCATCGTCACCGATCTCGCAGACAATCCCGATCGCGCCGCAGCCATGGCGGCGGCGGCCAAGCGAACCGGCGTTGCGAACGCGGCCAGCTTGCTTGCCGATCTCGTTGAGTCTATGCCGCGAGACGCTTGAACCAGCCTCAATTTACACCCAGCGATTTGCCGGCGTACCGTTTGTAAAACCGTGCGAGAGAGATAAGTCGTTTGGGGTCCGGCTCACGCCGGCCAGGATCGAACAGGAGACGCCCTCATGAAAATGCCGCCCAATATCGGCCCGGTCCACTTCATCGGGATCGGCGGCATCGGAATGAGTGGTATCGCCGAGGTGCTCGTCAATCTCGGTTATACCGTGCAGGGCTCCGATCAGGCCGAGAACGCCAATGTGACGCGCTTGCGCGAGAAGGGCGTGACGGTTTCGATCGGCCACCGGGCGGAGAACCTGGGCGATGCCGAGGTCGTCGTGGTTTCGACGGCGATCAAGCGCACCAATCCCGAACTTGCGGCAGCGCGCGAGCGTCTGTTGCCGATCGTCCGGCGCGCCGAGATGCTGGCCGAGCTGATGCGGTTCCGCCAGGCGATCGCAATCGGCGGCACCCACGGCAAGACGACGACGACCTCCATGGTCGCCACGCTGCTCGATGCCGGCGGCCTCGATCCGACGGTGGTCAATGGCGGCATCATCAACGCCTATGGTACGAACGCACGCATGGGCGACGGCGACTGGATGGTCGTCGAGGCCGACGAGTCCGACGGCACATTCCTGAAGCTGCCAGCCGATGTGGCTGTCGTCACCAATATCGATCCGGAACATCTCGATCATTACGGCACCTTCGAGAAGGTGAAGGAGGCGTTCCGCTCCTTCGTCGAGAATGTGCCTTTCTACGGCTTTGCCGTGATGTGCATCGATCATCCGGTGGTGCAGAGCGTGGTGTCGGAAATCGAGGATCGCCGCGTCATCACCTATGGGGAAAACCCGCAGGCGGACGTGCGGTTTGAAAATGTCTCGTTCGAGCCGGGCAAGTCGCACTTCTCCGTCACCGTGCGTGACCGGGTGAAGGGCACGGAGACCCATCTCGGTGAACTGACCCTGCCGATGCCGGGCAAGCACAATGTATCGAACGCGACGGCGGCGATCGCGGTTGCGGACCGGCTTGGTCTGACGCCGGAAGATATCCAGAAGGGGCTCGCGGCCTTCGAGGGCGTGAAGCGCCGCTTTACGCTGACCGGTGTCGTCGACGGCATATCGGTCTACGACGATTACGGTCACCACCCGGTGGAAATCCGCTCGGTGCTCGCGGCGGCGCGCGCGTCCGCAAACGGCCGGGTCATCGCGGTCGTCCAGCCCCATCGTTATTCGCGGTTGCAGGCTTTGTTTCCCGACTTCGCCTCCTGCTTCAACGATGCCGATACGGTGGTTCTCGCCCCGGTCTATGCGGCGGGTGAAGAGCCGATCGAGTTCGCCAATTCCGAGATGCTGGTCGAACGGATCAAGCTTGGAGGACATCGCGACGCACGGCTGATCGACGGCCCGGACGAATTGCCGACGCTGGTCGATCAGATCGCCGAAGAGGGTGACATGGTCATCCTGCTTGGCGCGGGTTCGATCACCCAGTGGGCCTATGCCCTGCCGAAACAGCTTGCGGACATTCGGGGTAAGCCGGCCTGATCGAGACGCTCTTCGAAACCAACGTCAAACAGTATGAAGCAGCCCGGATCGGCCGGGCTGCTTCAGAAAATCAGTGCGCGGGTATCAACGCTCTATGCCCTGGTCCATGACGCGGGCCGGCGGCTCGCAGCCCTTTCGCACGACAACGACACGGGCAGGCACACCCGCGACTGTCGAATATTGCGGCACATCCTTGAGAACGACCGATCCGGCCGCGATCTTCGAACAATCGCCGATCTTGATATTGCCGAGGATCTTCGCGCCAGCGCCGATCAGGACGCCCTTGCCGACCTTCGGATGGCGATCGCCATCGCCCTTGCCGGTCCCGCCAAGCGTCACTTCCTGAAGGATGGAGACATCGTCCGCGACGACCGCGGTCTCTCCGACGACGATTCCCGTCGAGTGGTCGAGGAAGATGCCGCGTCCGAACTGCGCGCAAGGGTTGATGTCGACTTGGAAAACCGAGGACGAGCGCGATTGCAGGAAAAGCGCGAAGTCGCGGCGGTCCTGCTTCCACAGCCAGTTCGCCAGACGATGGGTCTGCAGGGCGTGGAAGCCTTTGAAATAAAGCAGCGGCTCGATATAGCGCTCGCAGGCGGCGTCGCGATCAAGCACGGCCTGTATGTCCGTCCTGATGATCTCCGAGAGCTCACGGTCGTCGTCGAACATCTGCTCGAACGCCTGGGTGATCATGTAGGCGGGAACGTCGCCATGATCCATCCGCTGCGCGATGCGGTGGGCAAGCGCGGCCTCGAAAGAGTTCTGGTTCAGGATGGTCGCATAGACGAAGCCGGCCAGCGTCGGCTCAGCCTTGGCCATCGCCGACGCTTCGTCGCGAAGGGTGTTCCAGATCGGGTCGACGTCGCGGACCGCTGTCAGCGTCGACGCGTTGCGCTGAGCCATGAGTATAGCCTCTGTTCGGAGTTCCGGCACTGTGTCGGACTTCACCATAACGACTGTACCGGTCAAGATAGTGACAATCGCCAAGCGGTCCAATCTCGCGCGTTCAAAACTGCGAGTGGGATTAACGAAACGGCCTGGCGGACAAATCTGCCGTGTATTATCGCTTCGGGTCAGTCGCGCTTGAACATAACGCGACCGATCCAGCCCGTGACGATTGCGACGAAAACTGCGAACAGACCGAATATCAGGCCATGATTGCTCGAAAAAGCATCGATCCGAGCCTGAAAACCTACCTTTATGACATTGAGCGTTCGAGAGGTCTGGCGAATGACCTTGCCCTCGCGGAACAGATAGGCGCGGGCGGTATACTGGCCAACGGTCAGATCCGCGGGGAGGCGAAGATCGGCGCGAAAGAGGCTCGGACCCAGGAACGTCACGCCGCCGATCGATTCGGTGTAAAGTCCGCGTTCCGTCTTGATCTCGCGCA
This sequence comes from Fulvimarina fulva, assembly GCF_039652615.1. NCBI lineage: Bacteria > Pseudomonadati > Pseudomonadota > Alphaproteobacteria > Hyphomicrobiales > Aurantimonadaceae > Fulvimarina > Fulvimarina fulva. Next base: position 109,999 of record NZ_JBDJAC010000001.1, read on the forward strand.
GCGCCTCCTCGAACCGCTGTTTGGGCTGATATTGCGGCCGTTCCTCTCCGAGTTTCGGTGGAGCTCCACCAAGGCGCAAAGTGGAAACGCCGAGACTGAGACGCTCGCGGACCTCCAGCGGCGCAATGTCCCGCAGGGGCCGGGTCGATGCCAGGGAATAGGTCGCCGGAGCTGACGAGATGGTTTCGGAGGCGCGATTGATCCAGATACCGAAGAAACGGCCCTTTTCGCGGACCACGATGGACTCGCGCGGGCCGAAGAGCACAACGACGATATCATAGCGTTGTTGCCGGCGAATGCGGTCGTCGGCATTGTCGACAGCGCCGAAAATCGTGAGATCCTCGCCGTTGAATTCCGAGGTGATGCCAATCGTCGAGGAAGAGAGGCCTATCTCGAAGCTTTCGGGTGGCTCCTGCGTGGCCTGCTGCGCCTGGGGTTGGCCGACGAAGATGCCGGCTGTCAGGAAGAAAACGAGAGCTGCGAAAGCGGTTCTGACGATTGTGAGACGCCGCTTCATTCCATCTTCCCCGTCGGGGTGGCGAGCGAATAAAGCGAGTCGGGCGTCAGGACCAGCTCGACGCCCAGTCTCACCCCAACAGCAAGGACGAGCAGAGCCAGCAGCGCGCGCAGCTGGTCGCCGCGCAACTTGCGGCCGGCCTCGGCGCCGAACTGGGCGCCGACCACTCCGCCGATCATCAGGAGGAAGGCAAGCACGATGTCGATCGTATGGTTGGTTGCTGCCTGCAGGACGGTCGTCACGGCGGCTGTGAACATGATCTGATAAAGGGAGGTGCCGATGACGACATTTGTCGGAACGCGCAGCAGGTAGATCATGGCCGGCACCATCACGAAGCCGCCGCCGACACCCATGATGGCGGCGAGAATGCCGATGAAGAAGCCCAGACCGATGACGGGTATGACCGAGATATACAGCCGGGATCTCGGAAAGCGCATCTTGAGGGGAAGGCCGAGAATCCAGCTGTGCTGGCCGGGGCGGCGCGAATCGGTCGCACCCGCCCCGCCGCGACGGCTTTTCAGCATGGAACGGACGCTTTCATTGAGCATCAGCCCGCCAATGCTGCCGAGAAAGACCACGTAGAGCAGCGATACTGCGAGATCGAGTTGGCCCAGAGACCTCAGGAGCCCGAACAGCCAGACACCCGCGATCGACCCGATGGCCCCTCCCAAGAGCAGCATCGTCCCCAGCTTGATGTCGACGGTGCCTCGCTTGTAGTGGGCAAGAGCGCCGGAAAATGAGGAGGCGACGACCTGATTGGCGCCGGTGGCGACAGCAATGGCAGGTGGAATACTGTAAAAGATCAGGAGCGGCGTGATGAGGAAGCCGCCCCCGACCCCGAACAATCCCGACAGGAACCCAACCGCCATGCCCATGCCGACGATGACGAACAGGTTGACCGAAATTTCCGCGATCGGCAGGTGAAGGAACACGGGCGATACAGGCTCACATAGGCCGCAGCCGGGAAAACAAAGGGCTTCGCACGTCATCGCGCGAAGCCCTCGGCATTGTCAAATGTCTTCGCGCCAAACTGTGGCGTCGCGCCCGTTCTGGAACGTCAGCCGTCCTTGCGATCGAGGAGTGCCCTGATCAGCGCTTCGTCGATTTCGCCGGTTGCGGCAAGACCGGCATCCTTCTGGAAATCCATGATGGCGCTGGTCGTGCGATCGCCGATGAGACCGTCCGGCGGCCCTGCGTCATAGCCAAGCTTGCCGAGGATCGCCTGGATATTGCGGATCGCGCGATTCATGTCGATCGAGGCGGTCTTCGTCGGCTTTGGAGCGGCCGCTGCCCAGTCCTTCGGGATATCGACGGTGTTGGCGATTTCGGACCGGTTCTTGACCTTGAAGTTGGCAACCGCAGCTTTCGCCTCGGTCAGCTCTTCCGGCGAAAGTGACTTCGCGACTTCGTCACGCTTTTCCTGCGCGTCCTTGTCGCCGCTTTCGCCGACGATCGAGAACCACTTGTAGGACTCGGTGAGGTCCGGATCGACGCCGGCACCGCGTGCATAGAGGATCCCCAGATTGTACTGGCTGTCGGTCATGCCGTGATTGGCGGCCTCGATGAACCAATCGGCAGCCAGCTTCGGCTCCGATTTGCCGTCGACGCCGGTTGCGAAGAGGACGGCGAGATTGTGCATGGCGCGGACATTGCCGTTTTCGGCAGCCTTCAGATACCAGTCACGTGCCTTGATGGTATCTCGCTTGACGCCGTTGCCCTTCTCGTAAAGCGTTCCAAGGCTGTACTGCGCGGGGGCGAAATCGAGCTCAGCGGACCGCTCGAACCACTCGGCCGCCTTGGTCGGATTGGAACTGACGACGCGACCTTCCATGAGGCGAAGGCCGAGTTCGAAAAGGGCTTTCGCATCGCCGGACGTTGCCGCGTCGAGCAGCGGCTGTGAGCCGATTCCTTCGGGGAGGGATGCGACCTGATCGCCGTAATCGGCCGCGTTGCTCGCAGCGATTGTAGGGCCGACCTGAGCGATCTCGGCGTTTGGCTTGAAAGAGGCGGGGCTGACGGCCGAAGTCGACTGCGCGACGTCCGCCAGGGGTTTCTGCTCGGCGGGCTGGCTGTTCGCGATCTGCTGCTTCGGCTTGTCCGAAATGCCGATGACCGGTGCGGCGCTTTCTGCCTTGGCGGTTTGCGCCTTCTTGGCGGTTTCTTGAGCCGCTGCGGGCGCGTCGTTCCTGGCAACGCCCGTCGCCTCCGGTGCTGCAACGTCGGCAATAACGTCGTCCGAAGAGAAGAGGTTGGTCTTCTCCGCTATGACCTTGCCGACCGGCAGTGCCAAAAGGGCGAGAAGCACGGCGCTGGCGGCGAGCATGATCGGCTTGCGGCGACGTGCGATCGCGTTCGACATGCCGCCCATACGGTTGTCTTCGGCGGGATCGTCGTTCAAGCCTTCCGCTTCTTCGGCGGCTGCCATCGCGGCGCGACGCGCGGCGGCGATGAAATCGGCCTTTGCGTTTTCGTCCGTCGTGGCTGACTTGGCTTCAGCCTTTTGGTTTCGCACACGCTCTAGAAGTGCGGCGATGTCGGGTCCGCCGGAGCCGATGGCGAGGGGGCGGTTTGCCTCCTGGCTTTCAAGAGCGTCTGCCGCATCGAGCGTCGGGTGTTCGTGCGGCTCTGACGCAGCCGGCTCCGGGCGCTCGCCCTCGTCGCTGTCGTTATCGCTCCAGCGCGTGCCGGCCGCTTCATGGCGATGATCCTCTTCGCCGCGCTTCTTGAATTTGCGCGACAGAAGCGCTCTCAGACCGCTCGGGCTTCCCGACGCATTGGCTTCTGCGAGACCATCCCCATCGTTCTCAGGCGCCGGATCGCTCGCGTCAGCGCTCGTGACCGGCGGCGCGTAGGTCGCACGTGCCGCGTAACCGGTATCGGCCGCGTTCGAAGCGGTCTGCTTTTCGCCCGACTTCGAATGATCGAAGTCGCGTTCGATCGCGTCGATCCGATCGACAAGGCGGCTCAGAGCCGCGTTGACGGCTTCGTAGAAATCCGTCGAGCGAACCTTGTTGTCATTCGAAAGGCTCTGCAGGCGGACGAGTTCGTCCGTCAGGCGTGTGACGTGTTCGCTCTGGGCGAAATCGCCCTGGGCGAGCATCTGGCGTACAGCTTCGTCCGCCGCGCTCTTGGCAGCGAAGAAGATCTGCTCGGCATTCTCTTCCACCTTGCGTTCGAGTTCGCCGAGCCGGCGTTCCATATCGGCCGGAATGCTGAAATCTTCAGAGCTCAGAAACTCGGTGAGGCGACCGACCTGGCTCTCGAGATTGGCAATGGTCTCAGCGTCTTCATAGGGCTGTGCCAGTTGGGTCTCGATGCGCTCGGCCAGCGAGGCAAGGCGGCTTTCGATCGCCGCCATGTCCTTGTGGGACAGGCTGTTCTGCTCGCTCAGATCGTCGAGCCGCTCGTTGAGGCGGCTGATCTGCCCGGCGAGGACGTCGTTTTGTTCGCTGTCGCCCATCGTGTCGAATCGGGAGGTCAGCTCCGCCAGCTTTTCGGTCAGCAGCGAGACGCTGCCGTCGGAGGCGATATCGTCGACCCGTTCTGCAAGAGCGTGCATCCGCGCCTCGATCCGCTCGATCGGCGCGATGTCGATGGACGGAGGATTGGTCGCTAGAGTCGCGATCGCCTGGGTGATTTCCTCGAGACGGTCCTCGATATTGGCGAAGCGCTCCGAGCCGCGATCGTCGGACACCATCTGTCTGGAAAGCGTTTCGACGAAGTCGGACAGATCTGCAATCCGGCGATCGAGTCCGTCGAAGGGGAGGGTGCCCGGAAGCGCGACGAGGGACTCTTCCAGTTGCGCGATGCGATCGCCGATCTTGGCAATCGTCGCCTCGGTTTCATGGCGGGTGGTGAAGCGCGCCTCGACGCCTTCGAAAACGGATTCCGCAGCCTGCCGCGAATGCTCCGACGAAAAGTCATGCATCTGATCGCGCAGCTTGGCCATTTCGGCCATCATCCGGTCCGTCAGTTCGGTGGTCCGATCACGGCTTCCGATCTCTTCGACGAAACGCTTTTCGAAATCGGTCCAGCGTTGTTCGACGGCTCTCAGATGATCTTCGCTGGCAAGCGAGGAGAGCGATGCGCGCAGGCGCTCGATCTCCGCCTTCAGCTCGGCTCGCTCGTCGGCCTCGGGAGAATGATCCTGATGTCTCCCTTGGGCCCCGACGAAGCGCTGCTGCTCCTTAACTCCCTGACGCCGCGCGAGGAAATTGTCGATGTCGTCGAGCTGCGCCCGCATGTCGTCGACGATCGAGCCGTCGATTCCACTGCGCCCCATCTGATCGAGTCGATGGTGGAGGCGTGAGATTTCGGCACGCACGATCGATGGTCGCGCATTCTGGGCGATCGCGCTTTGCAGATCTGCGAGCGCTTCACGCATGTCTTCGACCTGCTCGGACACATCCGAGGATAGATTACGGGAGAGTTCAGCGCGCAGGCGCTGGAGTTCGGACTTCAGATCGCTGACCGAACCCTCGCCGCGCGTCGTGCCGTTCCTGCTGCCTCGTGGGTCGGCGCCGTAGACACCGCCGTTGTCGTTGGGTCTGCCGGCCTTTGCGCCTTTGTCCGACGACCGCGCCATGGGCCGGAATTGACCGCCTGGCTGTTCGTCGAGCAGCTTCTGGCGCATGACGATCTGCGACACGGCATCGGCAAGCTCAGGCCGCCGTCCGGTCGAGCGGCTTTGGGGCGGACGCCTCTGTGTTCGCCCGACAATGTCTTGAATCTGCAGTGGTCTGGAGGAGGGGCCGCCGGTGCTCCGGGATTTCGTGACGCGATCAAGCCGATCTTCGAGTGCTTCCAACGTACGGCTGAGGTCTGCGAGTGCCGCATGCCCCTTGCCGCGCTGCCGGCCACCCGAATCGTAACTCATAAGTTCAGCCATATCGCTATCCCGGTCGGTCTGTGCTGACGTCGCGCAAAAACGCCCGCATCAACGCGTTCGAACTGCCGGCCGACTTTCACTCAACAGGGTTAACGACCCGTAAATGTTGTCGCGCCTTGTCCCAGGCTACGATCCAGGGCCGGTGCGAGGCTTGTCCTGCGATTGTGGAGGACCGGAACGGCGCCTTAAATTGACGTAAGGAAGCCATTTGCTGGCTTGTTTTTCCACGTCTCCTAACGATATGCGGAAGAAGGTCATAGATGAACTAAGTTAGCCTGTGGGCTGGAAAAACACCGTACGGAAATCAAAATGTCACTAGCACAGAAGACCCAACAGCCGCTCGGAGACGAGACCGGCGCCGACGTCAATTTCCTGCTTGGAATAAAAGAGCATGAGGGCGCTGAGCGTGATGTTTATCGAATCGGTGATCTTGCACGGGAATTCGGTGTCACGCTCCGGACGCTTCGCTTCTACGAGGACCGTGGTCTGCTCAGCCCTGAACGGCGCGGTACGACCCGTCTGTACAGCCGCAGGGATCGCGCGCGCTTGCGCCTCGTGCTCCTTGCGAAGGTTCTCGGCTTTTCGCTGACGGAAGCCAGACAGCTCATCGATCTCTACCACCAGCCGGATGGCAAGCGGAAACAGCTCGAACTGGCTCTGGAGCGGTTCAACGAACAGCAGGTCATTCTGCAGGAGCAGAAGCGCGAGATCGAGGATTCCATCGCTGCGATGGATCTGACGATCAAGGTCGCCCGGGAACGGCTGGCCGAAATTGGTGATTGACCCATTCAGATCCGGGGTGATCGGAAATCCGTCATTGGAGCGATCCTGCTAGCAGAGGTTTCGAGACCCCAATTTCATGCGGAAGTCCGCAGGACGGTTGACGTTTACGTCAATGGAAGATACGTCATGGGAAAAGCGGCTTCGCGCCTAGCGAGGCCGTTTTCCTGTCTTTGGATATCGTATTTGCAGCGGATCCGTCCTCTGGCCGGAGCCGCCGATGAGCTGGAGGAGGCTCTATCATGGGTGAGGCCTATATCTTCGATCACGTTCGAACACCGCGCGGGCGCGGCAAGAAGGACGGGGCTCTTCACGAGGTGCCTGCTGTCCGTCTGGGCGCTCGGGTTCTCGAGGCGCTGCGCGATCGCAACGGCGTCGACACCGGCAAGGTCGACGACATCATTTTCGGCTGCGTCGATCCGGTCGGCGAGGCTGGTGCCGTCATCCCGAAGGCATCGGCCTTCGAGGCCGGCTATTCGTTCTCCGCGCCCGGCATGCAGATCTCGCGGTTCTGTGCCTCGGGTCTCGACGCGGTGAACCTGGCCGCGGCCAAGGTTGCCCAAGGTGCGGACGATCTCGTGATCGCCGGCGGCGTCGAGTCGATGTCGCGCGTCGGCATGGGGATGTCCGGTGGCTCCTGGTTCATGGACCCGTCGGTCGGCATCCCGTCCTATTTTATGCCGCAGGGTGTCTCTGCCGATCTCATCGCGACGAAGTACGGCTTCTCCCGTGACGATTGCGACGCCTTTGCCGTCGAGAGCCAGAAGCGGGCCGGAAAGGCCTGGGCCGATGGGCGCTTTGCCAAGTCGGTTATTCCGGTCAAGGATCAGAACGGTCTGACGATCCTCGATCGAGACGAGCACATGAGGCCTTCGACGGACATGCAGTCGCTCGGTAGCCTCAATGCGTCCTTCGCCATGCCGGGCGAGATGGGTGGCTATGACGCGGTCGCGCTCCAGGCTCATCCCGAGGTCGAGGCCGTCAATCACGTTCATCACGCCGGCAACTCGTCGGGCATCGTCGATGGTGCGGCAGGTGTTCTCATCGGCTCGGAAGCAGCCAAGGACATGCTCGGCGTTCGGCCGCGCGCCAGGATCCGGGCCTTTTCCAATATCGGGTCCGATCCGGCACTGATGCTCACTGGCCCGGTGGACGTCACCGAGAAACTGCTTGCACGCTCGGGCATGACCCTCGGCGATATCGACCTCTTCGAGCTGAACGAGGCCTTCGCGGCCGTCGTTCTGCGCTACGCCCAGGCCTTCGACATCGATCCCGCCATCTTGAACGTCAATGGCGGCGCGATCGCGATGGGGCATCCGCTTGGTGCGACTGGGGCGATGATCCTCGGCACCGTGCTCGACGAGCTGGAGCGCCAGGACAAGCAGACCGCGCTTGTCACGCTCTGCATCGGCGCCGGCATGGGAACGGCGACGATCATCGAACGGGTATGAGCTGGCGGAATGAGACCGTTTAAGCCTCTTTGGGAGGAGGCTCGCTCAGGCGCAGGCTTGAGCGAGCGGGGCGACTGCCGACGTGTCCAACTCGATCTGGATCGGCGGCAGCGTTTCGAAAGCCGGCTTGGCGATAAAGTAACCCTGGAAAAGATTGACACCGGCGGCCTTCAGGGCAGCGAATTCGGCGGCTGTCTCGATACCTTCGGCGAGCACCGTGATGTCGAGTTCCCTCGCAACATAGAGGATCGCCGACAGGATCGCCTGGCGGGCGGGGCAGTTATCGACACCTCGGACGAGCTTCATGTCGATCTTGATGAGGTCGGGCTGGAAATCGGCGAGAAGTCCAAGGCCGGCATAGCCTGCGCCGAAGTCGTCGAGCGCAGTGATAAATCCCTGGCGGCGATATTCGGCGATGATCGTCTGAAGATGGCCAACATCCGTCATCTCTTCCGACTCGGTAAATTCGAACATAACCGCGTCGAGCGGGAAATTATACTTGCGCGCCGCCGAAAGCGTTGCCCTGAGGCACGCGGCCGGCTCGTAGACCGCGTTGGGAAGGAAATTGATGGACAGGTGGAGACCGGGAGACGGGAAAAGCCGGGCGGCAAGCTCGATCGCTTTGACGCGGCAGGCCTGGTCGAACCGGTATTTCTGCTCCGCGGAGACGCGGCTCAGAATGGAATAGGCGCCTTCGCCCGCCAGTCCGCGGATCAGGGCCTCATATCCCCAGACCCGACCCATCTGCGTGTCGATGATCGGCTGAAATGCCATCGAAAATTGAAAATCGAGTGGCGCGCTTTGCTTGCAGCCCGCGCATCCGGATTCGGACATCACGTCCTCCTGCATGTTTCAAATCTGGCATGACAATGGATGCGAGGAATTGATCTTAACTTAACGCAAGCGTGCGCCCGCCCCGCGAAGTCGCTGATTATAGGAAGAAAACCGTAGCCGGTTAATGGTAAGGTGAGGAAAAGATGAACTACAAGAATCTCGAAGTCGATCACGGTACCGATGGGATTGCCGTCATCACCTGGGACATGCCCGATCGCTCGATGAACGTCTTTACCGAAGAGGTGCTCGACGAAATCGAGGCGGCGTTCGATTGGCTTTCCGGCGATGATGCGGTCAAGGGCGTGGTCATCACCTCGGGCAAGGCCGGATCGTTCACGGGCGGTGCCGATCTCAACATGCTTCGGCGGATGAACGAAGCTTATGAGACAGAGCGCAAGAGCGGCGAGGAAGCCGCGATGCAGGCTCTGTTCGACCGCGCCGGTCGCATGACCTGGTTGTGGCGCAAGATCGAAACATGCGGCAAGCCCGTGGTCGCGGCGATCAACGGCACCTGCATGGGCGGCGGCTTCGAACTCGCGCTGGCCTGCCATGGCCGTGTGGCGGCACCGAAGGCAAAGCTCGGTCTTCCGGAGGTGAAGGTGGGGATCTTCCCCGGCGCGGGCGGTACGCAGCGTGTGGCCCGTCTCACCGATACCCAGTCGGCGCTTCAGATGCTGCTCAAGGGGTCGACGCTCAGCGCCGACAAGGCCAAGAAAATGGGGCTGATCGACGAGGTTGCGGACGGCGATCTCATCGATGCGGCAAAGGCGATGATCGCTGGGGGGCTTTCGGCCGAAAAGCCTTGGGACAAGAAGGGCTTCAAGCTGCCTTCGGGTGCGGTGTATTCGCCGCAGGGTGCACAGGTCTGGCCGGCGGTCGCTTCGCTTTATCGCAAGGAGACCTACGACAATTACCCGGGTGCCCGCGCGATCATCAAATGTGTCTATGAAGGCCTGCTCGTTCCCTTCGATACGGCCCTGAAGATCGAGCAGCGCTATTTCACCGAGGTCATCAGGACCAAGGAAGCAGCGATGATGATCCGCTCGCTGTTCGTGTCCATGCAGGCGCTGGGCAAGGGCGCGCGGCGTCCCAAAAACGTGCCGGCGACGGATCTCAAGACCGTCGGCATCATCGGTGCGGGCTTCATGGGCGCCGGTGTGGCCTTCGTTTCGGCTCAGGCGGGCCTGAACGTCGTTCTGGTCGATCGCGATCAGGAGACGGCGGAGAAGGGTAAGGCCTATTCGAAGAAGCTGATCGACGGCATGATCGAAAAGAAGCGCCTTGGTACGGAACAGGGCGAGGCGATCCTGTCGCGGATTACCGCGACGGCCGACTACGAAGCCCTGCGCGAGGCCAAGCTTGTGATCGAGGCCGTCTTCGAGGATCGCGACGTGAAGGCCGAGGTTTCCAAGAAGGTTGCTGCCGTTCTCGGTGAGGATGCGATCTACGCCTCGAATACCTCGACCATCCCGATCTCGACGCTGGCAGATGCCGCGCCGGACGCGAAGCGGTTCATCGGCATCCATTTCTTCTCGCCGGTCGACAAGATGGCGCTGACAGAAGTCATCCTCGGCGAAAAGACCGGGGAAGAGGCGCTCGCGGTTGCGCTGGACTATGTTCGCGCGATCAAGAAGACGCCGATCGTCGTCAACGATACGCGAGGCTTTTTCGCCAATCGCTGCGTGCTTCGCTACATGAACGAAGCCTACGACATGCTCGTCGAAGGGGTGCCGCCGGCCATGATCGAGAACGCCGCGAAGGCTGCGGGCATGCCCGTCGGCCCGCTGGCGCTCAATGACGAGGTGGCCGTCGATCTTTCCGAAAAGATCATGAAGGCGACCATGCGCGACATGGGTGAGGATTCGGTCGATCCCGAGCACTACAAGCTGGTGACGTCGATGACGGCGAGCGGCCGGCTTGGGCGCAAGGCGGGCAAGGGCTTCTACGACTATCCTGAAAAGCCGGCCAAGAAGCATCTCTGGCCCGAGCTGAAGACGCTCTATCCGCAGAAAGCGGCCGACGAGGTGGACTTCGACGAACTGAAGAACCGTTTCCTCGCGACCATGTCTCTGGAAGCGGCGCGCACGATGGAGGAGGGTGTCGTCGTCGATCCGCGTGAGGCCGATGTCGGGTCGATCCTCGGGTTCGGTTATGCGCCCTATACCGGAGGAGCGATCAGCTATATCGACGGAATGGGAGCATCTTCCTTCATCGACATGTGTGCGGGTCTCGCCGAAAAATACGGTGAGCGTTTTGCGCCGACACCGCTGTTGAAGGAAATGGCATCGGCTGGCGAAACCTTCTACGGCCGGTTCGGGAACGACGCACAACAGGCTTGATAGCAGCACATCACAAGTCGATAGTGCGGGGCGCGTCACCGATGAAGCCGGTGGCGCGCCCCAATCGTTTGTGCGGGGCAGAGATGGTCTGGCCAATAGGGGTAACATCTCGCTCCCATCTTTGTGAAAGGGTGGTGCAAACTGCCTTTCATACGCCTTTGAAAGCGTTTTCAGCGAGCGCAAGATGCCGAATAATTGCGTGACGTCCCGGGTGCCATCGTGCGGCGAAACATAGACTTCGAGCGTGATGCTGTTTCTCGCTTTTGACAAATCTCGCTAACGTCCTTTCTGCCTGATCGCGCGGCGGGCGAGACGGTCCAGACCTGACCCCAGGCTGAACCGTTCATCTTTGAAAGGGTGGCGTTTGCTTCGCTCAATGTGCGAATATTCGGGAACAGGAGCAATCCAATCTGTTCCAAATCGATACAGTAAAATCACCTTATTATTTGGTGAAGTTGTTCACTTGCCTCGCCGTTGCGAGCCGGGTCGGACCCGTTTGATTCAACGGGACCGGTCAGGAGGGCGCGCCATTGGGGCCAGGTGTTCGCGGCAGGCATGGGGTGCTGACGGGATGAGTAAGCCAACGCTGGGTGGAACAGGTCGCCCCAACGAGGAGATGATCCGGGACCGGCTGAGAAACCGCAGAAGCCTTTACGAGCTCAAGCGCGCGTCGAGCCCTTCCTATCGGCGTTGGGGGCGGTCCTTCTTCGAGCAGGCCGAAGACGTGTCCCGGGCCGCGCCGATCTGGCAGCGATATCCGATCTATGGCTTTCTCGCCGGAACGCTCTGCCTCGCCGTCCTCTTCGGCGGGGCAGCCGTTTTGGCGGCGAACTGGACGAGCCTGTCCAGCGGTGTGGATGTCGGGCGGTATTGGACTGCCATCTGGCAGGACGAGGACACCGACACTGTCGCCGCGAATTCGGTCGCACTGACGATCGCTTCCGCCGAAACCGGTCTGCGCTCCGAAGGGGGCAGTGAGCCGCCTATGGACGCAGACGAGTCGGCGTCGTCAACGGATGCAGCCGCAGCATCAACGCCGAAAAGTGAGACGCCTGCAAACCCAGCGGTCGCGGGGGGCTCGCTACTGGATGTGCTGGAAGGCGTCGAAACCGAAAGCGCTTGGGGAGCGATGGCGCCCGCAAAGCCGGTCGATGCGCTGAGCGAGAGTCAGAGCCAGATTATCGTGACCGATGTCCCGTCCGATCTTGGCGTCGATCAGGATCTCATAACCGGAAGTCTGAAGCCGGCGACGAGCCAGCCGAGCGTTGCATCCCTGCTCGACCGCGCTCGGGATATCGAAGCGCGTATGGGGGCTGTCTGGCCCGGTTTCATATCCCAGGTCGCAGCCGGGATCGAAGCACCGAATGGAAGCGAAGCGCTGTCGGAGCCCATTCAGTCTGACGATCGTGTCGGGGAGACGGCTATTCCTGTGCCCGAATTCAAACCCCTTCCGAATTCCCGCTCCGGCGAAAGAGCTGACAGCATGGGTGCTGGCGCGATCCCCTCGGCCTCGCCTTCAGGTGACCGATCAACGAAAGCCGTGCAACCGGGTGTGGCGAACGCTTTTGTCAACATGCGCAATGCGCCGGAAATGGAAGCCGGTATCCTGACCGTAATTTCCCGTGGGGAGCCACTGGATGTCCTTGCTTGCGATGCCTGGTGCAAGGTCCGCCATGGGGGCACCGAAGGTTTTGTCTACGCAACCTTTGTCGACATCGACTTACCTGAGGGCGTGGTGATGGGGCAGGTGGAGGCCGGCTCTCGCTGATTTTGCGGGCAGCATCAGCGCGCAAATCGAAATCGGTTCACAGGCTGATGGGTGCATTCGAACAGCGAGGTCGTCCCTGTGCGGCCATTTGGGCGCATGGCGATCCAGGCGCTATTCACATTGCACGGTCATGTGCGCTCGCTTGGTACTGATTGGCAAATATCGTTGCCGCGCCGGGCGACTTGGCCGACAGGCGGGGCTTTCCCTTCTCGCCAGACGCTTCCATACGAAATCCGTTTGATCGCTTCGCGATAACGGATTTGAAAACGTGTCTGCGTGGCTTGGGGCTTCGGTACCATCCCGGACTTATCGCACGGCGCTGTGAGCAGCCGGATACGGTATCATCCGAACAATCCCTTCTTTTCGGCGGTCGGTTCCTTGGTGCGCCGGGTGCTCTGGCCAAGCGTATCGGCGACACGGGCACCCCGCGTGCCTATAGGTGTCGGCGCATCGGCCGTGGTGTCATAGGCGGTCTGATGTTCCATCTCCGCATTCACCTCGGCACCGATGATGAAGATGACGGAAGACACCCACACCCACATCATGAAACCGATGACGGCGCCAAGCGAGCCGTAGGTCGCGTTGTAATTGGCGAAATTCTGAAGATACCAGGAGAAGCTGATCGAGGCGATGAGCCAGACGAATGCTGTCAGAAACGCCCCGCCGATCACCCATTTCCAGCTCGCTCGATTGCGGCTTGGCCCGTATCGATAGATTGCCGCGATCGCGGTGACGATCAACAGGAAAACCACCGGCCAGCGCATGGCTGCGATCAGGAACTCGGTAAAGGTTTCTAGGCCGAGCACGCTCATGATGGCCGGGATGACGCCGATTGCCGTGATCAACACGATGCCGACGATGATCATGCCGATCGTGAAACAAAAGGCGACGGCGTTGAGCTTGAGAAAGCTGCGTTGCTCGGTCTCGCCGTAAGCGACGTTCATCGCCTCGAACAACGTCTTGATGCCGTTGTTCGCACTCCACATCGCAAACAGAAAGCCCGTGATGAAGCCGACTGAGAGCGAGGCCGGATTCTGATTGGCCAGAGTATCGAGCTGGCTTTCCAGAAGCTGGGTACCCGCCTGGGGAAGGAACTGTCCGATAAAGGCGATATGATCGGAAATCGTCGCGGGATCGCTCACGAAGCCATAGAGCGAGACGAAGACGGCAAAGGCCGGAAAGAGCGCAAGAAGAAGGTAGAAGGTTGCGCCGGCCGCGATCAGCATCACCCGGTCTTCGAAGAAAGAGTTGTAAAGCCTGAGAAGGATGTCCTTCCAACCCTTGGCAGGAATATCCAGTGGTCCTTCCGCGTCCCGGCCCCGCCCTGGTTCGTTCGCTCGCCGACGTGTTTCTTCATTCGTATAGGGACTGAAACGTCCGACCATTGCGTTCCCAAATGCTCTTTCTTAGGCCGGAAAAGCCAAGTGACATAATCGTTTGAATGCGGCAGATGGGATCGAGTTCCCTTCGCGCTCCTGCGCTTAGCGTCCTTCAAGGTCCGAGGCGACCATGACGAGCGCAGGACAACGTCGCGTGACGATGTCGCTAAAGAGGCTCTGCTGATCTCCTATCCTCAACAATCAGAGGCGCCGACCACGCCTGAATTTCGTCTTGTCACTATCGACAAGAGCGCTTCCATGACGTTGGCGAGACGATAAAAGCTTGGCTTTCACCTGTATACGAGGCTAGCCTGATGGACAGCGTTCGAAGAAACGCTTATTGCAATAGAGGATAATTTTCCTTTCGAGGCGTTGGTTGCGAGACCCAATGTTTTCACATGAAGAAGTCTGGTCGGCGATCGACGCTTTGGCCAAGCGGCATGGTCTCACCCCTTCGGGCCTTGCTCGAAAGGCAGGCCTCGACCCGACGACGTTCAACAAATCCAAGCGGATGAGTTCCGATGGTCGGCCGCGCTGGCCGTCGACGGAGTCTCTGTCGAAGATCATCGAAGCGGTCAATTCGTCTTTCACGGACTTTGCGCAGCTCATGTCCGGCAAGGCGACCGATGTCGAGGCTCGCTCTCGCGATTCGGCTGTCACCGTGCCACTTCTCGGGCTCGCCGAGGCGGGCGCGGGCGGCTTCTTCGACGATGCCGGGTTTCCAGCCGGGCACGGTTGGGACGAGATCACGCTTCCCGATGGCGCCGGCGAGCCGATGTATGCCCTCGAGGTTTCCGGCCGGTCCATGGAGCCGGCGTACCGCGAAGGAGACCGGATCATCGTGTCGCCAACGGCCTCGGTTCGTCGCGGGGACCGGGTGGTAGTGAGAACTCGTGAGGGAGAGGTCATGGCGAAAATCCTTCAGCGGCAGACGGCACGCACGATCGAACTGTCGTCGCTCAATCCGGACTTTCCGCCTCGACAGTTCGCCGTGGAAGATATCGACTGGATGGCCCGCATTCTGTGGGCAAGCCAGTAAGCGTCGCGCCCATGCGACGGTTTTATTCGTTTCTCGCAACGGCCCTCGGCCTCGTCATCGTCGTCGCAGGCCTGTTTGCGCTCGTTCCCGCTGATATCGCCGATCAGAAGAATGCCGGCGACATCGAGACCGGTGACCCCGGCAGCGGCGCAGGCGAGGCGAACGAGGAAAGTCGCGATGAGGCGCAGCCTCCGGTGCAGTCCCGGACCATCGAGGGACGCCGGCCTGAAGGTAAGCCCTTGCAACCGCTGCGCCGTGTCGCACCCCGAGAGCCGCTTTCCAAGCTGGCGGCGCCGAAAAGCGAGCCGGAGTCCATTCAGCAGCGTCTGCTTCCGCGACCGATTGCCATCGATGCCGGTCATATCAGGATCGATCGGGCGATGATCGTTCTTCCCGGGATCGACGCGCCAGCGGCGGACGCACGCTGTGGACAGGGTGCTGGTGAATGGCCCTGCGGCACACGGGCGCGGACCGCATTGCGTGCCTATCTGCGCGGGCGCTCGGTGGAGTGCATGGCCCCGCGCGATTTCGGCGAACGCGAAGAGACCGTAACGTCGTCCTGCACGCTTGCCGGCGAGGATATCGCGGGCTGGATCGTGTCGAACGGCTGGGCCAAAGCTGTGCCGGACGGGCCCTATACAGATCTGGAGTCCAGCGCCCGAAAGGCCGGGCGCGGGATCTGGAAATAGCCTTTAAGTCGCTCCCGCGAACTTGCCGGCCAGCGCGTCCTCGATCATCGCGCGGGTTTCGGAAATGCCGTAGAGCGCGACGAAGGACCCGAAGCGCGGGCCTTTCTCCTGGCCGAGCAGCACCTGGTAGAGCGCCTGGAACCACTCGCCCGACACGCCAGGTCCGCCATCGGGACCGGTCTTCTTCTTGTCCTGATAGCGTTCAATCGGCCGGGCGACGTCCAGAAGCGCGTTCTGGATGGTCGCGGCGTCCGCATCCCGTGGCAGCTCCGCCAGCTTCCCATCGAGCTGTCGAAGAGCGTCCTGCTCGACCTCGTCGGGTGCGCGGAACTTTTTCGTCGGTTTGACGAAGTCGTCGTAATAGCGGATCGCATAGGTCACGAGCTGATCGAGCTCGGGGTCGCTTTGAGGCGTCACGCCCGGATAGTAGCGGGAGATGAAGCCCCAAAGCGTTTCGGCGTTCGCCGCATTCGAGGCCGAAACCAGATTGAGCAGCATGGCGAAGGGCACCTTGATGCCTTCCGTCGGCGGATTGCCCGAATGGATGTGCCAGACCGGGTTCTGGAGCTGCTGTTTCGCGTCCTGCCGCTGATAGGCCGAGACGAACTGGTAATAATCGTCGACGGCTTTCGGAATGACGTCGAAGAAAAGCTTCTTCGCCGCCTTCGGCTTGTTGAACATGTAAAAGGAAAGGCTCTTCGGCGAAGCATAGGTCAGCCATTCGTCGATGGTGAGGCCATTGCCCTTCGACTTCGATATCTTCTGGCCCCCGTCGTCGAGGAAGAGCTCGTAATTGAAGCCTTCCGGCGCGGGGTTTCCAAGGGCGCGGCAGATCTTCGAGGAGAGGTTCACCGAATCGATGAGATCCTTTCCGGCCATCTCGTAGTCGACCCCGAGCGCGGCCCAGCGAAGCGCCCAATCGGCCTTCCACTGGCACTTGACCGACCCGCCCGTGACCGACGTCTCCATCCGCTCGCCCGTGTCCGGATCGATATAGGTGACGGTGCCCTTCTCGACGTTCCGATCGACCATGGGAACCTGAAGCACCATACCGCTGACCGGATGGACCGGCAGGAAGGGCGAATAGGTTTCGCGCCGTTCCGGACCGAGCGTCGGGAGAATAATGTCCATGACGTCGTCGTAGACGGCGAGCATCTTCAGGAGTGTCTCGTCGAAGCGGCCCGAGGCGTAGTAGTCGGTCGCCGACGCGAACTCGTATTCGAAACCAAACGCATCGAGAAAGGCGCGCAGCCGTGCATTGTTGTGGGCTGCGAAAGATGCGTGTTCGTTGGAGAACGGGTCGGGGATGCGCGACAACGGCTTGCCGATATGCTGAAGCAGCATATCCCGGTTGGGAACGTTGTCCGGCACCTTTCGCAAGCCGTCCATGTCGTCGGAAAAGCAGATCAGCTTGGTCGCGATCTTGCCCTCGGTGAGCGTCGTGAAGGCATTGCGCACCATGGTCGTCCGCGCGACCTCGCCGAAGGTGCCGATATGCGGCAGGCCGGAGGGCCCGTAGCCGGTCTCGAACAGCACCGTGTCCGGCATGCCGTCTTTTTCGAACCGTTTCAGCAGCTTGCGGGCCTCCTCGAACGGCCAGGCGTTCGATTCGAGCGCGAGTTCGGCAAGGCTGGAAGCTGCGGGCGGGTTCATGGCGTTCATTTCGTCTCGATTTTGATTGGGAGCGCGGTTCGGGGCGGGCCTTTGGCGATAAAGGGCTTCCATCCTGCGCGCTTCGCAGGGTTTAGGAAGCAATCAGGGCGAACGTCAACCAGATGTTCAAATTTCCCGACATCGTCAGGACGCGATACCGACCCGCCGACCTTGTGCGCATGCACTGTGCTCCCTAGCTTGGAAGCCGAGAAACGCCGGTCGAAAGAAGGAATAGCCGATGTCCGACGGACACGCTCAGGACGCCTTGATACAGCTCATGCTCGCGGCCGCCGCAGCCGATGGTGCCATCAGCGACAAGGAGTTGCGCGAAGTCGACGAACTGATTTCGTTTCTGCCCGTCTTCGAAGGCTTCGACCGAGATCACCTTCCGGCGATCGCCGATCAGAACGCCAAGATGCTTTCGGCCGACGACGGGATCGACGCGATCGTCGAAAACCTGATCGCGAAGGTGCCGACACGGCTTTACGAAACGGCTTATGCGCTCGCGGTCGAAGTGATCTCCGCGGATGTCCGGGCAAGCCAGGCCGAGCTTCGGCTTCTCGAAATCCTGCGCGATGCCTTCGACATGGATCGACTGACCGCCGGAGCTATCGAGCATTCGGCGCGCGTCCGGTACCGCCGTCTGAACTGATCGCGCCGACGATCCTGGGCGCTAACCTTACCACGGATTGACGGGAAAATACCGCAGAAGAAGTTCGGAAAACGTGCCGTCCTCGACGATCTGGACGAGTGCGTAGTCGATCGCCTTGGCAAGCTCCGTATCCTGCGCCTGAACCGCGATCGACAGGCCTTCGCCGAGATACTGGTTCGAGAGAAACGGTCCACCGGAGAACGCACAGCAACCATCCGCCCGTTCACTCTCCAGCCAGAAGGACAGGCTGATCCCGTCGCCGAAGAATCCGGCGATCTCGCCCGACTTCACCGCGTCCAGCGCCTCGCTCCGATCGTCGTAAACACGCGTTTCCGCGTCCGGGAAAAACGCCCGGAACATTGCTTCGTGCGCACTGCCGCCGGAGACGCCGATGACCTTGCCTTTGAGGTTCTGCGTGATCGGAATCGCAATCGGATCGCTCTTGCGCGTGACGAAGCGTGCGGGGAACCGAAGATAGGACTGGGAAAACGAAAAGCGGTTCCGGCTTTCCGGATCGATCGCCAGTCCCGCGATGACGGCTTCACCGCGCCCCGCTGTCAGGGCTTCCTCCAGCTCACCAAAGGGCAGGGCTTCGATCTGGCAGACCGGAAGGACACCGAGTTCGACACAGATCGCCCGCGTCAGATCGATGTTGAAGCCGACCAGACGCCCGCGTGCATCGAGGAAGTTGAACGGCGGATAGTCCGTGGCCGTCAGGAACCGGAGGCGAGACAGATCGGGCAATTCTGGCCGAGTCAGACGTTGGCGCTGATCGATAAAACTTGGCAGTTCGACGTCTTGAGCTTGGATTTGCTCAGGTAAAGACAGAAAAGATGCCCAAAAAGCGACGAAAAGAATCGCTGATCGCAACGTAAGCGGGATAAATTCCCGTCTTGGTCTGTTCATTCGCATCCGCGTCCCATGCATCTTTCGTATCACGCTGTCGTTTCCGGCGTTTTCTCGGTGCGACCGCGATGGTTGGGTCATCGGTGGTATAATCTGTGAGCGTTGTCGAGTCTCATGCCGCAACAGAGACGCTGGACCTTTCCCGGCGCCGCACAGTGCATGCGAGACGCAAAGCGGGACGCCCTGAACCGCATGAATCCGGGAGAGACGCCTTCCATTCCTCGCGACCGGAATTTGTGTCAGATCCACTGGCATGCGCGGTTCTCGATGGGCTTGGTGTCTCACCTGCCGAAATTCGCAATGCGTCTCTCGCAGCACGACGAAATGGAACCGATGTCGCTCGCGAACTGATTTGCGAGGGCATCGTAAGGGAAGATGCGTATGCCGAGTGCGTTGCCGCTGTTCTCGGCCTTTCGTTCGAATTGCCCTCTGCAAATGATGAGATCTTGCGGCTCGGCACGGCAATCAGGCTGCCATCGGTCAGCATGCTTCGAACCTGCAATGGCGCGTCGGAGACGAAGATATTTCTCAGTCCGGCTATCGAGCAACTTCCTGCCCTCGCGCGGGAACTGACGCTCCAGACCGGCCTCGCCAAAAGCTGCCGCATTGCGACACAATCGGCCATTCGGGAAAGGCAACTCGCTCGCAGCCAGAACGAGCGCTTCGAAAAGGCCACCATGAGCCTTTCTGCGAACTCTCCGGCGCGTTCGGCGCGGATCGTCCTCACCGGGTGGCAGAGCGCCGCAATCGGCGCTGGAGCGATCCTGTTCATCTGGTGGCTGACCGTCTCCCTCCGATATCCCGTCCTGTTGTTTCATATGCTGGCCGCCGTCTGCTTCACCGCCTGGATCGTGATGCGCTTCTGCGCGGCATTGAAACGCACGGAGCCTCCTCCGGCGGACTTCTCGCAGACGCCGCAGAAACCGCCGACCTATTCGGTGGTGGTCGCGTTGCACCGGGAGCGGGAAGTCGTCGCTCGCCTGATTGCGGGGCTCGAGGCTTTGAACTGGCCGAAGTCGCGACTTGAGATTTTCCTGATATGCGAGGCCGATGACCAGCCGACGGTGTCGCTCTGCCGTCGCCATACCGAGGGCAAGCCCCAGTTTCACGTTGTCCTCGTCCCGCCCGGCGAGCCTCGAACGAAGCCGAAGGCACTCAATTTCGTTCTCCCGGTCGTCAAAGGCGACTATCTGGTCCTTTACGATGCCGAGGATGTCCCCCATCCCGACCAGCTCAACGAAGCGATGGCCCGATATCGGGAAGCACCCGCGGATGTGGCGTGTCTGCAGGCACCGCTCATCATTCGAAATGCCGGCCACAACTGGCTCACCTCGATTTTCGCGATGGAATATGCGGGCCTTTTCCGCGCCTTTCTGCCCTGGCTGGCAAGGCACAGGCTTCCCATCCCGCTCGGGGGCACCAGCAACCATTTCAAGGTTTCGAGCCTCAAGGCGGTCGAGGGCTGGGATTCACACAACGTCACCGAGGATGCCGATCTCGGTATGCGCCTCAAGCGCGCCGGGTTCGGGATCGAGACCATCACGCTGCCCACCTACGAGGATGCACCGGAAGTGCTCGCGGTGTGGGTCAAGCAGAGAACCCGCTGGCTCAAGGGCTGGGTGCAGACCTACGCGGTTCATATGCGAAACCCCACAGGCACCCTGCGCGATCTCGGCGTTCGGCGTTTCATCGTGTTTCAGCTGCTCTTTCACGGCATGGTCACGTCGGCGCTGTTGCTGCCGTTCGCTGCCGTGTTGATCGCGCTTGCGATGACGGCCCAGTGGTCGGCTGGACTGAACCGTATCGTCGGCTGGCCGATCGTGGTCCTGGATCTGTCGATTCTGGGCGGCGGGTTTTTGAGTTTTATCGCACTTGCCCTTCGCGGCGCGAGCCGCAGCGAGTGGTTTGCCTGCTTCCGCTGGCTGCCGACCGTTCCTTTGTACTGGCTTTGCGTATCATACGCCGCCTATCGGGGCCTGCTTCAGCTTTTTCACACCCCGCATGCGTGGGAAAAGACCGACCACGGGCTCGCGTCCCGAGCTGACAAGCGCGATCCGCGCCACCGGATCGAGCCGGTTTTCGACATCGTGACGCGCGGGGGACGGGTCAGCCCATAGAGCTGCGCTGAAGGGCGGCCGGTCATAGACGGTTTGTCTCTTCTGCAATGAACAGGTGCTGGCGGAGCCGAGGTAGAGGGGAAAGGCGATCGGCCTGATCGCTCAAAGCGACGCAAACCCCAAGCTTTCGCGGCAAAGGGAATGGCGCGATGCTTCTACGACGCGCGTTTGCGCGAGTGCCGGCTACTCTGGCCAACAGGCCGCCGTCAGCGTTCGAAAGATGTCGAATTACAATTCTTGAAGCGCGACGCATCGGCGTCTGAACGCAGGGCACAATTCAGCTTGCGAAGCGCCTTGTTGTCCTCGCGCAGGCGCGAGATGAGCCGAGCGACGTCGCAATCGAGAGCGGAATGATCTGAAGCCGAATGCGGATAACGAAAAGTCGGAAATTCTTCACGTCTCATGATGAACCCCTCCCATCGAAGACAACGATGTCCCTTCGTCGACATCATGGATCCTACAGCAGAATTGCACGATGTGCGAGTGGTCAGCATTCGAGTAAAGTTAAATTATTCTTAATTCTTGTTACGCTGACGATCGGTCGAAAGCTGAATACCGTCATCGACGCTTGCGATTGTGTTCCTAGATTTCAGAGCTCGAGCAGGACTTGGGAGGGTGCGGTCATGACGGATGCCGGATATCGAATTGTCGTCCACGGACGCGTTCAAGGCGTTGGCTTTCGCGACTGGACGCGGAGGACGGCCTCGGCGAACGGCCTTTCAGGATGGTGCCGCAACAGACGGGACGGCACGGTGGAAATCCTGGTATCCGGTCCTCAAGCGGCGGTTGAGGCGTTTCGTGAGGACGTGAAAGAGGGGCCTTCGGCTGCCCATGTCGAAGACATTGATGTTAGCGAAAGCGACGAACGCTTCTCGGGCGAATTCGAACTCCGTGCGACGGCCTGAAACCGTCCCCCAGACGGTTCAGACCGTGTCTGTCGTCAGTCCGAAGATCGCTTCGAAACGACGGCGAAGCAGCGTATCCACCTCGGGCATGGATATGAGATGGCCGAGATCGGCAAGGCTCGTTACGCCGTGATCGCGAACGCCGCATGGCACGATCCCCGAAAAGTGCGTCAGGTCAGGGTCGACGTTCAGGGATATTCCGTGGAACGTGACCCATTTGCGCACCCGAATGCCGATGGCCGCGATCTTGTCCTCTGCGGGTGAGCCATCGGGAAGCGGCGGGCGTTCGGGCCGTTCGACCCAGACGCCGACCCGATCCTCCCGGCGCTCTCCCTTGATGTGGAAGTCTGCAAGGGTGGCGATGATCCAGGCTTCGAGCGCGGCGACAAAGGCCCGGATATCCTGCCGGCGCCGTTTCAGGTCGAGGCAGACATAGGCGATGCGCTGGCCAGGCCCGTGATAGGTGTACTCGCCGCCCCGGCCGGCTTCGTAGACGGGAAACCGCGTCGCATCGACGAGATCGGCGGCTTTGGCTTTCGTGCCCGCTGTATAAAGCGGGGGATGCTCGATGAGAAAGACAGTCTCCGGTGCCGTGCCCGCGTCGATTCCCGCGACGCGCTGTTCCATCATCGCAAGCGCGCTCGGGTAATCGGTGAGGCCGTCGACGATTTCCCAACTGACAGGCGGCGCGCCTGCCTGGGCCGGAAAGGCTTCGGCAGTGGTCGCAAGGCGGGGGCTGGGGGAGGGCGCGGTGGCCGGCGCGATCGCAATCATGCCTGCAAGATAGGGCTCCGGGGCGCCGCGCGATAGAGCCGCCGGCAATCATTCGCCACGGGATTTGGCCGTGCCGAAAAAATCACGTCGAAAGGGATGCGGATTGCTCTTGCGGGCGGCGGGAAGTCTTGTTACATGCCCGCTCACCGAAGCAGACCAATGCTTCGGACACGGCGTGCGGTCGTGGCGGAATTGGTAGACGCGCAGCGTTGAGGTCGCTGTGGGGCAACCCGTGGAAGTTCGAGTCTTCTCGACCGCACCATTCTTTCTTCTCATTATAATGCGAAAAAAAAACGTCCGACGCCGAAAGGGCAGCGGGAGCGTTCGAATTTTGGCTCGGCTATTGCAAGTCGTTGCAAGTGTTAAGTCTCGCAGTGCTGCAAGCCGTCTTTTCCTGATGAGCGAATCCCTCTAGAGCCTCAACCCAATGTTTGAGCGACGAACGTGCGTTCGGGAAAGGGAGGGCCATGGCCGAAACTCTGGAAGCCCATCGCAGGTCCGACCAGGCGCACGACCTCGGCATCTACGACGAGGACGGCTTCGTCGAGGTGAGCTTCCTTCGGCGAATCGAGGCTCTTGTCGAGGCAAAGGACGCCGCGACCCTGAAGTCGCTCGTCGCACCGCTCCACGAATCCGAACTCGGCGATATTCTCGAGACCCTCGATGCGGAGCCGCGTCAGGGGCTCGTGAGCCTGCTTGGTGAGGATTTCGACTATTCCGCGCTGACCGAGGTCGACGAGGCAATTCGACTGTCGATCGTCGAGGCGATGCCGAATCCGCAGATCGCGGCCGCGCTCGGCGAGCTCGATTCGGACGACGCGGTCTACATTCTGGAGGATATCGAGGAGGAGGACCGCAAGGAAATTCTCGCAGCGCTGCCGTTCCGCGAGCGCATGCGGCTGCGGCGTTCCCTTGAATATCCCGAGGAGTCCGCCGGCCGGCGCATGCAGACGGAATACGTCGCGGTGCCACCTTACTGGTCCGTGGGCCAGACGATCGACTACATGCGCGAGGACGACGACCTGCCGACCTCCTTCGCGCAGATCTTCGTCGTCGATCCCATGATGAAGCTGATCGGCGCGGTGGAACTCGATCGCATTCTCAGGGCGAAGCGCCCGGAG
Source organism: Fulvimarina fulva (assembly GCF_039652615.1). NCBI lineage: Bacteria > Pseudomonadati > Pseudomonadota > Alphaproteobacteria > Hyphomicrobiales > Aurantimonadaceae > Fulvimarina > Fulvimarina fulva. The sequence continues at coordinate 133,811 of NZ_JBDJAC010000001.1, forward strand.
AAGATCGAAGACATCATGCATGATACGCGCCATGCGATTCCGGCCGAGATGGACCAGGAAGAGGCGGCGCAGATCATCGAGCAGTACGACCTTCTGTCGGCGGCCGTGGTCGACAAGGACGAGCGGCTCGTCGGTGTGCTGACCATCGACGATGTAATCGACATCGTTCAGGCCGAGGCCGAAGAGGATATCAAGCGCCTCGGTGGTGTCGGCGACGAAGAGATTTCCGATACCGTGCTGACGGCTGTCCGCTCGCGCTTCACATGGCTCTTGGTCAATCTTGCCACGGCGATCCTAGCCTCTTTGGTGATCGGGATCTTCGATGCGCCGATCCAGCAGATGGTGGCGCTGGCCGTTCTGATGCCCATCGTTGCGTCCATGGGCGGCAATGCGGGCACCCAGACCATGACCGTTGCCGTGAGGGCGCTTGCTTCGCGAGATATCGACCTTCGAAACGCCGGCCGAATCATCCGGCGCGAAAGCATCATCGGTCTCCTGAACGGCATGATCTTCGCCGTGGTCATCGGCGCAGTCGCGGCGATCTGGTTCCAGAATCCGGGACTTGGTATGGTGATCGGGATCGCGATGGTCGTCAACATGATCGCGGCGGCCCTTGCCGGCATCCTGATTCCGCTGGTTCTCGACAATCTTGGGGCCGACCCGGCGCTCGCCTCCGGCACTTTCGTGACCACGGTCACGGATGTCGTCGGTTTCTTCGCTTTTCTGGGTCTGGCGGCGTGGTGGTTCGGTCTCGGATAGGTCTGCGGTGACCGATCAGCGTTTTATTCCAGACCTTTCAAGCTTCGAGCGAACAAAGATTTGACTCTTCGGCACGCCTGCGATCAGGCTTTTGCTAAAAGAAGGCGCGCGTTCTCATCATGGAAGAGTTTTTTTCGATAACCGACCTTACGCAGGAATTCGGTGTTTCGACGCGGACGATCCGCTTTTACGAGGATGAAGGGCTGATTCATCCGGTGCGCCGTGGCCGGACGCGGCTTTTCAGGCAGTCCGATCGCACCTTGTTGCGCAATATCCTGCGAGGCAAGCGGCTTGGGTTTTCAATCGCCGAGCTGCGCGAGATCGTCGATATGTACAAGGCGCCGCCCGGCGAATCCGGTCAGCTGCAATCCATCCTGACGAAGCTGCGTCAACGGCGCGCCGAGCTCGAACAGAAAAGCCGCGATATCGACGACCTCCTGAGCGATATAAGCTCGGCCGAAGAAGCGTGTATCGAACGGCTCACGACGATCGTCGGCCGGCAGGCCGTGACGCCCGCTGATCGCTGATTCATACGAAATATCATATGAAATCCGCTTGAATCGCCTCGCGATAGCGAATTTGCGGGAGGCTCTGAGGCCGCGTCGGCTGTTTTCACGGCTGCGTCTGATCTTCGTTCATGAAGGATTCGAATGAGCAGCGCTCTGCGATCTGTCCAACGCTCCGGCGCTGCGCCTCGTCGAGTGTTCCACCCATCATCGTCGCAAAAAGATCGTTCGCTACAAGGGCATCCCTCGTGCAGCTGCAATAGCTCGCACAGAATGTCTCGCTCTGCGTTGCGAGACATGTTTGCCGGCAATCCCTGGCGAAGGACAGGTTCGGGTCGGGCGGCACGATGAGCGTCGCCAGAAAGACGAGGCCGAACAGGATCGGCTGATGGACGAGGTAGAAGGCGAGAGAGTGCCGGCCAAGGATCGCGGTGTGCCGGAGCGGTCCGAGCCTTGGATCCATTTGGCGAATGAACCGCAAGAGCTGGTAGTCGGTGGTGAGGCGGCCGGCTGCAATGCCGACAAGGACGACGCCGAAGAACGGAAAGATCGGGACGAAATCGTTCGAGAGCGGCGGCGTCGCGTTGAGGCCGATCCAGACGAGATAGGCCGGATCGAAGACCGCGCTCCTGAAGAAAACGGGCAGGGCGATGATGCCAATCCCGAGGATCAGCGCTAGCAGCCAGGGCATCCTGATGAAGAGGAGGCCGAGGAGAGACGCGACGGCGATCTGATGCAAAATGCCGAAGAAGACGAAGCTCTCGGGTGTCACGACCATCGTGACGACGGTAATCGCCAGGGCGCCCGCGACGATTTGTGCGAGCCGAAAGAGGAAGGGCCGCCACCGGATGCCCCTCGCATGGGCGAGAACCAGGCTGAACCCCACGAGGAACAGAAAACTCGAGGCAATACAGCGTGCGAAGACGATCCAGCCGCCGCTGGTCGCAAGGCCACGCGTCACATAGCCGAAATTGTCGAGGTCCCAGGTGAAATGATAGATCGCCATTGCGATTAGCGCGATCGCGCGCGCGACGTCGATCGTGTCGATCCGCCCGCGCTCGGCGGGGGATCGGGCGGCAGAATTTCCGGCATTTGCCGTGTCATTTCGTTTCAGATCCGCCATCGCCTACGCTTCTCGTTTTGGACCGATCCGGCCCGTGCCTATCTTCTTTAAAAGAGAGCCGGACGTCCCGGCCAGACACCAATTGAATGTGAGACCTTTCATGAAGATCATCGAAGCGCAGGGCGCGTCCATTCCGGCGCTCGGGCTCGGCACCTATACGCTGAAGGGCGAGGAATGCAGCAATCTCGTCGCCAAGGCGATTGAAACCGGCTACCGGCATATCGACGACGCGAAGATGTACGATAACGAAAAGGACGTGGGTGAGGGAATTCGTCGCAGCGGGATCGAGCGCCAGCAGCTGTTCGTGACGACGAAGGTCTGGTGGACCGAGATCACCCGCGACAAGCTGCTTCAATCGGCGAAGACCAGTATCGACGATCTCGGGATTGGCCCCGTCGATCTTCTGCTCATCCACTGGCCTAACCCGGACGTCGCGCTGGAGGAAAGTATCGACGCGTTGAACGAGACGATCTCGGAAGGGCTGACGAAACACATCGGCGTTGCCAATTTTCCGAATGCCTTGTTCCGCGAGGCCGCCACCATGTCGTCGAACCCGCTCGTGTGCAATCAGGTCGAGTATCATCCGATGCTGAGCCAGAACAGCGTGCTCGCGGCCTGCCGCGATAACGACGCCGCGATGGTCGCCTATTCGCCGATCGGCAAGGGCGGTGATCTTCTGGGCAAGGCGCCGATCGTTGAAGCGGCAAAGGCGCATGGAAAATCGCCGGCCCAGATCGTGCTTGCCTGGCATATGAGCCAGGACGGCGTCGGTGCGATCCCGCGAACCTCGAACCCCGATCGCCTCGCCGAGAATCTCGATGTTTTCGACATCGAATTGTCACCTGAGGAAATCGAGGCGATTTCCGCGCTTCAATCCCCCGCAGGACGCTTGATCGATCCGTCCTTTGCGCCGGTCTGGGATCGCGATTGATGGATATCGAGCGCCTGACGAGGCTCTGGCAGGACCTTCTCGCCCAGGCGCGGATGGCGCTCGACTTCTTCTACCAACCCTCCCAGCTGGCGCAGGTGGGGGCTGTCATCGTCTGCTATGTGCTGGCCTTCCTCGCGGACCGGGCTACGCGAAAGCCGATCGAGACCCAGGCGCGCAAGATCAAGGGCGCGCCCGGTCTGCTCAGAATTATCGTCGCCATCCGGCGGCGCATGCGGCTCGTCTTTTTCGTTCTCTTTCTCTTCCTGACGACACTGCTCGATATCAGCGCGGGCGGCCCGCGCAGCGAGATCGTGACGATCGTCTTCAATCTCGCTCTCGCGCTTCTCGTCATCTCAGTCGCCTCACGTCTGGTGCGCAACAAGCTGTTGTCGCGCTCGATTACCTGGATCGCCTGGGGAACGGCTGCCCTTTCGATCCTCGGTCTTCTGCAGCCGCTCGCGCGCCTTCTCGACTCGGCTGCCATCTATGTCGGCGACAGCCGGATCTCCGCACTCATCGTCATCAAGTCCATACTGATCCTGGCCATTACGCTCTGGATCGCCAGTGCTTTCGGCCGCTATCTCGATCGCCGCGTCCAGAGGTCGGAGGAGCTGACGCCGACGCTGCGCGTGCTGATCGGCAAGTTCCTGAAGATCGGTCTGATTCTTCTGTCGCTCGCAATCTCTCTCGCCGCCGTCGGCGTCGATCTGACGGCTCTGACAGTGTTTTCGGGTGCGATCGGCGTCGGCCTTGGATTCGGTCTCCAGAAGGTCGTGTCGAACTTCATCTCCGGCATCATCATCCTGCTCGATCGCTCGATCAAGCCGGGCGACACGATCTCGCTCGACAATACCTTCGGCTGGATCCGTGAGCTGCGGGCGCGATTTGTTTCGGTCGTCACCCGCGATGGCAAGGAATACCTGATCCCGAACGAGGATTTCATCACCAATCAGGTGATCAACTGGTCGTTCTCCAACGATCTCGTGCGGGTCGATGTGGAGTTCGGCGTCTCCTATGATTCTAACCCCCACCGGGTGATCGAAATCGCCAAGGAAGCGACGCTGTCCATCGAGCGCGTCGTCTCCCATCGCGGTGTGGTGTGCTGGATGACCGCATTCGGCTCGTCCTCGATCGACTTCATCATCCGGTTCTGGATCAAGGATGCACCGGCCGGTCTCGTCAACGTGAAAGGCGAGGTCTTGCTCGCGCTCTGGGACGCCTTCAAGGAAGAGGGCATCAACATCCCGTTCCCCCATCGCGAGATCATCATGCGCACACCGGTCGAACTCGGCGTATCGGATGCCGATCTCGAACTCCTGCGCAGGTCCCGGCGCGAACCGGACGGCGGTTCGCAGGACAAGTAGGAATTCATGTTCTTTTATCTTGCCAAGATCGGCTGGTTCGTCCTCCAGCCGCTGGTTGCGATCATTCTGATCGGCCTTGCCGGCTGGATCTCGGTTCTCTTCGGCTGGAAGAAGATCGGAAGGGCGTTCTTCGTGCTGGCCGCGCTTTCGCTGGCCATCGTCAGCATCTCCCCGCTCGGCCTTGCGATGACCGCTTATCTGGAAAACCGCTTCGAACGGCCGGCGCAGATGCCGGCCAAGGTCGACGGAATCATCGTCCTCGGCGGCGGCTTCGATACCCGGGTCGCGCGCACGCGCGGTGTCATCGAACTGAATGAAGCCGCCGATCGTGCCACGGTCGCCGCGGCGCTCGCGCGGACCTATCCGGATGCGGAGGTCCTTTTTTCAGGAGGGGTCGCGGCTGCCTTTCGCGACGATATCCCCGAGACCCAGTCGGCCGAGCAGTTCTTTCTCGGGCTTGGCCTCGATCCCAACCGCCTCAAGCTCGACGCCAAGGCGCGCGACACCTTCGAGAACGCCGTTTATGCCGAGGCGCTCGCCGACCCGCAGCCCGGCGAGACCTGGCTTCTCGTTACATCGGCCTATCACATGCCGCGCGCAATGGGCTGCTTCAGGACGGTCGGATTCGATGTCGTGCCCTATCCGGTGGACTACCGGACGCCAGCCGGCGCCGATGTATGGCAGCCTTCCACGGCGACGACGCGCAATCTGGAGAAGGTGCATTTTGCAATCCGCGAATATCTTGGGCTCGCGGCCTACCGGATTGCCGGTCGAACGGGCAGCTTCATTCCGGGGCCGGCAGAAGCGCCCAAGCCATGAACCATGGCCTCAAGAGGTGCATCGATCGTCGGATCGCGTCATGCGGCAGGGCCCGGAACGGAAGCGAGAGATCGGCTCCGGCTGATCGCCCTTCGCACCTGGGCTGCTGAGCTACCGATCTTCGCTTGGCTTTTCAGCAAGGATGGCGAGCCGGTAGATCCCCTTGAAATCGCCCGGATCGACCGGCTTGCCCTTTCGCTTGATGACGATCCGGTCTTCGCCGGCGAGCCTGACCGCCTCCCGGCGGATGTCCGGCATGAGCTTGCGCCATTCTTTTTCGTTCGGACCGGCGAGCGCGCGGGCAACCTCCGACGGGCAGACGGTTTTGTCGGGCCCACGCGTCTAGCAGAGATCGAGAATGCTGCGGCCGACCGCCGTGCTTTGGGCTGCGTCCGCCACACTCATTGAGGCGACTTCCGGTCGTGGGACGCCTGAAGAGCCTTCACCGCCGGAGAACGGAATTGCCGGTTCGCGATGATCGCGACGACAAACACTGTTGAGGCGAGAAGGACATAGGGACCCAGAAACCAGCCAAGATAGGCCAGCGCGAAGAAGATCGCGCGCAGCCCGGAATTGAAGTTATGGCCGGCGACGACGTTCAGGGAGATGGCTCGATCGAGGGCCCGCTGAGCGTCGTCGGTTTCGCTTTCGGCGTCGGAGCGCATCGGCAGCGCGCCGATGAGAATCGCGCAGTAATTGAAGAGCCGATAGGACCAGGCAAACTTGAAGAAGCCATAGGCGAAGATCACGACGAGGCCGAGAAGCTTGATCTCTACGAGAATGCGGTTCGACGTGCCGGCGATCGAGATGTCGGAAGAGATTTCGGCAATGATCTCCGCAGAACCCAGAAGCGCGAAACAGCCGCCGATCGCAAAGATGCATGTCGAGGCGAAGAAACCCGTTCCCTGCTGAAGCGAGGCGAGCACCGCCGTATCGATCATCCTGAGGTCGCGGGATAGGGCGGTGCGCATCCAGCGCGCACGCTCCTCGTTCATCAGTGAGGAGAGGCTTCCACCGGACTTCGCTGTGGCATCGGTCAGCCGGTTATAGCCCATCCAGATCGCGAGATAGAAGGCGAGCGCCGTGATGTCGGTCCAGTCAAGAAACATGGCTTCCTTGATAGCGATGCAGGAAGGTGACGGCTAGGTGAAATTCTCTATCGATCGAGAGGCGATATTGCTGATGGCATAGCCGATATGCAAAAAAGATAGGGACGATAACCATTTGGAAAATATGGTTAATTTCTCAAAGGCCTGTGGCGTAAGAGTGAGGTAAGGTCGCTCACCTAGATTCTCATCGTTCGCAAATCCGAAGCTCTTGCAGGCCCTCGGATTAACGTCTAATTAACGGTCTTCCAGGCCGGCGAGGGGAAACGTCGCGCACTGGTCAGGGGTTACATTTTCTAGGGTTTTTCGACTCATGGACGATAGCGTCAATACCTCGCGCTGGGGTGTGACCGTTTGGACGGTCGCTGTATTCGCAGCGTTTCTTGCATTCGGTTTTCTGTTTGCTGGCGGTGAGCCCGTCGCCGTGGCTGTAGCCGCTGGCTAAGCGAAAGACCGGGAGCGCATACCCTCTGGCTGCGAAAGCCGCGAGCCGCTCCAAATCAAACGACACGACTTCATCTCGACGGAATTCAGGGACCCGCACCGAAAGGCTGTGGGTTTTTCAATGGCACTCAATCTTCTCAAGCTGAGTGTCGGGTCTGAAACCGTCGAAGGTCTTGAAGACTTTGTCGCGCAGCGCATGCAGGGCGCCGGGACGGACTATACTTGGCACCAGACGCGCATGGTCCCCAAACGCAAGAGCGAGCTCCTCGACGGAGGCTCGATCTACTGGGTGATCAAGGGACAGATCCTCGCGCGGCAAGTCCTTCTCGATATCGAGCCGTTTACCGATGATGCCGGTGTCGGCCGATGCCGCTTCATTCTCGATCCCGTTCTGGTCAGGACCGAGCGGCATCCCAAGCGCCCGTTTCAGGGCTGGCGCTATCTGAAGAGCGAAGAGGCGCCGCCGGACCTTGCCTTCAGTGGCGAAGAGGACGGATTGCCGTCCGAGATGCGCGATGAGCTGAGCGATCTCGGCATCCTGTAAGCGTCGTGCATCTGACCAGAGCCGGAGCCTCAGAGGAGCTCCGCACTACGGCAGCTCCAAAATGAGAACGGGCGCTTCCGAAAAGCGCCCGCTCAAATCTTCGGCCATGAGCCGAAGCATCTTCGATCAGAAAACTCTGTCAGACCGTCCGGCCGAACGAGATGCGCACCGCGGCCCGTCCGTGGATACCGGTAACCTTGACGCGCGAGCGCGAGACGGGCTGCGACGCACGCCATGCACGCGCTCCATGGGACAGAAGCAGATCGACGAGGTCCTTCGGGTTGAGCCGCGAGCGAAGCGACCGCATGTCGCGAACTTCGGTGATCGGCTGAATGTTGCCGGAACGGGAATGGCCGGCGACGGCACTGGTTTGATCGAGCGACATAAGAGGTATCCCTTCCGTAAACAGGAACCGGGGCGGTTGGGAATGAAAGCGTGGGGCCGTCGGTCCGACGCTTTCGCATTGATCGGTGCAGGGCCTCAGCGAGCGACTGCGTAACAGGCGAAGTCTGCGCGTTTCAGTGCGGCGCAGGCATCCCACGCGGCATCCTTGGTCTCGAAGCCGGCGAAGCGGGCGCGGTGCAGCGTCTGCGAGCCCATGCTCACCGGCTCGGTGAACGGCTGGGCAGAGGCGAGTGGCGAGCCGACCTTGCGCTGGGCATCTCCGAGAAGCTTGTTGGCTGTTTCGACGTCTGGCGAGGCTGCGATCTGAACCACCCAGGCCGAGGACCGGGCACTCTGAGCGACTGCCCGCGAACCGATCGAGCCGGTATAGGTCGGATCGATGTTCCGGTTGCTCGGGATCGGTGCCGCGAGTGCGTTCGCCGCGCTGGCGGCCGGGATCATCAGTTTCTGGCTCGAGCTTTCGCCGACGAGCGCATTGGCAAGCGCCTGGCGACCGCGAACGGGGCGCGAGCTCGGCTGGGGCAGATCGCCACCCGAAATCTCATAGGCGGCGGCGATCCGCTGGTCTGCCGAGAGAACGCGGCCCGGACGCATGTCGGGCAGCGGGCCGGTCTGCGGCAGGTCGCCGACCGCGACCGCGAAGCGGCCTGCCTCGGTGTTCGGACGCGCCGCAATCAGCGCACCCTCGTCCCGGCGGCTTGCCTTCGGCAGGGTCCGCTGGAGGAGGTCGACCATGTGATTGTCGCGCGATCGACCCGATCGTCCCCCCATGACGACGGCGACGAGGCTCTTGCCCTCGCGCTTGATGGAGGTGACGAGGTTGAAGCCCGAGGCATTGATGTAGCCCGTCTTGATGCCGTCGACGCCATCCATGCGGCCGAGGACACGGTTGTGATTGCCGAGACGACGCCCACGGAAGTTATAGGAGCGCGTCGAAAAATATTTGTAATACTGAGGGAAGTGCTCCCGCAGCGCGAGGCCGAGTTTGGCCTGATCGCGCGCGGTCGTGCGCTGCCCGCTGTCGGGAAGCCCGTTGGCATTGCGATAGGTGGTTCTCGTCATGCCCAGCTTGTGTGCCGTGCGGGTCATCATCTCCGCAAAGTCCTTTTCAGACCCTGCGAGAAATTCAGCGAGCGTGACCGAGGCATCGTTCGCGGATTTCGTCACCAGCGAGTAGATGGCTTCCTCGACCTCGAGAGTGCCGCCGGCGGGAACGCCGATCTTCGTTGGCGGACGGCCTGCCGCATAGCGCGAGACAGGCATCTTGTCGTGCAGCGAGATCCGCTTCTTGGAAAGCGCGTCGAAGGTGAGATAGAGCGTCATCATCTTCGTCAGCGACGCCGGATAGCGATATTCGTCCGCCTGGTCCTCGTAGAGAACCTGACCGTTGTTCGCATCGATCACAAAGCCGGCATATCTGGAATTGGCATGGGCCTCGATCGGCATCGCAAGAACGGCGACAGCTCCAACTGCTGCAACACCCATCAACCTGGCCCTGCTCCAGACGCTACGCATACTCGGAATTAATCTCACGCGGGAAACCTTTGGTCTCAGTGATTGGGGCGGTTCCGGCGTGCCACATGAAAATGCTCGACATTTTGGCACGACGGGACGGCCCGCTGTTGTCCCCGATGTTAGAATTTCGAGCTTACCAATCCGTTTATGGTTGCCGAAGCCTTCCCAACATCATGAACATTGCGAGGGTCGCTATGCCGAACCGGTTTGCCGTGTTCTCGATGAAAATTTCCCCGACGAGAGCCGAGACTCTTGATTTTTTGTGCGGTGCAACATAGATTAGACATCAGACAGGCAGCAGGGGCATGCGAGTACAGATTTCGCCTCTACTGCCCGATCAATCAAATGAATGGGCGACGCCCATTGTCACCAGAGAGAAAGGGCTTCTCGCTATGAATATGTATGATGATGCCACCAAGATGACCAAAGAAGCAATGGACAACTCGCTGAAGTCCTTTGCCGCTGTCACCAAGGGTTTCCAGCAGATGGCTGCTGAAACCACCGATTTCACGAAGCGCTCCTATGAGCAGCAGGCTTCGTTCTTCGAAGAGCTGATGCAGGCGAAGACGCTCGACAAGACGATCGAGATCCAGACCGAATACGCAAAAACCGCCTATCAGGATTTTGTCGCTCAGGCCACGAAGTTGGGTGAGATCTATTCGGATACCGCCAAGGAAGCCTACAAGCCGCTCGAGGCGACGACGAGCAATGCGGTTGCGACCAGCAAGGACGTTGCCGAGAAGACGGTGAAGAAAGCCGAAGCGACCGCCGAAAAGGCAGCCGCCACCGCCAAGACCAACTGATACCGGCTCGCTGCGATCCTCGCAGCTGCGGCTAATTACCAAAGCCCGGCGCTCGCGCCGGGCTTTTTTCGTTGTGCGGCTCTATAATAGAGAAATTTGGCGATCATTGCGGCAAACCAGCGCGCGAACGATCGGCCCGGCTCGCGTCGTTGGCGGATAAGGCATCCCCGTCGGCTGAGGCTCCATGCCTTGCGTTCCGCGCTATGCCTGCAATATCGGCGGGACGGGCGCCGGCTCGCCGGGCTTCGTACTTGCGTTCCACCCGCCATTATGTCGTGCTGCAAGGGAATGAGCCATGCACCGGGGCAGACTTCAAACGAGCTATCCAATGCATACATACGAGCCGATGAGGAAATCGTACAAACCCATTGCACTCGCTCCGAATTCGGCGCTTCCTTTCGCCGTCGTCATGAAGGACGACGATGACGAGGACACGCGCGGTCCCGGTACGTCGGTGATCACGCGCGCAAAACCGAAATTACAGAAGCCGAGTCTTTACAGAGTCCTTCTTCTGAACGACGATTACACTCCGATGGAGTTCGTGATCCATGTTCTGGAGCGGTTTTTCCAGAAGGACCGCGAGGCAGCAACGCAGATCATGTTGCATGTGCATCGGCACGGGGTCGGGGAATGCGGTATCTTCACCTACGAGGTCGCGGAGACCAAGGTGACCCAGGTGATGGATTTCGCTCGTCAGCATCAACATCCGCTGCAATGCGTGATGGAAAAGAATTGAGGTGAAGCTTGCCGACATTTTCTGAAAGCCTTGAGAAGTCGCTTCATCAAGCGTTGACGCTTGCGAACGAACGCCATCAGGAATTTGCCACTCTCGAACATTTGCTGCTCGCGCTGGTCGAGGATAGCGACGCGGCGGCCGTCATGCGCGGGTGCAACGTCGATCTGACCGCTTTGAAGAGCAATCTGCTCGGTTATATCGATAACGAACTCTCCAACCTCGTGACGGGGCATGGCGAGGAGTCCAAGCCGACGGCTGGCTTCCATCGCGTGATTCAGCGCGCGGTGATCCATGTCCAGTCCTCGGGGCGCGAGGAGGTGACGGGCGCGAACGTGCTCGTCGCGATCTTCGCCGAACGGGAAAGCCATGCGGCCTACTTCCTGCAGGAACAGGAGATGACCCGCTACGATGCGGTGAATTTCATTTCGCATGGGATCGCCAAGCGGCCCGGCGGTTCCGAGAGCCGTCCCGTTCGCGGAGCAGAAGAGGATCAGCAGACCGTTGGTCCGGAGGAAGAGGGCAAGCGCAAGGGCCAGGACGCCCTGACTGCCTACTGCGTGAACCTGAACGAGAAGGCGCGCCGCGGGAAGATCGACCCGCTCATCGGGCGGGCCGACGAGATCAACCGCACGATCCAGGTCCTGTGCCGCCGCTCGAAGAACAATCCGCTTTATGTGGGTGATCCGGGTGTCGGCAAGACGGCGATCGCGGAAGGTCTCGCCAAGCGGATCATCGACGGCGACGTGCCCGAAGTGCTTCAGGACGCGACCATCTTCTCACTCGACATGGGCACGCTGCTCGCGGGCACGCGCTATCGCGGCGACTTCGAGGAGCGGCTGAAGCAGGTCGTGAAGGAGCTCGAGGATTTTCCGGGTGCCGTCCTCTTCATCGACGAGATCCATACGGTGATCGGTGCTGGTGCGACGTCGGGCGGGGCGATGGATGCCTCGAACCTCTTGAAGCCGGCACTCTCCTCCGGTGCGATCCGCTGTATCGGCTCGACGACCTACAAGGAGTATCGCCAGTTCTTCGAGAAGGACCGGGCGCTGGTTCGGCGGTTCCAGAAGATCGACGTGAACGAGCCTTCCGTGGAGGACGCGATCTCGATCCTCACGGGCCTGAAGCCTTATTTCGAGGACTTCCACAAGGTGAAGTTCACCAATGACGCCATCAAGTCGGCGGTCGAGCTGTCCTCGCGCTACATCAACGACCGCAAGCTGCCGGACAAGGCGATCGACGTGATCGACGAGACCGGCGCCTCGCAGATGCTGTTGACCCAATCCAAGCGGAAGAAGTCGATCGGCGTGAAGGAGATCGAAGCGACCGTCGCGACCATGGCGCGCATTCCGCCGAAGTCGGTGTCGAAGGACGACGAGGAAGTGCTCGCCAATCTTGATACGCAGCTGAAGCGGGTCGTGTACGGTCAGGATCAGGCGATCGGGGCGCTTGCCTCCGCGATCAAGCTCGCCCGTGCGGGCCTGCGCGAGCCGGACAAGCCGATCGGTTCCTACCTGTTCTCCGGCCCGACCGGCGTCGGCAAGACCGAAGTGGCCAAGCAGCTTGCGTCCACCCTGGGCGTCGAGATGATTCGCTTCGACATGTCGGAATACATGGAGCGGCATACGGTCTCGCGGCTTATCGGCGCGCCTCCTGGCTATGTCGGTTTCGATCAGGGCGGTCTCTTGACCGATGGCGTCGACCAGCATCCCCACTGTGTGCTGCTTCTGGACGAGATCGAAAAGGCCCATCCGGACCTTTTCAACATTCTCCTCCAGGTGATGGACCATGGGAAGCTGACGGACCACAATGGAAAGCAGATCGACTTCCGGAACGTGATCCTGATCATGACGACGAATGCCGGTGCTGCCGAAATGCAGAAGTCGGCGATCGGGTTCGGGTCCTCCAAGCGCACCGGCGCCGACGAGGAAGCGATCAATCGGATGTTCACGCCGGAGTTCCGCAACCGGCTCGACGCCATCATCCCGTTCGGTGCGCTTCCGACGCCTGTCATCCATCAGGTCGTCGAGAAGTTCGTCATGCAGCTCGAAGCACAGCTTTCCGAGCGGAACGTGATCTTCGAACTGACCCCGGACGCCATTTCATGGCTCGCCGAGAAGGGTTACGACGAGCAGATGGGTGCGCGTCCGCTTGGCCGGGTGATCCAGGAGCACATCAAGAAGCCGCTGGCGGATGAAGTGCTCTTCGGTAAGCTCAAGCATGGCGGTACGGTGAAGGTCTCGATCACCGAGGACGAGAACGGTGCGAAATCGATCGCGCTCGAATCGATCCCCGACGAGACGCGTCCGAAGCCGAAGACGTCCAAGCGCAAGCGTGATCTTGTCGCGGCGGATGGTTCGGAGGTCGAGGATTTCGACGAAGAGGACGACGATCTCGACGAGGGCGACGGCGAAACTGCCGCCTCCGAGGCCGAGGAGCCAGACGCTTCCGCCTCCGCGCGCAGTGGCGGCAGCAGCGGCCTGCCGAAGGTTCCGCCGAAGTCATCCTGACCGGCGCATCGTCACAGGCAATCGATCGAGGGGCTGCCGAAAGGCGGCCCCTTTTTCATGAGTGGTTTCGATGAAGGTCCATCGCGCCATGAATTCGGACGACCAAATGCGCCAATCGGACTGCGGAAAAGACGATGGAATGACGGCGGTTGAGAGCGACCCGGCTGGGGGCGAGGGCGGTCTTTACTGGTTTCGTCAGGGTGCGAAAGGATTGCTGACCCCGCCGGCCTTCATTCTGTTTGCGGCCTTTCTCGGCTTTGCCGGGCTCTGCCGGGAGGCCGGTATCACCTGGCTTCAATCGGCGTTCATGACCGCGACGATCTGGGCCTTGCCGGCGCAGATTATCATCCTCGGTGCGAGCACGGCCGGCACATCGCTTCTTGCCGCGGCCTTCGCGGTCGGGCTGTCCTCGGTGCGTCTGATGCCGATGGTCGTCGCTTGGTCCCCTGAAATGAAGGGGCCGAAGACGCGCACGCGCACGCTGCTTTTCCTGTCGCATTTCGTTGCGGTGACCGGCTGGGTCTTCGCGATGGAAAAACTGAAGGACGTGCCGCGCCCGTACCGCACCCTTTTCTTTGCCGGATTTGCTGTCCCCCTGACGACGATCAATACCGTTCTGGTCGCGGTCGTCTTTAACGTGATGGATGAACTGCCGGCGCCGGCGACCGGAGCGCTCGCCTTCCTGACGCCCACCTATTTTCTCTGCTCGCTCTATGGCTCGGCCCGTGAGGCCTCGGGCCGGATCGCGCTGTTCGCCGGGATGGCGGTATTGCCGCTCGGCCACGTGCTGACACCGGGCTTCGAAATCCTGTTTGCGGGCATCGGGGGTGGGGCGGCCGCCTATGTCATCGGCCGGACGATCGAGGGGCGTCGTCTTCGATGAGCGGCGACTGGAGCTATTACGGCATCGCCGCTGACTGGTGGCCCTTCGCCTTCATCGTGCTGGCGGGAGCACTGCCGACTTATGTCTGGCGTTTTCTAGGGGTTCTGTCGTCCGGTAAGCTCGATGAAACCTCGCCCGTCGCTTCGATCTCGCGGACCGTCGCGACGGCGCTGGTTTCGGCCGTCATTGGACAGCTGGTCTTCTATCCGTCGGGCTCGCTGGCCGATATTCCCCTGGCGATCCGCGCCGGGGCATTGGCAACGGCCTTCGCAGTCTATCTTGCGGGGAGCAACCGGCTCTGGCCGGCGATTCTCGCGGCAGAACTGGTGATCCTTGGATGGGTCGCGATTGGTTGAGCTCTATTCGAGCGCGGCCTTGATCGCCTCGCCATGCGCTTTCAGCGTTTCCTGATCGACCTCGCCGGCCGCATGCTTCTTGCGTTCGACGCCGTTATAGACCGGGATCACATGGAAGTGCAGATGGAAAACCGTCTGTCCGGCCTCCGCTTCGTTGAACTGGACGAGCTGCACGCCGTCGGCGCTGAACGCCTTTTTCGCCGCGCGCGCGATCTTCGCGACGACAGGAATGGTCTTTGACAGAACATCGTCCGACGCATCGAGCATGTTGCGGCTCGGAGCCTTCGGGATGATGAGGCAATGGCCCTTCGATTCCGGCATGATATCCATGATGACCATGGTATTGTCATCCTCATGGACCTTGATCGCCGGGATCTCGCCCCGGATCATCTTGGCGAAGATGTTGCTGTCGTCATAGGCGGTCATGAATGGTCTCACGTCTGTTGTTTCGAATCCCAGTGTAGCGGCGGCGGCCCGCGTTTCCATGGCCGTCCAGACGATCAACCGTCTTTCCTCTGAAATCAGGATGCTCGATCAGCCTTCTTTGCCCGATATCGCTGGCGGACATACCAGACAATTGCGGCGAGGATTGCCGCCACCATCACGGCGTCCGCGATATGGAACGCGGTCGAGAGGGCCGGGCTGTCGTTCCAATGCTCGCCAAGCGTCATTCCGATCCAGGCAAGACCGAGGCACCACGGGAATGACCCGGCGAAGGTGTAGAGATGGAACTTCACGCGGTTCATGCCGGTCATACCGGCGGGGAGGGCGACGAAGGTGCGCACGATCGGAAGCATGCGACTGAAGAAGACGGCACGTGAGCCGTAGCGCGCGAAGAAGCGATCAGCCAATTTCAGTTCGTGGGCGCCGAAGATCGAGTGACGGGTCCAGCGTTCGATCACCTGGCGTCCGCCGCGAGCGCCGACCTCATACGCGACGAACGAGCCGAGATTGCAACCGATGGTTCCGGCGAAGGCGACCGCCCACAGGCTCATTGTCCCTTTGAAGACGAGATATCCGGCGAACGGCATCACGATCTCGGACGGGATGGGCAGGCAGGCCGATTCCAGGGCCATGAGCAGCACGATGCCCGGAAGACCGAGGGCGGTCATCACGGCGGTCAGGGCTGAGGTCAGCATTGCGAACATATCTGGAGACGCCTCTGAAGACCCGAAAAGCCTGTTCGAGCGGTCGGGCCGACAGGCAGTCAACTCGCTGTTACTGAATTCGATTTATCCGGGGGCAGTCATCAAGGCTCGCAAGGCGCGGGAGCCACTCTGGCACGTGACATCGGCAAGCGATCGAACGGGCTTCGGCTCAGCGGATGGTGAAGCGCTTCACAATCGATTCGCGGCGAAACAAACGCCCCGGACGAGCTTATCTACTCTTCCCTCTTGCCCTTTTTGAACGGCGTGTGCCCTCCCAGAAGCTCGTTCATATGTTCGACCTCGGCGCGCTCGGCTTCCAGATAATCGGCGATGGCGGCGCGCAGGCCGGAGTGGCGGATGAAATGGGCCGAGTGGGTCGTCACCGGCTCGTAGCCGCGGGCGAGTTTGTGCTGCCCCTGAGCCCCGGCTTCGACGACGGTGAGACCATGCTCAATCGCGAAATCGATTGCCTGATGGTAGCAGACCTCGAAATGGAGGAAGGGGTGGTCTTCGATACAGCCCCAATTGCGACCATAGAGCCGGTCGGCACCGATGAAATTCAAGGCGCCGGCGATATATCGGCCTTCGCGCTTCGCCATGATCAGGAGCGTCCTGTCCGCCATCCGCTCGGTGACGAGCGAAAAGAAATGGCGGTTGAGATAGGGGCGGCCCCATTTGCGGGCCCCGGTATCCATATAGAACTCGTAGAAGGCGTCCCAGGCCTCCTCAGTGAGATCGGACCCGGTCAACCAGACGATCTCGATGCCGTTTTCGACGGCCTTTGAACGCTCCTTGCGAAGATCCTTGCGCTTGCGCGAGGAGAGGGTGTCGAGGAAGTCCTGATAGGCGGAAAAGCCGCGATTGTAGAAGTGAAACTGCTGGTCGGTTCGGTGCAGCCAGTCGGCATTTTCCATGATCGCGCGGTCTTCCTCGCGCAGAAACGTCGCGTGGGCAGAGGAGACGTTGGTCTGGTCGCAATAAGCTTCGATGCCCTGGATCAGACCGGCGCGAAAGATGTTCGCGTTCTCGCCATGGCCGACGAGAAGCCGTGGTCCGCCGGCGGGCGTGAAGGGCACCGACAACTGGAGCTTGGGATAGTATCGCCCGCCCGCCCGCTGGAAGGCATCCGCCCAACCGTAGTCGAAGACGTATTCGCCCTGACTGTGGGTCTTGGCATAGGCGGGCGCGATACCGCGAATGGTGCCGGCATCGTCCTCCAGGATCAGATGTTGCTGGAACCAGCCGGTCCGCTCGCCCACGCAGCCGGAATCTTCGAGTGCAGAAAGAAAGCCGTGGGAGAGAAACGGATTGGACGGACCGCGTGCTTCGTCGGCTAGGCTGGCGTCGTTTTCCGCCAGCCTGTTCCAGACAGCCTCATCGATCGCGTGGATGTCGTCCACGACCCGAAGGCTCAAGGAGACGGCGTCTTGGCGTGCGGCTTCGGTCATGAGAAATGAGATATGCGGAGGGCCGCGGCGCGGCAACCGCTTCAAATGGCCTCGGCCTCACTTATCCGGGATTTTCGGAAGCGGGCAGATAGGTCTCGAAGGTGATCTGGTCGCAATGGGCAAGGGCGCTGCGAGCCTCATCATCGGAGCGGATCGTCCAGCAAAGAACCGGTATACCGCGCTTGCGCAGCCCATCGGTGAAGCCGTTGGGCAGGTGCTGGTGGTCATAGGATACGAAGTCGACGCCGTTCTTCGCGACCTCTTCGTGTTCATGAATCGCCTTAACGTCATTGCCCTCGGCAGTGAGCCCGACGGGCCGATCGCCAATCATCCGGCGGCATGTTTCGACCAGCAAGGGGTCGAAGCTCATGAGCGCGGCAGAGCCGTCATAGGCAGCGAGACATTTCGCGACCGCCGCAACGAAGAGCTCGCTGTCGGTCGCCGCATTGCTCTTCAGCTCGATAAGCAGCGGCACGCGGCCCGCTACTAGCCCCAGAAACCCGTCGAAGGTCGGAATCCTCTCAGCGGTCTCACAGAGATTGAACTGCGCAAGGTCGGCGGCGTCCATAGAGCTGACCAAGCTGTCGTGACCGGTCAGCCGTGTCAGGTCGTCGTCGTGGAAAACCAGCGGTATGCCGTCACGCGATAGCTGGAGATCGCATTCGATGCCGTATCCTTCGGCGATCGCGCGATTGGCCGCCGCGCAGGAATTTTCCGGGATGGCGCGATTGCCGTCATGAAGAGCGCGATGGGCAAAGGGGCGCGCCGTCAACCACCCAGGCGCCCCCGTTTCGGTGCTGCTCATTTCAGTTCGAACAGGGCTTCGATTTCGACCGGGGCATCCAGAGGAAGGCAGGGGACTCCGACCGCCGAACGGGAATGACGCCCGATATCGCCGAGAATCTCGACCATGAAATCGGATGCACCATTCGCGACCTTGTGCTGCTCGGTGAAGGCCGGGTCGCTCGCGACGAAAACGGTGAGCTTCAGGAGGCGGCCGATCCGGTCCCAATCGCCGTCTATGGCGGCTTTCGCCTGTGCCAGGATGTTGATCGCGCAGAGCTTGGCGGCCTTCTGGCCGTCTTCGAGCGAGATCTGGGCCCCGAGCTTGCCGAGCATCGGGAGCGAGCCGCCTTCGAGCGGGAGCTGGCCCGAGGTCTGCAGCAGAGACCCGAAGGTCACGAAGGGCACGTAGTTCGCAGCCGGTGCGGCCGCCTGCGGAAGGGTGATACCGGCTTGCGTCAACCGCGTTTCGATATTGTGGGACATTCCTGAAGCATCCATCTGTTGTCCCGAAGGCTGGGACTGTATGAATGGAGCCTTCGGGCGATCTGCGAAAGTCCCGATGGCCTAGCCGAATGGCGCGAGACACGAAAGAGCCCAGACGAATGACGAGACTGAAGTTGCGACCGTCTTCGACAGCCCTCGCGGCAGCAGCGGCGCTTTGTGCCTTGCCGGTCTCCGTTTCGGCCATGGAGCTTTTCCCGCACAGGGCGGTCTACGATCTCGCCTCGAGCGGACAGTCGAGCTCGGATTTCGACTCGATCGACGGTCGCATCGTGGTCGAGGTCAAGCATGACAGCTGCGATGCCTATGAGCTCGAATATCGGTTCGTCGCCCGGTTTCTCGGCAATCAGGAACTGATCGTCGTCGATCAGCAGATCGAACTCGACGAGGCGATCGACGGCAAGACGCTGGAATTCTCCAACGTCTCGACGGTGGATGGCCTCAAGGATCAGGCTTCCATCGGCAAGGCGGTAACGGGCGACGGCAAGACCGAGGTCCGCTACGACCAGCCCTCTGACAAGACCGTGGAGATCGGTGCCGCATCCTTCCCGATCTCGCACACGCGCAATCTCATCGAGGCGGCGAAGAACGGCGAATTCATCTACGAGGCGCAGATCTTCGACGGCGATCCCGAGGCCGAGAAGCAGACCCGGTCGACATCGATCATCTCGGATATGCCCGATCGTCAGGAGGGCGCTGGCGAAGAAGCCGCCGGGGAAGGTGGCACGGAAGACAAGCCGGGCAGCGAAATCCTGGGCGGCCTGAAGAAGTGGCGCATCAGCGAAGCCTATTACGACAAAACGGGCGATGCCGATTCTGAACCGGACTTCTCAACCAGCTATACGCTCTACGAGAACGGCGTCTCGGACGCCCTTACGATGAACTTCGACGGCTACAGCCTGAGCGGGTCGATCAGTGAATTCACGCCGCTCCAGTCGGCCGACTGCTCCGACAAGCCGGTTGAAAACTAGGCGAGCACAGATCATATGAGGATCGTGTTTCGGTAGCTTCGCGTCTTGCCTTCTCGGCCAGGATGGGTTACCGGCGCGCTCATTCCACACACGGGAACGGATTTTCGCGTGCTCCAGAAAGGGCCGTTGAATTCCACCGGTGGCGATTTCTCGCTTCTCCCGTGCCAGGTCAAACCGGAAAAGGCAGGATAAATGGCACTTCCAGAATATTCCATGCGTCAGCTTCTCGAAGCCGGCGTTCACTTCGGTCACCAGACACATCGCTGGAACCCGAAAATGGCACCGTATATCTTCGGCGCCCGTAACAACATTCACATCCTTGATCTCGCGCAGACGGTTCCACTTCTGCACCGCGCCCTGCAGGCCGTGTCCGACACGGTTGCGCGCGGTGGACGCGTTCTGTTCGTCGGCACCAAGCGCCAGGCCTCCGACATCATCGCGGACGCGGCCCAGCGCTCGGCCCAGTACTACGTGAACGCCCGCTGGCTCGGCGGCATGATGACGAACTGGAAGACGATCTCCCATTCGATCAAGCGCCTTCGCACGCTCGACGAACTTCTGGCCGGTGAAGCCCAGGGCTTCACGAAGAAGGAGCGTCTGACGCTGACCCGCGAGCGCGACAAGCTCGAAACCGCGCTCGGCGGCATCCGCGATATGGGCGGTGTGCCGGACATGATGTTCATCATCGACACCAACAAGGAGTCGATCGCGATCGACGAAGCGCGCCGCCTCGGTATTCCTGTGGTCGCCGTCGTCGATTCGAACTGTGATCCCGCGCGCGTCGACTACCCGATCCCGGGCAATGACGATGCCTCCCGTGCGATTGCGCTTTACTGCGACCTGATCGCGCGCGCCGCCGTTGACGGTATCGCTCGCCAGCAGGGCGACACGGGCATGGATATCGGCGAGATGGAAGACGCGCCGGTCGAGGTTCTTGAAGAGGTCAAGACCGAAGCCGACGTTTCGGCCGAACAGCCGGGCGAAGCTGCCGCCGAGAACCAGCCGGTCGGCCAGGCCGCCCAGACGGCCGCCACTCCGGCGCCGTAATAAGCCCGACGCCTTCGAGGCGTACGCTTTCAGGCGTGGCGGGTGGCCTCGGTGACGAGGAACTGCCCGCTGCGACTTTATCTTTCGGCGCACCCGTTTCCACTAAACGCGGTGCGCCATTCTTATCGACGTGAAGGACAACGAGATGGCCATTACCGCTTCCATGGTGAAAGAGCTGCGCGAGAAGACCGGCGCAGGCATGATGGACTGCAAGACCGCGCTGAACGAGACGAACGGCGATATGGAGGCCGCGATCGACTGGCTGCGCGCGAAGGGCATTGCGAAGGCTGACAAGAAGTCTTCCCGCACCGCCGCTGAAGGCCTGATCGGCGTCGCCTCGAAGGACGGCACCGCCGTTGTCGTCGAAGTGAATTCCGAGACCGACTTCGTTGCGCGCAACGATGCGTTTCAGACGCTCGTCCGTAACGTTGCCGCGGTCGCCCTTTCGACCGACGGCACGGTCGAAGCCGTTTCGAATGCCGGTTACCCGGATGGAGACAAGTCGGTCGGCGACACGATCAAGGATCTGATCGGCACCATCGGCGAGAACATGCAGCTCCGTCGTTCGGCCCAGCTGACCGCCGTCGACGGTGCGGTTGCGACCTACATCCACAACCAGGTCGCTGACGGTGTCGGCAAGCTGGGCGTGCTGGTCGCGATCGAGACCGATGGCGACAAGGAAAAGATGGCGGCCTTCGGTCGTCAGGTTGCGATGCATGTTGCTGCGACCAACCCGCTGGCGCTTTCACCGGATCAGGTCGACGCCGAAACCGCCGAGCGTGAGAAGGCGATCTTCTCCGACCAGGCGCGCCAGTCCGGCAAGCCCGAGAACATCATCGAGAAGATGGTCGAAGGCCGGATGCGCAAGTTCTACGAGGAGGTTGCCCTCCTGAAGCAGAACTTCGTCATCAATCCCGACCTCACGGTCGAGAAGGCGCTCGAGGAAGCCGCCAAGGACGCTGGCGGTACCGCGAAGATCACCGGCTATGTGCGCTTTGCCCTTGGTGAAGGTGTCGAGCGCGAAGAAAGTGACTTCGCCGCCGAAGTGGCGGCTGCCGCCGGCCACTGAGGCGGTCGGAAAATCGATGAATTCCTGAAGGGCGTCCGCTTCACAAGCGGGCGCCCTTCCTGTATCGCAAGGGCCGTTTCGTGCGGTGTCGCCGTGCGGCACACGAAATCACTGCGGCCTCCCGTCATAGGGTACGGAGTTCCCTTCCGGTGACAATTCCGGCAGCGGACCCCCAGAGCCAGCGCGAGCGAGTTTGAATATGGCGTCAAGCATCAGATATCGACGGATTCTCCTGAAAGTATCCGGCGAAGCATTGATGGGCGACCAGGGATTCGGCATCGACGTTTCCGTCGCCGATCGCATAGCAGCCGACATCCGCGAAGCGCGCGAGCTCGGCGTCGACATCTCGATCGTCATCGGTGGGGGAAACATCTTCCGCGGCGTCGCCGTGGCATCGAAGGGCGGCGACCGCGTCACCGGCGACCACATGGGTATGCTGGCGACGGTGATCAACGCGCTCGCTCTGAGAACATCGCTGGTGAAGCTGGGTGTCGATGCGGTGGTTCTGTCGGCGATCGCGATGCCAGAGATCTGCGAGAGCTTCTCGCAGCTGAAGGCCCTGGCCCACCAGGCTGCGGGCCGCGTGGTCATCTTCGCGGGCGGGACGGGCAATCCCTTCTTTACCACTGATTCGGCGGGTGCCTTGCGTGCTGCTGAAATGGGTGCCGCCGCCTTGTTCAAGGCGACACAGGTCGACGGCATCTATTCCGCCGATCCGAAGAAGGTGCCCGATGCCGAGCGCTACGAGCATCTGACCCATGACGACGTCCTTCAGCAGGGGCTTGCCGTCATGGATGTCGCTGCAGTGGCGCTGACGCGCGAAAACAAGATACCGATCGTCGTCTTCTCGATCCACGAGAAGGGCGAGCTGGCGAAGATTTTGTCAGGGGGAGGGCGCTCCACCATCGTCAGCGACTGACAGGGCGGCAGCAACCTTCGAACGAGAATGGACATGGGAGCGGCGCGATGGCCGATTTTGACTTCGACGATCTGAAACGACGCATGGATGGCGCGATTCAGTCTTTCAAGAGCGATCTGGCCGGACTTCGCACCGGTCGTGCCTCGCCGAACCTGCTCGATCCCGTCATGGTCGAAGCCTACGGTTCGCAGATGCCGATCAATCAGGTCGCCAATATCTCTGTTCCGGAGCCACGCCTCGTCAGCGTGACGGTTTGGGACAAGCAAATGGTTGGTAAAGTCGAGCGGGCTATTCGCGAGAGCAATCTCGGTCTCAATCCGGTGACCGACGGAACGACCCTGCGTATTCCGCTGCCTGAGCTCAACGAGCAGCGGCGCAAGGAACTGGTGAAGGTTGCCCAGCAATATGCCGAGCAGGCCAAGGTTGCGGTCCGCCACGTCAGGCGTGACGGCATGGACAGCCTGAAGAAGATGGAGAAGGACGGCGACATCGGCCAGGACGATAATCGGCAGATGTCCGAGCAGGTCCAGAAGATGACAGACGACGCCGTGAGCGAGATCGACAAGACACTCGCCACGAAGGAACAAGAGATCATGCAGGTCTAGCAGGTCCTTAAGAGACCGCAGACGGCCTGAGCGAAACCGGGAAGGATCGAGCCCCGTGCGACATCCACGACACATCGCCATCATCATGGACGGCAATGGACGCTGGGCGCGGGCGCGGGGGCTGCCGCGCAGCGTCGGCCACCGCCGTGGGGTGGAGGCTGTGCGGGCAACCGTGAGAGCGGCAGGCGAACTGGGTGTCGATTACCTCACCCTGTTCGCTTTCTCCTCCGAGAACTGGAGTCGTCCCCCGGAAGAGGTCGACGAGCTTCTCGGGCTCTTGAAGATGTTCATCCGTCGGGATCTCGCCGATCTCCACAAGGAGGGTGTCCGTGTCCGGATCGTCGGGGCGCGTGACAATCTTCAGCCGGATATACGGTCTTTGCTCGAGGAGGCCGAAAATCTGACTCAGCACAATGACCGTCAGACGCTCATCGTCGCCTTCAACTACGGGGCTCGCGATGAGATTGCCCGGGCGATGAAGGCGATCGCATGCAAGGTCGCCGCCGGCGAGCTCGACGCGAATGCAATCGATGACCGGGCTGTTACCGCTCATCTCGATACCGCCGGCATTCCCGATCCCGATCTGATCATCCGCACCAGCGGCGAAATCCGACTCTCGAACTTCCTGCTCTGGCAGGCCGCTTATTCCGAATTCGTCTTCATGCCGATGAACTGGCCGGAATTCGGCAAGGAGGCTCTCGAAGCGGCAATCGGCGAATATGCCTCGCGCGACAGGCGGTTCGGGGGATTGTCCCGCGAAATCGCATCCTAATTGATACTGGATGGCCGAGCTGCTCAACCGCCTCAAGGCGATCAAGACCTGGGGCGATCTCAAATCGCGTGTCCTGTCAGCGATTCTTCTGATCATTCTTGTCGTCGTTCTGACCATTTTCGGCGGCTTCCCGTTCCGGATCCTGTGTGCCGTCATCGGCGTCATCGTCTTCGACGAGTGGTCGCGCATGACCCGGTCGTCGCGGCGGGCCGGACCGATCCATCCGTTCGCGAAGCGCTGCCTCTATCTCACGCTGCTTCTGTTTCTCTTCGGGCTCAACGGATTTGCGATTGCGGTTCTCGCCGCCGGCATGGCCTTCATCGCCTTTGTCGATCGCTTTGAGCGACGCGCGATGTGGACGCTCGGCGGCCTTCTCTATGCTGCGCTCGCCTCGCTGCCCCTCGGCTTTCTGCGATCCGATGATCTGACCGGGCTTATCGCGCTCGGCTTCGTCGCGGTTGTCGTCTGGGCGACGGACATCTTCGCCTATTTCACGGGCCGTAGCATTGGTGGACCGAAGCTGATGCGGTCGGTCTCGCCCAACAAGACGATTTCCGGTGCGCTCGGCGGGCTGGCGGCAGGCGTGATTTTCGCCGCCATCTATCTGGCCATCTTTGCGCCGCAGGTGAATTTTGCCCTTCTGGCGCTCGCGTCGGGTCTTTCGGTTCTCGGCCAGTGCGGCGATCTCTTCGAATCGTGGATCAAGCGACGGTTCGGCGTGAAGGACGCAGGTCGCATTATCCCGGGGCACGGGGGCGTCATGGACCGAATCGACGCACTGATCTTCGCCGCATCCGCTGCTTTTCTCGTCGGTGCCCTGAACGGCCACTTTTTCGAGCCCGCGCTCGGCCTTTTCAGCCGGTAACGATTTTGAAGAGCCTCCAGTATCTTTAGAAAACGGCTCATTGGCGCAATCGAATTTTACGCCGCGATGATATAGGCAAGGGCCAGATGCGGGGTGCGGGCGCTTCTGGCTGGTATTCCCCGTCTTTCGTCTGGATGCGTCGAGACCTGACGGGCATGGTCATGATGCTGGCCAGTTTCGGGCTTTAAACCTTCGCCGACAGGATGTGACGCTCTTGCGCGTTTATCCCTCAAGTCTCGGCTCATACGCGATCATGAGGTAACGTCGATGGAAAACGGGATTGGTCTGGGTGCGCTCTGGAGCGGCGGACTCATTTACATTGTTCCGTTTCTTTTCGTCCTGACGACAATCGTCTTCTTTCATGAACTCGGCCATTATCTCGTCGGACGCTGGTGCGGAATCAGGTCGCTTGCCTTTTCCGTCGGCTTCGGCCCGGAAATCGTCGGTGTGACCGACAGGCGCGGCACGCGCTGGAAGCTCTCGGCCATTCCCCTCGGCGGATACGTAAAGTTCTTCGGAGACGAGAGTGCGGCGTCCACACCCGACCGTGAAGCCGTTCAGACGATGACGGAAGAAGAGCGCCGCGAAGCGTTTCCGACCGCTTCCGTGGGGCGCCGCGCCGCAACCGTCGCAGCTGGGCCGATCGCGAACTTCATCCTCGCCATCGTGATCTTTGCGGGTGTCGCTTTCGTCAACGGCCGCACCGTCGCCGATCCGATCGTCGCCGATGTCGTCGAGGGCTCGCCAGCGGCGGCCGCGGGGTTCGAGCCGGGCGACCGGATCGAGGCGGTCGACGGAGAGGCGGTGACGTATTTTTCCGATCTGCAGAACTATGTGAGCGGGCATGGCGAAACTCCGCTCATTGTTACGGTCGATCGTGGCGGTCGCACGCTGCAGCTCGACGTGACTCCCAAGATCGAGGCGCGCGACGACGGATTCGGCAAAACGTATAACGTGCCGGTCATCGGACTGATCGCGAGCGGCGAGAAGTCGGCCTTCCGAACCGAAGAGCTCGGACCGATCCAGTCGCTTGGATACGGCGTGGAGCAAACGTGGTTCGTCACCACCCGAACCGTCCATTTTATCGGTCAGGTGATCACGGGCCGCCAGAATGCCGATCAGATCGGTGGTCCCATCCGGATTGCGCAGGTCTCTGGCGAGGTTTCCAATTTCGGACTGGGCGCGCTGCTCAATCTCGCGGCCCTTCTGTCTGTTTCGATCGGACTTTTGAATCTACTCCCGATTCCCATGCTCGACGGTGGCCATCTCCTGTTCTACGCCTTCGAAGCGGTGCGCGGGCGGCCGCTGAGCGAGAATGTTCAGGAGGTGGGATTCAAGATTGGCCTGGCTCTTGTCATGATGTTGATGGTGTTTGCATTCTGGAACGACCTGTCGGGGCTGACCTGAGGGTAGCTCTGCGTGGGAGGATTAACCATTGGTTCACCATGATCGAGGCGCGCGTGTTGTGAGAGCAACGGCGTTTCCAAAACGTCAATGGAGTTGGGCGAGTTTGCTTGCGTGGCATCGCGAAGTGGATACAAAAGGCCCAACGTCCGCGAATGATGACCCATGGTCAATGACGGGAAGGTGTGTGAGTCGATGAAGGCTGGACAAAACAAACTGCGAGCTTCGCTCTCGGCTGCATGTTCGACGGCAGCTCTGGCGTTCGCCGTTGTCGGCTTACAGGCGGCTTCGATCAGTCTCGCCGAAGCTGCCGTCGTGAACCGAATCGATGTGCGCGGCAATTCTCGGGTAGAAGACTCCACGATCCGGAGCTTCAGCCAGATCAGGACGGGCACGAACGTGACCGAGGCCGATCAGGATGCGATCGTCCAGCGGCTGTTCTCGACCGGAATGTTCTCCGATGTACGCGTCAGCCAGTCTGGCGGCACGCTGGTTATCGAAGTCTCCGAGAACGCCGTCGTCAATCAGGTACTCTTCCAGGGCAATTCCAAGCTCAAGGACGAGCAGCTGACGTCTCTGGTCAGGACGAGCCCGAGCGGCGCCTTCTCTCAGAGCCAGGTCGATGCCGACGTGGAGCGCATTCGCGAGGCCTATGCCAATATCGGTCGCGGCGACGCTCTGGTGAACGCGCAGGTGCAGCGGCTCGGCCAGGGCCGCGTCAACGTCATCTATACGATGCAGGAAGGTGACCGCACGACGGTCTCCCAGATCAACTTCGTCGGCAACAATTTCTACGGCGACTCGCGCCTGAAGCAGGTCATCGCCCTGCGCGAAAGCGGCATCCTGAGCTGGCTCCAGCGGAACGATGTCTATTCCGAGGATGGTTTGCGCTCCGACGAGGAGAAGCTTCGCCGCTTCTACTATAATCGTGGTTTCGCCGATTTCCGCATCATCTCTTCCAATGCCCAGCTCGATCAGGAGAGCAATTCCTATTTCATTACTTTCACGGTGGATGAGGGCGAGCGCTACACCTTCGGCAATGTCACGATTGATTCGACGATCCCCGAGGTCGATTCCGAGGCGCTCTATAGTGAACTCGAAACCTCTCCCGGCGATGTTTACAGCGCCGAGGATGTCGAGGAATCCATCGTCAATCTGACCGATCGGCTCGCCGGTTCCGGCTTTGCCTTCGCTCAGGTAACCCCGCGCGGCGACCGTGATTTCGCCAGCCGCACGATCGGCGTCAATTACGTGATCGACCAGGGCCCGCGCGCCTATGTCGAGCGTCTCGAAATTCGCGGCAACGAGAAAACGCGCGATTACGTTATCCGCCGCGAGTTCGATGTGTCGGAAGGTGACGCTTTCAATCAGGTCCTGATCCAGCGCGCCAAGCAGCGGCTGGAAGATCTCGGCTACTTCGAGTCGGTCAAGGTCTCGACCGCTCCCGGTGCCGAGCCGG
The DNA here is from genome assembly GCF_039652615.1 of Fulvimarina fulva. Lineage (NCBI taxonomy): Bacteria > Pseudomonadati > Pseudomonadota > Alphaproteobacteria > Hyphomicrobiales > Aurantimonadaceae > Fulvimarina > Fulvimarina fulva. Next base: position 161,606 of record NZ_JBDJAC010000001.1, read on the forward strand.
ACCGCGTGATCGTCATCATCGACGTCGTCGAGAAGCCCACGGGCGAGTTGTCGATCGGTGGTGGTTATACGACCGGCGGCGACAGCGAGGGCCCGGTGGCCGAGATTGGCGTGACCGAGCGCAACTTCCTCGGGCGTGGCCAGTTCATCAAGGTCTCGGCAGGCTTCGGCGCCGACTCCCGGAACTACAACCTGTCCTTCACCGAGCCCTATTTCCTCGGACAGCGGCTTGCGGTCGGCTTCGACATCTATCGCTCCGAATCGACGGCGGGCGATTACGACACAACCCGCACGGGTGGCGATATCCGCGTCGCGGCGCCAATCACCGAGAACCTCACGGCTCAGGTCGCTTACAATTACAAGCAGGAAGAATTCGGCGACGAGATCGGTCTCGATCTCTTCCGTCCGGACAATGGCCAGCGCTTCGTGGACGCAAGCGGCAATCCAATCCGCAGCACCTGCGGCGATCCGAACCCGGCCGCTTACACGAACACATTCAACGCAAATGTTCTCGACACGAACGCCGGCGTCGCACGGGCACCAAACTTCACGAATTCGCCGATCATCAATGAGGCGATCTGCGACAGCCCCTATTCGACGTCGTCGGTGTCCTACTCGCTCGTCTACAACACGCTCGACAATGCCCAGCAGCCACGCGAGGGCTTCTTCGTCCAGGCTGGCCAGGAATATGCGGGGCTTGGTGGCGATGCGGAATTCCTGAAGACGACCGCCAAGGCGAGCGCCTTTACGTTGATCAGCGAAGAATACGACCTGATCGGCTCGCTGTCGGCGACCGGTGGCCATGTCACCACGATCAACGGCGACGAGCTTCGCGTCTTCGACAACTTCTTCAAGGGCAAGGACCTTGTTCGCGGTTTCGAATCGAAGGGGCTTGGTCCGCGCCAGAACGGCGTCGCGATCGGTGGCACTCAGTATGCCGGTGCCCAGGCAGAGACGACGTTCCCGCTGCCGCTCGTGTCGCGCGATCTCGGTTTCCGCGGTGCGGTCTTCGCGGATGCCGGTACGCTCTGGGGCAGCCAGTTCGAAAACTACGCCGGTGTCGTCGGCACCGATGCGTCACTTCGCGCATCGGTCGGTGTTGGCCTGATCTGGGACTCCCCGTTCGGACCGCTGCGTGTGAACTATGCAGAACCGCTCGCCAAGGAAGATTTTGACGAGACCGAAGAATTCTCCTTCGGCTTCTCCTCGCGCTTCTAAAGCGTTAAGGACACATCATGCGGGCGCGGCCGTTTCGCTTTGCGAAGCGGTCGCTCTTGTTTGGTGGAAACAGATGATTGAGGTCGGGAAGGCATTATGGCCCCAGCCGAGTTCTTCCCACGCGGCGACGGAAAGACGATCGCCGAAATCGCCGAGTCTCTCGGTGCCGAGATTCGCAATGCGCCCGATTGGGATCGGCGCATAACTGGTATTGCCTCGCTGGACGAAGCCGGACCGGAAGACATCTCCTTCTTCGACAACGTGCGATATGCCGAGGATCTGCAGCAGACGCGGGCCGGATGCGTCATCCTATCGGCGCGCTACGGGTCGAGAAGCGTTCCTGAGGGAACGGCCGCACTCGTCACGAAACGAGCCGATCAGGCTTTCGCAAGTATCGGATGTATCCTGTTTCCGGCGGCCCTTTCTCCTCAGGCAGCTTCCGGCGAAACCGGTATCTCCGAGCGCGCCTCGATCCATGAAACCGCGCGGCTCGAGGCCGGCGTCATCGTCGAGCCCTTCGCGGTGATCGGTCCCCATGCCGAGATCGGGTCCGGGACCATTATCGGCGCGAATACGGTCGTGGCCGCCGGATGCCGGATCGGTCGCGACTGCCGCATCGGCTCGAACATAACCCTGTCTCACACCCTGATCGGAAATCGGGTCATCCTGCATCCGGGCGTTCAAACCGGGCAGGATGGCTTCGGCTATGTGGCTGGTGCGAGTGGGCTGAAAAAGACCGTTCAGATTGGTCGCGTCGTCATCCAGGACGATGTGGAGATCGGGTCGAACACGACGATTGATCGCGGCGCCATCCGCGACACCGTCATCGGCGAAGGGACGAAGATCGATAATCAGGTTCAGGTCGCCCACAATGTCGTCATCGGGCGTCATTGCGTCATCGTCGGACAGGTTGGTCTTTCCGGCAGCTGCACGCTGGAAGACGGCGTGATGATCGGCGGCCAGTCCGGGGTCAACGGTCACGTGACGGTCGGGCGCGGTGCCCAGATCGCCGGAGTATCGACGGTGCAGGGCGACGTTCCGCCGAACGCGCGATGGGGCGGCGTTCCAGCGAAACCGGTCAAGGAATGGTTCCGTGAAATCATGACGGTCACGGAGTTGGCAAAGAAGAGACGATCCGCAGGAAACAAAGATGAGTGACGCGCCCAAGGTGCTCGAAAGCGCCGATATCCTGAAAATCATGGAGGTGCTGCCGCACCGCTACCCTTTCTTGATGGTCGACCGGATCATCGAAATCGACAGCGATCGCTCGGCGATCGGGGTCAAGAACGTGACGGCGAACGAGCCGCACTTCATGGGGCATTTTCCGGGCAATCCGGTGATGCCGGGCGTTCTGATCATCGAGGGTATGGCCCAGACGGCGGGCGCGATCTGCACCATGAGCAAGGGCGAGTCAAAGCCGGCGGTCGTCTATTTCATGACGATCGACAACGCAAAGTTCCGCAAGCCGGTGGTTCCCGGCGACCGGCTTGAATACCACGTCGTCCAGTCGAAGAAGCGCGGCAATATCTGGAAGTTCGATTGCATCGCAAAGGTCGACGACGCGAAGGTTGCCGAGGCGACCGTCAGCGCGATGCTCGTACCCCACGAAGAGGTCGCATGACCGAGCTCAGTCAGTTGTCCGAAACATCCATTCACCCAACCTCCGTCGTCGAGGACGGGGCCGAGATCGGACCGGGCTGCGAGATTGGTCCATTCTGCCACATCGGACCTCAGGTGAAGCTCGGCGCAGGCTCGCGCCTGCGATCCCATGTCATTCTCTGGGGCAATACGGACATCGGCGAAAACGCGCAGATCTGGCCCTTCGCTTCGATCGGACACGCGCCGCAGCATTTGAAATATCGCGGCGAGGACACGAGGCTGATCATCGGCAAGAATGCCCTGATCCGCGAACATGTGACCATGAATCCGGGCACGATCCAGGGCCATTCGGAAACCCGGATCGGCGACAACTGTTCGTTCTTCACCGGCTCGCATGTGGCGCATGACTGCGTCGTCGGGAACAACGTGACGCTGATCAACAATGTGATGCTGGCCGGCCATTGCACCGTGGGCGACTTCGCGACCGTTGCCGGCGGATCTGGCATCCATCAGTTCACGCGGGTCGGCCATCACGCCTATGTCGGCGGATTGGCCGCCGTAGAGGGCGACGTAATTCCGTTCGGCATGGTGCTTGGAAACCGGGCTTACCTCTCGGGGCTCAACGTCATCGGCATGAAGCGCGCAGGCTTCAACCGGGAGGCGGTCCGCAATGTCCGGCGCGCCTATCGAATGCTGTTCTCCTTCGATCAGACCTTCAAGGAGAATTTCGACGAAGTGACGATGGAATTCCCGGAAGACCCGCTGGTCAACGATCTCCTCGGCTTCATCCGTTCAGGCGGAGACCGCTCGCTTTGTACGCCACGCCACGCGCCTGGTGCCTGACGGGATCATGGCAGAGGGCCGCGAGCGTCTTGGAATTGTGGCGGGCGGCGGCGGTCTGCCCATGATCGTCGCCAATGCCGCGGCCGAGAAGGGGATGGAACCGGTCTTCGCACTGTTTTCCGATGGTTTGACGAATGCGTCCATCAAGGGGCGGTCCCGCGCTTTTGCATGGGGGAGAACGGGCGATGCGATCGAATGGCTGAAGGCGGAAGGCGTGCGCAAGCTGGTCTTTTGCGGGACGATTTCGAGCCGGCCGGATTTCCGCTCCGTCATTCCGTCGCTCAAGACGCTGAAGCGCCTGCCGCGTGCCTTCCGGATCGTGAGGGGCGGAGACGACCGGCTGCTCCGCAATCTCTCGCGTTATCTCGAAAGCGAAGGTTTCGATCTGTTGCCGGTTCAGGCGATCGCGCCCGAACTGCTCGCGCCGGAAGGCGTCGTGACGGCCCGGGCGCCGACGATGGCGGAGGAGGCGGCCCTGTCGCTGGCCCACCGCGCGGCGACGGCACTTGGGCTCCTCGATGCAGGGCAAGCGGTGATCGCCTCCAATGAGCGGATCATCGCGATGGAGGGGATCGAGGGAACGCGTGCCATGATGCGTAGGGTCGCCGAGTATCGTGCCGCTCGAAAGATCGGGCGCGGCGAACGTCTCGCCCTCGTCAAAGCCGTGAAGCCGGGTCAGGATCGACGATTCGATTTGCCGAGCATCGGCGTCCAGACGATCGACGAAGCCGAGGCCTCCGGCATTACCGCGATCGGGGTGTCTGCCGGAGAAAGCCTCATCCTCGGTTTCGATGACGTCGTCGATCGGGCAAACGCGGCAGGACTTGCGATCAAGGGACTGACGAACGGGGCGGAGCCAGTATGACGAAGATCGCTTTCATCGTTGGCGAGCCCTCGGGCGACCGGATCGGTGCCGATCTCATCACTCATCTCCGGGCCAAGCTTGACGATGAACTCGAGATCTTCGGGCTCGGCGGCGAGGCGATGGAGGCGGAGGGGCTGAAGAGCCTCTTCGATATAGACGAGCTTTCGATTATCGGCGTCGGCGCCATCGTATCGAGGCTGCCGCAATTGATGCGCCGTGTCTCTCAAACCGCGAAGGCCGTCATCGAGTGGGAGCCGGACGCGCTCGTCGTCATCGACAGCCCGACCTTTTCCCACCGCATTGCCAAGCGGTTGCGCAAGGCAAAGCCGCATATCCCCATCATCAATTATATCCCGCCGACGGTCTGGGCATGGCGCGAAGAGCGCGCGGAGAAGATGCGGGCCTATATCGACCACGCGATCTGCAGCTTTCCGTTCGAGCCTGATTTCTATTCGCGGCTGAACGGCCCGCCGGCGACCTATGTTGGCCATCCGTTTCTGAAGGAACCGCGCCTCGCGCCTCTCCTCGAAGCGCCGCTTGGGACGCGGCCAGTCAATGATCCGCCGCGCCTTGTGATTCTGCCGGGATCGCGCCGGGGGGAAATCGACCGCTTGCTCGATGATTTCGGCATGACATTCCAGCGGCTGAACGAGATGCTGCCCGGAATCGAAGCCGTGATCCCGACGCTGCCGCGCCACCGGGCGCGGATAGAGGCCGATGTCTCCATGTGGAAACACCAGCCGCGGATCGTGACGGGGCATGACGAGCGGTGGGCTGCCTTCGCCTCGGCAGATGCTGCGCTCGCGGCATCCGGTACGGTGTCACTTGAGCTGGCGCTTGCCGGTATCCCGATGGCGCTCGCCTATCGCCTCGATCCGATCGGCTACCGTTTTCGCCATCTGATCACGGCGTGGACGGCGGCCCTGCCGAACTTCATCGCCGGCCATCCGCTCGTTCCTGAGCATTTCCATGAGATCGTCAGGCCCGAACATCTGGCGCGCCGGATGGAACGCCTTCTCACCGATACACCGGAGCGCCGGGCGCAGATCGAGGGCTTCAGGGACATCCGCGAGAAGATGACGATCGAGCGAGCGCCGGGCGAAGCGGCGGCTGAGATCGTTCTTGATGTGATGCAGAAGAGCGAAAGGCGATAAGATCGGCGGATGCCGTGTTACGCCCCTCGTCGCCTTCTGCCCGCGCTCGAAGCCGGGCGGGGGGTGGTCTTCGTACGACCTATGCCGTGTCAGGGCGGTGAAAGATGAGTGTTACGATCACGGAGGATGCCGCAAGGCCTGACATCAGCATGAACGCTTCGGCGAAACCGCCGGTTGTCCCACGATCCAGCCCGTGAGGGCAGGCGCCAGGAAGCCGGAGATGGCGAAGCCGAAGTCCATGATGCCGAGCGCGGTGGCGGATCGGTCGCGGGCGACATCGATATTGACGGCGTAGAATGCGGCGTTTGCGCCCATGGACGAAGCCACGGCGATGGAGATCAGGATCAGCGCAAGCGTGAGATTGTCGGTGAAGGCGACGGGCAGGATCACGAGCGCAGCAAGAGCTTGCGTTGCCGCGATCAGATAGCTTCGTGCGATGCGGAGCTTGCCGGTGCGACGCAGCAGCCTGTCCGACAGATTGCTGAGAAACAGCAGAATAGTGGCAGCGGCAAGCCAAGGGGCGACGGAGAACCATCCGACGCTGGTGATCGAGAGTTTGAAAGTCTGTTCCAGATATCCTGGCAGCCAGGACATGAAGAAAAACAGAAAATAGCCGAAGACGAAGAACGCCCAGCGCGGCAGAGACGCATCTTTGAAATTCTATGTTGTGATGGGATGAAACGGTGTCGGATGAGCCGCTTGTCGGACGGGACGTGACTCCGAGAGCGACTCATCTGAGCGGCGGAACGTCAACGGACAACGGAAAGCGCGGGTTTGAAGATCCGCCGGTAGCACGCGCGGCCGGTAATACGCCGCCCGGCTCAAGCAGCCGGGCGGCTTTATCATGTGATCAGAGGCGTCTGTTCAGCCTTGCGGCAGATGCGGCTTCTTGGCTGCAATCTCGGGATGGTCTTCGAAGACCCGATCGGCCCAGGCGGTGAGTTTGGGCGCCTGTTTCGCAACCTTCCCCTCGAAGCGAAGATCCATCCAGCTCAGGAGCGCGCCAAGCGCGCAGTGGCCCAGGCCGACATCGTCGCCAAGATCGTCCAGATGGTCTTCGAGCCATGTCAGCCCGCGATCGGCCTTGGCCATCTGGCGGTCTGTCCAGCCGGGATGCCTCTTGTCCTCGGGCCTGTAGCGGACCTCGTAAATGCACAGAGCCAGCGCATCGGTCACGCCCGTCACGGCGGCATCGTAAGTTCTGATCTTGCGAAAATCCTCGACCGTTTGCGGGATCAGCTGGTTGCCGCTCATCCGGTCGAGGACCTCGCAGATCACCGAACTGTCGAAGACGGCATCGCCATTTTCGAGAATCAGGGCCGGGATCTTGCCGAGCGGATTGGCGGTGTTGAGAAGATCCGAATTACCGACGAAGTCGACCGTTTCCATGTCGAGTTCGATGCCGGCGACGACGCCGGCCATCCGGACCTTGGCAACAAATGGCGAAGCGGGTGCACCCAAGAGCCGCATGTTCGATCTCCTTCATGCCGGATCGTCGCCGGCGCATGTTCCATTCGCGTGAAGCAAGCGACGACAATCCTCTCGCCATCGTCCGCTGGCGAGGGAGAATAGGAAGCAGGGCCGATGCGTAAAGTCGCGAAACCGGTTCGGTCTATTTCGAAACGTAGCCGTATCCGGTGCGAGCTTCCGGCGGGAAACGGCGCAGCGACTGGCAGTTCGCGCCATAGACATGCCATTCGTCGAGACCGAGGACGCAGCCTTCTGCGCGCCAGGCCTTGACCGGCGAAAACATGCCGAGCCATCCACCGGCCGCCGCATAACCCATTGGATACTCGATGATATAGTAAATCGTGCGGCGCTGGTGATCCGAGATCAAAGCCGTGCCCTGGCACCAGCGGCGCTCGATCGGCTGCGGCGAGGGGATCTCATCGGTCAGGATCTGCGGCGCATAGGCCTTCTCGTGCATGTTCGAGAATTCGAGGATTTCAAGTTTGGCTTCCAGCACGCGCGGCGCGCCATATTCAAACTGATCCTCGACCTCCGCGAGAACCTCGGGATTGTCGCATTGGGGCACGAGCGATTCTACTCGCTGCTGCGGCGCCATCTGAAGATCAGCAGCGCTTGCGCTGCCGGCCATCGCGCTCAGAGCCATCGCTGCTGCAAGAAATCCGGTGGTGATCTGACGCATCGGTCCGTCCATTCTCTGATCCGCAATCTTATGAAGACGATAGCACGCGTGATGGTGTGCATGCGGCCTTGAGCCGGCTCACTTCAGCGTAAAAACTCGCGCTGTTGCCGATCCGTCTCTCTCCAGCGCTGGCAAGAGACGCTCGACGATCGTTCGCGCTTCCCCTGCAAAGACGAATGGCGGGTTGATGACGGCAAGACCTGTTCCCAGAAATTGCTCGCTTTCGGCATTCTCTGCGGCGATTCTCGCCTCGACCGCTAATGCTTCATCTGGCGCAAGGGCGGCTATTCCTGAAAGAAGCTTGTCGACGAGCGCCCTGCGCTTGATCGGATACCAGACGGCATAGGTGCCGCCGCGCCAGCGGGTGAGGGCCTTTTCCAGTCCGGCAAGAATATCGTCCACCTCACTCGTCTTCTCGAAAGGCGGATCGATGAGAACGAGCCCGCGCTTTTCCTTCGGTGGCAGATGGGCGCCGAGAGCGAGCCAGCCATCAAGTTCGATCGCTTTGACCTGGACATCGCCGGCGAAGAGCTCGCGGAGCGCGGTGCTATCCTCGGGATGAAGCTCGTAGGCGGAAAGCCGGTCGACCCCGCGCAGGCAGTGCCGCGCGATCAGCGGCGAGCCGGGATAGAAGCCAGCCTCCAGATCCGTGTCGATCGCCTCGAAATAGTCGGCGAGCAGAGGTTCGCGTCTGAGCTCTTCATTAGCCGCGATCCTGAGGATCCCCGCCTGCGCCTCGCCCGTGCGCGCCGCCTCGCTGGAATTGAGATCGTAGCGGCCCCGGCCCGCATGGGTATCGAACACCCGGAACGGTTTCTCCTTGCGCTTCAGATAGGCGATCAACCGGGTCAGCAGCGCATGTTTCACGACATCCGCGAAATTTCCGGCGTGAAAGGCGTGGCGGTAGTTCAAAGCGGACTCCGGCTTGCAGATCTGGATGGGTTGAAACCCACGGAACGAAAGGTTCCCGCTTTTGCACGTTTGGCTACGCTGCGTTCAAGCCCTGGCATAGATCGCTTGGCGGCCCACATCTCAAGCAAATGAACAGTGCGCTGCACAATTCTTCAGCTGCACGATGCTTCAGTGGAGATATCCAATGACAAATTCCAAGCTTTTCGACTCGTTCGATCTCGGTCCGAACCATCTCGCCAACCGGATCGTCATGGCGCCGCTGACCCGCTCGCGTGCGGGAGAGGGCGACAGCCCGGTGGACATGCATGCCACCTATTATGGCCAGCGCGCATCTGCCGGCCTGATCATCGCGGAAGCGACGCAGATCACGAACGAAGGCAAGGGTTATGCCTGGACGCCGGGGATCTACTCCGACCAGCAGGTCGCCGGTTGGAAAAAGGTGACCGACGAGGTTCATGCGAAGGGCGGCAAGATCTTCCTTCAGCTCTGGCATGTAGGCCGGATTTCTCATCCGGACCTCCAGCATGACGGTAAGCTTCCTGTCTCGGCCTCGGCAATCAAGCCGGACCAGCAGGCCTTTACCGAAGATGGCTTCAAGGACATCCCGACCCCGCGGGCGCTTGAAACAGACGAGCTGCCGCGCGTCGTCGCCGATTATGTGAAGGCGGCGGAGAACGCGAAAAACGCCGGTTTCGACGGCGTCGAGGTGCATTCGGCGAATGGCTATCTCCTCGACCAGTTCCTGCAAGACGGGACCAACAAGCGCGAGGACCAGTATGGCGGATCGGTCGAGAATCGGATGCGTTTCCCGCTCGAGGTGGTCGACGCCGTCGTAAAGGTGTGGGGCGCCGATCGCGTCGGCATTCGCATCTCGCCGGAAAGCGGTGCGAACGATGTGTCGGAAAGCGATCCGAAGACGCTGTTCATGACCTATGTCCGTGAACTCTCCGCCCGCAAGCTTGCCTATCTCCATGTGATCGAGGGCAAAATCTGGGACGACCGTGATAATCAGAAGGTTTCGAGCGCCGAGCTGCGCGAGGCATTCGACGGCGTCTTCATGGGTAACAACCAGTACGACAGGGAAACAGCAATCGAACGCGCCGACAGCGGCAAGGTGGACCTTGTCTGCTTCGGTCGTCCGTTCATCTCGAACCCCGATCTCGTCGAGCGCCTGAAGATCGATGCACCGCTGAACGAGCCCGACAAGGACACATTCTACGGTGGTGGCGAGGAAGGCTACACTGACTACCCGTTCCTCTCGGATGAGCAGCGCGAGAAGGCCGAGGCGGCGTAAATCCACCGCCGGCCTTTTTAAAGATAGAACCAACCGGACGGGTGCGCGAAAAATCGCGTGCCCGTTCGTATTTCATCAATAGAAACTTATTGCGTTAAGCTGGAGGTCTGATTCGCTTGCTAGTCTCTCCTCGATTGTTGCCACAGCCCAGGCATCGAGAGGCTTTTGTAGCGAACCATGCTGTCGACCCTAGAGACCTTCCGGCTTTATACTCGCGATACGACGCGGATCATGAATCGGATCGAGGCCGATCCTGCGAACAAGCGGCAGATCGAGTACTACAAAGCGAATATCGGCAAGGTGTCGTCCGTCAAAGAATTTATGGGCGATTACCAGCTCTATTCCTACGCGATGACCGCGTTCGGTCTTGAGGAGCAAATCGAGTCGCGCGGACTGATCCGCAAGATTTTGGAAAGCGACATCGCGGACCCGAAAAGCCTCGTGAACAAGATTGGCGACGACCGCTACCGGGAGCTCTACGAAGCCTTCAACTTCAAGTCGAATGAAGCGGCCGCCAAAGTCTCGGCCCAGTCGATGGCGCAGACCGATCGGACGAAGGAAGCCTATTCGCTTCATCGCGTCAGTGCTGCCAACGCCGTAAAAAAGCAGATCGATGACTATCGTGCGTCGATTGATAGCATTTCCACCATCGACCAGTTCCTCAGAAATGACAGCGTCTTCAAGACCGCTCTCACTGCGGCAGGGCTCGATCCGGACATCGCGTCGAAATCCTTCATTCGCGATCTGATGACCGGGAATCGCACGAGCGAAGACGACCGCTATGTTGCTCTGAAGTCGATGTTCGACTTCCAGGCGGATGGCACTGCCGGAGCGAACGGCGCGCAGTCGGCGATCGAGACGAACGAAACCATCCGTCTTTTCTATGAAGAGAAGGATCTCGTCTCCAGCGTGTCGTCGGCGCTGAACGACATCGATTACTGGAAGCTGCGCATGCCGTCAGTCTCCACGGCCGACGAGCTGACCCAGGACCGGCGACTTCTGGAGGTCGCGCTCTATTCCGTCGGCATCGACGCCAGCATTCAATCCTCGTCCTTCGTCTGGAAGATCTTGACCAGCGATATCGAAGACCCGAACAGCGCCTGGGGCAAGATGAAGGAGGGGACGGAGGAGGAAAAAGCCCTCAAGATCAAATACGGGCAGCTCAATCAGCTGTTCCAGTTCGAGGCCGATGGATCATTGCCGGCGGGCGCAGAAAGCGCTCTCGCTCCAGGCAAGGAAGACGCGCTTTTCGATGGTTACCTCGAAGGCAATGTTGATCGGGCGGTCTCCACTGATCGTGCCGCGACCTCGGTCTACACGGCGATCATGGCCAATGTTCAGACCGTGACCCAGTTCGTTCGAACGCCTTCGGTTTACGAATACGCGTTGAAGGCGTTCGGCATCGACCCGACGCGTGTTTCGCGAAGTGAGATCGTTGATGTTCTGCGCAGCGATCCGGGCAATCCGAACTCGTTCGCCGTTCGCTCCGGCGATGAACGATACGTGGCCCTCGCGGCGGCCTTCAACTTCGATGAAAGCGGAAAGATCGCGCAGAAGCGGACCGCGCAGGAAGACAAGCCGTTCGCCGACACGATCGCCCGTTTCACGGAGAGCTATGGCGAGAAACCGAGCGAGGCCGACAAAAAGGATGCGGACGCGAAGACGGACGCCTATCGTCGTGCACTGGCCGATGTGGTGACGGTCTCCGATTTCGTGAACAACAAGACAATTGTCGACTATATCACGGCCGCTTTCGATCTCAGCGATCTCAAACTGGACCCGCAGGAACTCGCCGACATCCTCACCAGCGATTTCGACGATCCGGAGAGTGTCGTGAACAAGATGGACGATCGACGGGTGGCCGAGCTTCGCGGGGCCTTCAACTTCAATACGTTCGGCGGGATCAATCGGCCGTCGGCTGCGATCCAGAGCCTTTCCGATCGGATGAAGGTCGACGATCTGTTTCTGAGGCAGAAGTTCGAAGAAGATGCAGGCGCTGAAAGTGAAGGGGCACGTCTCGCGCTGTACTTCAAACGCTCTGCCGCCGACATCAAGAACGCCTACGATATTCTCGCGGATCCAGCTCTCCTGAAAGTGGTTCAGACCGCGGTCGGGCTTCCGTCCGAGTCCGGGCAGGCGGATATCGAAGTTCAGAAGCGAACGCTGGAAAAGCGGATCGATCTCGAGAGCCTTCAGGACCCTGAAGATCTGTCGCGGTTCATAACGCGTTTCGTCACACTCTACGACCTTGAAAACGGAGGAGGATCGGGTGGATTCAATCCTGCCGCGATCCTCCTGGGTGGTGGAGGGGGCGGAGGCCTCGCCGGCTTCTTCTGATCCTTCCTTCGAACGGCTTAATCCGCCGCGATCGGCTGCGCTTTGAGGCCGGTCGATCGCGAACGCGGGCAGATGCGTAGAGCATTGCGGAAATTGATCGCTTCCATCACCCAAACCCGTTGGGCAGCTTCGGGTCGCGGTGCTAGAACGGGTGCATGAACAAGCCGCTTCCCGCCTCCATCGGTCATTCCGCCTGTCCCCACGACTGTCCGTCTACCTGTGCGCTCGACATCGAGGTCGATCCGTCGGGCCGGATCGGGCGCGTTCGTGGTGCCGCCGATAACAGCTACACGGCCGGCGTCATCTGCGCCAAGGTCGCGCGCTATGCCGAGCGGCTCTACCACCCGGACCGGCTGATGAAGCCGCTGCAGCGCGTGGGTGAAAAGGGCGAGGGCGACTGGCGAGAGATCAGCTGGGACGATGCCCTCGATCTCATCGCAGAGAGGTTCCTTGCCGCCGAGCAACGATATGGTGCCGAAACCATCTGGCCCTACTTCTATGCCGGAACCATGGGGCTCGTTCAGCGCGACGGGATCAAGCGCCTGACCCATGCCAAGCGCTATTCCAATCAGTTCTCAACGATCTGCACCAATATGGCCTGGACCGGCTGGGCGATGGGGACAGGCGCTATGCGCGGCGTCGATCCACGCGAGATCGCGCAATCCGATTGCGTCGTGATCTGGGGCACGAATGCGGTTGCGACGCAGGTCAATGTGATGACCCATGCCGCAAAGGCGCGAAAGACGCGTGGCGCGAAGATCGTCGTTATCGATATCTACGACAACGCGACCATGCAACAGGCCGATCTCGCCCTCAAACTGCGGCCCGGCACTGATGCTGCGCTGGCCTGCGCGCTGATGCATATCGCCTTCCGAGACGGGACTGCTGACCGCGCCTATCTTGCCCGTTACACCGACGATCCCGAGGGCCTTGAAGCCCATCTTGTGTCGCGCGGGCCGGACTGGGCCGCCGCGATCACGGGGCTATCGGCCCAGGAGATCGAGGATTTCGCCGCGCTCATCGGCCGGACGCCGAAGACGTTTTTCCGGCTCGGCTACGGCTTTACCCGCCAGCGCAACGGGACGGCGGCGATGCATGCAGCCCTTTCTGTGCCGACCGTCTACGGACACTGGCAATATGAGGGCGGCGGCGCGTTCCATTCCAACAGCGGCATCTTCGGCATCGACCAGGGGCTGATCACGGGCGAGGCGGCGAGAGATTCTGACGTGCGCCATCTTGACCAGAGCCGCCTCGGGGCCGTGCTCGCCGGTGGGGCGGATGCACTGTTCGGCGGTCCGCCGGTGACGGCGATGCTCGTCCAGAACACCAATCCGGCCAATGTGTGCCCCGACCAGAGTAAGGTTGTCGCGGGCCTGAAGCGCGAGGATCTGTTCCTGGCGGTCCACGAACAGTTCATGACCGATACGGCGAAGCTCGCCGATCTCGTCATTCCCGCGACGATGTTCCTCGAGCATGACGACATCTATCGGGGCGGGGGGCAGAGCCATATCGTTCTCGGGCCAAAAATCACCGAGCCGCCTCAAACGGTGCGGACCAATCACTTCGTCGTGGAAGAACTGGCAAAGCGCCTTGGCGTGTCCGATCGGCCCGGCTTTGGCTTGAGCGAGCGCGACCTGATCGACGACCTTCTTGTGCGGTCAGGATTAGAGCGCGATTTTTCCGAGCTTTCCGAGGAAAAGTGGGTCGACAAGTCCGTTCCGTTCGAGGACGCGCATTTCCTGAACGGCTTCGGCCACGCGGACGGGAAATTTCGCTTCAAGCCGGATTGGACCGGCACGCCCGCGCCGAACCGTCCGCCGTCCTCGATCGGGGTATTGGGGCCCGCCGGAGAGCTTCCAGCCTTTCCCGATCATGTGGAGATCGTCGAGGCACCTGACGCCGTGCACCCTTATAAGCTCGCGACGTCGCCTGCACGCCAGTTTCTCAATTCCTCCTTCGCCGAGACGAAGGGCTCGCGCTCGCGGGAGGGCGGGCCTGTGCTGATGCTTCATCCGGAGGATGCGGCGCGCGAGAAGCTGCCGGATGGGGCGATCGTTAAGATCGGGAACGCGCGCGGCACGGTCCGTCTGCCGGTCAGGGTCACCGATAGCGCGAAGCCCGGCGTCCTGATTCACGAGGGCCTCTGGGCGAATTCCGATTTTCTCGAAGGCGAGGGCATCAATGTCCTCACCGGCGCTGATCCGGTCGCGCCTTATGGTGGCGCGGCGTTTCACGACACGGCCGTTTGGCTGCGCCCTGATCCGACGAGAGAGCCCAAAGACGCCTGATACATCCCGTATATGGGGGTTGCTGCACGCCGGCGGGGAGGCGAAGCTTCCCGCTGTTGGTCCTCGGAGATAAAAAGCCGCAACCTCATTCTTGTTGCGAGCTATTATCCCCGTCTTGCATCCGGTGACACGAGGATCGATGTCCCGTTGCCGAAACGCGTCGGCTCCGCATCGGCTTCAAGGGGCGGGTTCGTCCGGATGATCACCCGCCCGTTCGAGAGGCGCGCATTGCCTTCGAGAACCAGCCGCAGAGCGTGTGGATAAAGCCGGTGTTCAGCAAGCAAAAGACGATCGGCCAGCGCGTCCGGCGTATCGTCCGGCTCGATCGCAATGGCTGCCTGGGCGATGATCGGTCCCTCGTCCATGCCCTCGGTCACGTAATGCACCGTGCAGCCATGGACCCGCATACCAGCTTGAAGCGCACGGGTGTGCGTGTCGAGACCGGGAAACAGCGGCAGGAGCGAGGGGTGGATGTTGATCATCCGCCCGGCGAAATGGCGGACGAAATCGGGCGTCAAAAGACGCATATATCCGGCGAGACAGATGAAGTCCGGCTTCAGTGCATCAAGTTCGGATCTCAGCGCCGCCTCATGATCTTCGCGGCTTGCAAAATCGCGGTGATCGATCGCGCTGGCCGGAATGTCGTACCGTCTGGCGGTATCGAGTCCTTTCGCATCGGGCCGGTTTGAGATCACGCCGACGATCCGGCCGGGATAGCTCGGATTCATGCACGCTGCGATCAGCGCACTCATATTCGAGCCGCGCCCGGATATGAGGACGACGATGCGCTTCGGATCGGTTGCGGCGGTCACAATGCCAGCTCGCCGTTGAAGGTGACGGCCTCACCCTTGTTCTGAAGGATACGGCCGAGGAGCACGACCTCCTCACCGGCCGATTGCAGCATGGCGCTGACGGCCGCAGCTTCACCTTCCGCCACGACGATAGCCATTCCGATCCCGCAATTGAAGGTCCGCAGCATTTCGTGTTTCGGCATGCCGCCCTGCTTGGCGAGCCAGCCAAAGACGGGTGGGACCGGAACGCTGCCGAGATCGATATCGGCCCGAAGGCTTTCCGGCAAAACGCGGGGAATGTTCTCGACGAATCCGCCGCCGGTGATGTGGGCCAGCGCCTTCACTGCGCGCGACTTTTCGAACACGTCGAGCAGGGGTTTGACGTAGATTCGCGTCGGCTCGAGGAGTGCCTCGCTCAGCGACCGGTCTTTGTCGAAGGGAGCCGGATCGCCGTAGGAAAGTCCCGCCTGTTCGACGATCTTGCGAACGAGCGAATAGCCGTTCGAATGCACGCCGGAGGATCGCAGGCCGAGAATGATGTCGCCCTGTTCGAGATCGCCCGAGGGCAGCAGCCGGTCGCGCTCCACCGCGCCTACCGAAAAGCCCGCGAGATCGTAGTCGTCGCCCGCATAAAGACCCGGCATTTCGGCGGTCTCGCCGCCGATCAGCGCGCAGCCGGCCTGGCGGCACCCTTCCGCGATCCCTTTGACGATCGCCTCGCCCTGGGCGGGATCGAGCTTGCCGGTGGCGAAATAATCGAGAAAGAACAGCGGCTCGGCACCCTGGACGACAAGATCGTTGACGCACATGGCCACAAGATCGATGCCGATGGTGTCGTGCCGGTTGGCTTCGATGGCGACGCGCAGTTTGGTGCCGACACCGTCATTTGCCGCAACGAGCAGCGGATCGCTCATGCCGAGTGCCTTGAGGTCGAACAGCCCGCCGAATCCGCCGATCTCGCCATCCGCTCCCGCACGGCGGGTGGAGCGCACATGGGGTTTGATCCGCTGGACAAGTTCGTTGCCGGCATCGATGTCGACACCGGCATCGCGGTAGGTGAGGTGGTTCGAATCCGCCATGTCAGTCTTCCCTGTTTGAGCCTGAAGTGCCACGGAAGAGCGTGACCGGGCAAGCCGATGTGCGCCGCAGCATCAAGAGCGGGCGCGAAAAGCCTGAGGATATCCGCTGGGCAAGCCTGTCCATGAGGATAATTCTTGCGTCGCAAAGGCGATCTCTCGCCAAGCGGCGCCATGGCGTTGTAACATGAATGCCGACCTGAGACTGGGGAACAAAGCTCGATATGCCCGATCAGAACGCCGTCTTCTGGAGACAGGTCTATTTCTGGTGCGCTGCAGCAATCCTGTTCGTGCTCAGTATCTGGCTTTTCTCGTCCATTCTCCTGCCGTTCGTCCTCGGCATGGTAATCGCTTATCTGCTGGATCCCGTGGCCGACTGGTTCGAGCGGCGCGGCCTTTCGCGGCTGATGGCGACGACGGTGATTCTCGTTCTCTTCGTCGTTTGCTTCATCGCGGCGATTCTCATCATCGTGCCGGTGGTGTCCTCGCAGGTCGTCAATCTGGCCGAGCGCGTCCCCGATTATCTCGATCGGCTGCAGGACTTCGCGATCGCCGCGCGCTCGGGCCCGCTCGCTTTTCTCTTCACATCGGAGGAATCGACGCTGGAGCAGGATTTCGCCCAGCTCGTCTCCGATTCGACGAGCGTGATCACATCCTTCCTTTCCTCAGTGTGGTCGTCCTCGCTCGCTTTCGTGAATTTCGTATCGCTCTTCGTCGTGACGCCAGTGGTGGCGTTCTACCTCCTGCTCGACTGGGACAGGATGGTGATGAAGGTCGACAACTGGCTGCCGCGGCAGCATCAGAGCACGATTCGGCGGATCGCTCGCGATATCGATCTTTCGGTCGCCGGCTTCGTGCGCGGACAGGGCAGTGTCTGCCTGATCCTCGCCACCTTCTACGCAGTCGGCCTGACCCTCGTCGGATTGAACTTCGGACTCCTCATTGGCCTCTTCGCGGGTCTGATCTCCTTTATTCCCTATATCGGCTCGATGCTCGGGCTCGTTTTGTCCATCGGTGTCGCGCTCGTCCAGTTCTGGCCGGACTGGCCGTGGATCATCGCCGTCGCGGCGGTCTTCTTTACGGGGCAGTTCTTCGAGGGGAACATCCTGCAGCCCAAGCTCGTCGGCGCATCGGTTGGCCTGCATCCCGTATGGCTGATGTTCGCGCTCTTCGCCTTCGGCGCCCTGTTCGGGTTCGTCGGCCTCCTGATCGCTGTCCCGGCGGCGGCGGTCGTCGGCGTGCTCGCCCGCTTCGGGATCACGAAATATCTCGACAGCGAGATGTATCACGGTCCATCGGTGAGCCTGACCGAGGCAAAGAGCATCGAGGGCGGGAAAACGAGCGATGCGCGCGTGACTGCGGGCGACAGCCCTGCGAACCGGATCGAACACCAGAATTCGTGACGGCGACCCGATGACCAGACAGCTCCCGCTGGAACTTCCGCCGATCGAGCAGCTTGGCCGCGACGATCTCATCGTCTCGCGTTCGAACGCTGTGGCTGCCGAGGCGATCGACGCATGGCCCGCCTGGCAGCACAATGTGTTGTTGATCGTCGGGCCCGAAGGCGCGGGCAAGACCCATTTGTCGCGGATCTGGGCCGAGGCCGCGGACGCCGACATTCTCAGGCAGGGTGGCTTCGGGGCGCTCGAGAACGGGTTCCGGATCGTTATCGACGATATCGACAGGACCACCATTCCCGATCAAGAGCTGTTCGCGCCGGTCAACGCGGCCCGGCTCGGCCAAGGCTGGGTTCTTGCGACCTCGCGGATACCGCCGCAGGCCATGGCCGGGCGGCTTCCCGATCTGGTGTCGCGTCTTTCGGCGGCGGCCCGGGCCGAACTCGACACGCCCGATGATCTTCTGTTCGAAGGCATTCTCGCCAAGCACTTCTCCGATCATCAGCTGGTCGTCGATCCGGCGACACTGACCTATCTAGCTGCAAGGATCGAGCGCACCGGATCGGCGGCGAAGGCCGTCGTCGACGAGATCAATCGGCAGGCGCTTGCCGAAAAGAGCCGGGTCACGAAGCCTTTCGTGCGACGCGTGCTTGAGCGGCGGACAGACGCCAGTGGCGGAAATGCCGAGAGCGGATCGTGACGAGAAACTGACGCAAAACTTCCATCGAACCGCAATAGAAGCGGCGGCGAAGACACGGGAAACCTCCAGTAGATGGAAAAACTATGAGCGAAGAGACGACGAAATCCGGGCCGGAACGCAAGGCGAGGGCCTCGGCGTCGCGCCGTTCCGCAAGAAGCGAGCGCGCAACGGCGTCGCCGGCAAAAAAGCGCGGTTCCGAGGCAGTCGAGATCATCGCGGTCTCGGACCAGGCTTCGCCTAATCAGGAGACGGTCGCGAGCGAGGTTGAGGTTATTCTGGAGCAGGCCCCGCCGCAGGTCGTCGAGGCGAAGGCGAGCGAGGAAAGCCAACCGTCCGAACTGCCGCAGGATCGGTTCATCAACCGCGAGCTGTCCTGGCTGCAGTTCAATCGGCGGGTACTGGAAGAGTCGCAGAATCTAAATCATCCGCTGCTCGAGCGCCTGCGCTTCCTCTCGATCTCGGCCGACAATCTCGACGAGTTCTTCATGGTCCGCGTCGCGGGTCTCGAAGGCCAGGTGCGCGAAAAGGTGACCGTGCGATCCCTCGACGGCATGACCGCACAAGAGCAACTCGACAAGATCCTCGCGGAGGTGGAAATTCTCCAATCGGAGCAGCAGGCATCGCTTGCCGAACTGATCGGCCAACTCGCCGACGAAAACGTGCACATCGTCTCCGCCGACCAGCTCTCCGCTCCCGAATTGGAATGGCTGTCACGCGAGTTCGACGACACGATCTTCCCGGCGCTGACGCCCCTCTCGATCGATCCTGCCCATCCGTTTCCGTTCATCCCCAATCTCGGCTTCTCCATCGGCCTGCGCCTGAAGAGACAGCGTGACTCCGAGCGAATGAACGCGCTGATACGCTTGCCGGTCGCGCTGAACCGGTTCGTGCAGACGCCGCGCGGCGAGGATGGCACCTATCGCTTCGTGCCACTGGAGAGCGTCGTCGAAACTTTTATCGGACGCCTGTTTCCCGGCTATGCCGTGGAGGGAAGCGGGACCTTCCGCGTGATCCGCGATTCCGACATCGAGGTGCAAGAAGAAGCCGAGGATCTGGTCCGCTTCTACGAGAGTGCGCTGAAGCGCCGGCGCAGGGGGTCGGTCATCCGGACCGAATTCGACTCCTCGATGCCCGAAAGCCTTCGCAACTTCGTCGCTGCCGAGATCGGAACACCGGAGACCCGCGTCTCGGTGATGGAAGGAATGCTGGCGCTCGACGCCCTTTCACAGATCTGCAAGATCGACCGGGACGAGCTGAAGTTTCCACCCTATATTCCGCGCTTTCCCGAGCGCATTCGCGAGCATAACGGCGATTGCTTTGCCGCGATTCGCGAGAAGGACATTATCGTCCACCACCCCTACGAGTCGTTCGACGTGGTCGTGCAGTTCGTGCGGCAGGCCGCAAGCGATCCAAATGTCGTCGCCATCAAGCAGACGCTCTATCGCACCTCGAACGATTCGCCGATCGTCCGCGCCCTGATCGAGGCGGCGGAAGCCGGCAAGTCCGTGACGGCACTCGTCGAGCTGAAAGCGCGGTTCGATGAGGAAGCGAACATCCGTTGGGCGCGCGATCTGGAGCGGGCGGGCGTTCAGGTGGTCTTCGGCTTCATCGAGAAGAAGACCCATGCCAAGCTCGCAATGGTGGTGCGCCGCGAGGAAGGCAAGCTTGTCAACTTCTGCCATCTCGGCACCGGAAACTACCACCCGATCACGGCGAAGATTTACACCGATCTGTCATATTTCACGGCAGACCCGGACATCGCGCACGACGTCCAGCTCGTATTCAACTACATCACCGGCTATGCCGAGCCGACAGATCTGCGCAAGCTCGCGGTCTCGCCGCTCTTCATGCGTGACCGGATCATCGAACACATCAATCAGGAGATCGAGCACGCCAAGGCCGGTCGGCCGGCGCAAATCTGGATGAAGATGAATTCGCTCGTCGACGGCAAGACGATCGATGCGCTTTATCGGGCGAGCCAGGCCGGAGTCGAGATCGATCTCATCGTGCGCGGAATCTGCTGCCTGCGTCCCCGTGTGCCGGGCCTTTCGGACAATATTCGCGTCAAATCCATCGTCGGCCGCTTCCTCGAACACAGCCGCATCTACTGTTTCGGCAACGGGCAGGGGCTTCCGTCGGAAGAGGCGATCGTCCTGTTGGGATCGGCCGACATCATGCCGCGCAATCTGGATCGCCGGGTCGAAACCCTCGTTCCAATCCAGACGCCGACGGTGCACAGCCAGGTGCTTTCGCAGATCATGCTCGGCAATATTCTGGACAATCAGCAGAGCTGGTCGGTTGCATCCGACGGATCTTCGCGCCACATCAAGCCCAGCGATGGTGAACAACCCTTCAATGCCCAGCGATATTTCATGACAAATCCTTCACTCTCCGGGCGCGGCAAAGCGCTGAAAACCGATGCTCCTCGCCTCATCGCGCGCCAGCGAGCGGAGCATGCCGGGGATGAATGAGGCGCTCGGTCAGGGGCGTCTCATCGGAAGAAAGCCGGTTGGTGTCGTCGATATTGGCTCCAATTCGGTGCGGCTCGTACTCTACGAGGGGCATTCGCGCTCCCTGACCGTGCTGTTTAATGAAAAAATCCTGAGCGGGCTTGGTAAGGGGCTCGCCCAGACCAACCGACTGGACCAGGGCGCCGTGGACAGTGCTCTCGCGGCGCTTCGGCGGTTTCGCAAAATCGCGGAACAAGCTCAGGTCGAGGAGCTTTATCCGCTGGCCACCGCCGCCAGCCGTGAAGCTGCGAACGGGCCGGAGTTCCTGCAGGCCGCAGAATCCGCGATCGGCCGGCCGATCGCAATTCTTTCGGGTGCGGACGAAGCGCGCTACGCCGCCGAAGGCGTGATGAGCGGCTTTCACCAGCCGGATGGAATTGTCGGCGATCTCGGCGGCGGCAGCCTCGAACTTGTCAGAGTCCAGGGCGACGAGCTCTGCGGCGGGCTGACACTGCCGCTTGGTGGCCTGCGTCTTCAGGATCTCGCAGGCGGCGACCTCAAGGCCGCGCAGGTGATTGCCGACAGCAATGTCCAGTCCTGCTCACTCGTCGGCAGCGGCGAGGGCCAGCCGTTCTTTGCCGTCGGCGGAACATGGCGCAATCTCGCCAAGCTCCATATGCAGCAGAACAGCTATCCGCTGCACGTCATGCATGGCTATCGAATGCCTGCCGCCAAGCTCGACAAGTTTCTCGATACAGTGATCCGGACCGATCCTGAAAAGCTGTCCGGTATCGAAGCGGTGTCGAAATCACGCCGATCTCTGCTTGCCTTCGGTGCCATCACGCTGAAGAGCGTGCTGAAATACCTGAAACCGTCCGAGATCGTCGTTTCGGCGCTGGGCGTGCGCGAGGGCTATCTGCATTCGCTGCTTCCCGCCGAAGAGCGCCTCAAGGACCCGCTCATCGAGGCGGCGCGAGAACTGGCGATACTGCGCTCACGCTCGCCCGATCATGCCGAAGAGCTGGTCATCTGGACGGCGCGCACGTTCGAGGCGCTCGGGATCGAGGAAACGGCAGAGGAGGCTCGCCTCCGCACGGTGGCCTGCCTGCTCGCCGATATCGGTTGGCGTGCCCATCCCGATTATCGCGGCCTCCAGGCGCTTTCGATCATCGCCCACGCCGCTTTTCCCGCGATCGATCATCGCGGCCGGGCCTATCTGGGGTTGACGAATTATTTCCGGCACGAGGGCACCTTGATCCAGGGCCAGTTGCCGGATCTCGAAACTCTGGTCGAGCCAAGGTTGCTGGAGCGCGCCCGCACGCTCGGCTCGCTGTTCCGCGTCACCTATCTGCTCACGGTTTCGATGCCGGGTCTTCTCGATCGCTTCCGCTGGGCGCAGGACCCGCGGGGCGGCTTCACCCTCGTCATCCCGCGCGATCTCGAAGGGCTGATCGGCGCCCGGCCCGAAGGCCGGCTCGAGCAGTTTGCCAAGATCGTCGGCCAGCCGCTGAGGCTCGAGGCGCGCTGAGCCCTGAGGGCTCAGGCAGCTGGACTCCGAAATCAGATCGGAATGATTTCCACCCGCCGGTTCCGGTAGACCAGCGCGCTTTCGCCTTCGAGCAGTTTCAGCGCGCGCGCCCCGAATATCTCGCGCCGCCAGCCGGAAAGCGCGGCAACCTCAGCCTTTTCGCCATAGACCGCGATCTTTTCCAGATCGTCCGAATTGGCGAGGAGCTTGGCCGCGACACCCTCTTCCTCGACAACGATCTTTAAAAGGACCCGCAGGAATTCGACGGCCGCCTGTGTGCCCTCGGGAAGCATTGCAGGCCTTGGAATGGTGGGCAGATCGGCTTTCGGCACGGCCTTGGCCCGCTCGATCGCTTCCAGAATGCCGCGCGCCGCGCTCGATCGCTCGAAACCTTTCGGCAGGGCGCGGAGCCTTCCGAGATCGGCTTCGCTCGCGGGCTTTTGCTGGGCGATCTCGTAGATCGCGTCATCCTTGAGGATGCGGCCGCGTGGCTTGTCGCTGGACCGGGCCTCGCGCTCGCGCCAGGCCGCCACCTCCTTCAGAATCTGAAGCTCGATCGGCTTCTTCACCCGCATCTTCATGCGCCGCCAGGCATCGTCCGGGTGCATGTCGTAAGTCTGTGGGTCGGCGAGGATGGCCATCTCTTCGTCAAGCCATGATTGGCGACCGGATTGTTCAAGCTGCGCCTTCAGCGCCTTGTAGACGTCGCGCAGGTGGGTGACGTCCGCGAGCGCATAAGTCAGCTGCTTGTCGCTGAGCGGGCGATGGCGCCAGTCGGTAAAGCGGGACGTCTTGTCGATCCGGCTTTCGGTCAGGCGGGCGACAAGCTGATCATAGGCGATCGATTCGCCGAACCCGCAAACCATGGCGGCGATCTGCGTGTCGAAAAGCGGCTTCGGAATGATGTTTCCGAGTTTGTAGACGATTTCGAGATCCTGCCGGGCGGCGTGAAACACCTTCACGATATTCTCGTCCGCCATGAGGGCGAAGAACGGGTCGAGTGAAAGCCCCTTGGCAAGGGGATCGACCAGAACTTCGGTATCGTCGGACGCCATCTGGATGAGACAGAGCTCGGGCCAGAAGGTCGTCTCGCGAATAAATTCGGTATCGACTGTCACGAAGGGGGATCGTGCAAGGGCTTCGCAGGCTTGCGTCAGGGCTTCGGTCGTCTTGATCGGTTCCATGAATCCGGTCTTAGAACGGCGCGCGCCGATTCAAAAGCGTGTCATGTGCAATTGGCAGGGAAAACTTGACATCCGCAGCGACAAATGCGCTTGTCCGGCGCAATTTTCCAATCCGATCCGCCGCCGGTTCCGCGCCTCGATCGAGCGCCGGAGCGCGGCCTGTCAGCGCGGATCACGAGACATCTGAGAGAGCGAATCCCCCATGCATCGCTATCGTAGCCATTCCTGCGCGGACCTGCGCAGCGCCAATGTCGGCGACACCGTCCGCCTGTCCGGCTGGGCTCACCGTATCCGGGACCATGGCGGGCTGTTGTTCATCGATCTGCGCGATCACTACGGCCTGACACAGGTCGTGGTCGATCCGGATTCCCCCGCCTTCAAGACGGCTGAAACCGTGCGCGGCGAATGGGTGATCCGCATCGACGGTGAGGTAAAGGCGCGTTCGGCCGAGACCGTGAACCCCAAGCTTCCGACGGGCGAGATCGAGATCTTTGCCCGCGATATCGAGATCCTTTCGCCCGCAAAGGAGCTGCCGCTGCCGGTCTTCGGCGAGCCTGAATACCCGGAAGACATCCGTCTCAAATACCGCTTTCTGGATCTGCGCCGCGAGACGCTGCACAAGAACATCATGCGGCGCACGCAGATCATCTCGAAGATCCGCTCGTTGATGCAGACGGCCGCGTTCACCGAATTCCAGACGCCGATCTTGACGGCGTCTTCGCCTGAGGGCGCGCGCGACTTCCTCGTGCCCTCGCGCCTTCACAACGGCATGTTCTACGCGCTGCCCCAGGCGCCGCAGCAGTACAAGCAGCTTCTGATGATCTCCGGCTTCGACCGGTACTTCCAGATCGCGCCCTGCTTCCGCGACGAAGACCCGCGTGCAGACCGTTTCTACGGCGAGTTCTACCAACTGGACGTGGAGATGAGTTTTGTCGAGCAGGAGGACATACTCCAGACGATGGAACCGGTGATCCGGGATGTCTTCAAGACCTTCGCGGACGGCAAGCCCGTGACGGAGACCTTCCGGCGCATTCCCTACGCAGAGTCCATGCGTAAATACGGCTCCGACAAGCCGGACCTGCGCAACCCGATCGAGATGAGCGCTGTGACCGAGCATTTCGCAGGCTCGGGGTTCAAGGTTTTCGCGAACATGATCGCGAACGACGAGAAGGTCGAAGTCTGGGCGATTCCCGCCAAGACCGGCGGTTCGCGCGCCTTCTGCGACCGGATGAACTCCTGGGCGCAGGGAGAGGGACAGCCGGGTCTCGGCTACATCTTCTGGCGTGAAGAGGGTGGCGAGGTCTCGGGCGCAGGCCCGCTGGCCAAGAACATCGGACCGGAGCGCACCGAGGCGGTTCGCACCCAGCTCGGCCTCGAAGCGGGCGATGCCTGCTTCTTCGTCGCCGGGCGTCCCGAAAAGTTCATGGCATTCGCCGGCTCTGCGCGCACCCGCGTTGGCGAGGAACTCGATCTCGTCGACCGCGACCGCTACGAGCTTGCCTGGATCATCGACTTCCCGTTCTACGAATATGACGAGGACGAAAAGAAGATCGACTTCGCGCACAATCCGTTCTCGATGCCCCAGGGCGGCATGGATGCTCTGACGAATCAGGAGCCGCTTTCGATCAAGGCGTTCCAGTACGATGTCGTCTGTAACGGCTTCGAGATCGCGTCCGGTGGTATCCGCAATTCGGTGCCGGAAACCATGGTGAAGGCGTTCGAGCTGGCAGGCTACGATCAGGCGACCGTCGAGGAGCGTTTCGGCGGCCTTTATCGCGCCTTCCAGTACGGCGCTCCGCCCCATGGCGGCATGGCGGCGGGCATCGATCGAATTGTCATGCTGCTTTGCGGCGCGAAGAACCTGCGCGAGATCGCACTCTTCCCGATGAACCAGCAGGCCTTCGATCTGTTGATGGGCGCGCCGGCCGAGGCAAGCCCCGCTCAGTTGCGGGAACTGGGCCTGCGCATGGCGCCGAAGGCGAAGGAATAGGACTGTCTTGAGGCCGGCTCGCAGGAGCCGGTCTCATCCTGTCTTCAGGCATCGAGCTTCTGATCCACGTCAGGGCTCTTGCGGCAGAACTGAAATTCCCCTGCGGCCTCCCACGGGCCGCCTCGGTAGGACCAGAGAAGCAGGCCCGTCGCCTCGAAGCTGAACGGCTCGAACGCGCTTTCGAGCTCCTCGTAGAGTTTGCGTGCGACCGAGGCTTCGGCTTTGTTCTGGATCGTGACATGCGGATTGATCCGCTGGCGGTCCTGCGCTGTCAGATGATCGTAGAAATGTCCCGCGAGATCGGCGCGCAGCCGTTCCGCTGGTGGGCTATCGACCTCATAGGCAACGCCCTTGCCGAGAAAGCGCAGACCTGAGACGCGGCATTTGATGGGACCCCATTCGGCGACGGTCTTTTCGAGATGTCCCGTCACCATCTCCAGCTCATGGCCGGGCAGATGATGGAAGAGCGTCAGATGGGCCGGAATGAGATTTCTCGAAGGCGGAAAATGCTTCTGCCTGAGCTTTTGAAAGCGCTCGAAGCTCTCGTCGTCGAAGCGCAGGGTCAGGATGAGTGGCGCCTCGTCCGTCATGGGCAATCGGCTCCCTGAACCCGGTTGTGATAAAAAAAGAAGCCGGCCAAGAGGCCGGCTCGGTTGTCTGCTTTTACTGCGAACTTTCGATACTCTTGCCGCCGTCGGTCTGCACCTGAAGCTGCAGGACATTCGGGATCGTCTGCGGCGCACCCATTGCCGCGCCCACGAGCTGCATGACGGGGATCGGCTGGGCGGGCTCGGTCGAAACGCGGATCGTTTCCGGCTTTTCGAGGAAGGTTTTGACCGCGCTCACGACCTGATTGCGGAATGCGTCGTCGCCGATCTGCCCGAGATTGGCCTGAACGGTCTGGGTTGCCAGATCGATGATTGCCTCGGGCGACTGGTTCGTTTCTTTGGCGTAATAATCGATCAGACGCTGGGTGAGGGAATCATCCTGAAACGCTAGCGAAACCTTGGCGACGCTCAGCTGTGCAAGGATGCCCATCAACGCCATCCCGCCGTTTTGCTGGCTTTCCGGGTTTTGCTGCATCTTTTCGGTTACGTCCTGCAGCGACTGGATGACTTGCGGCGTGTAGCCGCTGATCGCCAGATCGGTCTGCAGCGTGCCGACATTCTGCACGTTCAAAACGATCGGCGAGAACGACAGGTCGCCGTTTTCCGGTTTCCAGGCCGTCTCGGCGGTCATCGAGCCGGTCAACACGTCATAGCCAAGTTCACGGGCGACATTCGCGCCCTCCCGGTCATCACCCTCCGGAACCACCATCTGGAAGTTTGCGAGGCTGAGCTTGCTGTCGAAGCTACCGTCCTGGCCAACGTCGCTGTTCGCGGTGAGATTGGTCATGGTGAAGGTATCTTCGCCATCTTCGCTCAGCTTGATATTGGCGATCGTTCCGAGCTTGAAGAAGAAGGGTATTCCCTGAAGTGGCGTCGGCTGGGAATTGGAAGGCTCGGTACCGGCGATCAGCAGGTCCTCGATGCTCATGCCGCTGATGTCATAGGAGATCTTGCGATCGCCCTCGGCCTCGTCGGTGCCCGCAATATCCTCAAAGCCGACCCGATCGACTTCATATCCGGTATTCGCTTCGCCGACCACGTTCTCGAAATTGACCTGACCGACATCGACTCTGCCCGCACCCCGGCCAAGCTTGACGCCCCGCATGATGACCGTATCGTTCTCGCTGACGGCCTCGTCGTAGGTAAGGTTCCCGCCCATGGAAGCCATCGCTTCCTTCAGCCGTTCGGCAAATGCGTTGGCATCGGCGGCAAGCGCCGTGCCGCAGCCGAGCATGGTTGCGAACGCGGCGGCCGACAGGCCTGCAGTGATCCTGCGCATCAATATCATTCCTTCCTTGTGTCCGCTCTAGTCGGGAACGGCCAAATTCCCATCCAAGTTAGTGCGCTCATGCCAAATCCGAAAGAGCGCATCCGGGCCTTATCTGATGACACAGTCCGGGAAAAATCCGAAGATTGTGTGGTTTGGGACCTGGTGGGCCGTGTTCCGTCCTTGTTCCATACCGCATGATCGTCCAAAACGGGAGCATGGGAAAGCAAGTCGATCCACCCGCCAACGGCGGTGACATTCAAC
Organism: Fulvimarina fulva; assembly: GCF_039652615.1. Taxonomy (NCBI): domain Bacteria; kingdom Pseudomonadati; phylum Pseudomonadota; class Alphaproteobacteria; order Hyphomicrobiales; family Aurantimonadaceae; genus Fulvimarina; species Fulvimarina fulva. Next base: position 189,519 of record NZ_JBDJAC010000001.1, read on the forward strand.
CCGTCGATCTCCGCGAGGCGCTCGAAGAGCGTTATCTCGCCTATGCCTTGTCGACCATCATGGGGCGGGCGCTGCCTGATGTCCGTGACGGACTGAAGCCCGTGCACCGGCGCATCGTCCACGCCATGCGCGTCCTTCGCCTCGATCCGGGGCAGGGCTACAAGAAATGCGCCCGTATCGTCGGCGACGTGATGGGCCGGTTCCATCCCCACGGCGATGCCGCGATCTACGACGCGCTGGTTCGCCTCGCGCAGGATTTTTCGGTACGCTATCCGCTGGTCGACGGGCAGGGAAACTTCGGCAATATCGACGGCGATAGTGCCGCAGCGATGCGCTACACCGAAGCGCGAATGACCGAGGTCGCGACGCTGCTTCTGCGCGGCATCGACGAGAACGCCGTCGATTTCCGCCCGACCTATAACGAGGAGGACGAGGAGCCGGTCGTTCTTCCTGGCGCGTTTCCCAATCTTCTCGCCAACGGCTCGTCCGGCATCGCCGTCGGCATGGCGACGAACATACCGCCCCACAATGCAGCCGAACTTTGCGACGCCGCGCTGAAGATCATCGAGAACCCTGAGGTTACGGTCGATCAGCTGCTGCGCTCGATCGAAGGCCCGGATTTTCCAACGGGCGGTGTCATCGTCGACAACCGTGCGACGATCCGCCAAGCCTATGAGACGGGCCGGGGCTCGTTCCGCGTCCGCGCACGCTGGGAGCGCGAGGAACTGACCCGGGGTCAGTGGGCGGTGGTCGTTCACGAAATTCCCTATCAGGTCCAGAAATCGCGGCTGATCGAGAAGATCGCGGAACTGCTGCAGGCAAGGAAGCTGCCGCTTCTCGCCGATATCCGCGATGAGTCGGCCGAAGACATCCGCATCGTTCTCGAGCCGAAATCGAAGACCGTCGATCCCGAGATCCTGATGGAGTCGCTGTTCCGGCTGACCGATCTCGAATCGCGCATTCCGCTCAACATGAACGTGTTGTCCGGCGGCAAGGTCCCGAAGGTTCTTTCGCTGAAGGACGTGCTTTCTGAATGGCTCGCCCATCAGCGCGAGGTTCTGGAGCGGCGCGCTCGCCATCGGCTGGACCAGATCGATCGGCGGTTGGAGATACTCGCCGGTTACCTGATCGTCTTCCTGAACATCGATGACGTGATCCGGATCATCCGCGAGGAGGATGAGCCGAAAAAGGAGCTGATGCGCTTCTTTACTTTGAGCGAAGTGCAGGCCGAAGCCGTCCTGAACATGCGATTGCGCTCACTGCGCAAGCTCGAAGAGTTCGAGTTGCGGCGTGAATTCGATCAGCTCACCGAGGAAAAGGCCGAAAAGGAAGCGCTGCTCGGCTCGACCGAAAAGCAGTGGTCGGCCGTCGCGGACGAAGTGCGCGCGGTTCGCGAGACCTTTTCCAAGAAGACCAAGCTCGGCAAGAGGCGTACGCGCTTCGCCGACGCGCCGGACCACGATATCGGCGATATCACGACCGCCTTCATCGAGAAGGAACCGGTCACGATCGTCCTGTCGAACAAGGGCTTCCTTCGTGGGATGAAGGGGCATCTGGCGGAGTTTTCCAACCTCACCTTCCGCGAGGGCGACGGGCTTAACATCGCCTTCCACGCGATGACGACCGACAAGCTTCTCTTCGTCTCCAGGCATGGCCGCGTCTTCACCATGCAGGCCGATAAGCTGCCCGGCGGGCGCGGGCAGGGCGATCCCATTCGTCTCGCCTTCGACCTCGAGGACAAGGACGATATCGCAGCTGCCTTTACCGCCGAGCCCGAGCGCAAACGGCTGATGGTCTCGAGCGAAGGCACCGGTTTCGTCGCCATCGAGGGCGACATGATCTCTTCGACCCGCAAGGGCAAGCAGCTCATGAATGTCGGCAAGGGATCGGCGGTCGCATTGTCACCTGAGATCGGGGACGGCGATATGGTCGCGATCGTCGGCGAAAACCGAAAACTTCTCGTTTTCCCTCTTTCGCAGGTTCCGCAGATGGCGCGCGGCAAGGGCGTTCGTCTGCAGCGCTACAAGGATGGCGGTGTCTCCGACGCCAAGGTCTTCAAGCTTGCAGATGGTCTGACCTGGACAGACAGCGCGGGCCGCGCATTCCTGCGCAGCGACGAGGAACTGATGGAGTGGAAGGGGGACCGCGCACAGGCCGGCCGCCTCGTGCCCAAAGGATTCCCAAAGACGAACAAGTTCGCCGGATGAGTGGCGCGGCCGGTCTATAGGGCCGGCTGCTTTCGTCCGTAAGATAACATCGTTCTGGATTTAACGTTGTCGGAGGCTTTATAGAGCCCCATGGCGCTGCGCGTTCGGCGTCAATTCAAAAGTCAGCTCTTTCGATATCGGATTATAGTATGAACGCACATCAAAGTTTGCAGAAGCGTCTTGTCGTTTGCTTCGATGGGACGTGGAACAATGCGGACGACAGCGGTGCAGAGGCGACGAATGTCGAGCGGATCGCCCGCGCCGTAAAAGGTCTTAGCGGAGACCGTCAGCAGATCGTTCTTTATCAGCGCGGGGTGGGAACCACCGGAACGAAGGCCCAGCGGCTGCTGGGGGGCGCCTTCGGTATCGGCGTCGAGGACAATATTCGGTCGGCCTATCAGTTTCTCGCGCAGAATTATCAGCCTGGGCGGGAGATCGACGGCGTGCGTATTCCCGCCGACGAAATCTACATATTCGGCTTTTCGCGCGGCGCTTTCGCTGCCCGCAGCCTGGTTGGACTGATCTCCTATTCAGGCCTCCTGAAACGCCAGCATCTGAGCAAGCTGGGCGACGCCTGGCGATACTATGCCGAGGATGCGGAGCGCAGCGACTCCGAGGCCTTCTGTCAAAAGTCGGGTGCCGACTGCCATCATCGACCGGCGATCCATTTTCTCGGGGTCTGGGATACTGTCGGCCAGCTCGGCGTTCCCGCCACGGTTCTCGGCATCCAGATCGACCAGAACCATACCTTCCACGACACCCATCCCTCGACGATCGTCAGGAACGCATTCCACGCGCTGGCGGTCGACGAGTGCCGCGACGAATTCGTTCCAACGCTCTGGACGCGCGATCCGAACTTGCCGGGCGATGCGCCTGAGGAACCCGAGGGCTGTCAGATCGATCAGGTCTGGTTTCCCGGCGTTCACTCGGATGTCGGAGGCGGCTACGAGCAGAGAAGTCTCTCGGACATTCCTCTTCTATGGATGGCGGACCGGGCTATGGATTGCGGGCTCGATCTCGACAGCGAAGAGATTGCCGGGCTGCTGCCGGCGCCGGCGACACTCGATCATCTTTCGCCGCAGCACGAGTCGCGCTTCACTTATTCCTATACCGATCGCTGGACGCCGTCCCTCAGGCGCATCTGCGAGCAGCATTTCAATCCCCCGTTTCTGGCCGATCTTGTTTACCCCGAAAACAAGAAGACCGGCGCGCCGCTGAAGACCATTCGCGAATCAATCCATCCCTCGCTTCTCAAGCGCTGGCGCCGAGAGGTGGGGATCATCTATGACGATACCTCCAATCGCCGATCGAACACGATCTACGAGCCCCTGAACCTTGCCCCCCTTCTCAATCAGGAGGGCGGTCAGCACTTCGTCTATCTGCGCCGGGATCCGATCAAGCCGACCTGACCGGTTTCGATAGGGAAAGAGAAAACTTCCAGGCCCGCATCCGTTGCGGGCCGCTTCGCAGATGGCCCATAAGACGATCGAATGGGGCTTCGGCTCCCATCGAAACACGCATACGATATCCGTTTGATCGCTTTGCGATGACTGATTTAAAAGCGCTCAGGCGCCGCGCGGGCTTCGATACCGTACCCGGCCTCATCAGCCGGAAACGGTCTCATTCCCCAGAGCAATAGGTTCGTCTTGTCCCTCCCCAACGGCAACACCCCAATTCTGCCCGGCAAACTCGCCGCCATAGGAACCATTATGGAGATGAGGGCCGAGGATCGGCAGCCTCTCGATCCGGTGGAGGCGATGCCCGAATGGCGGTTCGAGAGGGTGCTGGACATGGAGCTTTCACGCTATCTCGCGCTGTATCGCGCAGTCGGCCGCGATCATCTCTGGTATGGGCGGCTTGTCGTTTCGGAAGCAGAGATCACTGCCCTGGTCGCATCTCCCGAAATCGCGATCTTCGTGCTGACGATTGATGGAGAGGACGCAGGTCTGGCGGAACTCGATCTGTCGAGGCCGGGCTCTTGCGAGATCGTCTATTTCGGCGTGCAATCTGCCCATATCGGCTCAGGCGCGGCCCGGTTCATGATGGAGCGCGTCATCGCCTTCGCGTTCGAGCAGAATATCGAGCGCCTCTGGCTGCATACGAATACGAACGACCATCCGAGGGCCATGCGGTTCTATCGCCGAAAGGGATTTCGGCCCGTCAGCCAGTTTCTCGAACTGACGGACGACCCGCGCCTCATCGGGCTTTACGAGGAAAGTGCCGCGCCGCGTATCCCGATCTTCCGTTCTTCCGACCGCTGAGATCTGGCACACCGGCGCCTTCGGCGGCTCTCGCCGTAAGGGCTGGCGCTATCGCAGCAGCGCCGCCTTTCTTGCGCGCGTCCGCTGGCCATCGCGGCGGAGCTCATCGGCGGCCTGGACTGCGAGGGCACTGAGAATGAGTGCGCCGCCAAAGAGCGCTAGGCTCGTGGGTTTCTCGCCGAAGATCATCCAGACCCAGATTGGCGCGAAAACCGTCTCGAGAAGATAGCCGAGGGCGGCAAGCGGGGCGGCGATGAACATCGGTCCGGCCGCAAGGCAGACCAGCGCGAATGGCACGACGACGGCCCCATTGAGGACCAGCAGGAGAGGCGCTTCGGACTGAAACCCTTCACTCATGACGAAGGGGATCGCGATGAGGGCCGGCACGACCGAACCGAGGGCCGAGGCATAGCGCATATCCTTGCGCGAATAGCGGGATACGACGATGCCCATGGCGATGAAGAAGGCGGCGTTGAGCGCGGCGAGATCGCCGATCCAGCTATCACTCTGGAACCCTGAGCCCATGATGAGACCGACGCCCAGGATCGTTACCGGGATGACCGTCAACGTGACGCGTGACGGCTTTTCTCCGACGATCAGCCAGCCGAAGAGCGCCGCGAAGACCGGATTGAACGCGAGAATGAAGACCGTGTTCGCGGCTGTGGTGTTGAAGACGGCGATCAGAAAGCTCGTGACGCCGACCGCGTAAAGGCCGGTGACGAGGAGGCCTTTCCAGCCGTCGATCAGTTTTGTCTGTTGCTTCAGGGCGAAACGTCGGAACGCCCAATAGGCGATGGCCGCTCCGCTGATGAGAAGGCCTCTAACGAGTAGCACCGACCAGTAGGTGCTCTCCGACAGGTGAATCAGCGGGATATCGAAGGAGAGCGCGAGGCCGCCGACCGCAACGATCATGAGGCCGACCCGGCTCGAATCGCCAAGATCGACGGGGGCCTGGGCCGCACGGGCCTGTGAAATGTCTGGATTGGTCTTCAATTTATGGCCGCATCGATGCAGCAGATGCCGCATTGTCAATTTCGAGAAAAGGGTATTATGAGCCGCTATAGCGTTCCCACCCCTTGGGCATCAGATGCTCCTGGGGCTGAAAGCGGATCTTGTAGCTCATCTTCGGTGAGCCCTCTACCCAATAGCCGAGATAGAGATAGGGAAGACCCATTTTGAGCGTGCGCTGAATGTGATCGAGGATCATGTAGGTGCCGAGGCTGCGCTCTTCGGCCTCCGGCTCGAAGAAAGAATAGACCATCGAGAGCCCGTCGGACATGACATCGCTCAAGGCGACCGCGAACAGCTCGCCGTTTTCGGCCTCTGCGCCGACCGCGCCGGGAACGCGGCGGCGATATTCGATGACGCGCGTATCAACCTGGCTGTCTTCCACCATCATGGCATAGTCGAGCACACTCATCTCGCTCATGCCCCCCGTCAGATGCCGCTCGTCGATATAGCTGCGGAAGAGGGAATATTGTTCGCTTGTCGGCTCCGCCTTGCGCTCGAAGGAAACGAGATCGTCGTTCCGCTTGAGGATGCGGCGGAAGCTTTTGCCCGGCTTGAACTCATCCGTGATGATGCGGACCGAGATACAGGCCCGGCACCGTTCGCAGGCCGGGCGATAGGCGATGTTCTGGCTGCGCCGGAAGCCACCCTGGCTCAGAAGATCGAGAAGGCCGGGGGCGCGCTCACCGGTGAGATGCGTGAATACCTTCCGTTCCGCTCGCCCCGGTAGATAGGGACACGGAGAGGGTGATGTCAGGAAAAATTGCGGCGATTGCGGATGATGGACCGTCAAGACTGATCACCGCTCTTCAGAGCTCGTAGTAAAAGGAAGCGACGAGTGTGAAGCATAACCATATCAGAACGACGAGGGGAAGGCCGGCTTTGACAAAGTCCATGAAGCGATAACGACCCGGCCCCATCACAAGAAGATTGGTCTGATAACCGATCGGCGTTGCGAAGGATGCATTGGCCGCGAAGATGACGCAGGCCAGGAACGCCATCGGCGATGCGCCGAGCTTTGCCGCCATGTCGAGGGCGACCGGCGTGAAGAGAACGGCGGTCGCATTGTTCGACAGGAAGTTCGTCAGTATCGCGATCACCAGGAAAAGGCCCGAGAGGATCACGAGGATCGGCGCGCCGGACAGGGCGGACACCATGCCGTTGGCAAGAAGCGCCGCCCCGCCCGTCATTTCCAGCGCGGTCGCGGCCGCGATCGATGCGCCGACAAGCATGAAGATCGACCGGTCGACGGATCGCGCCGCTTCTCCGACGGTCAGGCAGCCTGTCACGACCATCATGACGGCGCCGGCAAAAGCGAGTACTTCGATCGGCATGACGCCAGCTGCCGACATGGAGACGATCGCAAAGAAGATCGCTGCGGCAACGCCCGCTTTTGACGACTGTGGAACGGACTGCGTGGAATATTCGAGGAGAAGCAGATCGTGATTGCCGCGCAGCGCATTGATCGATGACTGCCGGCCACACAATAGGAGGGTATCGCCGGGCTCGAGTCGAATATCGGAGAGCGCCGAGCGCGCCATTCTATTCTTGCGCTGAAGGCCGAAGAGTGTGATGCCGAACTGGGTCCTGAGACCCGAATACTGCATGGTTCGGCCGGCGTAGCGCGAACCCGGCGCAACGACCGCTTCGGCCATCACCATGTCCGGCCCGATCTTTCGCGTGCGCTCCAGGTTTTGTGCGCCTGATGTCGGGTCGAGCGTGCGGACCGCGAGATTGCCCTTCGACAACGCCTGAGAAAACGCTTTCCGCGATGCCGTGACGATCAGGCGATCACCGGGCTCGAGCGCGACATCGTCGAACGGCGGCAGGATGGTTTTCGATTCCCTGAGGATCATGCGCGGCGTCAGTTCCTTAAGCCCCGGGAACAGACCGGCCCTTGCGGTCAAGCCGACAAAAGGGTGGTCGTCGTCGATATCGATCTCGCCAAGGAATTGCTTGCCGTTCGCATCAATCGGCCGGCCATCACCTGTTTCACGCGGCGTCAGGAGGCGCGGCATGATTTTCACAACGTAGAAGCCGCCGGTCAGCGCGAGAATGAGACCCGGTATGGTGATGTCGAAGAAATTGATCTGAATGCCCGACCTTAGGGCGACACCCGCGACGAGGAGATTGGTCGAGGAACCGATCAGGGTCGTCATGCCGCCGAGGATCGAGAGATAGGAGAGCGGCAGAAAGACGTGCGCCGCCGGCACGGCGCGCTGTGTCGCGATCACTGTCAGGATCGGAATGAAGATGACGACGACCGGCGTGTTGTTGAGAAAGGCCGAGAGAATCCCGGCCGCTGCCAGCACGATCAGCACCGTCGAGCGGCCGGCCGCTCCGCCGATCCTGGTCAGAAATTGCGCCGGCCGGGCCATCGCGTCGGTCGCAAACAGACCCTGGCCGACGATGAGGAGGCACATGACGGTGATAAGCGCCGGATTGGCAAAGCCGGACAAAAGATCCGCGGTGGTCAGCGTGCTGCCATTTGAAGCCACGAAGGGGAACGCGGCGAAAAACACGAGGAACAGGCTCAGCGAGGCCGCCGCAACCGCTTCGATCGGCCAGCGCTCCAATGCGTAGCCTACGACACTGAGGGCGATCAGCCCGTATGTCACCCATATATGGAGCGAATCCATGACCACCCGCGCTGCTTGCCTGACGCCTTGGTTATCAAGGCGGCAGCCCATGAACGCAAGGCGTGTGGCGGACGCGGGTTAGCGCTTCGTGGGAAAACTCATTCTCTTCAAAAGGTCAGAGACGGCATGGAATTCTCCCCAGGGACTCTCAGTGCCTGCGAGCGACGACGGTGCCAAGAAGAACATCGTGCAGCAGCTGCTTGCGGCGGGTGAACAGCCCGACAAGGACGACAGCCGGCGTCAGGATCGCCGTCGACGCCCAGAAGAGCACGCCATGGAGAACGGCGAGCGTCGGATCCACCGTGCCGCCATCGAGCCGTCGCACTTCGAGATCGGCAAGCCTCATGCCGGGTGTCGCCTGGCGTTCGCCGCCCATGGTCAAAGCGATGTAGGCAATGGCGATTGCGGGAAGCAGAACGGCGTAGAGCCCGAAAGCCAGACCAAACGTCATGATGCCGAGAAAGAAGATAACGATCGCCGCGGGAATCGAAAGAAGAAAAACGACGGCATAATCGACGAGAAACGCAGCGCTGCGGCGCCGGAGCGCGCTGCGATAGAGCCTTGGCTCATCGAGAGCGGTCTCGGAAGAGGAGATCGGATCGATCTGTGCCGTGCGGTCCATCGGGGTCTTTCAGGTGCAATTTGAACTTGCCTCAAGATTTGGTGGCCGGCGAATTGAATTGCAACGTTTCGATTCAGGGCACTTAAAAGATGCATCTTGTTGTGTGCCTAATGACGTATATTGAATTCCACCCCAGCTGTTCTGTGGTCGAAATATTGCGAACTCAGGAGTCTGTTTTGATGTGTCGCTGGCGAGTTACAGTCTTCGCAGTCGATTTTATCTAAGATTATCGAGTATTTTTCGATTTCAGGGCAGTGCCGCCCGGGCGATTACGAAACCACAGGGACGGATAGTTTTATGACGATCGATGACACAGCCGATAGAAAGGCGCCACGCGCCCGGCGTCTGACTGTTTTGCTTGCCACTCTGGCACTGGGCACCGCTCTTCTGCCACACAGTGCCAGCGCCGAGTCCGCAACCAATGATGCGGACCTCTTTTCTGAAAACGATCGATTCCTCGAATTCGGGACGCCCGATCGTAACATCACACTCGCGCCCTTCATTCAGCTCGACGGCGGCTACACGGATTTCGATCCGGGCTCGGACTACTGGGACACGTCCGACAATCTTGTGCGGCTCTACGTCTATGGGTCTTACGACGACTTCGGCGGAACGTTTGCCTACGACTTTCAAAACAAGACGTTCCCTGTTCGCTACGCCTTCATTAACTATTCGCCGACGGACCGGCTCACGTTCCAGGTCGGACAGCAGGACGAGCCGTTTTCCCTCCAGGATTATTCCGGCAGCCGCTTCCTGCCCTTCATTTCGGCCGGCCAGAGCGCGGCGCTCATCCCCGGTGACAATGTCGGCGGCGTCATCAAATATGGCGGTGACAACTATTCCCTGGCAGGCGGTCTCTTCGGCGGTGACGTGAATACCGGCGTCGACGACGAGGGGCTTGCCTTCACGGGGCGGGCGACCTGGGCGCCGATCTACCAAGAAAGCAAGATCACCCGTTCAGGCGATGCGACCCGGGACGGCGTCGGAACCCAGCGCGTCGAACGACTTCTGCATCTTGGCGCTGCCATTTCGACGCGTTTCAATCTCGAGCAATCCTTCAGCTTCTCGGGTGGGACGAACTCGACGCTCACCTCGCGCTCGATTGCGACGAGCCCAAGCTTTTTCGATGCGGACCACATCCTTCGCGGAAATCTCGAAACGGCGGTGGTTCTCGGTTCGCTCTCCTTTCAGGGCGAATTGACGGGCGTGCAGGTGGAGACCGCTCTTAAAAGCGGCACGGCCCATGGTGGCTATCTTTATTCCACCTACTTTCTTACCGGAGAGACGCGTGGCTATGATCCGTCCTCAGGCACCTTTGGCCGTGTCATTCCGCGAAATCCGATCGACGAAGGCGGCTTCGGTGCGTTCGAAGTCGGCGCGCGGATCGATTATCTCGACCTGACCGATCTCGGCCCCGATGGCGGCGCTCAGTTCGGCGTCTCGACCGTCGCCAATCTCTACCTAACGAAGCGGTTCACCCTGACGACCGATTACTCCTATACGCAGGCGACGGCCGGCCCGAACGACGGGCAGGAAGTTCATGCGGTGACGGGGCGCTTCCAGTTCGCTTATTGATTTACTTCGTCGCGCCGCGAAAGAGGATCGCAAAGTGGTTCTCTTTCGCGGCGGATGACTGCGAGATTCTGGACGGTCGAAGGGTACTCTGCCGCGCAACGCCGAACCCAATCACCCAATGACTTCTGCGGCCACCTTCGGCGAAAAATAGCTGAGGATGCCGGAAGCGCCGGCACGCTTATAGGCCATCAGCACCTCGACGATCGCCTTGTCGCCGTCAATCCAGCCATTCTGGGCAGCGGCCATGATCATCGCGTATTCGCCGGAAGTCTGGTAGGCGAATGTCGGCACCTTGAGCGTCTGGGTGATGCGGGACAGAACGTCGATATAGGCGAGCCCCGGCTTCACCATGATCATGTCGGCACCCTCGGCGACATCCTGTTCGGCCTCGCGGATCGCCTCGTCCACATTGCCGTAATCCATCTGATAGGTGCGCTTGTCACCCTTCAGCATGGCGTTCGAGCCGACGGCGTCGCGGAAGGGTCCATAGAAGGCCGAGGCATATTTTGCGGAATAAGCCATGATCAGCGTGTCGCGCAGGCCCGCACCATCGAGCGCCGAACGGATGCAGGCGACGCGCCCATCCATCATGTCCGACGGGCCGATGATGTCGGCTCCCGCTTCCGCCTGGATCACCGACTGCTTCATGAGGAGCTCGACCGTCTCGTCGTTGAGAATCCGGTCACCGTTCATCACGCCGTCATGGCCGTGGCTGGTATAGGGATCGAGGGCGGCGTCGCACATGATGCCGACCTCCGGCACTGCCTTCTTGATGGCCCGCGCCGTGCGGCAGACGAGATTGTTGGGGTTCAGCGCCTCGCTACCCGTCTCGTCCCGCAGTGAAGGATCGGTGTAGGGAAAGAGCGCGATGACGGGAATGCCGAGATCGGCGGCCTGCTTTGCCGCATCGACACAGCCTTCGACCGTGCGCCGCTCGACACCCGGCATGGAGGCGACCGGCTCCGCCTCGGTGCCGTCCTTCACGAAAATCGGCCATATCAGGTCTGCGGCCTTAAGGTGATGCTCGCGAACGAGGCGGCGTGACCAGTCGGTCTGCCTGAGCCGGCGCATACGCAGGCCCTGCGTTGCGTCTTCGATCTGCCTGGAAATCCCGGTTACATCTCTCGCAGTCATCGCGTTTTCGTCTCTTGCTTCGTCCGCTGCCTGATCAGGCCATTGTTTCTCGCGCGGCTATCGCGCCGCTCCATCTGCCTATAGTATCAGGTGAGAGGGTCAAAGAGCCGACGATGGGTTTTGCTCTCGAGCAGGGCGGATTGGCGGTCTCGCCAGAAGAACGACCACATCTGTCGAAATGGGGTCGTCCCCGACAACGCAGAGCCTGGGCAGCGTGGCATGACGATAGAAATTCCGACCGAAACACCTGAGGTCGGGCTGAATCGGCTTCTGACCGTCGTGCTGCTTCGTGTGTTCTCTGTCTATATCCTCGTCCTGGCGGTCTGTTATTGGGCCGCGCTCGTCGGCTTCGGTCCGATTCTTCCCGGCTTCGTGGATATACCGCCGCGCTTCGATCTGATGCCGGTTTGGTGGAAGATCGCGGTGCCTATTCTCTCGGTGCTCTATCCGATCGCGGGGATAGGCATGTGGATGACGGCGCGATGGGCCCCTGTGGTCTGGGCTCTCGTCATCCTCGTCGAAATCGTGTTGTCCTTCGGGTTTCCGGTCCTCTTCGGATCGCGGCTGCTGCTGATCGGCCTTCACCTCTGGGGCTTCGCCATGTTCGCGGGGCTGCGGTTTCTCGCCCATCGCGACAAATTGCGGGCCCGCGCGGCCAAGCGGAAAACGCTGTGAGGGCGCCCGATGCCAGGCCGCGTGCAACGAGGGCGGCAACGTCATGAACAAAATCTGAAAGACTTGCGGTCGTCAGGTTTTGTCAAGATTTCGGCGAGGTTTGATTAAGGACGAAATGCGCGTCTTCGGCGTAAAAGCTTGTTAAGCCTGTAGTTTAAGTCGAATTTTAGAGGGCGCTCGCTACAACGGTTTTCAAGATGAGGCGAAAAAGAACTCATCACCCCAACAGCGGAGCCCAGTCATGAACCAGCATCTTGTTCAGTCCCCCATCGCCGACGATCATGCCAACGCCGGTGCAGACCTGAAATCGCTCTATCTCGAAACCCTCCAGCTCGTCGAGCGTCTTCACCGCCGTCTTCTCGACGTGGTCAAGGATGAGTTCGAGCGTCAGGGCCGCACCGACATCAATGCCGTTCAGGCGCTCCTCCTGTTCAACATCGGCGATGCGACGCTGACGGCGGGCGAGCTTCGCAGCCGCGGCTTCTATCTCGGCTCGAACGTCTCCTATAACCTCAAGAAGCTCGTCGACCTCGGCTTCATCAACCACCAGAAGTCCCGCGTCGATCGCCGGGCGGTGCGCATCTCGCTCACCGAAAGCGGCCAGGACATCGCCCACATCGTTGGCGAGCTCTACGAGCGGCATATCGGCTCCATCGACAAGGTCGGCGGTCTGGACGAGCAGGAGTTCTCCAAGATGAACAAGTCTCTGCAGCGCCTCGATCGGTTCTGGAACGACCAGATCGTCTACCGTCTCTGATCCCCAGGGTCTTCTGTCCCAAGACCTCCAGTCCGGCGTCCCCCGGCAACGGCCTTGTTCCCGAAAGGAGCAGGGCCGTTTTTCGTCCGGGAGGCATAACGCCTGCGCCACGGTCCGGCGGCAATGCATGTCTCATCCTTCCTTTCGCCGCAATGGGATGGATGATCCTTCCTCAAACCGGGACAGTCTCGATGCGCGAAGTGACGGCCAAAGCCGACTTCGCCCGCTTTGGGGAAAGCGAAGGCGAGAGTCTCGAAGAACGCATGGCATAGACGAGGGGAATGCAATTCATGACGAACAGAGTTTCGAGGCCAAGCCGGACGACGCGCCGCGCCTTCCTGTCCGGGACCACAGCGGCGCTGGGCCTCGGATTGACGGGCATGGCATCCGCGCAATCGACGCTTGACGGACTGTTGAACGCGCGTGGTCGCGGCAACTGGGACGACCAGTTCGATACGCGCGGATCGAGCGCGAAGCAGGTATCGTCCCTGAGCCCGATCTTCTCGCAGCAGACGCTCAGCTCCATGCAGGCGGCGATGCAGACCTATAGCCAGATCGTTGCCCAAGGCGGCTGGCCGACGGTGCCGGCCCGTTACGTTCTGAAGCTTGGCGAAGTGACGCCGGATGTGGAGATGCTGCGCCAGCGCCTTGCGATTTCGGGCGATCTTTCCCCGCAGGCCTCGAACTCGCCGGCCTTCGACACCTATGTCGAGGCGGCTGTTAAGCGCTTTCAGGCCCGGCACGGTCTGCCGGCAGATGGCGTGGTCGGTGAACATGCTTACAAGGCGCTCAATGTCCCGGCCAATTTGCGCCTCTTCCAGCTCCAGACGAACGCTGCGCGCCTCCAGAACCAGCTTCAGGAACAGCTCCCCCATCGCTATGTGATGGTCAACATTCCCGCCGCGTCGATCGAAGCGGTAGAAAATGGTCAGGTCGTCCAGCGCCATACGGCCGTCGTCGGGAAGGTGGACCGGCAGACGCCGATTCTGACCTCGAAGATCACCAATCTTAATCTCAATCCGTACTGGCACGCGCCGGCTTCGATCGTGCGCAAGGACATCATTCCGCTGGTGCGCAAGGACCCGACCTATCTGCAGCGTAACGGAATTCACATCTTCAACGGCAGCGGCCAGGAGGTTCCGCCGCAGGCGATCGACTGGAATTCGGACGAAGCGGTGAAGTATCTCTTCCGGCAGGATCCGGGTCCCAACAGCGCGATGGCATCGGTGAAGATCAACTTCCCGAATCCCCACGCGGTCTACATGCACGATACGCCGCAACAGGGCCTGTTCTCCGAGTTGATGCGCTTCGAATCGTCCGGCTGCGTGCGTGTCCAGAACGTTCGCGACCTGATCGTCTGGCTTGCTCGGGACGAGCAGGGCTGGGATCGTCAGGCGATCGAACGGGTCATTTCCGCCCGGAGCCGTCAGGACATCGATCTTTCCAATCCGGTGCCGGTCTACTTCACCTATGTCACAGCCTGGGCGAGCGACCCGAACGTCGTGCAGTTCCGCGACGACATCTATCATCGCGATGGTGCCGAGCAGCTTGCCATGAGCGAGTTGACGACGACGGCTTATGCTGCGGGTCAGCAGAATCCTTACGCCCAGGGCGACGGCTTCTGATCGAAGATGAACGCAAGAAGAGCGGGTTGAAATAACGCGTTCTCAAGTTTCTCAGATCATGCCAGACGGCACCGGTAGCGACCCTGCCGGTGCCGTGCGACTTTGTGGCTCATGTCGGCTATTCAATAAAGTCTGTCACTTTTGACGGCGTACTGAAGCACAGCTTCACGCTATAGATCAGGCGCCCATGGCTACAGAAGAAAGACGAGGCCGGACCGTGCGACTGGCGAATTCTTCTTATCCAACTGGGTAGCGGTCCTCCATTGGACCTTCCGAGCCGTCGTGTTACGAAACCACTGAATTCGCGCGCCTTCGCTGCGGTCGCGCCAGACTTACCGAGAAAATGGGAGAGACAGTCATGAGTGAGGCGGTCCAGAGCCAGTCCAATGTCCACGAGGCCTTCTTCAACACGCCTCTCCGCGAGCGCGATTCGGAGGTCATGGATGCGATCAACAAGGAACTCGGTCGGCAGAGCCACGAGATCGAACTGATCGCATCGGAAAATATCACGTCGCGCGCTGTGATCGATGCACAGGGCTCGGTGCTGACCAACAAGTATGCCGAGGGTTATCCCGGCCGTCGTTATTATGGCGGCTGCCAGTATGTCGACATCGTCGAAGAACTCGCCATCGAGCGTGTGAAGAAGCTGTTCGGCGTCGAATATGCGAATGTTCAGCCGAACTCGGGCAGCCAGGCCAATCAGTCGGTCTTTCTCGCACTCATCAAACCGGGCGACACCATCCTCGGCATGAGCCTCGATGCCGGCGGTCACCTGACGCATGGTGCCAAGCCCAATATGTCGGGCAAATGGTTCAACGCGGTCCAGTACGGCCTCGACCTCGAAACCGGCCTCATCGATTACGATGCGATGGAAGCGCTCGCCAAGGAGCACCAGCCCAAGCTCATCATCGGCGGCGGTTCGGCCTATTCCCGTCAGGTCGACTTCAAGCGCATGCGCGAGATCGCCGACATGGTCGGCGCCTATTTCATGGTGGACATGGCCCACTTCGCGGGTCTCGTCGCGGCCGGCGTTCATCCTTCTCCCTTCCCGCACGCCCATGTCGCGACCTCGACCACGCACAAGACCCTGCGCGGTCCGCGCGGTGGCATTGTCATCACGAACGACGAAGACATCGCCAAGAAGATCAATTCGGCCGTTTTCCCTGGCCTTCAGGGCGGACCCCTGATGCACGTCATCGCCGGCAAGGCCGTGGCTTTCGGTGAAGCGTTGACGGAGGACTTCAAGTCCTACCAGCGCTCGGTCTGCGAAAACGCAAAGGTGCTGGCGGAAACGCTCCGCGCTGGTGGCTGCGACATCGTCTCCGGCGGAACCGACACGCATCTGATGCTGGTCGACCTGCGTCCGATGGAGCTGACCGGCAAGGCGTCCGAGCAGTCGCTCGGCCGTGCAAACATCACCTGCAACAAGAACGGCGTTCCGAACGACCCGCAGAAGCCGGCGATCACCTCCGGAATCCGCCTTGGCACGCCGGCCGCGACGACCCGTGGTTTCGGCACGGCGGAATTCCGCGAGGTCGGCAACCTGATCGTCGAGGTTCTGGATGGCCTGCGCAAGTCGAACTCGGAAGAGAACGACGTCGTCGAACAGGCCGTGAAGGAAAAGGTCATCGCCTTGACCGACCGCTTCCCGATCTATCAGGGTTTCTGATCGATCCATCGATCTGCCTTGCCCGCTTGCGGGCAGGGCATGATCTGACGCATGACGGACTCGCCGACCGGATTTCCCTCTGGTTGGCGAGTTTTTTTGTTGTCGAGTTGGGCGGTCGAAGCCATGCGGTGTCCCTATTGCGGATCGCAAGACAGTCAGGTCCGGGATTCGCGTCCGGCCGAGGATGGCGCAGCCGTGCGCCGACGCAGGGTCTGCCCTGATTGCGGCGGTCGGTTCACCACCTTCGAGCGGGTTCAGCTGCGCGAACTCTACGTTCTGAAGAAATCCGGAAAACGGGTGCCGTTCGATCGCGACAAGCTCGCCCGGTCCGTGGAAGTCGCGTTGCGCAAGCGGCCCGTGGAGCACGATCGCGTCGAGCGGCTCGTCTCCGGTATCGTTCGCCGTCTTGAACAATCGGGCGATCAGGATGTCACCTCCGATGCGATCGGTGAAATGGTGATGGGGGCTTTGAAGGAACTCGACGACGTCGCCTTCGTTCGCTTCGCTTCGGTCTATCGTGATTTCCACGAGGCCAAGGATTTCGGCGATCTCGTCGAGGAGTTGAAAGCCAAGGAGGATGGCGGTGGTGCAGGCTGATCCGGCACATCTTGCAGCCGATCGGTTCGTGACAAAAGAGACCGACGAGCGGTTCATGGCTGCGGCGATCCGTCTGGGCTTCCGCCATGCGGGCCTGACCGGGACCAATCCGTCCGTCGCAACCTTGATCGTGCGCGACGATGGAAACGGCCCGCGTATCGTCGGGCGTGGTATCACGGCGCGCGGTGGCCGGCCTCACGCGGAGGCGCAGGCGTTGCGTGAAGCGGGCGAACTCGCGCGCGGCGCGACGGCTTACGTCACGCTCGAACCCTGCGCCCATCATGGCCGCACGCCGCCCTGCGCCGAAGCGCTGGTCGCCTCCGGGGTGGCGCGGGTCGTCTCGGCGGCAGCCGATCCCGACCCACGTGTCGACGGCAAGGGGCATGCGATCCTGCTTGCGGGCGGCCTTTCCGTTACGCCGCGCGTGATGGCTGCCGACGCTGCTTCCGACCTTTCCGCCTATCTCACGCGCCATGCGAGCAACCGCCCGCAAGTCACGTTGAAGATGGCTCTTTCGCCCGATGGCATGATCGGTCGAAAGGGCCATGGTCAGGTTTTTATCACGGGGCCGGTGGCCAATCGTCAGACCCATCTCGAACGCGCCCGCCATGATGCGATCCTTGTCGGCATGGGCACGGTCCGCGAGGATGATCCGGGTCTCGATTGCCGGCTTCCGGGCCTCGAAGCCCGCTCGCCGCGCCGGATCGTTCTCGACCCGGACCTGACCATTCACCCGGAAAGGGCGCTCGTTCAGAGCGCGCGAAGGACGCCGCTCACTATCGTGGCGCGGGGCGATACCGATCCATCGAAACGGGAGGCCTTGATGGCGGCGGGTGCCGATTTCGTGGCCTGCGACCTCGTTCCCGGAACCGGACGTGTCGCTTTGCCCGAACTGATGGAGGATCTCGGCGCGACCGGCATCCAGAGCATCCTCGTCGAGGGGGGCGCGACCGTGGGGGAGAGCTTCCTCGATGCCGATCTCGTCGACCGGCTCATTCTCGTCGAGGGCGAGACCGTGGTGGGCGAGGGCGGTATCGAGGCGCCCATCGATGTTGCGGCCGGAAAGCGGCGTTTCAGATTGACCGAGCGCCTGCGTCTGGGCGGCGATCACTGGTTCGAATTCGAAAGGCGGGTTTGAGATGTTCACGGGAATAGTCACCGATGTCGGCCGCATTCTTTCGGTTGAAAAACTCGACAAAGGCCGGCGTTTTCGTGTCGATACCGCCTATGATCCGAAGGGGATCGATCTTGGTGCGTCGATTGCCTGTTCCGGCATTTGCCTGACGGTGACCGGTCTGCCTGAGGCTGGCGACACGGCGCATTGGTTCGAGGTGGAGGCGTGGGAGGAAGCGCTCCGGCTGACCACCGTCGGAACCTGGGGCGAGGGGACCCGGATCAATCTGGAGCGCTCGCTGAGGATCGGCGACGAACTCGGCGGCCATCTCGTCTCGGGCCATGTGGATGGCATGGCCAATATCGTCGCGATCGAGGAAGAAGGCGAGGCCGTCCGGTTCCGGCTGAAGGCGGGCGAGGGCGAAAAGCGCTTCATCGCGCAAAAGGGGTCGGTCTGCCTGGACGGCACTTCGCTCACCGTGAATTCCGTCGAGGATGACGTGTTCGATGTTCTTCTCATTCGCCATTCTTTGGACGTGACGACATGGAACGAGAGGCGGGTCGGCGACAGGGTCAATCTCGAAGTCGACCAGATCGCGCGCTATGCGGCACGGCTGTTCGGATCCCCGCGATAGGAGCCCGCCGGCGAAGCGCGAAGACTTTGCGAATTCGGCTGTTGCTTGCGGCAAGCGGCAGGCGTATCCCCGCGCCATGAACATTCGGAGACATTACGCATGAGCGCCAATCTTCATGTCCTCATCGTCGAGGCACGGTTTTACGACGAGATCGCGGACAAGCTTCTGGCGGGCGCAAAGGCCGAACTCGATTCCGCCGAGGTCACCTACGACGTCGTGACCGTGCCCGGCGCCCTCGAAGCCCCGGCCGCGATTTCCTATGCCCTGTCGGGCGCCGACGAAGACGGCACCGATTACGACGGATTCGTCGTGCTGGGCTGTGTCATCCGCGGTGAAACCTACCACTTCGAAGTCGTTTCGAACCAGTCTGCTCAAGGTCTCATGAAGCTATCGATCGAAGAGACGATTGCGATCGGCAACGGCATCCTCACGGTCGAAAACGAAGAGCAGGCGCTTGAGCGCGCGGACCCCGCCAAGAAGGACAAAGGCGGTGCGGCAGCCCGCACGGTCCTTGAAATGATCACGCTCAGGGACCGGCTTGGGGCCTGATCCGATGGACGAGACGAAACAACGAAGCTTTCGGCCTGCCAACAAGCGCGGCGTCGCGCGTCTCGCGGCGGTGCAAGCCCTTTACCAGATGGATATCGGCGGAACGCCGCTCGTGGAGGCGGTCGCCGAGTACGAGACCTATCGGATGGGCCACGACATCGATGGCGAGACCTATCGGGTCGCCGATGCGGCCTGGTTTCGCGACATCGTCTCGGGCGTCGTGCGCAAGCAAAAGGTCATCGATCCGGTGATCCATGCCCATCTACCGCCCGGCTGGCCTCTGTCGCGGCTCGACTCGACGTTGCGCGCCATTCTGCGCGCCGGGGTCTTCGAGATCGAGACCCGCACCGATGTGCCGGTCGCGGTGATCGTGTCCGAATATGTGGATGTCGCCAAGGCTTTCTACGAGGACGAAGAGCCGAAACTCGTCAACGCGCTGCTCGACCGCGTGGCTCGTGAGAAACGCTCGGACACGCGCCCTTCGGCACGAAAGTGACCGTGCTTGCCCCTGAGCCGGCCGGAACGCGTTCGGCCCGGCTGAATGCGCTCGTTCTTGCCTGCGCACAGGCTGTCTGCGGCGCGGCTGCCCCCATCGCGATTTCGACGGGCGGCCTTGCCGGCACTTGGCTCCTAGCCGACGATAAATCCCTCGCAACGCTTCCCGTGACCGCCTACAATGTCGGCGTTGCGCTTGGGGCCTTGCCCGCTGCGGCCCTGATGCGGGCTGTCGGCCGGCGTTACGGGTTTGTATCCGGCGCCCTCATCCTGGTGCTCGGCGCTTTGATCGGCGCCGCGTCTCTGTCCCAGCAGAGTTTCTGGATCTTCGCCCTGGCGCTTCTGGTTCTCGGCACGAGTGGCTCTTTCGTCCAGCAATATCGCTTCGCGGCAACGGACAGCGCGCCTGCGGCCTATCAATCGACCGCGATCTCGATCGTTCTCGTCGGCGGTATCGGTGCGGCTGTCATCGGGCCGCAGACCGTGCGCTATACCTCGTCGCTCTTTCTTCCGGTCGAGTTCGCGGGCTCCTTTCTGGCTCTTGCGGTTCTCGGCCTCCTGGGCGCCGTCATCCTGACGCGGCTGAGAATCGCAGTGCCGGCGAAGACGCCCAAGGATACGACGGCGGCGCCACCCGACACCGGTCGTCCGCTCTTTCAGATCGTCACGCAGAGGCGGTTCATGGTGGCACTGGTCTGCGGCGTCGGCACGTTTTCCCTGATGAGCTTCGTCATGACCGGAGCCCCGCTTGCGATCGTCGGCTGCGGTCTCAGCCAGGATGTCTCGGTCCTGGGGATTCAGTGGCATGTGCTTGCCATGTTCGGACCGAGCCTCGTCACCGGTCGGCTGATCCGGCGCTTCGGCGTCGAACTGGTCATCGGCTGTGGGCTTACGCTGATCGCGGTGAGCGCCGGTGTGTTCCTCTCAGGTCTGGAGATCTGGAACTTCTGGCTGGGCCTAGCGCTGCTCGGGCTTGGCTGGAACTTCGGGTTTATCGGCGCAACGGCCATGGTCGCGAGTGTCTACAGACCTGAAGAACGGGCCAAGACCCAGGGATTTCACGACTTCGTTCTCTTCACGCTCGTTGCCATCGCATCCTTCATGTCCGGCAAGACCTATGTCGGTTCGGGTTGGGACACCATGAACTGGATCGTCCTGCCGGTGGTGGCCGTTTGCCTGTTGGTGCTTTCCCTCGAAACCGGCTCATGGATCGCGCGGCGAAGGTCCGCCTGACGAGAACGGTCGTCGAGTGTGCGTTGATCGTGTCTGGAAACTGCAACCAGTAAGGCCTTCGAGCGGAATGCGATGGATCATGGTCGCGTTTCCGCTTCAGAAAATCGGCGGACCCGGATTGACCCACTGGATCAATCCAAATTGTCCGCTGATATCGGGCTTTACCCGCGTCCCAGCGGATTTCCGCCGCTGACAGTATCGCCGAGGATCTGGCCGAGGAAGCTGGCATCCCTGCCGCCCGTAGGTGTCGTGCGCGAGATGAAGTCGAACACACGGCCGTCCTGCAGCCCGTAATTCGCAATCCGCTCCACGCGATCTTCGCCGTTGAAGTAGACGGCGAGAACCCGCTGATTGGTCACGGTCGGCTGAAGGAAGGCGACCGGACGCTCCCGGCGCTGGGAGATATAATAATAGGTCTGCGATTCGTTGAAGGTCGCCGTGGTCGAGGGCGAGCCGAGCGCCAGCTCAACCTGTTCGCGGCTCGAACCAACCGGAACCAGCTGCAGCATCTGCTCGTCGATGACATAGCCGGCGCTGAGCACTTCACCCGTCTGGCATCCACTGAACGCGGCCAGTACGCCCGACATCAGCACGGCTGACACTACATGACGTGTCGCGATTTTCAGGCCCACGAGCAAGTTCTCCCGTTCCGTGTTGATCGCGCAAAAGATTGCAGTCGCGCGTGTGATCCTGCCGGATCGAGCCGGCTGGCTTCCTCGCTTACGTCCGTAAAACAGACATCGCCGCGTTGCAATCGCTCAAGGGCTATGGCACCGCCATAGGCAGCAACGGGCATAAGAAAGAAGCGTTCGAACCCATGTTCGCCAACTGGCGCCGGCAGAGACGGCGCAACCGGGAAATCGTCGAGGACCTATACGGTGCGCTGATCGCACGGGCGCGCAGGCCGTATCTGTTCGAGAATTGCGGTATCGAGGATACCGTGATGGGACGCTTCGAGGCGGTGACGCTCGAAATCTATCTTTTCATGCGGCGGTGTCGTGGCGATGCCGAGCTCGCGCCGATCGTTCAGGACATCGTCGACCGGTTCGTGGTCGATATGGACGACTCGCTTCGCCAGATCGGGATCGGAGACCAGTCGGTTCCAAAGCGGATGCGCAAGCTGACGGGCCAGTTCTACGAGCGGGTCAATGCCTATGACCGGGCTCTCGACGACGCGGCACCGAAGGAAGCGCTCGCCGAGGTCCTCCGCGGGCGCGTTCTTTCCAAGGATGTGGACGAGGCGGTCGCCGCAAGACTTGCGGGTGAGGCAATGGCGGAACTTGCCGCTCTATCGGATAGTCCCGCAAGCGATCTTCTGTCCGGACAACTCGACAAGTCAGGGACGCCATGACCACAGGAACCGATCTCCACAAAACCCTCAGGATCGCCGTCGGGCGTGTGTCCCAGTCGGGCCTGCCGATCGATTTCGATGCAGGACCTGCGGACCTTCAGCGTATCGCGTCCGATCTCGGCTTGACGGCCATGGCGCAATTCAAGGGTTCCCTTGTCGCCATGCCCTGGCAAAAGGCAGGCGTTCAGGTGACGGGTATCTTGAAGGTGGCCGCCGTGCAGGAGAGTGTCGTGACGCTCGAGCCCATAGAAACGGACTACGTCATCGACTTCGACATGATCTTCGTTCCGGAACATTCCCGGCTGGCTCCAAGAAAGGCCGATTTCGAGGACGAGATCTTCGTCGATCCCGAAGGCGAAGAGCCGCCGGAACCGTTTTCGGGCGATCACATCGATCTCGCCCCTTATGTCGAGGAGCACCTCGTTCTGGCGATCGATCCCTATCCGAGGCGGCCGAACGAGACCTTCGAGACGATTGATACCGATCCTGAGCCTGAGGCCGGAAAGGTCTCGCCGTTCGCCGATCTGGCGGCGTTGAGAAAGCAACAGGGCGACAAGAACTAGGGTGCGTCTTGTTGCGAAGGGTTGCGAGAAGGATAGATTCCGGTGCGAATGCCCGCGGCCGAGGCGGCAGCGATTTGAAAAGGCGAGTTTGAAGTGAACGACGACAATACGACGACCATTGCGATCGATGCGATGGGCGGCGACTTTGGTCCCGAAGTGACGCTTCCTGGCGCCGCCTTGGCGCTCGAACGGCGGCCTGATACGCGTTTCATCCTCTATGGCGACCAAGCCCGGATCGAAGAGATCCTGAAGTCCCACGATGCACTGGCGCGGGCTTCGATCGTTCGCCATTGCGAGATGGCGATCGCGATGGATGCAAAACCATCGCAGGCCTTGCGGCAGGGCCGGCATAAATCCTCCATGTGGCGCGCGATCGAGGCGGTGAAGACGAACGACGCCATGGTTGCGGTCTCCGCCGGCAATACCGGCGCGCTGATGGCGATGGCGAAGTTCTGCCTGCGCACCATGGCGGAGATCGAGCGTCCAGCGATCGCCGCGATCTGGCCGACCCTGCGCGGGGAAAGCATCGTGCTCGACGTCGGTGCGACGATCGGGGCGGACGCACAGCAGCTGATCGATTTTTCCATGATGGGCGGCGCCATGGCGCGGGCCCTGTTCGGGCTCGAAAAGCCGACCGTCGGTCTCCTCAATATAGGCGTCGAGGAGGTCAAGGGCCAGGACGAGGTTCGCGAGGCCGGGCGTCTTCTCAAGGAGTCCAATCTCGAGCGGATCGACTATCACGGTTTCGTCGAGGGCGACGATCTCGGCAAGGGCACGGTGGACGTGGTCGTGACCGAGGGCTTCACCGGCAACGTCGCACTGAAGACGGCGGAAGGAACGGCCAAGCAGATCGCTGGCTATCTGCGCGAGGCGATGTCGCGGACCGTGCTCGCCAAGCTCGGCTATGTCCTTGCCAAGGGTGCCTTCGACCAGCTTCGCGACAAGATGGACCCGCGCAAGGTCAATGGCGGAGTGTTTCTCGGCCTCAATGGCATTGTCATCAAAAGCCATGGCGGCACCGACGCGGAGGGATTTGCAGCCGCTCTCGATCTTGCTCACGCCATGGCCCGCTACGACCTCATGAACAAGATCGCTGCCGATCTCCAGAGTTTCCATGCGCGTATGAGCGACGCGCCGCCAAAAGAAGACGAGAGCGCAGGCCAATGAACGGAACAATTCGATCGGTCGTCCGAGGCACGGGATCGGTTTTGCCCGAGCGGGTGATGACGAATCGCGACTTTGACGGCGTTGTCGAAACTTCGGATGAATGGATCAAGCAGCGGACCGGCATTGCCGAACGGCATATCGCGTCCGAAAACGAGACGACCGTATCTCTGGGCGAGGAGGCGGCGCGCCGTGCGCTCGATGCGGCGGGGCTCCAGCCGGGCGATATCGATCTCATCGTGCTTGCGACCGCGACCCCCAACAATACGTTTCCCGCTTCCTCCGTCGAAATCCAGAACCGGCTCGGCATTCACCATGGTTTCGCCTTCGACGTTCACGCGGTCTGCTCAGGCTTCGTCTATGCTCTGACGACCGCCGATCTCTATCTGCGTGGCGGCCTTGCGAAACGTGCGCTCGTCATCGGCGCGGAAACGTTCTCTCGCATCCTCGACTGGAGCGACCGCACGACCTGCGTCCTCTTCGGCGATGGAGCCGGCGCGCTGGTTCTGGAAGCTGAGGAAAGCTCAGACGATGAGCGCGGCGTTCTGGTGTCCAAGTTGCGCTCGGACGGCGCGCACAAGGACAAGCTTTACGTCGACGGTGGCCCCTCAACGACGGGTACCGTCGGTCATCTGCGCATGGAGGGGCGTGAAGTCTTCCGCCACGCGGTTGGCATGATAACTGACGTTATCGAAGATTCGTTCTCCGATGCAGGGCTTTCGGCCGACGATATCGACTGGTTCGTCCCCCACCAGGCCAATCGACGGATCATCGACGCATCCGCCAAGAAGCTTGGAATTTCGCCTGAAAAGGTTGTTATAACCGTCGAAAAACACGGCAATACCTCGGCCGCCTCCATACCGCTCGCCCTTGATCTCGCGGCGCGGGATGGCCGCATCCAGCAGGGGCAGCTCGTTCTTCTGGAGGCAATGGGCGGCGGATTTACTTGGGGCGCTTGTCTTATTCGGTGGTAGTCGGCTAAGCTATCACATAACGGTGAATAGCCGGCTGAGTCTCGCGATGCGACGGCGTTCGAGATTTTAGTGCCGGAGCTCCTGAAATGATGTCCGGAGGGGAGCCCATGAGCGGTAAGACTTTGACGAGAGCCGACCTTTCCGAAGCGGTGTTTCGCAAGATAGGCCTGTCGAGAACCGAGTCGGCCTCGCTGGTCGAGATGGTTCTGGAAGAGGTTTGCGATACGATCGCAAATGGCGAACCGGTCAAGATTTCCTCTTTCGGCTCCTTTCTTGTTCGCGACAAGAACGAGCGCGTTGGCCGCAACCCCAAGACCGGCGAAGAAGTGCCCATCTCGCCGCGCAAGGTCACTGTGTTCAAGCCTTCGAATGTTCTGAAGGAGCGAATCCTGGAGGCGCATTCTCGGAAAGAGGGAATCGCCGACAACGACGATGCCTTCGATACGACCGATGTGCGCGCTGCTGAATAACGACTTCGAAAGCGAGGGCTGATCATGGACGAGAAGTCGTCGGAGGCCTTCAAGTCGATCGGCGAGGTTGCGAGTGAGCTTGCGATCCCGCAGCATGTGCTCCGTTTTTGGGAAACCCGATTTCCGCAGGTTCGCCCGCTCAAGCGCGGCGGCGGTCGCCGCTATTATCGGCCCGAAGACGTCGCACTCCTGCATGGTATTCGCTTTCTCCTCTACGCCAAGGGGTTCACCATCAAAGGCGTCCAGCGCCTGTTGAGAGAGCAAGGCGTTCGGTTCGTGGCAGCGACGGCCTCTGGCGACCTGAGATCCGAGCCGCAGCCCGTCGAGGACAAGGGCTCCGAAACGCCTGACACGGTTCCGCAGTCCGCATCCCTGTACGAGCTGCCCGACGATTTCGGACTGACTACGCCGCCAATGGCGGATCAGGGGGCTGAAGAACCTCGAGCCCATAGCGCGGATCATGAGCGGCGATCCGGTTTCGGAGGCTTTTTACGTCGCCGCATCGAGACAAGCGGCGAGGCAGGGGCGGCGGGCCTCAGCAAGGAGCAGGCCGACAAGCTCCAGGACGTCATTTTTGAGCTTCTTGAATGCAAGAGATTGCTCGATCAGGTTCGCTGACGTCCAAACGTCGAATGACCTCGGTCGCGAATGCAGCGCTTGCCAAGGTCTTCTACGTTTGCTTTTGAGGAACCTGTCGGCGGAGCAACGCGCCGGACGGTCAAGCGGGCGTGATGGAATGGTAGACATACGGGACTTAAAATCCCGAGGCGCAAGCCGTGCGGGTTCGAGTCCCGCCGCCCGTACCACTGTCCGATATCGACCCGCCCACCTGATCTGTCACTCGGCGACATCCTGACCGCATGCGGTTCTGAACCGCCTGACGGTCTCGGCCATTCCGTATTCCAGGGCGTCGGCCGTCAAGCCGTGACCGATGGAAACTTCTGCGAGCGCAGGAATGCGCCTTACCAGCGGTGGCAGGTTTTCAACGGTCAGATCATGCCCCGCATTGACGCCGAGCCCGAGGGATATTGCCCGATCGGCAGTGGCGCCGAGCTTTGCCATCTCCGAGTTCGCTGCATAGGCATCGTCGAACGTCGCGCCATAGGGCCCGGTATAAAGTTCGATGCGGTCGCAACCCGTCTCGGCCGCAGCTTCCATCTGGTCAGGATCGGCGTCGGAAAAGATCGAGACGCGGGCGCCTTTCGCTTTCAGCTGCTCGACGATCGGCTTCAGCCATTCCTTTTCCGCCTTGAAGTCGAAACCGTGATCCGATGTCGGCTGGCTCGGATCGTCCGGAACGAGGGTCACCTGTTCAGGCAGAATGCCCCCGACGAGCTTCAGAAAATCGTCAGAAGGATAGCCCTCTATATTAAATTCAGCCTCAGGAAATTCCTCGTCGATCAGGCTTCGGATCTCCGGAAGATCGGAGAAGCGGATATGGCGCTGGTCCGGTCTCGGATGAACGGTCAACCCATGGGCTCCTGCCTGAAGTGCTATGCGGCCGAGTGCCGTGACGCTCGGCCAGGGCAAGTCCCGGCGGTTTCGGAGCATGGCGACCGCGTTGACATTGACGGAAAGTTGAGTTGGCATCGTGGCTCCGGAATATCCTGATTTCAGGGTGAAAGGTGGCATGGTCAGACGAATTTGAAAGAGCGACCGTTGACTTGATCGGTCAAGGTCGCAACTCTGTCGTTCATAGCGCTAGGATACGGAGGAGAGGGGTCCTATGGGCGGATCAAAGTTTATCCCAATCGTGGTTGCCGCCTTGGTGGGCCTTTTCGTGGGCTGGCTGATGGGGCCGGATGTGGATGCGGTGGAAGGTCGGGTCGCCGATGTCCAATCCTCCGTTGAGAACAGCGTCTCATCCCTCTCCAGTGAAATAGCTGCGAAACAGGATGCCGTTGCGAAGCAGCAGGAGTCGATCGCCCAGCAGGTTGGCGCGATACAGACTCAGGTGTCCTCGATGAGCGAGCAGTTGTCCGCTCAATCGAATCAAGCAGCTGAGGCCGCGAGCAAGGCCGTGTCCGGCTTGCAGAGCAGCATTCAGGAGCCGGTCACCAAGCTACAGCAGCAGATGGAGCAGCTCAGCAGCTCGCTTCAGGAGCAGACGTCATCCATCACCAGTAAGGTAAGCAGCGAGATCGACAGCCTTGAGCAGAAGGTGGCGGCGATCAGCGAGGCGCAGACCTCGATGTCCGATGAGATGAAAAAGGCCCAGTCGGCGGCCGATCAGCGCGCTGCCGAACAACAGAAGGCCATGCAGGATATGCAGGCCGCAAGTTCGCAGAATTCGGCCCAGTCAAACGAAAGTCAGGATGGTGCCGCGGCGCTTCTGAAAAAGATCGGTTCAGGCGGTGCCGTTCTTCTTGCGCAGCAGGGCGCGATTTTCGGTGGCACCGAAGTTACGCTTTCCAGCGTCGATGGCGACAATGGCTCGGCAACCTTTACGGTGGATGGCAAAGAGCAGCAGGTCGAATCCGGCAAAAGTGTCGAGCTGTCGCAAGATTGTTCTCTGAGCCTTGCAGGTGTGGCCGCAGGTGCCGCCTTTGTCAGCGCAGAAGGCTGTGAGCAGCCCGCTCAATCCGCATCGCAGTCGCAGTCGAACGGGCAAGGCTCAGAGAGTGGGCAGTCGAGCGATGGCGGACAGGATATCGCTGGCTTGCTCCAGCAGATTGGTCCGTCTGGTGCGGTGCTTCTTTCGGGGCAGGGCGCGATTTTCGGTGGCACGGACGTCGCCTTGTCGAGTGTCGAAGATGGAAGCGCGACGTTTTCCGTTGGCGGTGAGGACAAGCAGGTCTCAAGTGGCGATAGCGTCGACCTCTCCGACAATTGTTCGCTCCAGCTTGCGGGTGTCGCTGCAGGCGCTGCGTTCGTAACGGCGGACGGATGCGCTGCATCAGAGAATAACAATCAGTCCGGCGACGCATCTGCGAGCGCAGGTTCCGGGTCCAGCTCTGCGGACCCTGCCTCTCTGGCAGGAGAGATCGGTGCGACTGGCGCGATTTTGCTTCCTGAACAGGCAGCGATATTCGGTCAGACTCAGCTCAATCTCGTCTCGATCGACGAAGAGAACGGATCGGCCAAAGTCGCCCTTGGTGGTGGTGACGAGCAACGGGATGTTGCAGCCGGTGACAGCATCGATCTCGGCGATGGCTGCTCGGTGACGCTTGCGGGTGTCGCGGGAGGAGCAGCCTATTTCTCCAGCGCCGAATGCGGCAACGCAAACGGCGGTTCGGCTGAAAAGGCCAATGCTTCGGACGGCGCGCAGTCTTCTGATCAATCGTCGGCAGACTCGCAAGAACAGTCAACGAATTCAGGTCAGGCACCCGCTGGCGGAGAGCAGTCTGGCGAGCAGAGCAATCAGCAGTCCTCTGACGAACAGTCCGGCCAGTCCGGTCAGTCTGGCGAAACGCAGCAGTCCAATAGTGGCACAGCTGAGAGCGCCGAAGGCCAGTCGGCTGCACAGAGTGAAGGCTCTTCCGACCAGAGCGCCGGCTCGGACAAGAGCCTGACCGTGGGCCAGACCGCGCGGTTCGGCGACACGCGCGTTTTCGTATCGTCCATCGCTGATGGTGCCGCGACGCTGGCAGTCGTCGGGGGAGCCCGTGAGACCGTGAATGCGGGGCAATCTTTCGACGCGGGCGAAAATTGCTCCATCACGCTCGACAGTGTCGAAGGGCGTTCCATCAAACTATCGGCCGAAGGATGCCAGGCCTCGGGTGGCGAAGGCCAGTCTGCGAGCCAGGCAGGCAGTCAGAACGCTGAGCAGGCTTTGCAATCTTCCAGTCAGAGCCAGTCGACGAACGGCTCCAGCACGAGCGGCAATCAAGCTGCTGCCGCCGCTGAGGGCCAGTCTTCGAACAACGAGGACGGATGTGCCGTCAAGCTGGACAGCGCCGAAGGCGCTGAAGTCAGTTTGTCCGAAGAGGCTTGTGCCTCGGCAAAGGACGCGCAGTCTGAAAACGGCTCCAGCCAGGAGAATGGTAGTCAGGCAGCTCAGTCGTCCAGCGATGGCCAGAGCGGTAGCGATGCGGCAGCTGGTTCTGGCAACAGCCAAGCGCAGGAATCGATTGGCAACCAGTCCGAACAGCAGTCACAGGACAGCTCGAACAGCCAGGCTTCCGGTTCCGACACGGGCTCAAACGGGCAGGATGCCGCTTCGGGCGGTGAGCAGGCTAACTCTGAAGCTTCCTCTGGCGGAAGCGACGGCTTGAGGATCGGTCAGGCTGCCAAGTTCGGCGACAAGAGCGTCTTCATCTCGTCGGTTTCAGATGATGGTGCAACGCTGGCCGTGCTCAATGGTGCGCGCGAAGCGGTGAAGACCGGCAGCTCGTTCGACCTTGGAGACGGCTGCACCGTGACCGTGGATGGTGTGAAAGATCGGACCGTGACGCTGTCTTCCAGCGGATGCTGATCTTTTCCTTTTGACGAAGGACATGATTAAGGAGCGCGAGCCAACCGGTTCGCGCTCTTTCGATTTGTAGCCTGCATGAAGGATGACGCGTCTGCGAAATGCCCGACCGTTACCCTGACATCTAAACAGCAAGAGTATGACTGACTATATCGCGTTTTACGGGTCGCTCATGGAGCGTGCGAACGATTCAACCGCACCGTCTCGCGCCGGTTTGTCCAAATTCGTCGGCCCCTGCCGGATGGCTGGAACGCTTCGCGATCATGGTGCTTATCCAGGCTTCTTCCTCCCCGACGATAAGCTCCGGGCCTCGGCAGATCGTGGTGTCGTCGAGGGCGAATTGCACCAGCTTGTCGGGATTCAGGCCTTCACGATCTTCGATGGCTACGAGGATTACTTCCCCGATAACGAGGCGGGTTCCCTTTATATCCGACGCAAGATCCGGCTCATCGAACCGGACGTCGAGGCCTGGGTCTACATCTCGCAGCTGTCATCTGAAGATCCTATCGTGCCTGGCGGAGACTGGCCTTCTTACCGAAGAGCGCGCCTCTAACCGTCATTGCGGCCTCGACCGCAGCCCCGTCCGAGATTCCAGATCCGTATTGCCAGCATAGTGGCGCGGTCCGCGCCGGATACCCGCTCTGAGTTTCTCTTCCAACGGCAGGCTCTGCTACCTGCGTCTCGGTAAGGTGCGCCTTGAATGAGCTGCCAGATGAACCTGTTGCGGAAACAGCAAAGCCCCCGGCGTGGGAGTGCGCCGAGGGCCTTGAGAACAACAATTGCGGACTTTCGGGATCGTGCCGCCGAACGAATGAACTGACCCTCCGGGCCAGTTCTGACTCGGCTGGTGGCTCAAGTGCCGCTCGGCCTGCCGACGGACCTTCGAAAGCGGTGCTTTCAAACGTCCACCGGTCTTACTCGGTCATCAGCGAGGCGCGGAGATCGGGCTTCGATACGATTGAGAGTGTATCGCCGGAGCGCTTGATCGTGATGAACTCTGCTTCGCCATTCGCTTTGCCCGGCACTTCGACGGTCATCGACTGGCCGTTCTGCAGGGTGGCACGCGTGCGGATCGGACGTTGGCTGTCCTCGGCGGAAAGTGTCGTGACGACTTCGAATTCGCCTGCGGTTTCCGTGTAGTAGACCGATCCGTTAACGCCGGCGAGTGACACGGCGCGTCCCTCATTCGCGGCGATATCGTCTGCCAGAACGGGCGTGGAGAGCACGAGGGTTGCAGCAGCTGCTAGAAGAGCGGTTCTCATGATTGGGTGTCCTCATCACGTGAGGAGCGGGTGCAGCGTCGATACCCCGACTGGGACCGAAAATTACTGGCCGCCCCGCTCAACACCCAAGCTAGCCATTGATGCTGCACTGCACAATACGCTTGACCTGCCCTATCGGCATGCCTCGGTCTCGCCAGATGCATAACTCGCCATATTGGGTAGCGACGGCCTCGACCATTCGGGTGAATAGCCATGGCTATTCGGTGTTTGCCGGGCGTTCGAGCGGGAATTCAGGTCCATGACGGAGAATTCCGAGATCCTCAGCGTTTCGCTTCAGACGCGTTGAATCAAGCGAGTTCGATGATATCGACATCACGGCCGAGCTCATCCCTTGCAATCTCCACCACGCTGCGGTGATGGGCAAAGAGGATCGGCTGCATGTGCTCGCTGGCTTCAGCCAGCGTCCGGAGGCCTGCCGCCGTGCGATTGTCGTCGAAGGTCTGGAATATATCGTCGCCGATGAACGGGATCGGTTCGTTGCGGCTCGCATAATCCTCGATAAAGGCCAGGCGAAGCGCGAGGAACAGCTGGTCGCGGGTGCCGTCGCTGAGGTCATCGATCCTCAGCCTGTCGCCGTTCTCGCGCACGGCCATGAGCCTTGCTTCGTCGTTCTCGTCGAACTGCTGGGAGAGAGATGGAAAGGCACCCGTGGTCAGCGTCCTGAACCTCTCGCCAGCCCGTCGCATCAGCGGCGCGTCCTGACCCTGGCGGTGCTTTTCGAGCGTTGCGGAAACGAGGTTCGATGCGATCTTGAGAACGGCCCAGCGGCGCGCGAGGTCGAGCATCTCCGCTTCCACCGCCTTCTGTTCGAAAACGGCGCCTTCTGCGCCCTGGCCACGACCGAGCGCTTCCTTTTCATTCAGTTTCTGGCGAAGTTCCGCATAGGTTTCGTTCGATTGCGCGCTGAGATCGCTCTCTTCTTTTTCGAGATCGGCGAGGTCCAGATCTGCGCGTGATGGATCGAAACCCTCGAGCGCCTGCCGTACTTCGTCCTCTGACCAGGACGGAGCGATGTCGACCAGACGGGCGCGGGATTGGGCGGCGGCCTCGCGAAGACGGTCGCGCTCGTTCAGCCGTTCGATCAATTTTGCAGCATCGACGCCGTCGGGGCAGGCGGACAGAAGATCGGAAAGTTTTTCTCCGGCGGCTTCGGATTGCGCTTTCCGCTGGTCGCGTTCGCGTCTGGCGCGGTCGAGCGCGGCCTTGCGCTCGGTCAGCTTGGCGCTCGCGCGATAGGCAATCCCGCTTGCCTCCTGCAGCTCTTCCACGGCGCGTTCCGCCGGTAGGTCGCTCCACTGAGGCGCGATCTCGGAGATGAGCGCGCGCGTTTCCTCCTCGAAGCGTCGCGCGTCGCGCTCCATGCCCCGGACGCGCTCCTCGCGGTTGAGGCGCTGGCGTTCGATGCCTGGAAGGTCCCGCCAGAGCGAGATCGTCGCGGAAGCCTCGTCGGGCGAGGACCCTTTCGCAAGGCTAAGCTTCAAGAAGGTGGCATCCGCATCCTTGCGCCACATCTCCAGGCGCTTCGAAAGCTCGGCCTTTTGCGCCTCCAGCCTCTCGATCCGTCGCGCAACATCGCGCTTGCGGCCGGCATGGTCGCGGCTTTCCAGCCAGGCCTCGCTGATTTCCTCGATCCGCTGACCGATCGAGCGGACGAGTGGGATCGTCCCGAGAGCTTCGGCCTCGTCGATCCACACATTCTGCGCGACAGCGATCAGGCTTTTGCGCAGATCTTCTTCCCCGTCTGCGGCAGACGACAGATGGTCCGACCGACCTTCGTTTTGGCGATAGGCGTCCCGCAGGTCGCGCATCGCCTTCAGCCAGTCGACCATCTTTTCCGGGGCGGTGGCATCAACGCCCAGTGGCGCGAAGAGTGCCGCGAAGTCCGCCCCGGCGCTGTCCTCCGCGGCGCGCTGTCCGGCCAGCGCGCCTTGAAGCCTCGATCGTTCGGTTTCTAAGTCTGCATTTCGGGCGCTCACATCGCTGAACCGCTGGACGCGTTCGACATCGGCGAAGGCAGCGTCTGCCAGATGATCGGCGGAGCGTAGGTGCGCGCTGAACGTCTCGACGAGGGCATGCGCTTCAGCGGGGTCGGGGCGCGCGGCGCTGCCAAGCGCAGATGCGGCGATCGGGCGGAAGGCTTCGTCCCGCGCTTTCCTGGCTGAGGCGATGGTTTCGCGTGAAGGGATTTCGCCCCCGCGCTCGGTGTCGCGCAGCAGTTTTGTGTTTCGTGCAATTTCGTCTTCGATCCTCTGGAGATCGCTTTCGATCTTGCCGATGGCGCGGTCTCCCGCTTCCAGCCGTTGTATTTGAGCGGACACGGTCTCGATGGAGGGAAGCGCGACGCCGACGATCCGCTCGAAATCGGCGACTGACGGATCGAGCGCGAGCGCCGCATCGCGGATGCGCCGGGCCTCGCTTCGGTATTCGAGCGCAAGCTGCTGGGATTTCTCGACGGTATCGATCTCGGGGCGCAGGGCCGCCATCCAATCCTTGTGGGGCTTTGGATCGGTCAACCGGCCGGAGGGAGCATGGCGTTCGAGGTTCTCTTCGTTTTCCCGCTCGTCGGCGATCTGCTTCGTCAGGCCCGTCAGTTCGCGGGCAAGACTTTTGCCGTCCTCGGCAAGTTGGGCGGCGAGCGCAAGCGCGGCATCGGTTGGCTGCTGAGGGCCGCTTGCGTCGGCCGGAAGACCGAGCCGTTTCAGCCGGTCCTCGATGTCGTGGGCAAAGCCACGTTGCTCGCGGGCGACGGCCGGCAGATCTTCCCGCGTCTTCCGGTAATTGCCGAGCTGTTCGTGCAAGGCGCTGATCGCCTTTCCGTGAGCGAGGATCTTCTCGTCCACATCAATCTCGGCAACGGCCTCCTCCGCATCTAGCAGGCGCTGCGAAGCCTCCTCATGGGCTTTGGTGCACGTTGCGCGATCTCCCAGCGCTTTACTGAGGCCATCGGCAAAGCCTGGTCTCAAGGTTTCGAGATCGCTGTGATTTTGCAGTTTGCGTAGGCTCGCATCGATCTCGGCGACGACGGGGACGAGCTTCTTCAGCATGCCAAGCGCGTCGCGACGCCGGATCAGGGCCGAGAGCTGTTCCTTTTCCTCTTCATGCCGGCGCGCGAGCGTGTCGATTTCGGCATTGAGCGCCTTCCAATCGGTCGAGCGTAGCTCGGTCTCACGAACCTTCTGCCGTGCGGCGTCCCAGCGTTTCGCGAGTTCGTTGAAGTCTTTCGTGCTCGCTCGCGGGGCGTAGAGGTCCGCAGCCTCGTTTTCGAATTGCGCGCGCAGATCGCGTAGCCCGGTGAGGCCGGATGCTGCGGCAAGCAACGTGCCGCCAAGTTCCCCGTCACTGGCAAGCATTGCCTCGGCGCCTTCCTTGAGGCGGGTCGAGTTGAGACCGAACGCGCTTTCAAAGACCGTCTTGGTGAGGCCGCCGATAAACGGCGCCAGCGCGTCGTCTCGCAGCGCCGTTTCCGTTTCGTCGTCGGCAAGAAGCGTCGCCTTGTTGCCGCGCCTGCGACGGAAGGCAAGCTCTGAGCCATCGCGGGCCGCAACCGTCGCTGCTATGCGCAGCGTGTCCGCTCGGTGCAGGAAGTCGTGGGTCTTCTGGTGGGAAAAGCCGAAGAGAAGCGCCGATAACGCGGACAGCGTCGTGGACTTGCCCGCCTCGTTCGGCCCGTAGACGATATGCAGGCGCGCATCGGGCCGAAATGCGATCTCGTGATCGTCGAAGGTGCCGAAACGCAGAAGATGAAGACGCTTGAACCGCATACTTTCCGTCAGGCCTCGATCTCGGCGCGGGTGAGCAGAAGGTCGCGCGCCTCCGCCATCAGATCATCGGGTCCTCCCAGCGGCGTTTCTCCACTGCCGATGCCGCCGGGCAGCTTCGCGCAGATCTGGCGGACGATCTCCTCGGCATCCTCCCGGCGTTCTGCCTCGCCGAGCACGTCCGTGACCATGGCCTCGATATCGATGGACCGATCGATCGCGGGGCGGAGCTCTTCGGCGGTTGGATCGCTCACGCTGACCGCCAGCTTCTCAAGCCAGGCATCCGGGTGATGGTGATGGCAGGCTGCCTGAATGTCGTCGGCGAGCATCTCGCGGTTCGCGATCAGCCGCCGACGAAACGCGCAGGAACCGGTAAGTTCGATGCGGAAGGCGAGAAGTCGCTCGCCGGCTGCTTCCGCTTCTGCCTCGAAGGAGGCCGCGACCGCATTTGCGATCGTGCCCGGCTCTTCGTGATCGCTGACATCGACTGCGAGATGGGCCCAGCGGGCTTCATCGAAGACAAGACGTTCCACATCCCGGATCCGGCCATCCTCGACCGCGACCAGAACCGCGCCCTTCGCGCCGGTCTCGCGGATGCTGCGCCCCTGAAGATTGCCCGGAAAGACGATATGCGGGTACTCGCTGACGACCTCGAATTCATGAACATGGCCGAGGGCCCAGTAATCGTAGCCGCGATTGCGCAGGTCGTCTGCCGTGCAGGGCGCATAGACATCGTGTGGTGGCCGGCCGGTGAGGGAGGTGTGCAGGACGCCGATATTGAAGAGGCCGGACACGGGAGCCGGATAGGCGAGGGCGAGGTTTTCCTGCGCCGCCCGTTCGGCAAAGCCCTGGCCATGGAGCGCGACGCCGAATTCATCGAACCGGATGGTGGCAGGCTTGTTGGTCGGAAACTGCTGCACGCTTGCCGGAAGTGGCACGCTCTTTGTCACCACGCTTTCCGCATCGTGGTTGCCCCTCAGGAAAACCACCGGAATATCGGCTTTGGCGAGCCGCGCGAGCTCGCGGTTGAAGAACAGGCCGACGGAGTTGTCCTTCCACTCGCCGTCATAGACGTCGCCGGCAATCACCAGAAGGTTCACCTTCCGCTTGATCGCCTCATCCACCAGTTTGACGAACGCGCCGCGGGTTGCCTGTGCGAACCGTGCGGCAATGGTCGCATCTTTCACCGCCAGGCTCTGGAACGGGCTGCCGAGGTGGAGATCGGCGGCGTGGATAAAGGTGAAGCTCGACAAAGGTGGAACTCGTGAAGCGGGTTCGGAAAATCGGGTGTACCCTACATGAAGTGCGGCACCGGGACAGGGCGCGCCTTTGGTTTTCCAGTGTCTTATCGGGTCTCAGCAACCGGGCGGTAGTGGGGTTTGGGCAAGCATCGCCTCCCGCCTCGCCACTTGGCGTTCCCTAAAGAAGATGAAAAGACCGGAGGCGATGATGACGAGGGCTCCGAGAAGCGTCGTCCATCTTGGGATTTCGTCGAAGAACAGGAAGCCGAACAGCGTTGCCCAGGGAAGCATCGTATATTGAAGCGGTGCGATGCTCGCCGCATCGCCAAGCTTGAACGCGCGCGTGACGCATAGATGGGCCGCCAGAGCGACAAGGCCGAGAACACTCAAACTGGCGAAGCCGGCGAGGGTCAGCGGCGTCCATGCAAACAGCGAAAGCACAAGGCCCGCGACAAGCGCGCCGGCGGTCTGCCAGAAGACGAGCACGGTGTCCGGCGTTTGGCGAAGCGAGCGGGTCGTCAGCATCATCAGTGCAAAGGCGAAGCTTCCGAAGATTGCGATCGGTGCGCCGCCGGAAAATGTCGCGGCGGAGGGTTGGAGAACGATCAGCACGCCGCCGAAGCCTGCGAGGATCGCCGTCCATCGTCGCAGGCCTACCGACTCGCCCAGAAAAAGCGGCGCAAGCGCTGCGACGAAGATCGGCGCCGCCAGCCAGTAGGACAGGGTTGCGGCGAGCGGCAGATAGGCCAGGGCGCCGTAGAAGGCCGTTACCTCGGCAGTCGCAAAGATCGTTCGCAACACTTGCTGACCCGGCCGTTCGACGCGGACCAGCGAGCGGAAGCCGATCCGCCAGATCAGCGGCAGGAGGATCAGCAGCGCAGCAAGCGATCTCAGAAGAAGAACCTGCCCAACCGAATAGGTCTCTACGAGAAACTTGCCGAGGGCATCGTTCGCCATGAAGAGAAAGATGCCGAACACCATCATGAGGATACCGAGCGTTGACCGGTCAATCCGTGTGATGATCAATGTGGCCGTCGTCATCAGGCCCTGCTCCCCTAGCTTCCAATCCAAGCGCTGAGAACGCCCGGTAAGGGCGCTATCGCAGAAGCGCGGGACAACGGAAAGGGAGGGAACAATGGCGGGCTTGCAGCGGCGCGAATTCGGCACGTTATCGAATGGCAAGGCAGTCGAGGCCGTCGATCTTGAAACGGATGGCATCTCGATCACGGTGATGAGTTTCGGCGCGACGCTCCAGTCGATTCGCGTGCCCGACCGTGATGGCCGGATGGACGATGTCATCCTCGGCTACGACGATCTGGCGATGTACGAGACCCACCCTCAGCATTTCGGGGTTTCGGTGGGGCGCTTTGCCAACCGGATCGCAAAAGGCCGCTTCAGTCTGGATGGCCGTGAATACCAGCTCGAAACCAATGATGGGCCGAACCATCTCCATGGCGGCTCAAAGGGTTTCGGGGTGACCATTTGGCGCATCGCGGAGACCGGCGAGACGCCCAATCCCTTCGTCACTTTCGCGCTGACGAGCCCCGATGGCGATAGCGGCTATCCGGGCACGCTCGAGGTGCGCGCAACCTATGCGCTGACCGGACCCGGCGAATATACACTCACTTATGAAGCGGTGACCGACTCGCCGACGATCTGTAACCTTACCAACCACGCTTACTTCAATCTCGCCGGCGCCCTGTCCGAGCGAAACATCCTCGATCACGAGCTGATGCTTTCGGCAGATCGGTTCCTGCCGGTGGACGAGACCGCGATCCCGACCGGCGAATTTCTTAATGTCGAGGGAACGGTCTTCGATTTTCGGGCGGCAAAGCCTGTGTCTGAAGGGGTTCGCGACGGCGGGGAAGAGCAGGTTCGGCTCGTCTGCGGCTTCGACCATTGCATGGTTCTGACCGATAAGACGAGCGAGGAACCGCAGTTGGCCGCGCTCCTGAAGGACCCGAGGACCGGACGCTCCATGGAGATGGCTACCACAGCGCCCGGCATCCAGTTCTATTCAGGCAATTCCCTCTTTGGCGATGTGCCGGGCAAGGGGAAGCGGCTCTATCGCATGGGCGACGCGATCTGCCTGGAACCGCAACTCTTTCCAGACAGTCCGAACCAGCCGAACTTTCCCTCGGCCCGGCTCGATCCGGGCGAGACCTTCCGTCAGGTCTCGCGCTTTCGCTTCTTTACCGACTGATCCTTGGAAGCCGGACCTATGTCCGGCCCTTCGCCCGTGGATCGTTCTTCGCCACGTCGGCGAGCAGCTGTGCGTTGCCGCCAGAGGCGGTCGTGTCAATGCACAGATGCCTCTCATGCATGACATCCGGCACGGTCACGGCGCCGGTCACGAGCCGCAGGAGCGGGCCTTCTCGTCTGGCGAGCTGCTTGGCGAGTTTGCGAGCGGTCTCCTCGTCGCCCCACCAGATGGCGCTGCCGAATTCCGGGCCGGTCGAAAGATCGCGTTCCACCGAACCATTTTCCGCAACGCCGCCGAGACGCTCCACCGCTGCCCGCTGCTTCTTGCGGTCCTCGTCCGTCGGCCCGAGACAGAGCACCGCGGGACGCGGGCTGAGATGCAGCCGGTTGGATTCGCCCGTCGGTCCCGGAAGATCGATGGGGCTCGACGGCCGGTATTTCGGCGAGACGGCTTTCTGGAAGCGCGCCACGTAGAACGGTCCGCCCGCTTTGGGGCCGGTGCCGGAAAGGCCTTCCCCGCCGAAGGGCTGCGATGCCACGATCGCGCCGATCTGGTTGCGGTTCACGTAGAGATTGCCGGCATGGATGCGGTCGGTGACATATTGCACCCGATCGTCGATCCGGGTGTGCAGGCCGAAGGTGAGCCCGTAACCCCTGCCGTTGATCGCGTCGATGACCTTATCGATATCTTTTGCCTTGAAGGTCGCGATGTGAAGGACGGGACCGAAGATCTCGCGCTCGATGTCGGATATGCTGTTCACGCGAACCAGCGCCGGTGCCAGAAAATGACCCTGATCGGGCGCTTCGATCTGATGCATCAGCCGGCCTTCGGCCTTCGCCTTCGCAACATAGTCGGCGATCGGCCCATGGGCTTCCTCATCGATCAGTGGGCCGCTGTCGGATTTGAGATACCAGGGGTCTGATGGCCGGAAGGCGTCCATCGCGCCCTTCAGCATCTCGATGAAATCCTTCGAGATGTCCTCCTGCACATAGACGCAGCGGCAGGCCGAACAGCGCTGGCCGGCGGACTGGAAGGCCGACTGGATGATGTCGCGCACTGCCTGCTCGGGCAGGGCCGAGGAGTCGACGATCATCGCGTTGAGTCCGCCGGTCTCGGCGATCAGCGGCGCACCGGGATGGCAGTTATCGGCCATCGCCTGCTTTATCTTCTGGGCGGTCTCGGTGGAGCCGGTAAAGGCTGCGCCATCGATCCGCGCATCCGAGGTCAGCGCCGCGCCGACCTGACCGGCACCAGGAAGAAGCTGCAGTGCTTCGCGCGGGATGCCGGCCTCGTGCATCAGCCGGGTGCCGAGATGGGCAATCAGTGGCGTCTGCTCGGCGGGCTTGGCGAGCACGGCGTTGCCGGCCGCAAGGCCGGCTGCAATCTGGCCGGTGAAAATCGCGAGCGGGAAGTTCCACGGGCTGATGCAGACCACCCGGCCGAGGGGCTCGCTGGTGAGCTTCTTGGCTTCTTCCGCGTAGTAGTTCAGAAAATCGACCGCCTCGCGCAGTTCGGCCAGCGCGTCCGGCAGGGTCTTGCCGGCCTCGCGGGCAAGAGTCGCGAAGATCTCGCCGAAGTTCTCTTCATAAAGTGAGGCGGCCTTCTTCAGAATGCTTGCGCGTTCTTCAGCGCTCACATCCCAGGGCCTGGCCGCCGAGAGTGCCGTCTCGACATCGGCTTTCGACGCAAATCGCGTGGTGCCGACGACGTCGCCCGGATCGGCCGGATTGAGACGCTCCGCCTCGTCTTCGGGCTGGGCATCGCCTGCGATCAGAGGCCCGGCCTCGAAGCGCTTCGTGCGGAACGGTGCGCGTGCGGCCTCGATCTCCTCGAGATGATCGACGGCCGTCAGGTCCCAACCCTTCGAGTTTTCACGCAAGGGCAGGAAGATATCCGTGCCGGGCGTCACCGGCGGA
Organism: Fulvimarina fulva; assembly: GCF_039652615.1. Taxonomy (NCBI): domain Bacteria; kingdom Pseudomonadati; phylum Pseudomonadota; class Alphaproteobacteria; order Hyphomicrobiales; family Aurantimonadaceae; genus Fulvimarina; species Fulvimarina fulva. The sequence continues at coordinate 229,647 of NZ_JBDJAC010000001.1, forward strand.
GCGTAGCCGAGTGCCTCGAACGGGTCTTCGGCCACCTGTTCCGGTGGCACCTCCTCATCGACGATCTGGTTGACGAAGCTCGAATTCGCGCCGTTTTCCAGAAGCCGGCGCACGAGGTAGGCGAGTAGGTCGCGGTGCGCGCCAACGGGCGCGTAGATGCGGCAGCGCGTACCATGATCCTGCATGACCATGGTGTGCAGCACTTCACCCATGCCGTGCAGGCGCTGAAATTCGAACTCCTCGGATTTGACGCCCATCTGCTGCGTCATGTGCAGGATCGCTGCCGCGGTGTGGGCGTTGTGCGTCGCGAACTGAGGATAGATACGGTCGCGATAGCGAAGCAGCTTGCGGGCATTGCCGATGAAGCTCACATCGGTCGCGGGCTTGCGGGAGAAGACCGGGAAGCGCGGCAGGCCTTCCTGCTGGGTGAGCTTGATCTCCGTATCCCAGTAAGCGCCCTTCACGAGCCGAACCATCAGCTTGCGATCGAGGCGCTCGGCGGTGTCGTGGATCCAGTCGATGACGCTGCCGGCGCGCGGACCGAACGCCTGGACGACGATGCCGAAACCGTCCCAGTCCTTCAGCCGTTCGTCCTGGAGCACCCGGTCGATGACTTCGAGCGAGAGCGTCAGCCGGTCCTGCTCCTCGGCATCGACGTTGAAGCCGATCTTGAGCTTGGCGGCCTTGGCCGCAAGGTCGGCGACGACGGGTACGAGTTCGTTGAGAACCCGGTCGTGCTGGGCCATCTCGTAGCGCGGATGAAGCGCCGAGAACTTGACCGAAATGCCGGGATTGGTCGCGATATCGCCCTTGGTGGTGCGCTTCGACATCTTCTCGATCGCGTTGTCATAGGCCTTGCGGTAGCGTTCGGCGTCCCCGTAGGTGCGCGCTGCCTCGCCGAGCATGTCGTAGGAATAGGTATAGCCCCTGTCTTCCTGCTCCCTGGCACGCTCCATGGCCTTGTCCATGGTTTCGCCGAGCACGAACTGGCGGCCCATCACGCGCATCGCCTGTCCGGTGGCGTTGCGGATCACCGGTTCACCAAGCCGCCGCACCGCGCTGCGCATCGCCTTCAGCGGTCCACGGTCGTTCTCTTCCAGAACACGACCGGTCAGCATCAGCGCCCAGGTCGAGGCGTTGACCAGGGACGATGACGAGGCGCCAAGATGGGTGCTCCACTGGCCGGGTGCGATCTTGTCCTCGATCAGCTCGTCCATGGTCTGGGCATCGGGCACGCGCAGCAATGCCTCGGCAAGGCACATCAGCGCGATGCCCTCCTCGGTGGAAAGGCCATATTCGGCGAGGAACACTTCCATCAGTCCGGGATCGCCCGTCTTGCGGATACGCTTGACCAGATCGACGGCGATGGACCCGATCTTCTTCCGGTCTTCCTTGGACAGATCGGCTTCCGCGATCAGGCCGTCCAGAACCGCGTCCGCATCCGGGTAGGGTGAGATCGGCAGGACGGAGGGCGGCAGGGGCATATCCATGGGCATGAAGGCGAAATCCTCAGGTCTTCTAAAGGTACCGTAACCGTCGTTTTGGTCAGCCTAACGCGATTTTTCTTCGCTGTGCAGCCCATCGGGACAATTGGAAGCAATGTCCTCTTCTTTGTCCGCTCTTCAGACGGATTGTCGCTCTCGCTTCGGCGAATGGGCACAAATCTCGTGCTGGAATTGCTTGCTGCGAACAGGGCGACGCGCATTGGTCGATCCTACGACCTTCAGGCCGGTTGATTGCGCCGGATGCTGCATCATCTCTGCCATCGAACGACAGCGAAGGGATTAGGACGTGAAGCCCGACGAAATCAAGAAGCTCGACGCCTATTTGAAGCGCACGTTTTCAAGCGCGGATATTTCCGTGCGTGCTCTTCCAAAGCAGGGAGAAACTGCGGAGGTCTACAAGGGCGACGAGTTTATCGGCACGCTGAGCAAGGACACAGAGGAGGGCGAGTTGTCATACCATCTCACCATGACCATCCTCGACATCGATCTCGAATAAGCGAACCACCGAACGACATGCGACAAGGCCGGCCGCGACGGTTCTCGCGGCCGGCCTTTTTTGATCCGCTCGTTAAATGCGGTGCCTGTCTTAGCGCAGGCTGCCGACGAGGACGGAACGGTCGTCGGCGATATCGACCCACTTGCCGGCGTGGTTCTCAGCCTGGCGCTTCAGATAGGTGTAGTCCGTGTCGCTCCAGAGCGAGACACGATCGTTAAGATTGTCGAGAACCATGTCACCGCGGTCGGTGCGGACGGTCAGGACGGCGTGCCCCTCGCCATTCGACTGCAGAACGACGGTGATGAGAAGCGCCGACGCAGGAATGCCGGCCTGTTCGAGCATGTACTGCTTCAAGAGAGCATAGTCTTCGCAATCACCCTCTGTCTGGGGATAGGACCAGACGTCCGGCTTGCCGTACATCGCCATATCCTCGCGCGGATAGATGCTTGTGTTGACCGCCGAATTGACCTCGACAATCCTTTTCCAGAGCTTCTCGTTCAGCTGGACCGGGGCCGTCGCACGCTGGGCCGTGCAGCGATCGGCGTAGCGATGGCAGAACTCGTAATGTCCGATCGGCTGGGATGTGATGCTCGTCGTCGGCATATGGGCCGAACGTGCATTCGCCGGCGTGGACAGTCCGACTGAAACGACGGCTGCAAGGGTCAGGGCGGCGGTCTTGATGAAGGCGTTCATGGTCGGTCCTCTCCGTGTGTTGGAGAGAACCTGCGCTCGTTGTTTTGCTTTCGAACCAAATTGCGTGGATCAATTTAGTTCAAATTGTCAGATATACTTTGGTAACAAGCGTTGACGACGGTTTATATTGGTGAAGATCGGTTAGGAAGACTTTTCCTGCAGTGACCGGAATGGCGCGAAGTGACGGTTTCGATTGAACGGATTGCTAACCCTATGCCTGCCGAACGAAAGTGAAATTGCCCTGAAAAGACGTTGCGACCCCTGAAAATCAAGGCCTTCAGCTTTGTCGTGCAACGCAACGAAGCTTTAAGCCTGCGGTCGGATGGCTAAAGTACTGTTTAAAATAAAACGACGGTTCACGCCTTCGAAACCTTGCCGGTTGAGTCGGCGTTCACCCTGCCGGTCCGGTTGCCTCGTTTTTCGGGCCTTGCGAACTTCACGCGGATGGTTTCCAGTGTCTTGCGATCTGCGATCCGGCGCGCCGAGGACACTGGCAACGATGCGTTTTCTGCGTGGAAACGACGGATAGAGGCGGCAGGCTTCATCTCCGCAGCCCAGCTGGGGCATACGAAATCCGTTCGATCGCTTCGTGATAACGGATTTGAAAACGCGTCTGCACCGCATGGGGCTTCGATACCGTGCCCGGCTTCATCAGCCGGATACGGTATCAGCTGTGCTCAGCGTGGTCAGATGCTTTCCACGAAGCCTTCCAGCACGCGCTTCTGGCCGGCCTTGTCGAAATCGACGGTAAGCTTGTTGCCGTCGACGAGCGCGACGGTTCCGTTGCCGAATTTCAGGTGAAACACGCGATCGCCTTGCGAATAGGCGCTTTCGTGTTCGGCAACCGACTTGGCGACGAGTTCGCCTTCGATCTCTCGCGGGCCGCCGCGTTTTGCCGATGAGTAAAGGCCGAGCCCCTTGCGTGGCGGCTGGTTGTGGCCGCGTCCGGCGCGGCCTGCGGAGCCGGAGGCCTGATCGCTCTCATAGGTGATTTCGCGGCTGCGTCCGCCGGACCAGCCGTCACCGCCATTCTGACTGGCTTTCGCGGCCTGGGCGCGTTTCCATCCTGGTGTGCGATAGGCGCCTTCGTTGAAGGCCGCCGCGCCGTCCCAGCGCGACGCGCCATAGCCGCCGAGACCGCCCGCGCCGTACCCGCCATAGGATGTGTTGGCCTCCATCACATCCACATGCGCCTCCGGCAGTTCGTCCAGAAAGCGGGATGGGATGGTCGATTGCCAGAGGCCGTGAATGCGGCGGTTGGAAACGAACCAGATCTTCGCCCGGCGCTTGGCGCGCGTGATGCCGACATAGGCAAGCCGGCGTTCTTCCTCGAGGCCGGAGCGTCCGCCCTCGTCGAGCGCGCGCTGGTGCGGAAACAGGCCTTCTTCCCAGCCCGGCAGGAAGACCGTGTCGAATTCCAGACCCTTGGCCGAATGGAGCGTCATGATGGAGACGGCGTCGGTCTCTGCGTCCTGCTCTGTATCCATGACGAGTGCGACATGTTCCAGGAAGGACTGGAGCGATTCGTATTCCTCCATGGAGCGGATCAGCTCCTTGAGGTTCTCGAGCCGTCCGGGCGCTTCGGCGGATCGATCGTTCTGCCACATCTCCGTATAGCCGGATTCCTCGAGGATCTGCTCGGCAAGCTCGGTGTGTTTGGTGGTCGGCAAGAGCTCCGACCAGCGCTTCATGTCGAGAACGACGCGGCGCAGGGCATTGCGCGGCTTGGGCTTCAGCTCTTCGGTCTCGACGATGTCCAAAGCTGCGGGAATCAGCGGAATCTGGCGCTCGCGGGCATAGTCGTGGAGGAGGCGGATCGTTGCATCGCCCAAGCCCCGCTTTGGCGTATTGACGATGCGCTCGAAGGCCAGATCGTCGGCCGGCTGGCAGACGCACCGGAAATAGGCGAGGGCGTCGCGGATCTCCATGCGCTCGTAAAAGCGCGGCCCACCGATAACCCGGTAGTTGAGGCCCATCGTGACGAACCGGTCCTCGAAGGTGCGCATCTGAAAAGACGCGCGCACGAGGATCGCCATATTGTTGAGCGGATGATTTTCCCGGCGCTGGAGGTCCTCGATCGCCTCGCCGATTGCGCGTGCCTCCTCCTCGGAATCCCAGCCGGCATTGACCTCGACTTTCGGGTCTTCCGGGTCCGGGTGATCGGTGAAGAGCGTCTTCCCGAGCCGGTCCTCGTTATGGCCGATCAGATGCGAGGCAGCCCCGAGAATATGCCCGGTCGAGCGATAGTTGCGCTCCAGGCGGATGACAGTCGCGGCCGGAAAGTCCTTGTCGAAACGCAGGATGTTGTCGACCTCGGCGCCGCGCCAGCCATAGATGGACTGGTCGTCGTCGCCGACGCAGCAGACATTGATCGTCGCCTGTTCGTTGTTCTTGTCGGGTCGCTGGGCGAGCAACCGCAGCCACAGATACTGGGCGGTGTTCGTGTCCTGATACTCGTCGACGAGAATATAGCGGAAGCGGCGATGATAGTCGGCGAGGACATCCGGATAGGCACGGAAAATCGCGATCGGATGCATCAGGAGATCGCCGAAATCGCACGCGTTCAGCGTCCTCAACCGCTCCTGATAGGCGGTGTAAAGCTCGCGGCCCTTGCCGGCGAAGGAGCGGGAATCGCCCTCGGGAATGTGTTTGGGTTCGAGGCCCTTGTTCTTCCAGCCGTCCAGCATGTTGGCAAAGGTGCGCGCCGGCCAGCGTTTGTCGTCCAGATTTTCGGCCTGGATCAGCTGCTTGATGAGCCGGATCTGGTCGTCGGTGTCGAGAATCGTGAAATTCGATTTCAGGCCGACGAGTTCGGCATGCTTTCTCAGGATTTTGACGCCAATCGAATGGAAGGTCCCAAGCCAAGGCATGCCCTCCACCTCTGCCCCGACGAGAAGGCCGATCCGCGCCTTCATCTCGCGTGCCGCCTTGTTCGTGAAGGTGACAGCGAGGATCTGGCTCGGCCAGGCTCGTCCTGTCGCGAGGATATGGGCAATCCGCGTCGTAAGGACGCGTGTCTTGCCCGTGCCCGCGCCGGCAAGCACCAGAACAGGGCCTTCCGTCGTCTCCACCGCAGCGCGCTGCTCGGGGTTGAGGCCGCTCAGATAGTCAGGTGCGCGAGAGCCTCGCGCCGCCATGGCTCTGGCCGCGATGCCACCGGGCTTCTGAGCCCTGTCCGATTCGTTAAATTCCGTCATGGACGGAAAGTAGTTGGACGAGCCCCCGAACTCCAGAGGACGGACGGGGAAGATCACGGGCACTGCGACAAGAGTCCACTTCGCCGGTGCTGAAACGCTCTTTCTCCGGGCTCTCGACATCGAACGCGCGCTCGAACCTTGTTGCGTGGGATAGTTGCGTTTTTTGGTCGCGCGACTGGAGAGAATTCGGTAAGCGGTAGAAATGCAACCTGACAAGAGCCGTGCTCACCGAGCTTCTACTCTCGAGCATACTGCCTTTCACAATCGCCCTTGAGCTGATCGCGGTCAGGCTCCGCTGGTCGACGCTCTCCTCAACGTGCTGGATCTCGGATCAGGCCTCGGTGGGCTCGGACGGGACGCGATGCGCATGAGTAAGCCGGATGCCGCCAAGCCCAAAGCTGCGGATGACGCGGACGGAATGACGCAGGGTGGCGGGCGATTTCAAAACCTTATTCGGAAGGGGGCCAGAACGCCCGGTCGCGTCTGCATTAACGGGCGTTGTGTAATGCTTAGGCAGGAATTGAGCTTGACGCTTCGATAAACATGGCGAAACATATGCAGTAAGGTTTGCGTAACCTTGCCGAATGCTTGAAGCCGGCTGCCGGCTTGAACAATGCCGGTGGCCCGTCGGCGCAAGCTTTCCTGATCGAAGGCGAAGCGCCTCTTTCGTCGCGCGGAGCGCGACTGCCTTATCGAAAGGGGTCCCATTTCATGTCCCTGACCATGAAAATCATGATCGGCATGGTGGCCGGCGTCATTGTCGGCGTCGTCTTCAACATGCTCGACATCGCCTTCATCAATGAAACGATCGTCGCCGGCTTCTTCGGAATGATCGGGACGATGTTCGTCAACGCCCTCAAGATGCTGGTGGTCCCGCTGGTCATCTTCTCGCTTCTCTGCGGCGTCATGGGGATCGGCGACATTCGGGTGCTTGGGCGTGTCGGCGGCAAGAGCTTCGCGCTTTACATGATGACGACCGCCATCGCGATCGCCGTCGCGATCACGATCGCGCTCGTCGTCGGGCCGGGGCAGGGCTTTACGATGGAGGGCGTCGATGCGTCCGGCATCCAGGCAAAGGAAGCGCCGACGGTCTGGCAGGTGTTCGCCAATATCGTGCCCTCGAACCCGATTGCCGCTTTCACCAATGGCGAGATGCTGCAGATCATCTTCTACGTGATCATCGTCGGCATTGCGGCGCTGATGCTCGGCGATCGCTCCAAGCCCTTCGCGGAAGCCTGCGAGTATATGAACGAACTGATGATGAAGATCGTCGGTATCGTCATGGCGCTCGCGCCCTATGGCGTCTTCGCGCTGATCGCCAAAACCTTCACCGAGCAGGGGATCGATCTCTTCATCCCGGTCATCGCCTATGTGGCAACGCTGACGAGTGCCCTGTTCCTGCATCTCTTCGTCACCCTGATGCTGATCCTGAAGCTGTTTTCGGGTCTCAGCCCGGTCACCTTCATGAAGAAGATCCGTTCGGCCCAGCTCTTCGCCTTCTCGACGGCCTCCTCGAACGCGACGATCCCCGTCACGCTTCGAGCCGTCACGGAGCGTATGGGCGCGAACAACTCGGTCGCCTCGTTCACCGTACCCTTCGGTGCAACGATCAACATGGATGGCACCGCCATCATGCAGGGCGTCGCGACGGTCTTTCTCGCCAATGTCTACGGCATCGAGCTCGGGATCGGCGGTTATCTGACGGTCATCGCCATGGCGGTTCTCGCCTCGATCGGCACCGCGGGCGTTCCGGGTGTTGGCCTCGTCATGCTGACCATGGTTCTTACCCAGGTGGGCCTGCCGATCGAAGGCATCGCGCTCATTCTTGGCGTCGACCGGCTGATGGACATGATCCGCACCGCCGTAAACATCACCGGTGATGCGGTTGTCTCCATGATCGTCGCGAAAACCGAGGGTCAGTTCAGCCAGGAAATTTACGACGATCCGAACGCCGGGCTTGCAGACGACGATCTGTCGGTCGATCCGGCTGCGGAGCAGCACCTGAAGGAAGCCACGCGTCCGAAAGGCTCGATGCATCCGAGCCCGGCGGAGTGATCTGGACAAACGCGCTGCCGGAAAACGTTCGGTTGTCTGATTTCGGCCGGCGGGGTGGAAATCCCGCCGGTTATTTAATCGTTACCATCCGGAATTTGCGCAAAAAGAAAGGCCGAGCGCGATGCGCCGGCCTTACGATTTTTCGGATACGCCAGAGGATTGGTGGTCTGGCTCAGCGAACCAGCATGACCGAGATGGACGCCTTCGTGGCGACCTTCGAGCCGTGTGCGGAAAAGAAATGATCCGGAACCCCCGGTATGTGGGTCGCCATAACGATGAGGTCGGCACTCGCCTCGTCGGCGGCCGTGAGGATTGCGCCGTTCAGTTCGATCGAGGGATCGTGGGAGATGACGACCTTGCCGCTCGTTGAAATGCCGTGGGTCTCGCCCTCAGACCTGGCGAATTGCTCCACCGCTTCCTTGTAGTCTTCCGGTGTGTGCGCGGCTTCCGTCGGCGCGCTCGAGGTGAGCCCGAAATAAACGACTGAGGCCTCGTAGTGCTTGGCAAGGTCTGCGGCGGTTTTCGTCGCCTTTTCGAGCTTGTCACGATGAGCGAGATCGATGGGGACCAGAATGCGCCTATACATGCTTTGGCTCCTTCGTATCGTCAGTATGAACGGCTTGGCGTCTTTGAGCCTAACACCTGCGTGCAGGTTAGGTTTCTTTCGAAGGCCTGGATGTGAAGAGACAGGTCTTTCGAAACCGTGGCGGCGGAGGCGGTGGTCCTCGGGGCGTTTTGCCTTTGCGGTCGAACCCGATGACCGCTAGAACCGGGCGCTTACGGAATTTTCAGGAGCGAAACGTGCAAAAGAAGGTCGAGATGGCTGAAGCGAAGGCGGGCGATCCGGCGCGTCTTCTGGAATTGCGCGCCAAGATCGATGCGATCGACGAGAGTGTGCACCGGCTTCTCATGCAGCGCGCCAGCGTCATCGACGAGTTGATCGTGGTGAAGGGCACGGTGCGCGACGGCGCTGCTTTCCGTCCCGGTCGCGAGGCTTCGATGATGCGCGAGCTCGTCACGCGGCACGAAGGCCACCTTCCCATCGCGACGGTCGAACACTTCTGGCGCGAGATCATCTCCACCTTCACCCATCTCCAGGCGCCCTACGAGGTGTTCACCTGCTCCTATGACGGCGATGCTGTGGCGGCGATCGAGGCCGCGCGTTTCTATTTCGGCTTTTCTGTCCCTTTGAAGCTGATCGAAAGCGCTCAGGATGTGGTGAGTGCGATCGAGGAAGGCGGCGACAGGCTCGGCGTTCTCCCCCTTGATGGCTCCTATCCATGGTGGCAGGGCCTCCAGAACGCGGCGATCGTCTGCGCCTTGCCCTTTATCAAGACGCCCGATCATCCGGTGAAGAAGCCCGCAGTGGTGATCGCGCCCCCCCTTGCCGATCCCGCCAAGCCGGAGATCGCCTGCTGGCGTGCCGATGGTCTGACCGCCATGGCGCGCGGAGAGGATGGCATGAAAGTGCTTGCCCAGGCGCCTTACGGAACAGGTCTTTTCAGTGCGCTGATCGCGACCGGCCTCGAAGAGGCGGATATCCGAAGGCGTGTAGGAAGAGAGGCCGATCTCAGCCATGTGGGCGGGTTTGCGCCGCCGCTCCAATGGCCTTATTCGGCCTGAAACCAATTTCGATCCTGCGCTCATCGCTTTCCAGAAAGCCGATCCCATGCGACCTGAACCGATCTCCGGTATCCTCGATATCGAGCCTTATGTCCCGGGCAAGAGCAAAGCCCCTGCGGGCGTAAAGCTGCACAAGCTCTCGTCCAACGAAACGCCGCTCGGCGCCTCGCCCAAGGCGATCGAGGCTGCGCGCGCCGCGCTCGGCGGTCTGGAGGTCTATCCGGATGGTCAGGCGAGCGCGCTCAAGACCGCGATTGCGGAAGTGCATGGGCTGAGGCCGGAGAACATTCTCTGCGGCAACGGATCGGATGAACTGCTCGGTCTTCTCTGCCAGTGCTATCTCGCGCCGGGCGACGAAGCGATTCATTCCGAGCACGGCTTCCTTGTCTACAACATCCAGATCAAGGCACGGGGCGCGCAGCCGGTCATCGCGCCGGAGAAGGATGCGACGGCGGATGTCGATGCCATCCTGAACCTCGTCACCGACAGGACGAAGCTCGTCTTCCTTGCCAATCCGAACAATCCGACCGGCACCTATCTGCCATTCGACGAGGTCCGCCGTCTTCATGCCGGCCTCCCGAAGCAGACGATCCTCGTGCTCGACGCGGCCTATGCCGAATACGTGCGCAAGAACGATTATGCGGCAGGTCTCGAACTCGTGTCGGAAGCCAAGAACGTCGTCATGACGCGGACCTTCTCGAAGATCTACGGGCTCGCGGCCCTCAGGGTGGGCTGGATGTATGCGCCCGAGGCGATTGTTTCGGTGCTCGATCGCGTGCGCGGTCCATTCAACCTCAACGCCGTCGCGATCGCCGCGGGGGCGGCTGCAATCAAGGATCGCGCCTTTGTCGAGAAGGCTGCCGATCACAATGCCGAATGGCTCGGCTGGACAACGGAAAAGCTTGAAGCCCTCGGTCTGACAGTGACGCCGAGTGTCGGCAATTTCATCCTCGTCCATTTTCCCGACGAGCCCGGCAAAACCGCCGCCGATGCGGATGCCTATCTCACGCAACGCGGTTTTATCCTGCGGCGCGTCACCGGTTACGGTTTTCCCAATGCGCTGCGCATGTCGATCGGTTCGGAAGAGGCCAATCGTGGCGTCGTCGATACGCTGGCGGCATTCCTGAAAGGCAATTGATGGCCGAAAGCTTCAAGCCGTTCGAGCGGCTCGCTCTGATCGGTATCGGGCTGATCGGGTCCTCCATCGCGATCAATGCGCGGAGCCACAAGCTTGCCAGGAATATCGCGATCTCGACCCGCAGCGCCGAAACGCTAGAGCGGGCCGAAGAGCTGGGCCTGGGCGACAGCTATCATCTGAACGCATCGGATGCGGTGCGGGATGCCGATTGCGTGATCCTCTGCGTGCCAGTCGGCTCGGTCGGTGCCGTGACGGAGAAGATCGCGCCTTCGTTGAAGGCTGGCGCGATCATCTCGGACGTCGGATCGGTGAAAAGCGCGGTGATCGCACAGATGCAGCCGCATCTGCCGGAAACTGTGGATTTCGTGCCGGCACACCCGATCGCGGGTACGGAGCAGTCCGGGCCGGACGCCGGCTTCCTCGAACTTTTCGAGAAGCGCTGGTGCATCCTGACGCCGGTATCAGGGACGAATGAAGCAGCGGTCGATCGGTTGAAAACCTTCTGGACGGCCTGTGGATCGGATGTGGAAATCATGTCCGCGGAACATCACGACCGGGTGCTCGCGATCGTCAGTCACCTGCCGCATCTCATCGCCTACAACATCGTTGGAACCGCCTACGATATGGAGGAGGTGACCCAGTCGGAGGTGGTGAAATATTCGGCCTCGGGCTTTCGCGATTTTACGCGTCTGGCCGCGTCCGACCCGACCATGTGGCGCGACGTGTTCCTGAACAACCGGGATGCGACACTCGAAGTGCTGGCCCGTTTCTCCGAGGATCTTTCGGTGCTTCAGCGCGCGATCCGCGACGGCAAGGGCGAACAGCTGTTCGACACCTTCACCAAGACGCGGGCCATCCGCCGCGAGATTATCGAGGCCGGCCAGGATACGCCAAAGCCTAACTTCGGACGCACCAAGCCGCCAAAGACGTGGGAAGACGGGTAAAGTCCTACCCTTTGCCGCCTGCGATCTTTCCTGCCGCGGGATCCTGCTTCAGCATCGCCATGGCCGTGATGCCGATCATCGGGCCGGGCAGCAGGACCAGAAAAGTCCACCGCCAGCTTCCGAGCCAATCGGCGATCAGCGGCGTCACCCAGATCGCGGCGACGGTCAGGGCAAAACCGATGCCCATCTGGAGGGTAAGGGCCGTTCCGACATAGCGCGGGTCGGACACCTCGGTCACGCAGGCCGAGAACTGGGCCGAGTCGCCGACGACGGCCATGCCCCAAACCACGGCTATCGCGAGAAAAACCCAAAGCGGGCCATCGAATGTGAAGCCGATCAGGGCGGCGCATGCGCCCGAGACGGCCATCATCCAAATGGTGATGGTCGTGCGGCCGACGCGATCGGCCAGATACCCGGCGCCGATGCAACCGACGGCACCAACGCCGATTACCGCGAAGGTGACGAGAGAGGCGAGCGAGGGCGAATCGAAACCTTGCTCTGAGAGCGCCGCTGCCGAATAGGCGAGGAACCAGCCCCAGAAGGCGTAGAGTTCCCACATATGGCCGAAATAGCCGAGATTTGCGAGCATCAGCGGCCGGTTGGCGATCACCTGACCGAGCTGTTTCGGAGAGAATGTCGCTTTGGAGAACGGGTAGGGACCCTCGATCGCAACCACGAAGAACAGCATGCCGCCGGCGAAGGTCATCAGCGACGAGGCCAGAATCACGGCCTGCCAGTCGAGCCCGGCGGTGAGCGCACGGATGAGGTGCGGGGCAGCCGAGCCCAGCGTCAGCGCGCCGATCACCGCGCCGAGGGCGAGGCCGCGCCCTGCCTTGAACCAGGTCGAGATGAATTTCATCGCCGGTGGATAGACCGAGGCGAGCGCAACGCCGGTAACGATGCGCGCGGCAATGACAACAAGAGGATCCGGCGCAATCAGGAGCGCGGCGTTCGCGAGGGCCGCGATCGTCGCGGAAAAGCCGATAAGGCGACCGACAGGCACGAGATCAGGCAGGTTGACGAAGCTTGCGGCAACCGCGCCGATGACGAAGCCGAACTGCACGCCATTGGTCAGCCAGGCGCTTTCGGCCGGCGACAATGCGTAAACCGCGTTAAGTTCCGGAAGGACGGCGGTGGCTGAAAACCAGACGGTCAATGCCAGAACGATGGCGATGCAGACAAGACCGAGCATCCGCCAGCGTCGCGGGTCGGGCGGAGCCGGCCTGTCGTCGGACGTTTGTGCCCACTTCTTCGTCATGAACCTCCCAATCCCTCTTTCGCGCGATGACTTTCTTCAAACGCCAGTGCGGCGCAGATGAGTCGACAAAAATCCGTGATCGCAGAGGGAGACGCTGGTTTTTTATCCTGCGCGGAGACGGACAGCGTTGAGATCCAAATTTGAGTTGGCTGTCCCTGCCGAATCGATGCAAAATCCGCTCGACATCATCACGGACCGGCCGGGCATGAAAAAAACCCGCCCGGCGCTAGTGCCGAACGGGTCGAACCTTTGGGACTGGCGTGCGGCTCAGCCGCAGCCTGATCAGGCTGCGACTTCTTCCTCGATCTCGCGCAGCACATAGCCGCGACCCCAAACCGTTTCGATATAGTTCTTGCCACCGGTGGCGTTTGCAAGCTTTTTGCGGAGCTTGCAGATGAAGACGTCGATGATCTTCAGCTCCGGTTCGTCCATGCCGCCATAGAGATGGTTCAGGAACATTTCCTTGGTCAGCGTGGTGCCCTTGCGGAGCGAAAGCAGCTCCAGCATGGCGTATTCCTTGCCGGTGAGGTGGACACGCTGGCCGCCCACTTCGACGGTCTTGGCGTCGAGATTGACGGTCAGGTCGCCAGTATTGATGACCGACTGCGCATGACCCTTGGAGCGGCGCACGATGGCGTGGATCCGGGCGATCAGTTCATCTTTGTGGAACGGTTTGGTCATATAGTCGTCGGCACCGAAGCCGAGACCGCGAACCTTGTCCTCAATGCCGGCCATGCCGGAGAGAATGAGGATCGGTGTTTTCACCTTGGAGAGACGAAGCGTACGGAGCACCTCGTAACCGGACATATCCGGAAGGTTGAGGTCAAGGAGAATAAGATCGTAATCGTAGAGCTTTCCGAGATCGACGCCTTCTTCCCCCAGATCCGTCGTGTAGACGTTGAAGCTCTCCGACTTCAACATCAGTTCGATGCTTTGCGCAACGGCACTGTCGTCTTCAATCAAAAGAACGCGCATAAGAAGTTCCCTTCAGCCGGCCGCGCCGAATCTCGATCGGTTCGGCAAAGCTCTGTTCTGTCTTAGTTCGGCCATGATGGTGGCACGAGATGGTTAACAAATGCTATCGGCCCGTCATGGACCAGGCCGCAGGCATCTGCGGACGATAAGATCGAGTGAAACCGTGTGCGCCGGCTGGCGACGCTCGTCTTTTTCAAGACTTATCATGTCGGTTCCGATTTACTCGGCCTTAAACCCTCGTCCCTATGATTAACCCTGCGCGTAAACAGACGGTTAAGGGCTAGCAATCGAGCCTTGTCCGAAGCAGTGGCGCGCACCGGTCCGATTTACGATCGGACGCTCAAGGGGAACGAGGCATGAAAAAAGATAATTTGACGCGTCTCGCGCGGTTCAAACTGAACGAGAAGAGACGTCAGGTGGAGCAGCTCGAGCTGATGATGGCGGAATTCGACCGCATGTGCAGCGATCTCGATGCTCAGATCGTCTCGGAGGAAAAGAAGAGCGGCATCACGGATCAAACCCACTTTGCCTATCCGATGTTCGCCAAAGCCGCACGGACGCGGCGGGAGAACCTGGGCAATTCGGTGAATGATCTGCGGGTTCAGATCAACGCGGCGCGAATCGCGCTCGAAGAGGCGGAAGCCGAGTACGAGCATGCCGAAAAGCTTCAGCAGCGCGATCAGATGCGCGAGGAAGGCGACCTTCAGAAAGCCGCCGGCTGACCTGAGGCCGCTGTCTAAAGGGCGCCCATGACCGCGCCGTTGAAACCGTAAACCTTGCGGTTCCCGCGAATCGGAACCAGTCGCACCTCGCGCGTCTGGCCCGGTTCGAAGCGAACGGCGGTCCCGGACGCGATGTCGAGGCGCATGCCGCGCGCTGCAAGCCTGTCGAATTGCAGCGCGGGGTTAGTCTCCGCGAAATGATAGTGGCTGCCCACTTGGATTGGGCGGTCACCCGCGTTCGAGACTTCCATTCGAACGCTGCCAACCGCTTCGTTCAGTACGATTTCGCCATCTTTGGTGATGATTTCGCCAGGGATCATCGCGTTTATCCGCCCGAGTTTTGAGGTGTGCGAAGCGCTGGAACGGACCCGGGTGCAACGACGCTGATAGTCCGCTCTCGATCTTCGTTCTGCGCGTGACGCGATCCCGAAACGTCATGCAACGTTTCGGGATATTGCCATTAGTTCAAGGCAAGGAACATGCTGGCCCCGACCGCAAGGAAGCCGGCGACCTTCGAGGCGAGGGGGAATGCGCCAGCCTGGATGCGCTCACCCGCGATGCATCCCGCTGCCAGAACCGCGGCCGTCGCGGCAAGGAAACCTGCACCGAAGGTGAGGGCCGACGCGCCGCCGAGTTCTGCGCCATGGGCTGCACCGTGAGCGAAGGCAAAGCCGCCAACCATCGCAAGCGAGATTGCCGCACCGGGCCGAATGACGCCAGAAACAGCGAAGCCGAGAGCGACGAGCGAGAGCAGAATGGCGCCTTCGACGAAGGGGATCGAGCCTGTCTGAAGGGCCACGGCAAAGCCGGCGCCCATGGCTGCCAGGAAGACGAGCGGCAGGGCGATGCGGTATTTCCCGCCAAGCGCGGCGGCGAACACGCCCGCAAGCACGATCGCAAGCAGGTGATCAAGGCCGGTGAGCGGATGCATGAAGCCGGCTGAGAAGGAGCTGTGTTCGGCGAGCGTGCCGGTATGCGCCAAGGCCGTAGCGGTCGTCGCGGCGAGGATTGCTCCGGCGGGAAGGATGGCTTTCTTCATGAATGATGTCCCATTCGTGTGGTCGACAGGCGGTCCGGTATGGATCCCGCGGCTGGACGTATCTTGCGCTTCCAGGTTTGGAGTCTGCGCTGCACAATAACCTGCCATAGTCGTGTCGCCGGTGAAAGTCGCCGGCCCGGTTTTCTCATCGCCCGCTTCGAGGACTGCCGCAGGAATTGACCCCCCGCAATCTCTGAGCCCTGGGTCCGAGCAACAGTGTTCGCTGATCGCATGCGCCAGGGATCAGCAGATCCAGCCCCGACTTTGTCGGCTCCTTGAGAATGCTACGCCCTGTTGCTCTTTGCTCTTCCGAAGGTCGTCGAATCGCGCTTGATTATTAAGTTCACTGCCGAATTACTCAGGCGTGAACATTGGCGGAAGTGGAACATATTTGATCGAATGGAATCCAGTCCGGGAATAAGTCCCACGTTACAGAACTTGTATCTGGCAGGTGCTGGCAAGCGGCCAGAATCCGAGCGGCGCGGCCACGAAGGCAAGAACATATGAGGGCATGTCTGTAAGCGGCGGTGGGTAATTGGAGGACCTCGTCTATTTTCCGCCGTGTTTCAACGTACCTGCTGCTTGTTGTGGAGGCTGAATCCTTCAGTCATTTCCTTGTGTGATTGCAAATAAAACTACGGGATAACGGTCTTCGGGCTTGACACGAAGTAATCCGATAACAATACAAGGGATATTAGCCGATTGCCCCGGGTTATAGGCGTTGCATCAAGCCGGCCGTATGTCGTGATGCAAGAGATGGCAGCAAATGCCCCGGCAACCAACGACGTTGCATAGATTAAGGACGCCCAAGATGGACCAGATCGAACCGATGGTCGATAACAATGAGATGCTGATGGAGCTGACGGCCGAGGTCGTCGCTGCTTATGTCAGCAACAACTCGCTGCCGGTTTCCGAACTGCCTGCGCTGATCTCCGATGTTTACGGTGCGCTCGGTCGCACGACGGCGCCGGCTCAGGAGCCGCAGGCCGAAAAGCCCAAGCCGGCCGTGCCGATCAAGAAATCTGTGACCGACGACTACATCATCTGCCTGGAAGACGGGAAGAAGTTCAAGTCGCTCAAGCGCCACCTCATGACCCATTACAACCTGTCGCCGGAAGAATACCGCGACAAGTGGGACCTGCCGGCCGACTACCCGATGGTTGCTCCGAATTATGCGGCGGCGCGTTCGCGTCTGGCCAAGCAGATGGGCCTTGGCCACAAGCGTCGTCGTGGTCGCTGAACCCTTTTGACGAGCTGACTGGCAGAAAGCTTCCGGTCATTTATGATGAGGCGCGGCCGTCCGGTCGCGCCTTTTCTTTTGTACGCGCCTATTCGTCAGAAAGGATGGTTATGGCTGAAAATACCGATGAACATCGTGACTGGAAGCATGACGGCGTCCGGGTCATAAAGGGCGATCGGCTCGATGACAACACGCCTCAAACGCCCGGCATGTATCGTCAGGCGGCCATCAATCTGGCGCGGGTCGGTGCCCAGAAGATCTGGGCGGGAACGGTCAGCATAGAGCCCGATGCGAAGACGGGTGTTCATCATCACGGCGAGCTGGAAAGCGTGATCTACGTGGTGAGCGGTCGCGCGCGGATGCGATGGGGCGAAAAGCTCGAATATGTTGCCGAGGCCGGGCCTGGCGATTTCATTTTCGTGCCGCCCTTCGTCCCCCATCAGGAGATCAATGCCGCACCGGACGAGGCTCTCGAATGCGTGCTTATGCGGTCCGGTAACGAGGCGGTGGTGGTCAATATCGAGGGCGTGGAACCGGTGGAAAAGCCGGAAGACGTCTATTGGGTCGATCCGATTCACAAACATCCAGGCGAACGCTGACCATCGGGTCGCCTCGTCTGAACGGTCACTTTAGCGAACGAAGAAGCGCCGGCTTGAGACGAGAATCAGATAGGCGCCGAAAAAGATGGCGAGCGACCAGGCAAAACCACTCGGCCCGAACATATCCATGCCGAGCCCGATCACTTGCGGGCCGACTAACATGCCAGCGGAATAGCAAAAGATGAACGCGGCGTTGGCCGCCGCGAGATCGGAGCCCGAGAGCTTGGATCCGAGATGGGCGAGCCCGACAGTGTAAAGGCCGGCGACGACCCCGCCCCACAGGAATAGGACGCCTGCCATCAGCGTCCAGCTCGTCGACAGAGCCGGCAGGAAAAGGGTTCCGATCAGGCCGACGACTGCGAAGAGCGCGAGAAGCGTCCGGCGATCCTTCACCCGGTCCGACAGGAGGCCGATCGGGATCTGCATGACGACATTGCCGAGGCCGATCACCGTCAGAAGCTGGGCTGCGGCCGATTCCGTGAAGCCGATGCGGTTGCCGAAAATCGGAAAGAGCGCAAATCCGCCGGCCTCGACGGCGCCGAAGACAAGGACCGCGCCGGTGGCAGTCGGGATGAGCCAGATATATCGCCAGAAGGATCGATCGTTGCCGCGTCGGTCGAGCGGCGGTTGTCGGTTCCAGGCGAGAAGAAGCGGGAAGGCGGCAAAGAGAATGACGCCTGCACCGATGCCGAAGGGCAGGAAGCCTTCCGAACCCACGACAGAGAAGATGTAAGGCCCCAGCGCGAAGCCGAGCGAGAGCACGGTGGCGTAAATGCCCAGAACGAAACCGCGCGATCGCGGCGGGGCTGCCGCGTTGATCCAGTATTCCGAGAGGATGAAGAGCGCGGTGATCGAAAAGTGGAAGACGAGGCGGAGGGGAAACCAGGTCCAGAAGGCTTCGAACACATAGAAGCCGACAGCGGAAAGGGCGCTGGCGAGGATGGCCAGCAGCATGGTCAGCCGCACGGTAAATCGCCGTGCGATCGGGGTGATCAGCGGCGCGGCTATCAGCGAGGCAAGGCCCGCGACAGCCGTGTTGGCGCCGATCAGGCTCGCAGAGATGCCGCGCTGCTCTAAAATCACGCTGAGCAATGGGAGGCCCAAGCCCAGGGCGATGCCGACTGCGCTGATGGAGGCGATCGCGGCACACGCGGACAACCAGTCGATCTTTTCAAGCCGGGCTTCCGCCTCGCCGATGATGTCTTCCGATTTCCGCTTCGCCATCGAGCCGGCCTCCCGGTCCGGACGCGTCATAAAAGATCGCGGTGTGAAACGCCGTTCTCGACATGGTAGAACGGCATTTCCTGCCGCGGATCGAAAAGCGTTGCCGCCAGAAGACGGCTCTCGATGTCCCTTAGGATACGACGCGTGATCTCGGCAAGGCGCATCTCCGCAAGTTCACGGACATCATACCAGCCGAGATCTTCCAGTTCGTCTGAAACATCGTGGCGGTCGTTGTGCGAAGACGGGACAAGATTCGCCGCGTTCGCGGCAAAGAAACGCGCATCAAATCGGATGGGAAAGTCGGGCGGCGTGATCGCCCGAGCGACCGGCACGAGCGCGTCGCAGCGAGGGCATGTCCCGACAGCTGCAAAGCCGCTCCAGTTTTGCGGTGGATTTTCGAAGGGGGAGGACGATCCGACGATCAGGCCGGTCTCTTCGAAGGTTTCACGAACCGCAGCGAGGGGGAGGGCGGGGAGCATTGCCCTGTCGAGGTTGGTGCGGGCTTCAAGACGGGCCTGCGCATGCGGAGAAAGAGCAAAGCGATCGGCGATTTCCAGATCGCCGGCTTCGACTGCGCCGCCCGGAAAGACGAAGACGCCCGGCATGAAGCCGTGTCCCTTGCTGCGACGGCCCATCAAAAAACGCGGTGTGTCGCCAGTTTTGTCGACGAGAATCAGGCTCGCAGCATGGCGCGGCTCTACGATCTCCGGAACAGCGTCGCCTTGGCTGGCAGCCTCAAATCCTTCGAGATCGTCCCTCACCCAATCGCCTCAGGCTCCCCGCCGAAGCCGCCCATGCGAAGCGCCCATTGGAGAGCGATCGTCGCGCCCTTGAGCGGCTGCATGAGAACGAGGGAAAGGAGAATCGTCACAGGCACCCAGATCGCCAGATGCGCCCACATGGACAGATCGGAAATCTGTTCGACGGCCATGAAGAGCGCGACGACAAGATGGCCCACGATGAAGATGGTGAGGTAGGGCGGCAGATCGTCGGCGCGGTGATGGTGAATCTCCTGACCGCAGGCCTCACAGGCATCGACGCTTTTGACGAAACCGCTGAACAGCTTGCCTTCGCCGCAATTCGGGCATCGACACATGAAACCCCGCATCAGGGCCTCGCCGAGATTGCGCTCGCTCGCTGTGTTGTTGGCGGACGCGATCGCGTCCGAAGGCGCCGAGAAATGGGTTACGTCGCTCATTTGCGTTTCCTCACCTTTGCGGCAGTGTTCTTGGAGGACCGCCGATGATTGCGGGTTTGCTTCTGGCTCTTGTGAAACGACTGGGTCCCGCGTGGCAGCTTACGCGGCTGCGTCAGCATCTCGAACTGCATGGAGCCTGCCAGAGGGGTGACATCGATGATGCAAATCTCCACCGCATCGCCCAGCCGGTAGCCCTGACCACTTCGCTCGCCCACGACCATACGCGCCGCCTCGTCGAAACGGAAGAACTCGTTACCCAGCGTCGATATGGGAACGAATCCGTCGGCACCATAGGTCGGCAGTGCGACAAACAGGCCAGCCTTGGTGACGCCCGTGATCCGGCCCGGAAAATCCTCGCCGACCTGATCGGCAAGGAAATGGGCGATCAGCCGGTCCACAGTGTCTCGTTCGGCTGCCATGGCCCGACGTTCGGCCTGACTGATCGCTTCGGCGATCTCGACCAGATCGGCTTCGTCCTCTTTCGTCAGACCGTCATCGCCAAGGCCGAGCGCCGTGATGAGCGCGCGATGGACGATCAGATCGGCATAGCGCCGGATCGGCGAGGTGAAATGGGCATAGCGCGCGAGGTTGAGGCCGAAATGTCCGATATTGTCCGGCTCGTAGACTGCCTGGGACTGGGAGCGCAGCACCACCTCGTTGACGAGGCTCTCGTTCTCGGTGCCTTTGACCTGAGAGAGGATGCCGTTGAAATGCGACGGTCGAAGCGAACCGCTTTTGGCGAGCGAGATCTCCAGCGTCTTAAGAAAGTCGCGCAACGATTCCAGCTTTGCAAGCGAGGGCGAATCGTGAATGCGGTAGATCAACGCCTGCCGCTTGTTTTCCAATGTCTCGGCCGCCGCCACATTGGCGAGGATCATGAACTCCTCGATCAGCCGATGGGCGTCGAGGCGCTCGGGGACGACGACCTTCGCGACACGTCCGGCTTCGTTAAGCTTCAGCTTGCGCTCGGGCAGATCGAGAGCGAGCGGTGAGCGCTCGTCCCGTGCCTTCGAGACGAGCCGGTAGGCGTCCCAAAGCGGGCGAACCATGGTTTCAGTGACGTCGGCCGGCACCTCGTTCGGTGTGCCGTCGAAGGCCGCCTGCGCCTCTTCATAGGCGAGCTTGGCGCGGCTCTTCATCATGATGCGGTGGAAGGAATGCGAGCGCTTCTTTCCGTCGCTGTCGACGACCATGCGCACGGCCATGGCCGGCCTGTCGACGCCTTCCTTCAGGGAGCAGAGATCGTTGGAAATGCGCTCCGGGAGCATGGGGACGACGCCGTCCGGAAAATAGACCGAGTTGCCACGCAGCTTCGCCTCGTCGTCGAGCTTGGTGCCGGTGCGGACATAGGCCGCGACATCCGCAATCGCGACGGTGACGATCATGCCGCCAGGGTTATTCGGATCATCGTCGGGCGCTGCATGAACGGCGTCGTCATGATCCTTCGCGTCCGGCGGATCGATCGTGACGAGCGGCATTGAGCGCCAGTCTTCGCGGTGCGCCATCGTCGCTGGCTTCGCCGCCTCGGCTTCCTCAAGCACGCCGTCCGGAAAGATGTGCGGGATGCCGTGGGCGTGAAGAGCGATGGCCGAGATCGCGCGCTCCGACTGCGCCGAGCCGACCACCTCGACCACACGCCCGATAAGCAAGCCGGTCCGACGTTGCTTGGGGGTATCGGCTTCGACGAGGTCGCCATCCTTCGCGCCGTTCTCGTCGCCGGGCCGGATCAGGATCTCGTTCTGCTTGCGCTCGACCGGCTCGACGCGCCCGCCGCCATGTTTGTCCGCCCGAAAGACGCCGAGCATCAGCGAGCGCGACTTTTGAAGAACCCGGATGACGGTGGCGGTCTTCGTTCCGTCCTCCGCTTCCTCGATCTTTGCGAGAATACGCTCGCCAAGGCCGGCCGTCTGGGTCTTTGGATTCTGGCGAACCGAAAGGCGAGGGCGGTCTCCGTCCTGGTCGTCGTCCCAGTCCGCGGGTTCGGCGAGAAGACCGCCGTCGCCATCGCGCGAGCGGATTTCGAGGACGGTAACCGGGGGAAGCGCGCCCGGCCGCTTGAAGCTCTTGCGCGAGCCAGAAAGCAACCCTTCGGCCTGAAGGTCGGCGAGAAGATCCTTGAGGGCGACACGCATGTCGCCCTTGATGTCGAAGGCTTTCGCGATGTCGCGTTTGCTCGACCGCCCGGGGTTTTCCGCGATGAACCGCAAGACGGCCTCGCGGCTGAGTTCGGGCATTTGCGAGCGGGTTTGCTTCTTAGCCATCGTGCTCAGTCTGCGTCCCAGGGAACGCTGTCTTCGCTCGTGTCGACCTTGGCCTTGGCCTTTGTGGTCGTGGTGGTCTCCGATTTCTTCGCGGGCGCCTTCTTTTTCGTCGCAGACTTGGCCGGAGCCTTTTTCTCGTCCGCCGCCTTCGTCGTCTTCTTGGCCGCGGCCTTCTTCGGTGCAGCTTTCTTCGCGCCCGGTGTCTTGCCGGTCTTCTCGGCGCGGGCGTTGATCAGTTCGATGGCCTGTTCGAGCGTCACCGATTGCGGGTCTGTGCCCTTGGGCAGGGTCGCGTTGATCTTCGCGACGGTCACGTAGGGCCCGAACCGCCCGTCCTTGACCTCGATTTCGCCGCCGAACTGCGGATGCTCGCCGAGCGTCTTGAGGGACGCAGGTGCGCCGCGTCCACGGCCGCCTTTCTCGCGCTTTTCAGCGATCAGCGAGACCGCCCGATTCGGCCCCATCTCGAAAAGGTCTTCGATGCTCTCGACATTGGCGTAGGTCTTGAGGTGCTGCACATAAGGCCCGTAGCGGCCGAGATTGACGATCATCGGCTCGCCATCCTCGGGATGCTTGCCGACCTCGCGCGGCAGGGTCAGCAGCTTGAGCGCCTTTTCGAGATCGATCGAGCCGACCTCCCAGCCCTTCGGAACGGATGTGCGGGACGCTTCCTTGCCCTCGCCGCGCTGGACGTAGGGCCCGAAACGCCCGGTTCTGAGCGTGACCGGCTCGCCCGTCTCCGGGTCGTTTCCGAGTTCGCGCGGGCCATCGTCCGCACCGGCTTCCGAGGCGTCGACGGCAAGGCTCGTGCCAAGCTGCCGGGTGAAATTGCACTCCGGATAGTTCGAGCAGCCAACGAACGCGCCATAGCGCCCGAGCTTGAGCGAAAGCTTGCCGTCTGCACAGCGTGGGCATGCGCGCGGCTCCGTACCGTCTTCCCGCTCAGGGAAGACCAGCGGTGCCAGATCCTCGTTCAACGCATCGAGAACGTCGGAAACGCGAAGTTCCTTGGTCTCGTCTACATGGGTGGAGAACTCGCGCCAGAATTCGCGCAAGACCTCTTTCCAGTCGAGTTCGCCGGCCGAAATCTTGTCGAGCTTTTCTTCGAGATCGGCTGTGAAATCATATTCCACGTAGCGATCGAAGAAATTCTGAAGGAAGGCCGTGACGAGCCGTCCCTTGGCATCGGGCAGGAGCTTGCGCTTGTCGACCACGATGTAGTCGCGGTCCTGCAAGGTCTGAAGCGTCGCCGCATAGGTGGAGGGGCGGCCGATGCCGAGTTCTTCCATCTTCTTGATGAGCGAGGCTTCCGAATAGCGCGGCGGCGGCTCGGTGAAGTGCTGGGTCGCATCGATCGAGCGGCGTTCGGAGCGCTCCTTCGCGTTCATCTCCGGCAGACGGTTGGAATCGTCTTCCGAGTCGTCTTCGCTGTCTGAAGCGTTCTTGGAATCGTCACGGTGATCGACGTAGGCGGCAAGGAAGCCGTCGAACTTGATCACCTGTCCGCTTGCGCGCAGCTTCGCCTTTCGGCCGTTTGCCGAGGCGTCGATGTCGACCGTGGTCCGCTCGATTTCGGCGGACGCCATCTGGCTGGCAATGCCGCGCTTCCAGATCAGCTCGTAGAGACGCAGCTGATCCTTGTCGAGATAGCGCTCGACGTCCTTCGGCGAGCGCGAGAAGCTGGTCGGCCGGATCGCTTCGTGGGCTTCCTGCGCGTTCTTCGCCTTCGTGGCATAAAAACGTGGCTTTTCCGGCAGATAGCGCTTGCCGAAATCGCTCTCGATCGCCTCGCGAGCGTTCGATACCGCTTCCGGCGCCATCTGCACACCGTCGGTTCGCATATAGGTAATGAGACCGGTGGTCTCTCCGCCGATATCGATGCCTTCGTAGAGGCGCTGGGCGACCTGCATGGTGCGCGACGCCGAGAAGCCGAGCTTGGCGGAGGCCGCCTGCTGCAGGCTCGATGTGGTGAAAGGCGGGCCGGGATTGCGGCGGGTCGGCTTCGCCTCGACGCTGTCAACGACGAAGGACGCCGATTCCAGCATCGCCTTGATATCGTTCGCACGGGTACCGTCGCCGATCGACAGGCGCTGGATCCGGTCACCCTCGAACGCGGTCAGGCGCGCATCGAAGGCCTCGCCCCGTTCCGTCGCGAGATGCGCCAGAACCTGCCAGTATTCCTGCGGCTTGAAGCGCTCGATCTCCGACTCGCGGTCGCAGACGAGGCGCAGAGCCACAGACTGCACGCGGCCGGCGGAGCGGGCCCCGGGCAGCTTGCGCCACAGAACCGGCGAGAGCGTGAAACCGACGAGATAATCCAGCGCGCGGCGGGCGAGATAGGCGTCGACCAGCGGCGCGTCGATCTCGCGCGGATTGGCGATCGCGTCGAGAACCGCCTTTTTGGTGATGGCATTGAACACCACCCGGCTGACCGGCTTCTTGCCGATGGCCTTTTTCTGGCGCAGCACTTCGAGGACGTGCCACGAGATCGCTTCGCCTTCTCTGTCCGGGTCAGTGGCCAGCACGAGGCCATCGGCCGCGCGGACCGCCTGGGCGATCTCGGTGAGGCGCTTCTGGGACGGTTTGCCGACCTCCCAGCTCATCTCGAAGTCCTCGTCGGGACGCACCGATCCGTCCTTCGCCGGAAGATCGCGCACGTGACCATAGGAGGCGAGCACCTTGTAGCCGCTGCCCAGATATTTGTTGATCGTCTTCGCTTTGGCGGGCGATTCGACGATGACGACGTCCATATGGTTCTTGTCCCGCAAATGAATTGTTCGCTGAAATCGCGCCGGTCCAGCATGATCGCCGGCTCGGTTTCCCGCTTAAGTCGCCTCGTCACATGGACATAGCGTCTCCCACGGTCAAGAGCGTCACGAAAAGGATGACAGAGCGGTTGCAACCATTAGTAGATTTTTCGTATAACCCTCGCGTCTAGTTTGCTCGCGGCATCCCATGATCGAGGCTAGCGGTGGCGGACGGAAGATTGAGAGGCGGGTGACGGATGACGGGCGGGCAAGATGACGACGCGATCGCGGGCCTGCGCTACGTGCGGGACATGCTACCGCAGCTCAAGCAGGTCGCGGGTCTGCCGCAGGGCTCGATGTTGCCCTATCTCCTTGATATGGCGCGGCTTGAGGCGCAGTCGGAGATCGACAAGCGCACCACGGCCGCAAATTCCGGTCGGGCCTCAAAGTAGGAGAGACACCGTTCCGTCGCGATGGCGTTCAAGGCGGCCGGCGAGTTCCAGTTCTATGATGACCAGCTGAACGGCCCCGGGTGAGGCACCCGTATGCTCTACGATGTCATCAATGAAGACTGGCGTCGGACCGAGGGCCTCGTAGATCCTGGCGCGCTCGTTTTCGGCTGGTTCGTCTGCTGTATCTGCAACCTCTGGTTCAGAAAGACTGTCTTCGCCCGATAATCTTCTCTGCTCGTTGAGCGGGCGAAGCGCGTCGATGACGTCGGCTGCTTCGGTCGCGAGGATCGCTCCATCCTTCAAAAGCTGGTTGCTGCCGCCTGCGCGCGGATCGAGCGGCGACCCCGGAACCGCGAAGACGAGGCGGCCGAGTTCGTTGGCGAGGCGCGCCGAGATCAGCGAGCCGGAACGCTGTGCCGCCTCGACCACCAGCAGGCCATGAGCGAGCGTTGCGACCAGACGATTGCGGCGCGGAAAATCCTTCGCGCGGGGTTCCCAGCCAAAGGGGCGCGCCGAGATCAGGCAGCCGCCTTCATCGACGATCCGTCTCATCAGGGGTTTGTTTTCGGGCGGATAGGGCATGTCGAGTCCGCCCGCGAAGACCCCGACGGTGCCTGTTGTGATCGCCGCTTCGTGTGCGGCGGCATCGATCCCCCGCGCGAGCCCCGAGACGACGACATAGCCGGCCGCGCCCAATTCGGCAGCGAAGCGCCTGGTGAGCTTGATGCCGGAGAGCGAGGCGTTTCGCGCGCCGACGATTGCAACGGCGGGCAGATCGAAAAGAGCGGAATCGCCCATGCGGGCAATTACCGGCGGCGAATGATCGTCCGAGGCAAACATCGCCGGGAAACCCGGTTCTCCCATACAGGAAAAGACCGCGCCCAGCTTCTTTGCGCGGGCAAATTCCGCCTCGATGGCACCGCGATCGGCGACCTCAATCCGGCGTCCGCCGCGTGCGGCAAGCTCGGGCAGAGCCTCGAGTGTTGCCTCGGCGCCGCCATAGCGATTGATCAACTGCCGAAAGGTGACGGGGCCGACATTCTCACTCCGGTAGAGGCGGAGCCACGAAACCTGCATCTCGTGTGTAAAGGCGACGCCTTTTCTGCGGCCGCCTGCCGCGCTCACCCCTTCGCTCCGATCTTGCCCTCGCTGCCGTCGAGGAGACGGCGGATATTCGTGCGGTGGCGCCAGAAGACCAACAATGTCATGAGGCCGGTAAAGAGAGCAATGATAGGCGCACCAAGCAAGAGCGCAGCAATAGGAACGGCGACGGTCGCGACGAGCGCGGCGAGGGAGGAATAACGCGTGAGCTTTGCGACCGACAGCCAGAACACCGCGAAGACGAGGGCGAGCCAAGGCAGGAGCCCGAGGAGGACGCCGATATATGTGGCGACGCCCTTGCCACCGCCGAAGCGAAGCCAGACCGGGTAGCAGTGCCCCACGAAGGCCGCGAGACCAGCAATGGCCGCACACAGAACGCCGAGCGGCATGAAGACGAGCACCGGAATCGTAGCCTTCAGCACGTCACCGAGCAGCGTGAGAAAGGCCATAGCCTTATTGCCGGTTCGCAGCGCATTTGTAGCCCCGATATTGCCCGAGCCGATCTTGCGAATGTCGCCAAGGCCGAAGAGCTTTGCGAAAATCAGGCCGTAGGGCACCGATCCCGACAGATAGCCGAGGATTGCGGCGATCGCCCATTGAAGCGGTTCGGCAAGGTTTTCCATCGCGTGCCTCTCAGGCCTTCGCTCCGACTGTGGCATTCGCGTCGTAGACGCGGCGTCCGGCGACGAAGGTTTGCATGACGCGCCCCTGAAAGCGAGCGTTCTCGAAGACCGTATTTTTGGATTTCGACCGGATCATCGTCTCGTCGAACAGGAACGGCTCATCGAGATCGACCAGCGTGAAATCCGCCGGACGTCCGGCAATCAGCGTCCCGCGATCGAGACCGAGGAGGCGAGCGGGCGCGGAGGTCATCGTCTCGAGGAGACGGATCAGGGGAACATCGTTCGAAAAATACAGACGAAGCGCTGCGGCGAGCAGGGTTTCGAGACCGATCGCCCCGCTTTCGGCTTCTGCGAACGGGCGACGCTTGCCATCGGCATCCTGCGGATCGTGGGCGGAATGTACGATGTCGATCACGCCCTCCTTCAGTGCCTCGACCAGCGCCATGCGGTCGCTCTCCTGCCGCAAGGGAGGCGATAGCCGGAAATAGGTGCGGTACTCGCCGATATCGTTTTCGTTGAGCGAGAGATGATTGATCGAGACGCCGGCGCTCGCTCTCAAGCCACGCTTCTTTGCGGTGCGGATGACCTCGGCCGATTCGGCGAGCGATACCTCCGCCGCGTGATAGCGGCAGGCGGTGAGGCCAGCGAGGCGCAGGTCGCGTTCAAGCGGGATGATCTCGGCTTCGGCAGGCGCGCCGGGCAGGCCCAGCCAGGACGCGAAAAGCCCCTCGTTCATGACGCCGCGCCCTGTAAGGCGCCGGTCCTGCGTCGAATGCATCACCAGCGCGTCGCGGTCGCGGGCATATGTCATGATCCGGCGCAGCAGCGAAGGGTCGGAGATCGTGTGGCGGCCATCGGTGAAGGCGGCGACGCCAGCATCCTTCAGGAGGCCGATCTCGGTCATCTCCTTGCCTTCGAGGCCGCGCGTCATCGCCGCAGCCGGGAAGACATTCACCAGCGCCGTCTCGCGCGCTGTGCGCATGACGAATTCGGCGATCGCCACATCGTCGATGACGGGATGGGTATCGGGCATGGTGACGATGGAGGTCACGCCTCCGGCGGCCGCCGCTTGGGAGGCGGTGCGAATCGTCTCAAGATGTTCGCCGCCCGGCTCGCCGATGAATACTCGGGCATCGACGAGGCCGGGAATGAGGGTAAGCCCTTTGCCGTCGATATGCTCGCTTCCCTCGGGCGCACCCTGGTTGAGCACTTCGGGGCCGGCCGCTAGGATCTTGCCATTCTCGACGAGGATCGCGCCCCTGGCATCGAGATTGCGCGCGGGATCGACGACGCGGACATTGTCGATCAGCAGCGGCCTGCTTCGGTCATGGAGCGCGGTCTGGTTCGCGAAAGCGATCATCGCGGACCTCCGTTGTGGCCGATCAATGTCTCGATGACCGCCATGCGGACAGCGACGCCCATCTCGACCTGTTCCTCGATGACGCTCTGCGGTCCATCGGCGATATCGGACGCGATCTCGACGCCGCGATTCATCGGCCCCGGATGCATCACGAGTGCGTCGGGCTTGGCGTGGGCGAGCTTTTCGGCGTCGAGCCCGAAATATCGGAAATATTCCCGGACCGAGGGGACGAAGGCGCCCTCCATGCGCTCGCGCTGGAGCCGAAGCATCATGACGACGTCGGCACCCTCCAGGCCTTCGTGCATGTCGTGGAAAATCTCGACGCCCATCTGCTCGATGCCGCGCGGCAGAAGCGTCGAAGGCGCGATAACGCGAACCCGCGCGCCGAGCGCGTTCAGAAGCAGGATGTTCGAGCGCGCGACACGGCTGTGCAGGACGTCGCCGCAGATGACGACCGTCAGGTGCTGGAACTCGGAACCCTTGTGGCGACGGATGGTCAGTGCATCGAGAAGAGCCTGGGTCGGATGCTCGTGCTGGCCATCGCCGGCATTCACGACGGAGCAGGCGACCTTCTGGGAGAGAAGCGCCACCGCGCCGGCCGAGTGGTGGCGAACGATGAGGATGTCCGGCTGCATCGCGTTCAGCGTCATCGCCGTATCGATGAGCGTCTCGCCCTTCTTCACCGAGGAATTGGCGACCGACATGTTCATCACATCGGCGCCGAGGCGTTTGCCGGCGATCTCGAACGAGGCCTGGGTCCGGGTCGAAGCCTCGAAAAAGAGATTGATCTGCGTCCGGCCCTTCAGGACCGAATTCTTCTTGTCGGACCGGCGGCTGATGGCCACGGCCTCTTCCGCGCGATCGAGCAGATGAACGATCTCGGACGGCTGGAGACCGTTGATGCCGAGCAGGTGACGGCGGTCGAAAAGGCTGGCGGAATTCATCATCGAGAGCGGTGAATAGGCGAGGGGCGTTCGCGAGGCAAGATGTCGCCGTTAGGGTTAACAAAAGCTTGCGCTTGCGCCGAACGGACCCGAAGCGCGACAACTCCGTTAACACTTCGGTAACGAATTCAAACGGGGAAGGCATTTGATGTTGCGAACGGCCTCGACAGTCTGCCTATCGGCCTGGACGGCCTTCCTGAGTCTCGGCGCGGCGCGGCTCCTGATCGAAGCGCAGGTCTTTCCTGCCGCCATGCAGCCGCGCCTCGATGATCTGCTCGCAATGATGCGGCAGGGGGATGCGCTCGGAGTGAGCGCTGTTGGCGCAGAGCCGTTCGCGGCCCTGCTGATCGCGATCGGTGTCGTCTTCGGTGTCTCGATCTTTCGGCTCAATTCACATGATCGCGATGAGGCAGGAAGCGGCGAGCAGGCTGCCGGTGCAGGTCTTGCCGCGATCTTCGCCTTCTGGCTGTCGGCGATTGTCGCCGGTTCGCCTGTCGCGGGCCTCTTCGGCAGTGGTGCGGGCGTCTGTCTTGCGCTCGCATTCACGCTTGGAGCGCTGCTGTTCGATCACATGATGCAGGCGGATGAGAGCGAGAGCGACCAGGCTTTCGAGGCGATCATGCGCCAGATTGAAAACCAGCGCGGTTCCGACCGCAACGATCGGAGCGAGTAGACCCGATGCGCGCCTTTATCCTCTTCTGGCTCCTGCCGCTCTCCGCCTTCTGGGGCTGGTTCTTTTCCGCCCGGGCAGACGTCGGCTACGTGGTCTTCTCCCGCGAGGTCTTCGACAAGACCTTCGCCGTCTACGAGGCGCTTCTCGGACTCGATGCCGACGCCATCGCTTGGCTGATCGCCGAAGCGATCGTGCTCGACACGGCGATCATTCTTGCGATCCTTGCCTTTCGTCGTCGCAAGAAGATCGCGTCGTTCATTCGAGAATGGCGCAATCCGGCAGGATCGGATCGGTTTCAGGAGCGCTACGAATCAATCGCCCATGGATCGCGAGAGGTTCGCGAGGCGGTCTAACGCACCTTGAAGAATGATCGCGGCGGCGGCGGAATCGATCCGCTCGCCGCGCTTTTTTCGCGACATATCCACGTCGAGAAGATTGCGCTCCGCCGCGACGGTCGAGAGGCGCTCGTCCCAAAACAGCATCGGCCGGTCGTCGATCGCGGCATAGTTGCGTGCGAAGGCTTTTGTTGCCTGGGCACGAGGGCCTGACGATCCATCCATATTGAGTGGCAGCCCCAGAACGATCGCGGCGACTTCGTCTGCGTCGAGCATCGCTTTCAATGTTTCGGCGTCCTGGGTGAATTTCTTGCGCTTCAGGACCGGTCGGGGATTGGCGAAGCGGAAGGAGCGGTCGGACACGGCGACGCCGATCGTCTTCGTGCCGAGGTCGAGCCCGGCCAGCGGCCTGCCGAGCGCCAGCGCTTCGGCAAATTCCTCGATCTCGACGAGCGCCATCACTTCACCTTTCTTACCGTTCGACGATTGGCCGCAAGCGTGTCGCCCTTTGGCGCAGTGCAGCACCTTGACGCTTGGCTAGCGGTCCGCACTTAGCCCGGCAAGGCCCAAGTCGGCGCAACTTGCGTGGATCTGTGGGCGTTTCTTATCGATCCACGAAAGGGCGATCCTCATGAAGATCACGTATTTCGGCCATTCGGCCTTCAAGATCGAGACCGGCAAGTCCGTCATCCTGCTCGACCCATTCCTCAGCGACAATCCGCATTTCGATGGCGATGTGAAGGCTGTCACCGAAGGTGCGACCCACATCGTCCTCAGCCACGGCCATTTCGACCATGTGGGTGACACGGTGGACATCGCGAAGCGAACCGGTGCACAGGTGATCGCGACCTTCGAGCTTGCCCAGTGGCTTGGCAACAAGGGCGTCGAGAACGCCCAGCCAGCGAATACCGGCGGCACGGCGAGCTTCGACGATTTCTCGGTGACCTTCGTTCAGGCCTTCCATTCTTCAGGGCATCTAGAGGACGACGGAACGGTCACCTATCTTGGACAGCCGAACGGCATCGTGCTTCACTTCGACAGCGGTCCCACGCTCTATCACATGGGCGACACCGATATCTTCGGGGACATGGCCCTGATCGAGGAGCTGCATCAGCCGAAGATCGGCATGGTTCCGGTCGGAGACCGCACCACCATGGGCGGTGCCGTCGCGGCGATCGCCTGCCGGCGCTATTTCAACTTCGACACGATCATCCCGATGCATTACGGCACGCTGCCGATCCTCGACGAGAATCCCGATAAGTTCGTCGAGGCGATGGAAGCCGAGGGCGAGAAGGTGAAGATGCCGCCGATCGGTGAAGCCTTCGAGATCTGACGGGGCGGCCCGACAGGAAGTCAAGCGGCGGCCAGCGGGATGTTGCGCCGCCGTTGCGCACCGCGGCAGCCATGGTTATAGCTCGCCGAAATCATTGAAACTGCCATGAGACAAAAAGGTCAGGCATGTCCGTCGATGCCGATACCGTTCGCCGCGTAGCCAAGCTGTCCCGCATTGCCCTTTCGGATGACGAGGTTCCGGCGATGCAGGAAGAGCTGAACGCCATTCTCGGCTTCGTCGAGCAGCTGTCCGAAGTGGATGTCTCGGGCGTGGAACCGATGACGTCGGTCACGCCGATGGAGATGAAGAAGCGCAAGGACGGCGTCACCGACGGCGACAAGGCCGCCGACATTGTCGCCAATGCGCCGGTTTCGGAAGACAATTTCTTCATGGTTCCGAAAGTCGTGGAGTAGGCCGTCTTGACCTATGCCGTCCGTGCCGAACGGTTTCTTGGCGACGATGTGCGAAGTCTCGTGATGAAGCTCGACGAGGCGCTGCTGCCGCTCGCGCCCGCCGAATACGATTTCGGCCTGAATTTCGACGAGATGACGCGCGCCGATATCACGGTCTTCGTCTGCCGCAACAGGGCGGGCGAGGCGGTCGCCATGGGCACGCTGAAGACCCATGAAGATGGCGTCGGCGAGGTCAAGCGCATGTACACCGATCCGGTGTTGCGCGGTAAGGGGCTCGGCCGGGCGATCCTCTCGGCCATCATCGAGCGGGCCCGCACGAAGAGCCTCGACCGCGTCGTGCTCGAAACCGGCGCACAGGACGAATACCGGCCTGCCTGGGCCCTTTATGAAGGCCTGGGGTTTTCCGAATGTGGCGCGGTGCTCGACTATCCCGCGTCCGAATACAGTCGTTTCTATGAGAAGACACTGAGCGAATGACCGATCTCACCGGCCTCACCATCGCCGAAGCGCGCGACAAGCTGACCAAGAAAGAGATCAGCTCGATCGAGCTGACCGACGCCTATCTCGGCGCGATCGATCAGGCAAACGGCGCGCTCAACGCCTATATCGCGGTGACGCCGGACAAGGCCCGCGCCATGGCGAAAGCGTCCGACGAGAAGATCGGCAAGGGCGAGGCCGGTCCGCTGGAAGGTATTCCTCTCGGCATCAAGGATCTTTTTGCGACCGAGGGCGTCCACACCCAGGCCGCAAGCCATATCCTCGAAGGCTTTGCGCCGCGCTACGAGTCGACCGTCACCGCCAACCTGTGGGCCGACGGCGCGGTCATGCTCGGCAAGCTGAACATGGACGAGTTCGCCATGGGCTCGTCGAACGAGACCTCCTATTACGGTCCGGTGAAAAACCCGTGGCGCAAGGCCGGCTCGAATGCCGATATGGTGCCCGGCGGTTCTTCGGGCGGTTCGGCAGCTGCGGTCGCGGCCCATCTCTGCGCTGGTGCAACGGCGACGGATACGGGCGGTTCGATCCGCCAGCCGGCAGCCCTGACCGGCACCGTTGGAATCAAGCCGACCTATGGCCGTTGCTCGCGCTGGGGCATCGTTGCCTTCGCCTCATCTCTGGATCAGGCCGGACCGATCGCTCGGGACGTTCGGGACTCGGCGATTTTGCTGAAGTCGATGGCTTCGAGCGATGCCAAGGACACGACCTCCGTCGACCGTGAAGTGCCGGACTACGAGGCTGCGGTCGGTCGGTCGGTGAAGGGCCTCAAGATCGGTATCCCGAGGGAATACCGCATGGAGGGCATGCCGGAGGAGATCGAGACGCTCTGGCAGCAGGGTATCGCTTGGCTGAAGGATGCCGGCGCGGAAATCGTCGACGTCTCGCTGCCGCACACGAAATATGCGCTGCCGGCCTATTACATCGTCGCGCCGGCGGAGGCCTCGTCCAACCTCGCCCGGTATGACGGCGTTCGCTATGGCCTGCGTGTTCCCGGCGGCAATATCGCCGAAATGTACGAAAACACCCGCGCCGAGGGCTTCGGCCGCGAGGTCAAGCGCCGCATCATGATCGGCACCTATGTGCTGTCGGCAGGCTATTACGATGCGTACTACCTGCAGGCCCAGAAGGTCCGCACGCTGATCAAGCGCGACTTCGAGACAGTCTACGCTGATGGTGTCGACGCGCTTCTGACGCCGGCGACGCCGTCCGCGGCCTTCGGTATCGGTGATCAGGAAATGGCCTCCGACCCTGTAAAGATGTACCTCAATGACGTTTTCACGGTGACGGTGAACATGGCTGGCCTGCCGGGTATCGCCGTTCCGGCGGGGCTTTCGGCCGATGGTCTGCCGCTCGGCCTGCAGCTGATCGGTCGCCCCTTCGACGAAGAGACGCTGTTTGCTGCGGGCTCCGTGATCGAGCAGGCGGCCGGCCGATTCTCGCCCAACAAATGGTGGTGAGGTTGATCTGCCGATGACATTGGAGCCGCGCGCACCGCTGGATTGCACGACGATGGACGAACTCCGGCGCGAGATCGATCGGGTCGATACCGCCCTGTTCGATCTCTTCGCCGAGCGGATGGGCTATATCCGCCGGGCGCCTGCCATCAAGGCGCCCAGTGGTATCCCAGCCGATGTGCCCGAGCGCGTCAAGGCGGTGGTCGACAATGCCCGCTCCCATGCCGAGGCGCGGGGGCTGGACCCGGACCTTTACGGCGAATTCTGGGAAAAGATCGTCGCGCGGGCGATCGCGACCGAAGAAGATATGCTGAGGTCCGACGGCCAGGACTGACGCCTCCTCTTTGAGCAGCCAAATGGAATCTCTAGCCGATCGAACTTTATCGACCTCCAAGAGCCCAGCGTGATCTCCGGTCTTTGCGCGATCGAACCCAGCCTTTTTTGAGAGCCATTTCTTTCTCGATGAAACCGGAAAGCGGCAACCAACATTATCCGCAAAGGGCGCTTGCTCTGCCGGGCCGGCGGGAAAGAAGCGGCGTAATCTAAGCGTCGCCATCCGGATGGTCAGGAAACAAGGATCTCGGCGCCCCGGATGACTTTGGGAGGAAAGAGATGGCCAACGACCTGAAAACCGCGATCGAGGCGCTTGAAGCTGGCGAATGGGATCGGGCGCACAGCATTGTCCAGGAGAACGCGTCGCGAGAAGCGGCCTGGATCCACGCTCATCTTCACCGGATCGAAGGTGACAAGGGCAACGCCGAGTACTGGTATAACCGCGCGAACCGCCCGCAGAATTTCGGCACGCTGGAAGAGGAACGCGCTGAGATTAAGCGAGAGCTTTCGCATTAGACGCATGTCCTGATGACCAGATTCGAGCGCCGGCTGGTGTTTCTTTCGGCGCTTTCGACCATCGCTTTCTGTGCCAGCAAGGCATCGAATGGCGAGACTGCGCGTTGACTGTCATAAGTGGGGCTCGGCCTCGAAACATGATCGGGACGCGAGCCCATGAAAGCTGAGCCGTCTTCATCGGCGAGCAGCACTGCCTCTCAAGGCAAGGCTTCAAGTGACGATCCGAGCCACCCAAAGCTCTTTTATTGGTGCGGGGTCGTCGGCATTTGCGGCTGCGTCATCGTGGTCATTGCGAATTTCGCCGCTCTCGCCGTTCTACCCAATGTCGGCGTTTTCGAGGGAACGATCAGCGATACGGCAGCTGGCCGCATGGCCTGGGTCATGGATAGCGGGCTATACGCTTTTGCCATCGGCATGATTGCCGGATCGATCGGTTTGCGACGACTGCATTTCGGTCATATCGGCTGGAGCGTCGGATCGTGGCTGTTGATGCTGGTCGCCATCATGATCATGGTGATCGGGGCTTACGGCGAATACGGCGACAACGATGTTGGCGGTTTGGTCATTCACCTGCCACTGGTTGTCGCCATGGCGCTGACTTTCACCGCGACGGCTCTCTCGACCGCATACGGCTTTTATCACTACGAACGCCGCTGGTTTTGGTTCAACATCGTCTGCGCGGTCCTCTGGGTCGGCGGTGCTGCTATCTTCTGGTTCTCGCCCACCTCCATCGACGGCTTCATCGAGCGCGGCGTCGGCTTCGTCTGCGTTATCTGGCTTTTTGCCTTGTCCAAGCTTCTGATTGATAGGTCGCGCGGCGTGAAGCGGACGCTGCCGGTTTGAAACGGTGTCTGACCGGTTCAGTCGGGCGCGCGTTTCATATCCCGGCGAACCACTCGTAGCCGCGATCTTCCCAATAACCGCCATTGCCCTGGCCGAAGCGCGTCAGATCTCCGGTGACCGTGATCGAGCGGATATATTTGGCCATCTTGTAGCCGAGCTGCCGTTCGACCCGGACCCGCAAGGGCGCACCGTTCGACACCGGCAGGGTCTCGCCGTTCAGTCCATAGGCGAGAATCGTCTGCGGATGGCGCGCATCAAAGAGATCGATCGATTCGTAATATTGCGCGGCGCCGCTGCCATGGCCGAGACGATCGAAACATTCGAAGACGACAAATCGTGCGTCGTCGTTCAAACCGGCTTCATCGAGCACGTAGCTGAGGGGCGTCCCGGTCCACTTTGCAATACAGCTCCAGCCTTCGACGCAGTCATGCCGAGTGATCTGCGTGCGAGACGGCATGTTGCGGATGTCGTCGAGAGAGAGGATGAGCGGCTTTTCGACCATGCCGTCGACGGTGAGCCTATAGTCCGCAAACCCTCCATCGGCGAGCCGGATATACTCTTCACCGCCGGGACTGGTCGACCCGTTGGGACGCATGGGCTGGCGGATTTCGCTCTCGGAATATTCCCGCGCCAGCGAATCGCTGCCAAGAAGCAGGCGCTGGGCGCGGTAGGTGAGGCCGTTCGCCGATTCGAGCCAGCCGCGTACAGGATTGTCGCGGTTGCCGAGCTCGTCAAAGCAGCCAGACAAGGGAGCCGTCGCGGCGGTAACCATCGAGGCCTGCAGAAAGCGCCGGCGCGTGAGCCCGCGCGCCTCGCCGATATCCGAGATCTTCGGGCGTGTGAAAAGCCTCATTTCTCCTCCTCGCCAGACCCTTCCGTCCCGGTTTTGTCCCCGTGACCTGACAGCCTGTACCAGCCTGTGGTCATTGATCTGAGTTCGTTGAGCGGTCCCGCCAGCAGCACCATCAGGATGTGAACCGCAAAAAACAGAACGAGCGCAAGCATCACGACGAAATGGATGGTTCGTGCGGTCTGGCGACCGCCGAAGATGTCGAGAAGGACGGGTGCGAAGGCATCCATGCCCGGCGACATCGTCAGGCCCGTCAGGATCATCACGGGCAGGGCGACAAACAGGACGCTTGCATAGCTGAGCTTCTGCAACGTGTTGTAGGTACTGCTCTCGTGGAAGCGTAAGCGAAGATGATCGAGAAGATCGCGCGGCAGGCGCTTCAGATCGCCAATCGTGGGCACGAGGTTTTTCAGATGGCCGCTCATGAGGCCGCCGACAAACCAGAGAAGCAGGGTGACGACGAGCGCCCAGGCGAAGAAGAAGTGGACGACCCGCCCCGTCGCAAGATCGCGGTAGCTCGGAATGGTGAACCAGCCGGGAAAGCTCTGCGCGGTCAGGTCCGTTCCACGCGGTACGGCACCCAGAAAGCCGGTCGTCTCAAAGGCCTCGCCAAAAAGAATGGTGCGCCCTTTCATGGCCCCGTCGTCCATAAAGGCGCCGATCGACAGGACCGAATTATCGAAGGCAAAGCCCGACTGATTGCCGATATAAAGCGTCGGATGGGCCTGGAAAATCTGCAAACCGGAGAGAAGCAGGAAGAAGAGGCAGATCGCCCAAAGCCAATGGGTCAGGCGGGTCGTGCGCGTCTGTCGATAGATCAAAGCGCCGCGACGCTTACCTGGTCGTGTCATCTTATGCCGCTGCTCCCTCGCTCACGTGATTCCAAGTCGGCTTCAGATGCTCGTGCGTCCAAATGTCCATAATCCATATTCGTCTTGTGTATGGGGATTGTTTCACACGGGCTGAGCCTTGCGAGCGGCGCTCGTCATTCACGCTGATAATCAAGGCCTGCTGAACACGTGCGTGGAATCGGTGGACGGAATCGGGCAGTGGTTGAGCCGGCTACCAGGCGTCGAACTTCCAGAGATAACAGAACTTTGACGGCGCCACCTTTTACCTTTGATATGAAATATAACCGGCGAGGAGGCCAAGTGCGACGTCGGGCTTGCCGAGACGCTTGCGCTCGCTTACGGTCAAGAATGATGACGAATTGGGAGGCTCGTCGTTGCTTGCATTGGCATTCATTTATCCAAGCTGTTCGTGGTTATTGCAGGTCTAGATCCTGCAGAGCGCGAAGACGCTCGGGGAAGGGGATGCAGATGTGGCTGCTTGCCTGTAATATCCGGTTCGTTTGTTCTTGAACCCAAGGGAGGATCCAAGTTCATGACAGAGACCAAGACGAAATCCGTCGATCGCCGTTCGTTCCTGAAGAAGGGCGTCATCGGCGGGTCGGCCGTCGCGGCTTCGACGCTCGCGGCTCCGGCCGTGCTCGCACAGGCTCCACTCACCATCAGAATGCAGACCTCCTGGCCTGCCTCCGACATCTGGCAGACGATGGCTCAACAATATGCCGATCGCGTCGAAGCGATGTCCGGTGGCCGTCTCGCTGTCGATGTCCTGCCCGCCGGCGCCGTCGTGGCCGCCTTCCAGGTCATTGATGCCGTCTCGGACGGCGTTCTCGACGCCGCTCATTCCGTCTCGGCCTACTGGTACGGCAAGAACAAGGCCGCTTCCCTCTTCGGTACCGGCCCGGTCTTCGGCGGTAATCCGACCACCATGATGGCCTGGTTCTACGAAGGCGGAGGCCGCGAATTCTATCGTCGCCTGACCCAGGACAATATGGGCCTTAACGTCGTCGGGCTTCTCGGCTTCCCGATGCCGCCGCAGCCGTTCGGCTGGTTCACCAATCCGGTTCAGAACGCATCGGACATCAACGGCCTGAAATACCGGACCGTGGGTCTTGCCGCTGACCTGATGCAGTCCATGGGCATGAGCGTCACCCAGCTTCCGGGCGGTGAAATCGTTCCCGCCATGGAGCGCGGCGTGATCGATGCGTTCGAGTTCAACAACCCGTCCTCCGACCGTCGCTTCGGTGCTCAGGACGTCGCGCTGAACTACTATCTCGGCTCCTATCACCAAGCATCCGAGGCCTTCGAGTTCATCTTCAACCGGGACTTCATGGACGATCTCGACGACGACCTCCGGGCGATCGTCGAGCACTCCGTCGAAGCGGCCTCCACGAAGAACACCACCTTCGCGCTCGACAACTATTCCGCCGACCTCGCCAAGCTGCGCGACGAAGACAACGTGAATATTCAGGAGACGCCGGGCGATATCCTCGAAGCACAGCTCGAGGCTTGGAAGGAAATGATCACCGAGCTCGAGAAGGATGCCTTCATGAAGGAGATCCTCGACAGCCAGCGCTCCTTCGTCGAGCGGGTGACCTATTACGAACTTCTCAATACGCCGAGCTATCGCCGGGCGTACGAGTTCTTCTTCCCGGGCAAGCTCCCCGATCAGGCCTGATTTAAGCTTTCACTGAATCGACACCCGGCGGGGTTGGCCCGCCGGGTGTAACCTGACGGGGAACCGGACGACTTCCATGACAGCATTCATTCGTTTCGCGGACGCGCTTTCGGCGGCGTTCGGCAAGGCGTTCGCCTGGCTCATCATCCTGATGACCTTCGGCACCAGCTACGAAGTGTTCGTCCGCTACGTGCTCAACTCGCCGACACCCTGGGCCTACGACCTTTCCTACATCATGTACGGAACACTGTTCATGATGGGGGGTGCCTATACGCTTTCGCGCGGCGGGCATGTAAGAGGCGACTTCCTTTACCGGCTTTGGAGCCCGCGCGGGCAGGCTTCGATCGACCTCGTCCTATATTTCATCTTCTTCTTTCCCGGTGTCATCGCGCTGATCATCGCCGGGTGGAAATATGCCGAACGAGCATGGCGCTACGGTGAGGTCAGCGTCTTCAGTCCCGCGGGCATACCGATCTACCAGTTCAAGACAGTCATCGTTGCCGCGGGCGTCCTGCTTCTGATCCAGGGCATGGCGGAGGTGTGCCGCGCGATCAAGTGCATTCGCGACGGATACTGGACCACGGCCGAAGAAGACGTTCAGGAAACCGAAGACAGCCTCATGCGCGAGGCAGCGAAGGCCGAGAAAGACCCGCATCCATGACCGAACCGCAAATCGCACTGATGATGTTGGGCCTCTTCATCATCTTGGTGTTCCTGGGCTTTCCGATCGCTTTTACGCTTATGGCGATGGGCATCGGATTCGGCTACTATGCCTATTTCGAAGGCCCGCGCATGTGGCGCAGCTTCAACCGGCTCGACGAGACCGCGACCACCTGGGACAGCTGGTCCACCTGGTTCGAGGGGTTCTTAAACAACCGCGTCTTCGACCTTTTCGTGAACCAGACTTATACGGTCATGGCGAACGAGGTTTTGACCGCCGTCCCGCTCTTTCTGTTCATGGGCTATATCGTCGAGCGCGCGAACATCGTCGACCGGCTGTTCAATACGCTTAATATCGCGTCGAAGAACGTACCGGGGTCGATGGGTGTCGCAGCGCTCGTTACCTGCGCGCTCTTTGCGACGGCGACCGGCATCGTCGGCGCGGTCGTCACGCTCATGGGGCTCCTCGCATTGCCCGCCATGCTGAACGCCCGATACAGCCCATCATTTGCGGCCGGCATCATCTGCGCCGGTGGCACCCTCGGCATTCTCATTCCGCCTTCGATCATGTTGATCGTCTATGCCGCCGCATCGGGCGTCTCGATCGTGCAGCTTTACGCAGGCGCGATGATCCCGGGCCTCATCCTCGTCGCGCTCTACATCACCTATGTGGTCGTACGCTCCATCATGCAGCCTTCCGTCGCGCCGAGGCCGACGAAGGAAGAGGTGCCCGACGTCCCGATGGGCAAGCTGCTCTGGATGATCCTGACCTCGTTCCTGCCGCTGGCCTTCCTGATCCTCGCCGTGCTCGGCTCGATCCTTGGCGGGTATGCTACGCCCACCGAGGCTGCCGCGATCGGTGCTCTCGGCGGCCTGATTTTGGCCGTAGGCTACCGAGCGCTCACGTTCCAGCGCCTCCGCGAATCAGTCTACCTGACCGTCCGGACGACGGCCATGGTCTGCTGGCTGTTCGTCGGTTCCTACGTGTTCTCAGCCGTTTTCTCTTATCTCGGCGGAGAACAGCTGATTTCGAGCTTCGTCGAAAGCCTCGACATCACGCCTTTGCAGTTCCTGATTCTCGCCCAGTTGATCATCTTCCTGCTCGGCTGGCCGCTCGAATGGTCGGAGATCATCATCATCTTCGTGCCGATCTTCCTGCCGCTGCTGGCGATCTTCGATATCGATCCGCTGTTTTTCGGAGTGCTCGTCGCGCTGAACCTTCAGACCTCGTTCCTCACGCCGCCGATGGCGATGTCGGCCTACTATCTGAAAGGAATCGCTCCGCCTTCGGTGAAGCTGACGGATATTTTCGCGGGTATTCTGCCGTTCCTGGCTATGGTGTTCATCGCGATGGCGGTGGTCTACATCGTCCCGCAATCGGTCTTCTATCTGCCGGAGTATTTCTATGGCCGATAGGAGAAGCGGCGTCAGGGTTGCATCATGAGCCGCATGCCCGAACCGCTCGATCTGCCCGTCGGCGTTCTGCGTGAGCGTCTTGGGAGCGGCGCTGTGCGATGCCACCAGGTCTGCGAGAACGTTTTGAAACGTATCGAGCGGGCGGAGGGCGTCCGAGATGCCTTTGCCTGGCTTGACGAGGACCATGGGCGCCGCGTCGCCGAAAGCAGGGATGCGTTTCGCGGTCGTGGGAAGCCTCTTGGCGCCTTGCACGGACTGCCGGTGGTTCTCGACGATGCTTTCGATATGGAGCGCGTGCCCTCGAAGCGCGGTTTCGAAGCGCTCGACGCGGCGCTGGCGGAGCGGGACTCGGCGGTCACAACAAGGTTACGGTCCGCCGGCGCGCTTCTCTTCGCCAAGAGTGCCATTCCGCCTCTTCGGCTCAGTGGTCCGGTTTTGGGTGCCTCCGCACTTTTGCGCGCGCGATGCTTCCCTCTGGCGGCGACGGTTGATGCGCGAGGAGAGGCTCTGCAGGCCGCTGCACTTTCCAGCCTTTTCGCCTATCGTCCGAGTGCAGGCCTTGTCTCCCAATCAGGTCTCTTCAACATCGCCCCGACACTCGACGGCGTGACCATGCTGGCCTCCGATCTGGAGGGACTGACCCTTTTGGCTGACGCGCTTGTCGGCTACGATTCGTCAGATCCGGCGAGCGAACCGAAACCGCATCCGCGACTGGCGAAGATGCTGAAGACACCGCCGCCGATGGCACCGACGATCGGTTTCATCGGGGATGATCGCGAGCCAGCGAAGGCGCCGCTCGCCGAACTCGTCGCCGCCCTCAGGGATGACGCGTTCACGACGCCTTTGCCTGAGCTTTTCGCGGAAGCGGGAGCCCAGTCTTCGCGAATCTTCAAAGTGGAAGCGGCAAAGGCATTGGTGGCCTATCGGAGGCGTTATCCGGACGCTGTGCCGACGGTGCTCAACGAGATCGTGGAGGAAGGTGAAGCCATATCCGCCATCGACTATCTCCGTGCACTCGATTGGCAGCCTGTCCTCAAATCGGGACTGAACGAAATCCTGTCGCGCTGTGATGTGATGGCAGCGATTGGGCCGATCGAGGAAACGGTGGATGCGTCCCTGAACGAGACGCTTCTCTCATTTCTCGGCCTGCCGACGCTGACGCTACCTCTTCTCGAAACGTCGAATGGGAACCCGCTCGGTTTGACGCTGGCGGCTCGGCAAGGCGAGGATGCTAGACTGATGAGAACGGCCGGTTGGCTGTTGAAACGACTCGAAGGACAGGCCGACTGATGCTGGAAAAAATATTATCCCTCATCGCTTTCGTCATCTTTTGCGCATTTCTCGGCGTCCTCATTTGGAAGGTACCCCGGATCGATCTGGCGCTGGTGCTGGGCTTTACCGTTCTGCTCACGGCCTACGATCTGTTCGTTCACAAGCCGCGCTGATTCTTGGGTCTGGTTCTCCGGCGATATATGTGGTTGTAATCAAGTATAGAGCGACGATATCATCGGACCGAAAAGAAGATTTGGTTTTCGGATCATCGAATTTTCGGCCAAGAGATAATCAGA
The DNA here is from genome assembly GCF_039652615.1 of Fulvimarina fulva. Classification (NCBI taxonomy): domain Bacteria; kingdom Pseudomonadati; phylum Pseudomonadota; class Alphaproteobacteria; order Hyphomicrobiales; family Aurantimonadaceae; genus Fulvimarina; species Fulvimarina fulva. The sequence continues at coordinate 272,459 of NZ_JBDJAC010000001.1, forward strand.
GCCAGGCTGACATCTGAAATTCAGTCTGACGCTATAGCTACCCCATGATTTTCAAAGCACGAGTTCGGTAAAGGTCGGGTCGGCGTCGCGCCCAACCCTTTTCCGAAAATCAGGTCGGCCTTCTGGGCTACCCCTTCACCTTGTCATAGGCTGAAAGGGCCCGGTCGCGGGCTTCCGAATGGTCGACCATCGGCTTCGGATAGGTTTCACCCAGCGTGATGCCAGCTTTCTCGAGAACCTCTTCGTCCGCTTTCCAGGGCGCATGGATGTGCTTGTCGGGCAGGTCCTTCAATTCCGGCACGAACTGGCGGATGTAATCGCCCTTCTTGTCGAAGCGCTCGCTCTGGGTGATCGGGTTGAAGATCCGGAAGAAGGGCTGGGCATCGGCTCCCGCGCCGCCGATCCACTGCCATTGGGCGGTGTTGGACGCGATATCGCCATCGACCAGCGTATCCCAGAACCACCGCTCGCCGTCGCGCCAGTCGATCAGAAGATCCTTCGTCAGGAAGGAGCCGACGATCATGCGCACCCGATTGTGCATCCAGCCCGTTTGCCAGAGCTGCCGCATGCCGGCATCGACGATCGGATAGCCGGTCAGCCCCTTCTGCCAGGCTTTCAGATCGGCCTTCGATGAGCGCCATGGAAACGAGTCGAACCGATCGTTGAAGTTCTCGGTCGCAAGGGAGCCGAAGTGAAACAGCAGGTGGTAGTTGAAATCTCGCCAGACGAGTTCCTGCAGGAAGGTCTTGATCGACTCTTCGGGCACTGTCTTGCGCCGGTTCGCATAGGTTCTGGCCGTGTGCCAGAGGCGATAGGGGGAGATCTCGCCCCATCGCAAATAGGGTGACATGCGCGAGGTGTCGTCCGCGAACGGACGTTCTCGGCCATTATGGTAGTCGGATAACAGCTCGTCGCAGAAGGTTTCGAAGCGGTCGTGCGCGGCTTTCTCGCCCGGCGTCCAGAAGTCCGCGATGCCGCCCGACCAGTCGGGCTTCGTTGGAATAAGGCCCCAGTCCTTCAGGTCGTCCGATGCAGGGAAGGCGTCCGGCTGCTTGAGACCATTCGGAGCATCGATCGGGTCGCGCGGCTCACTCTGCGACACCTTGCGCCAGAAAGGCGTGTAGGCCTTGTAATAGCCGCCGCTCGTCGTCTCGATGTTTTCGGGGTCGTGGAGAAGATTGGCGGTGAAGCGTTCGACGGAAACGTCGTCGCCGAGGGCCTCCGCGATCGAATCGTCCACGGCTCGCGATGCCGGATCGTAGCGCCGGTTGAAGAAGAGGGCGGTCGCGCCGGTCTTTTCGATGACATCGAGCACCTCGGCTTTCGCCTTGCCGCGACGAAGCGTCAGCTGGGACCCCTTGCCGCGCAGGGACGTGGCAAAGCTCTCGATCGAATGGTGCAGCCACCATTTGTGCGCGCCACCGAGCTCGCGGATGCCGTCCGAATCTTCGTCCAGCACCACGAGCGGCACGATCGGACGGTCCGTCTCGGCAGCAAGCGCCAGCGCCGGATTATCGTCGAGCCTCAGGTCATCGCGCAGCCAGACGACGATCGGGCCTGTCTCCTGATCGGCGGTTTCGCTGGTCGGGGTTCGGGTGCGCGCCATTCGTATCGGTCCGTCTCATTAGCGTTATCGTCGCACTATCTGTGACGATCGGAGAGACTTGGAAGCCGGACGTGGACGGAATGCCGCAAGCGAAACGGGCGCTCCGCCGGATGTGGGCGTGCATCTGCGTCGAGGGGGAATCGCAGGACATGCCGGACCGACAGACGGTGTCGGATGAACCTCAAGACCCGCTGGTTCCGGCAAATATGTCGTGGGAATGGTGGGCGGTGAGAGACTCGAACTCCCGACATCCTCGGTGTAAACGAGGCGCTCTACCAACTGAGCTAACCGCCCGCGAGAGTGCCATTAGGGCTTTCGCGGTTCCTCCGTCAAGCCTGATCTGGTGCCAGCTTCTCGTCGCTCACACCCTGTTTTGACCTGAGGATGCGACTTGCCACGTCCTTCTGGTCGCGTTTCTGCGGCAGGCCGGGCGGCGTTCATGAAAATCGGTACAGCCTCGTGGGACTTTGGATGTCGGGAGGTAGTGCGTGGCTGTTCACGGAAGCTCGTTTCCAACCCCGCAGACCCATAGGGCGACCTGACGAGTGATCCGATCTCGAAGGTCGATCCAGACCCCTCCTTCAGACTCCTGTTTCGCCCGGCCGCAACTTTTTTCGGCGAGCGAATCTGATCGGCCGATTTTTATTGCTGATGATTGGCCGGTTCGCCCTGATTTGGAGCCTTCCTCCGACACATTTCCTGCATGAAACAGTCGACCAACGCCTGAAAACCGGGGTTTTGCAGGCCGAAAGCGCTCACGATCTCAGGCATCGAGATTGTTTCGACAGGCCCGCTTGACTTGAATCAGGTGAGCTCGTAAATGACCGCCAACGCTGCTTCGGCAGCGGGAAACGCGGGTGTAGCTCAGTTGGTTAGAGTGCCGGCCTGTCACGCCGGAGGTCGCGGGTTCGAGCCCCGTCACTCGCGCCATTTCCTGATACGGTCAGTAGATGACTTTTGGAAATGGCGCGCCGCATTTTCTATCTCGGAAACTCATCCCATATAACTTTGCCTGATCGAACGCATGTGATCCGCCGCGTCTGGCGGCATATCCGTTTGACGATGTCGCACCAGCTTGCGCCTTCTTTGCCAAGGGGCTAGGTGTGGCGAGACTGACCTATGCGGGTTCGGTCTCAACTGCTGGCGTCCGGATATCGGCGGCAGGTGAGGGCACCGAATCCCGAATATAGGCAATTTTCCGGGCGCCGATTCTCTTCAAGCGTCCAACCGTCGACGAGCGAGGGCCTATCTTTTCGATGGAAGAGCTTCTGACTTCATATCTGCCGATTGTCATTTTCGTCGGCATTTGTCTCGTAATCGGGCTGGCCCTTATGGTGTCGCCCTTCCTGCTTGCCTACAAATCCCCGGACGACGAGAAACTGTCGGCCTACGAGTGTGGGTTCGATGCCTTCGATGATTCGCGCATGAAATTCGATGTGCGGTTCTATCTGGTGTCGATTCTCTTCATCATCTTCGATCTTGAGGTCGCGTTCCTGTTTCCTTGGGCCGCGAGCTTCGGCGAAATCGGCTGGTTCGGTCTCTGGTCGATGATGTTCTTCCTCGGCGTCCTCACCATCGGCTTCATCTACGAATGGAAGAAGGGAGCACTCGAATGGGAGTGATCCACGGAATGAACGACAAGCCGCTTTTCGCAGCGCAGACGGATGTCGCGAGCGCCGGCGCACCGGGTTCGGTGACGGCCGCGCCCGATCCCTTTGTCACTGCGATCAACGACGAGCTGGCCGACAAGGGCTTTCTCGTGACCTCGACGGACGATCTCATCCAGTGGGCGCGTAACGGCTCGCTGATGTGGATGACGTTTGGTCTCGCCTGCTGCGCGGTCGAGATGATGCAGATGTCCATGCCGCGCTACGACGCCGAGCGGTTTGGCTTTGCGCCGCGCGCCTCACCGCGCCAGTCCGACGTGATGATCGTCGCCGGCACGCTGACCAACAAGATGGCTCCGGCACTGCGCAAGGTCTACGACCAGATGCCGGAGCCGCGCTATGTGATCTCCATGGGGTCCTGCGCGAATGGCGGCGGCTACTACCACTATTCCTATTCGGTGGTTCGCGGCTGCGATCGCGTGGTGCCCGTCGATATCTATGTTCCCGGCTGCCCGCCTAGCGCCGAGGCACTGCTCTACGGCGTGATGCTTCTTCAGAAGAAGATTCGCCGTACCGGAACGATCGAGCGCTGAGGAGATGGCGATGGCTCACGAGCAAATCAGCTCCGACGTTCGCGATGCAGTTCTCGAAACGCTGGAAGACCGGATCGAAGAGCACTTCTTTCGCTTCGGCGAACTGACCGTCGTCGTGACGCCGGAGAACGTCGTAAAGGTTCTGACGACCCTTCGCGACGATCCGAAGATGCAGTTCATCAATTTCGTCGATCTGTGCGGCGTCGACTTTCCCCAACGGGAAAAGCGCTTCGAGGTGGTCTACCACCTCCTGTCTCCGCGTCAGAACTGCCGTATCCGGATCAAGACGATGACAGGCGAGGATGATCCGGTGCCGTCGGTATCGGATGTCTTCCCGGCGGCGGACTGGTTCGAGCGCGAGGCCTACGATCTGTACGGTATCCTGTTCACGGGCCATCCGGACCTGCGCCGCATCCTGACGGATTACGGCTTCGAGGGGTATCCGCTGCGCAAGGATTTCCCGCTCACCGGCTTCGTCGAGGTTCGCTACGACGAAGAGCGCAAGCAGGTGATCTACGAGCCGGTGGAACTTCGACAGGAGTTCCGGAATTTCGACTTCCTCTCGCCGTGGGAGGGCACAGAATACGTGCTCCCCGGTGACGAGAAGGCGCCGAACTGAGCCGGACGACGACCATGGCCAAGAGACGGCTCGATGCGCACTGCGTCTGCGGTGGCGTGAAGATTTCCGCAGAAATCGACGCGCTGCACGTTGGCATCTGTCATTGCGATACCTGCCGCCGCTGGTCTGCCGGCCCCTATATGGCCATCGAAGGCGCGAGCGATGTGACGATCGCTGGAATCGATCAGCTGGGGATCTACGAGTCTTCCAGCTGGGGAGAGCGGGGTTTCTGCACGAAATGCGGAACGGCCCTGTTTTTCCGTACGAAAGACGCCTCGATGTACGCCCTGTCCGCGATGGCCTGCACCGATATCGACGATGCCGCGCTGACCGAGGAAATCTTCATCGATTCCAAGCCGGCATGGTATGAATTCGCTAACGATACGAAGAAGCTGACCGGCGTGGAATTTCTCGCCCAGTTCGCTTCCGACGAAGGATAGGCCGATGGCTGAGATCGACGTCCGCAACTTCAACATCAATTTCGGGCCGCAGCATCCGGCCGCGCACGGCGTTTTGCGTCTCGTTCTGGAGCTCGACGGCGAAATCGTCGAACGCGTCGATCCCCATATCGGTCTGCTTCATCGCGGTACCGAGAAGCTGATCGAGCACAAGACCTATCTGCAGGCGATCCCTTACTTCGACCGCCTCGATTATGTGTCGCCCATGAACCAGGAGCACGCCTTCTGTCTGGCCATCGAACGGCTGGCGGATGTGGAGGTGCCCAAGCGCGGCCAGCTGATCCGCGTGCTCTATTGTGAGATCGGACGCATCCTGTCCCATCTGCTCAATGTGACGACCCAGGCCATGGACGTCGGTGCGCTGACACCGCCGCTCTGGGGTTTTGAAGAGCGCGAGAAGCTGATGGTGTTTTACGAGCGCGCATCCGGCGCTCGGCTGCACTCCAGCTATTTCCGGCCGGGCGGCGTTCATCAGGATATCGAACAGAAGCTGATCGACGATATCGGCGAATGGTGCGATCCGTTCCTGAAGGTCTGCGACGATCTCGAAGGGCTTTTGACCGGCAACCGCATTTTCAAGCAGCGCAATGTGGATATCGGCGTCGTCAATCTCGACGATGCTTGGGCCATGGGCTTTTCGGGCGTGATGGTGCGCGGTTCGGGCGCAGCTTGGGATCTTCGCAAGTCGCAGCCTTACGAATGCTACGACGAGATGGAATTCGACATTCCGATCGGCAAGAACGGCGACTGCTACGACCGTTATCTGATTCGCATGGTGGAAATGCGCGAATCCGTGCGCATCATGAAGCAGTGCGTCGAGCGGCTCTCCGGCAAGGAGAGCACCGGTCCGGTCTCCGCGCCCATGGGCAAGGTCGTACCGCCAAAGCGTCCGCAGATGAAGCGGTCGATGGAAGCCCTGATCCATCACTTCAAGCTCTACACGGAAGGTTTTCACCTTCCCGAAGGCGAAGTATATGCCGCCGTCGAGGCGCCGAAGGGTGAATTCGGCGTCTATCTTGTCGCCGACGGCACCAACAAACCGCATCGCTGCAAGATCAAGGCACCAGGCTTTGCCCATCTCCAGGCGATGGACGTGATGTGCAAGGGCCACCTTCTTGCGGACGTCTCGGCCATTCTGGGTACGCTCGATATCGTGTTCGGCGAGGTCGATCGCTAGGATCGGCCTCGCTGGGGTCTTTGCAGCCCCACTGAGGTCTTTCGCGCCGAACAGACTGTCTGCGCGCGGGGCGCGAGGGCTTGGTGCGAGCGCTCCCAAGCCGTTGCTCGGAGCTCCTGCATCCTGCCTGCAGGATAGCGAAAAGCGCAAGCGCAGCAGGGTCTCGAGGCCTCGATCATCCTGCTTGTAACGGAAGCGTATTGAAAGAGAAGGCGATCAAATCGTGGTCGCTTTTTTTGTAGAATGGCCCCGGTGACGGGCTGTCTCCAAACGTTCGGCTGTCATTGCCCAGTGGTTCACGCCATCTTGCGGGAAACGCTCTTGGAGGAGTTTCCCATGACGCTCAAGCTGACCGGCTTCCATCATTTGACGGCGATCACCGCAGACGCATCTCAAAATCTGCGCTTCTACCGCGATACGCTTGGTCTGCGTCTCGTCAAGAAGACCGTGAATCAGGACGATACTACCGCCTATCACCTGTTCTATGCCGATCAGGAAGGCTCGGCGGGTACGGATATCACGTTTTTCGATTGGCCGGCCGCGCCGGAGACGCGCGGCAGTGGCTCGGTGTCGCGAACCGGTTTCCGGGTGGCGGATGCGGCTGCAATCGCGTTCTGGCATGAACGGTTGCAGAATGCGGGCGTCGTTTTGAATGAGCCTCGTGAGGTGGACGGCAGAACGGTCCTCGATTTCGAAGATCCCGAGGGTCAGCGTCTTCGGCTTATTGCCGATGAGCGGGGACCCAAAGGCGCACCCCGGCCGGAAAGCGATGTCCCGGCCGAACACCAGATCCAGGGGCTTGGATCGATTTCGCTTTCCATTGCTGAACTCGGGCCGACGGACCACGTGCTGACCCAAGTCATGAATATGGAAAAGGTTCGCGCCTACGAGGATGGCCAAACGGTTCATGTCTACGTCATGAGCGATGGCGGGAGCGAAACCGAGCTTCACGTTTCGGTAAACCCCGATCTGCCCCGCGCTCGTTCAGGACGCGGCGGCGTGCACCATGTCGCCTTCCGTGTTCCCGATGTCGAAGCGTTGACGGCCTGGACCACCCGGCTGCGCGAGCTCCGCGTGCCCTCGAGCGGGGAGGTTGAGCGGTTCTATTTTCGCTCGCTCTATTTCCGCATCCCGTCTGGCATTCTGTTCGAGATCGCGACCGATGGACCCGGTTTTGATGCCGACGAGCCGTTGGAGACCATGGGCGAAAGCCTCGCACTGCCGCCCTTTCTCGAGCCGCGTCGCGCCGAAATCGAGGCGGGCCTGAAGCCGCTGGAAGCGGCGTACTGATCTCGGTGCAATAGGCGGGGTTTCGAAAGGTCAGATCGACCCCGTCATTTCCTTCATCATGGCCCAGTCGGCAATGGCTTGCCGCGAATAGGCCTCGGCGGTCTCGATCAAGGCGTCGCCTGCCTCCGCGATCGCCGAGGCAAGCATGGTCTCGAAGCGGATCGAGCGATGGTCGGTGCGTGAATGGGCGTGGGCGAGGGCCTTCGCGCAGGCTTTGGCGTATTGTTTCAGTCGCTTTCCCGAATCGCTCTCGTGCAGGCAAACCTCCTCGGGGTCGAGACTCACCGACGCGTGGTGACGCGACCGGATCAGCCAATGCTCGGTGAACCACTCGGCATCGTCGAGCAGAAGATCGGGCTCGCGCTGCATCAGCCGCTGCACCGCCACCGTCAGGTGGGCGGGATTGAGATCGTTGCGCGGATCGACGTTCGGAAAGAAATGGAGCGGCGCGGCATGGCGCTGCTGCTTGATCTCCACCAAATGGCAGAGCGGCAGTTCTGAGGTTGTCGAGGCGCCTTTCGGGCCGATCAACAGGTAATATCTTTTGACGTTCAAGGAACCGGTGCCCTGACCGATCCGCTCGACGACGTCGAGAATCTCATCGCCCACATATTTGCGGAAATTGGAGCGCACTTCCGCCTCTTCTGTCTCGGTGAGGCGCTTCAGCCGCCCAGGCTTGTCCCGGAATTTCAAGTCAGCCCCATCGGCGACCACAGCCTTTCCAAGCTTCGACTTCATCTCGAAATCCTTGCCGCCGATCGAGCGTTTCTTGGCTTTCTTCAAGGCTTTGCGGAGGACGTGACCCTTCTTGAAATGGCTGAGGACCTTCCTGCGGTGAAGCGGGTCGTCCATGATTTTGAGGAGGGTCTTGCGATAGGTGTCGAGGAACGCCTTCACCGCCGCATGCGTCTCTTCACCCGTCGGCGCCTTCAGTCCGTTCAGGTCTTCGAATTCCTCAGTCGTATAACGCTGGTCGAGAATGCCTTGGGCGAGTTCCACCGAAAGGTAGAGGCTGACCAGGAGACGGCAGATGTCCCACCCCGCATGGCCCATGCAGGCGTCGTCGAAATCGTTTGGCGCGAAGATTATGAGACCGCCGCCGGACCCTTTCTCGGTCACGAAGCCGAAATTGGATGCGTGGCAATCGCCCATGATGCCGGTCAGCTTGACAGTCTCGGTGAACGGAGCCGGAAGCGTCAGGAGGCCCGTCGAAAGATCGTGGTAGAAGAGCTGAACCGAGCCTCGAAGGAAGCGGTAGGGATTGGTCGCCATCTTCGCGTGCTTGCTCGATGGATCGTCGGGCGAGGGGGAATGGCCGTCGATTCGCTTGATCTCTTCCGCGATCAGCTGCTTGCGATCAGGGCTCTCGCCATCCATTGTTCACGCGCTCCCATTCGTAGGCGAATTACGTAACCGTCCATCTAGGTTCGGAGCGGCCGGGAACCAATGCCGCGCCTCGCGGTGATGGATTCCAGCCGTGCGCGTCTTGGCTGCCCTGACCGTATCCGGACGCGGTGAAACGATCCCCTGCGGTGGCGATCAGCCCGAAATGGGGTGGCCAGCCACGGAAGCTTCGCTAAATTGCTGACTGAGCCGAAGGATGGGCGGTGAACTCGTCGAACGGCGAATCGAGATTATCGGGAGGAAATGACATGAGTCGAGTTGCAATCGTGACCGGTGGGACGCGCGGTATCGGCGCTGCGATCGCCAAGGCGCTGAAGGAAGCCGGCCACAAGGTCGCGGCAACTTACGGAGGCGACGACGAGAAGGCGAAGGCTTTCAAGGACGAGACGGGCATTGAGGTCTACAAGTGGAACGTGGGGTCCTACGAGGCCTGCGCCGAGGGCATCAAGAAGGTCGAGGCAGATCTCGGGCCGGTCGATATCCTGGTCAACAATGCCGGTATCACGCGCGACGCTCCGTTCCACAAGATGAAGCCGGAGCAGTGGCAGGAAGTCATCGACACCAATCTCACCGGTGTCTTCAACATGACCCATCCGGTCTGGCCGGGCATGCGGGAACGCGGTTTCGGACGTATCATCACGATCTCGTCCGTGAACGGCCAGAAAGGCCAGTTCGCTCAGGCGAACTATTCGGCTGCCAAGGCAGGTGACATCGGCTTTACCAAGGCGCTTGCACAGGAAGGCGCGAAGAAGGGCATCACCGTCAACGTGGTCGCGCCGGGCTATATCAACACCCAGATGATGTCGACGATCCCGGACAAAGTGATGAACGAGCAGATCCTGCCGCAGATCCCGGTCGGACGCCTTGGAGAACCGGATGAGATCGCGCGCTGTGTCGCGTTCCTCGCGTCTGACGATGCTGGCTTCATCACCGGCTCGACGCTGACCGCCAATGGCGGCCAGTATCTCGACTGACATCCGGCTGCTTCAGAGCGAAATGCGATAAGTCTGGGTCGGCACTTCTCTCGAAGCTTTTGTTTTGCCGCAAGATGTGATCCGAAAAGTCATGCAACTTTTCGGATCATGCTCTAAACGGAGCTGACAAGACTAAGGGCAGCGCGGCGACCGCGCTGCCCTTTTCATGTTGATACCGGACGGCTGATTCAGCCAACGATCTCGGTCTCGGAAAACCAGTAAGCGATCTCTTCGGCGGCCGTTTCCGGTGCGTCCGAGCCGTGCACGGAATTTTCGCCGATCGACTGGGCGTGTTCCTTGCGGATCGTGCCTTCGGCTGCGTCGGCCGGGTTGGTCGCGCCCATGATCTCGCGGTTGCGCGCGATGGCGTTTTCGCCCTGAAGCACCTGCACGACCGTCGGGCCCGAGGACATGAAGTCCACGAGTTCGCCGAAGAAGGGGCGTTCCTTATGGACTGCGTAGAAGCCTTCGGCCTCGCGGCGGCTCATCCACACGCGCTTGGAGGCAATGACGGTCAGTCCGCCATCTTCCAGCATCTTCGTAATCGCGCCGGTCAGGTTACGCCGTGTCGCGTCGGGTTTGATCATCGAAAAGGTGCGTTCGATCGCCATCGTTCATTCCTTGCTGGTTAGGGAGGGAAGTTGCGGCTCCTATATCGGGCGCAATCCAGTCCGGCAAGGCGTGAGGATACTGTTGCAAGGCTTCGCGACCTGCTATTCAGCCTGTGCCTCAGCTGCCGAAACAGAAGAGTGTCGTAAGTGACCGATAGAGCCCAGTCCGACTCTGCTCGCGCCGCCGCGCTCGCACGCTATCAGGTTCTGGATACCCCGAAAGAAGAAGAGTTCGACGATCTGGCCCAGATCGCGTCCGAGGTCTGCGCGACACCGATCGCGCTCGTCAATTTTCTCGATGAAGGTCGCGATTATTTCAAGGCCGAATTCGGGGCCGGCTTTCGGGAAGCGCCCGCCGAAACCTCCTTCTGCCGCCATGCCGTTCTGCAGGAGAAGCTGACGATCATACCGGACACCAGCGAGGATCCTCGATTTCGGAACAATCCGCTCGTTCTGAGCGAACCAAAGCTCCGCTTTTACGCCGGTGCTGCGATCACGACACCGGATGGCATCCCCATCGGAACGATCTGCGTTTTCGACATCAAGCCGAGAACCCTCGATGCACACCAGAAAAGAACACTGATGCTTCTTGCGCGGCAGGCGCGCACGCAGCTCGAGCTGCGGCGGTCCCTCATAGAGCGTGAGCAGGCTCTTTCGGACGCGTCCAAGCTGGAAGAAAAGCACCGGCTGTCGCTCCGGCGACAGAGCGAAATCGCCCGCGAAATGTCCCATCGCATGAAGAATTCTCTCGCGATGGTGCAGGCGATCGTATCGCAGACGCTTCGCCAGTCGAGAGATATCGACACGCTTCAGGAAGCCATCATGACCCGGCTATCGGCGCTTGCCCGGGCGCAGGACGTTCTTCTCGATCAGGGGGTAGAAAACGTCGACATCCGCAACGCCGTCGAAATGGCGCTGGGGCCCCACCGGTCGGGCGAAGGGCGGTTCGAGATCTCCGGGCCGTCGATCATGCTCGATGCGCAGGAAACACTCGGTCTGTCGCTCGGCCTTCATGAACTGGCGACGAATGCCGCAAAATATGGTGCACTTTCAAACGCAGACGGACGGGTCAAGGTGACGTGGTCACAGAAGGATGGCCGTTTCACGTTCAGCTGGCAGGAATGGGGCGGTCCCCCGGTCGAGCAGCCGGTACGGTCGGGTTTCGGCTCGAAGCTCGTCAAGCGCGTGGTCGCCTCCTATTTCGGCGGAACGGCGGATCTCGATTTTGCACCCTCCGGCCTGGTCTTTCGTCTCTCCAGCGAGAGAACGTCGTGCGTGCCGGATGCCTGACCGAGCGCCTGAGCACGCGGAAAGGCTGCGGCTCTCTCAGCGGTCGTCGTCGAACGCTTCGAAGCGGCGCCGGCCTTTCACATCGTCCAGCAGGCGCGGGTCGAGTTCATCGACGCCGTGGAGCACGCTGATATCGCCGGTCGTCTCCATGATGACCGCCTTCACCTGATCGAAATTCGTGACATTGGCCTGTCGCAGTTTTGCCAGAACGTCATCGCGCGAGACGCGCCGTGAATTCATCGCGTCGTCCAGGAATTCCCCGTCCTTCATCAATAGAACCGGGTCGTTCATGATGTAGCGGCTGATCCGGTTGCTGCGATCGCGAGTCGCCGCGATCAGCACCTGAAGCGTCATCAGGGCGACGATCGCGACACAGCCCTGCAAAAAGCTTGCCCAGGACGAGACGGTGGCAGCGGTTGCGAGAAGCGAGCCGGTCGCGAGCGTGATGACAAAGTCGAAGGACGTCATCTTCGAAAAGGATCGAAGGCCGACAAGCCGAACGATGACGATCACGACGGCGAGCCCCAAGGTCGCAAGGACGGTGCCCCTCAGGATGCCGTCCAGAAGATCAGGCGAGACGAACATGATATCCTTCCGAGAAGAGACAAGGGCTTCGAAGAAGACGGGTAGGGAGCTCGATTGCGGCCGCTCTCAGGCAACCTTACGGCACCTTTCTCGAAGCTGCGCGTGTTCAGGAAACCGGCCCCAGGGTCTCCACGAATTCAGCAGGTTCTCCGGTGGAGGCGCAAACGATCTCGCCCTCCCACATCACCCGCTTGCCGCGAATGATCGTGCCGATCGGCCAGCCCCTGACACGCCGGCCGTCATAAGGTGTCCACTGGGACTTCGAGCCGATCCAGCCATTGCTGATCGTCGCGCGCCTGTTGAGATCGACGATGGTGAAATCGGCGTCGTAGCCGAGTGCGATCCGCCCTTTCTTTGCAAGTCCGAAGATGCGCTGCGGTCCTGCCGATGTCAGATCAACGAAACGGTTGAGCGAGAGACGCCCGTTGGCCACGTGATCGAGCATGATCGGCACGAGAGTTTGGACGCCCGTCATGCCGGAAGGGGAGGCGGGATAGGCCTGGGCTTTTTCCTCCAGTGTGTGTGGCGCGTGGTCCGAGCCGAGAACGTCCACGACGCCGGACTGAATGCCGCCCCAGATCGCTTCGCGATGACGGGTCTCGCGAACCGGCGGGTTCATCTGGATTTTCGTGCCGAGGATCGCGTAATCGTCTGCTGTCAGCGTCAGATGGTGCGGTGTCGCCTCGCAGGTCACGTTGCGCTTGCGGTTGGAGAGGTAGGCGATCTCTTCACCGGTCGAGATATGCAGGACGTGGATGCGTGCGCCGGTCTCTTCCGCGATGGAGACGAGCCGATCCGTGCATTGCACAGCCGCGTGCACGTCGCGCCAGATAGGATGGGATGACGGGTCGCTTTCGACGCGCAGGCTCATGCGATCGCGAAGGCGATATTCGTCTTCGGAATGGAAGGCGGCGCGCCGGCGTGTGTTCTTCAGGATGGCGCGGACCCCTTCGTCATCCTCGACCAGCAGCTTGCCGGTGGACGAGCCCATGAAAACCTTGATGCCCGCAGCGCCCGGGAGCCGTTCAAGCTCGGCGACATCCGCGGCATTTTCGTGCGTCCCGCCGACCCAGAAGGCGAAATCGCAATGCATGCGGTGGCGGCCGCGGCGCACCTTGTCTGCCAGAGCTTCTTCATTAGTGGTCAGGGGATTGGTGTTCGGCATTTCGAAGACGCAGGTGACCCCTCCGAGAACCGCCGCCCTCGATCCGCTCTCCAGATCTTCCTTGTGCTCGTTGCCGGGCTCGCGAAAATGAACCTGACTGTCGATCACGCCGGGCAGAACCGTGAGGCCCGTGCAGTCGACCACTTCGTCAGCTGTCGTCTCGTCGAGACTGCCGATCGCAGCGATGCTGCCATCGAGCACGCCGATGTCGCGTGCGCCGATCCCGTCCTGATTGACGACGTCTCCGCCTTTTAGAATCATGTCGTAGATTGCCGCCATCGGAGAATGCCTTCGCTTGTTTCCAGCCTGTGTCGGGAATACCTAGGTGCCAGTTCGCAAACAAGAACCGGCCGAGAAGCCAGTTCGTGGCTCCAAGGATTTGGGACGAATTATGCCCTATGCTCAGCTCGAAGACAGATCCGTCCTCCGTTTGAGCGGAAGCGATGCCGGCACGTTTCTCCAGACTCTCGTGACGGCCGATATCGCCGCGATGCCGGACGGGCTTGCGCGGCTCTCGGCGCTCCTGACGCCGCAAGGGAAGATTCTCTTTGATTTTCTCGTCTCGAAAATCGAGAGTGGTTACCGGATCGAATGCGCGGCAGCGGTGCGTGATGCACTCGCAAAGCGCCTGACCCTCTACAAGCTTCGCGCGAAGGTCGCGGTCGAACCCACCGACGAGGCTGTCTTTGCGCTTTGGGACAAGGGCGAAACGCCGGCTGGGGCAATGCGGGACGAGCGTTTCGGCGGCGCCAAGGTGTATCGGCTCTACGGCGAGGCACCGGCCGGTTCGGAGCCTGCCGATGCGACCGTCTTCCGCTCTCTTCGACTTCGCTCGGGCGTTGCGGAAGCGGAAACCGATTATCCGCCCTCTGAGATGTTTCCGCACGACGTGCTGCTCGATCAAAACGGCGGCGTCTCTTTCAAGAAAGGATGTTTCGTCGGTCAGGAGGTCGTCTCGCGTATGCAGCATCGGGGAACCGCCCGCAGGCGGCTGATGCTTGCGAACGGGGAACGGGACCTGACCGAGGGCGCGAACGTTATCAGCGGAGAGGCGAAGATCGGCACGCTGCTTGCTGCAGCCGAGCGCTCGGGTATTGCCGTCGTTCGAACCGACAAGCTGGCATCTGGTCTTGCAGACGGCGCTTCGCTGTCGGTCGATGGCGTGCCGGTGGAACTGACGATTCCCTCCTGGGCCGGTTATGCCCTGCCGGTCGATGCCGAAGCCAGCGAGGCCTGAGGCGTGGCGGCACGCCCTTCTTCCAGGCCGCCGCGCGTCTGGCAGCGCATGCTCTCCGGTCGGCGACTCGATCTCCTCGATCCGTCACCGCTCGACATCGAAATCGCCGACATCGCCCATGGGCTGGCGCGTGTCGCCCGTTGGAATGGCCAGACCTTGGGCGATCACGCTTTTTCGGTGGCACAGCATTCTCTTGTGGTGGAGGAACTTGTCGCGGCGAACCTGTCCGAGTCCCGCTGGCGGCTTGCAGCGCTTCTCCACGATGCGCCCGAATACGTGATCGGCGACATGATCTCGCCCTTCAAAGCGGTCCTCGGGATCAACTACAAGGCAGTGGAGGCGCGGCTTCAGGCGGCGATCCATATCCGCTTCGGCCTGCCGTCCAAATTGCCTTCGGCGGTCGAAAAGCAGATCAAGGCAGCCGACAAGGTGTCGGCACGCGAAGAGGCTGTCCGGCTGGCTGGCTTTTCCGCAAGCGAGGCCGATATGCTCTTCGGGCGAGCGAAAGTCGGTGATGCGTTCGAGGATCGGTTCGTGCCATCTCCGGCAAAGGAGATGGAGCATGCCTTTCTCAGGCGCTTCCAAACCATCGACCAGGAGCTCCACCCTGACAGCTCCGAGCCCTTAACCGATCCACGCCGCCGCGCCGGAGCCAGTGCCTCATGAGCTATCTTGTCGTTTCCTCGCTGGCCGAACTGGGCGCGACCGTCGAGACTCACGGTGCGAGCGATCTCGTGACGCTGATCAATGCCGATACGCCGGTTCCTCGACCGGCGCTTATTCCAGAAGATCGCCACCTGTTTCTGGGCTTTAACGACATCGTCGAGCCGATGGAGGGCATGACGCCGCCGCAGGAAGACCACGTGACGGATCTCATCGCGTTCGGCGCAGAGTGGAGCCGGGAGAAACCGCTGGTCGTGCATTGCTTCGCCGGCATCAGCCGGTCGACGGCCGCAGCCTATATTCTCGCAATGTCGATCAATCCCGATCTCGACGAGGTCGCCCTCGCGCAGGAATTGCGCGCGCGCGCACCATCCGCGACCCCGAACGCGCGGCTGGTGGGCTTCGCCGATGCAATCCTGAAGCGGAATGGACGAATGGTCGAGGCGATCCGGTCAATCGGTCGCGGCGCGGACGCTTTTGCCGGCACGCCCTTCATATTGCCGCTGAAACTCTGATCGAAGCGACGAGCTGCGCTTACTTGCTTCTCGGCTTGTAGACGTTCTCCGGTCCCGGAAACGCGCGGCTGCGCACCTCGCGCGCATAGTCGGCGACGGCTTCCTCGATCTGGGTTCCGATTGCGCCGAACCGTTTGACGAAGCGCGGAACGCGCGGCGTCAGCCCGAGCATATCTTCCAAGACGAGGATCTGTCCGTCGCAGGCATTCGAGGCGCCGATGCCGATCGTCGGGATCGACAGCACTTGCGTAATCTCGACGGCGAGCGGCTCGACGACACCTTCGATGACGACGGCGAATGCGCCGGCATCCTCGACGGCCTTCGCATCGCCCAAAATCTTGGTACGGCTCGCCTCGTCATGGCCCTGGCTTCGAAAGCCGCCGAGGCTGTTCACCGCCTGGGGGGTGAGGCCGACATGGGCGCAGACCGGTATGCCGCGCTCGGTGAGATACCGGATGGTCGATGCCATCGCAACCCCGCCCTCCAGCTTGACGGCCCCGCATCCTGTCTCCGCCATGATACGAGCTGCGCTCTCAAACGCCTTCTGTTCGCTTGCCTCATAGGAACCGAAGGGCATGTCGACGATCACAAGGGCTTCTCTTGTACCGCGTACGACCGAAGCTCCGTGCAGGATCATCATGTCGAGCGTCACGGAAATGGTCGAGGCCATGCCGTGTTCGACCATGCCAAGACTATCGCCGACGAGAACGAAGTCCACGTGCGCTTCGACGAGTTGTGCCGTCACCGCGCTATAGGCGGTCAGGCTGACGATGGGATCGCCGCCCTTCATCGCTCTGATATCCGGCGCCGTCCGTCTCTTGGCTCTGACTTCGGCACTCATCGCGCTTCCTCCGGCTCGCTTCTTCCTGCAGCAGGTTGTGCCTCGCGCTGATCGATCAAGAGGACGGGACCGAATTGGGCGGTAACGAGAATGACGACGGGCTCGGCAGTAAACTGGTTCACCGGTTCCAGGTGATGCGCCGTGCGAATGTCGAGAGAGCGAAGCTCGGCGAGCGGCTCGTCTTCGATCATCGCGCGCATGGCGGCGAGAACCGGCTCCGGCTTTCGCGTGCCGCCTTCGATCATCTCACTGCCGCGCTGTAGCGCTTGAGATAGCACACTCGATGCCTGCCGATGATTTGGGTCGAGGCGAGCGTTGCGCGAGGAAAGTGCGAGACCGTCCGCTTCCCGCACCGTCGGCACGCCGACGACCTCAATCGGGAAAGAAAGGTCGGCGACCATGCGGCGGATGAGGGTGAGCTGCTGAAAATCCTTGCGGCCGAAATAGGCGCGATCGGGCTGGACGATATTGAAGAGCTTGCACACGACTGTCGCGACGCCGCGGAAATGACCAGGGCGAATCGCGCCGATGAGATCGTTCCCCAAGGGTTCGACGGCAACATGCGCCTGCAGCGGCTGCGGATACATCTCCAGAGCAGCTGGCAAAAAGACGAGGTCGACTCCGGCCTTTCGGCAAAGGTCCAGATCGGCCTCCAGCGTGCGTGGATAGTGATCGAAATCCTCGCTCTCACCGAACTGGGTCGGATTGACGAAAATCGAGACGACAACGGTGGCGTTGGCTGCGCGAGCTTGATGGATCAAGGCCGCATGACCGGCATGGAGCGCACCCATCGTCGGAACGAGGCCGATGGAGAGGCTCTGCGCGCGGCTTTCCTTCAGTGCGTTCCGAAGGTCCTCTATATGCTCACAAATCTTCACGGATTGCCTGGCCTGCTATTCCTCGTTAGCCGAACATCTGGGCCATCGTCGGGGATCTCTGCCCTGAAAGCGCGATCATTCATTCGGCCTCAACAGTTTCGCGTGCCGTATAACCCATCGGCCGTGGAAAGCCACGGCGAGATTGGAATTCGGCGGGCAGCAAACGCTTCGCGCGACAGGGAGCAGGTGTGCCGATCCGGCAAATCTGCTTCTTGACCAAGCAAAATGTGTTCGAAGTAGGCCTGCCAAGGATAGACTTGTCGAAATCTCTAAGTTGTGATTATATTCGCGCGGGGCGGAAAGTGGTGAGTTCTCATGAGAGTACCATTTCCGGGATCGCCCGATAGTTTTCGGGCTCTGTTGGCGTATTCGACATTCGATCGATCGGGATGGCGCGCATTCGGCGACCACCTGCAGGCCCGGTTTGAAGGGCTTCAAATTTCCATTGAATCGGTGCCCGCACCGGCGGATCTGCTTATAGGGTCCGTGGCCGCCGAGGTGAATGCCTCGCATGGACCGAGCTATGCGCTGGTGGCGAGCTCCCCGCCGGCTTTTCGTGTCGACGAAGATAAACTGGAAGAATGCAGGATCGAGCTTGAATGCGGCGGGTCCGACGGCCGGCTCCACCAGTTTTCTCTCCTGTTCCAGCCGCGTTTTCGAGAGACATATCGTGCGCCTTTGACTGCTCTCTTGAGGCGAATTCGCGGTGAGGTCGAGGATGCGCTTCTGGCCTGGGACGACATGTCCAGTCTGTGTGAAAGCGGCAGCGACTGCGCCCGGGAGCGGCTGGAGAACCTCTGGAGCTCGCTTCCGTTCGGCGTCGCGCTGATGAGCGCTCGTGGCAAGCTTCTGGCGATGAACCTCGAAATGGCAGAGGGTCTCGGGCAACGCGGCAGGTTCCTGCCATTGTGCAACGGCGATTTTGCGTCCGCCCTTGGGCGACGATCACGAGATCGTCTCCACGACGCGATCGATCAGGTGATCGCATGGGGTGGGGAGGAAGACCCTCGGTGGGCCGCTTTCTCCGTCGGAGGAATGGATTTCAGACTGGGTCGGGTCGATGGCTTCACGGGGCGAGCCCTCGGTCACCCGCCGACTTTCATGATCCTCACCGCTAATGAAGCCCGTTCGGGATCGTCGCTACGGGATTGAAGGTGCCCATCCCTCTATGGTTGTCGCGGCCACGCCGCTTCAATGGGGAAAGCGCAAGATGGCAGTTCCGACGTTCGCTTCCGGCGCGTGGTCTCGTTCGTGGGGATTGCCAGGCGTTCAGCTGACGAGGGCGGATAGCGTTTCACGGCCTGCGACGCAAGAGCATCCTCGAAATCCGCGACTGCCAGGCGAAACGCAGGCCCGCCGAATTGCAAACCGGTTTCCGGCATCCTCAAAACCCGGCCATAAAAAAGCACGCGGCGAATGCATCGCCGCATGCTGGCATTATCAAGACGTCCATCCCGAACGCCGGGCATCTTCAGGAGACGTCGCTGACCATATCCGCCTGGATAGGATGACGAGGCTCAGCCACGCGGGGCGAGAACCATCATCATCTGCCGGCCCTCGAGTTTGGGCTCTGCCTCGACCTTCGAAATCTCGGTCGTCTCTTCGCGTACGCGATTGAGGAGCCGCATTCCAAGTTCCTGGTGGGCCATCTCGCGTCCGCGGAAGCGAAGCGTCACCTTGACCTTGTCGCCATCCTCGAAGAAGCGCCGAACGGCCTTCATCTTCGTCTCGTAGTCGTGGTCGTCGATGTTCGGCCGCATTTTGACTTCCTTGACCTCAATGGTCTTCTGTCGCTTGCGGGCTTCGGCGGCCTTTTTCTGATTCTCGTATTTCAGCTTGCCGAGATCGAGAATCTTGCAAACAGGCGGGTTCGCGTTCGGAACGATCTCGACGAGATCGAGACCGGCTTCTTCAGCGAGCGCCAAGGCTTCGTCCGTCGGCGTCTGTCCACGATTTTCGCCTTCAGCATCGATCAGCTGAATCGTCGGAACCCGGATTTCCCGATTTGAGCGTGGCCCTTCTTTTTGGGCCGGCGGTGCACGGAATGGTCTGCGAATGGTCGTTGTCTCCGTATAGTTGTCGAATACCTGGTGTACCGGTTGAAAGGCGTCCGAAGGCGCGATGGTTCCCGGTGAAAGCGAATATCCCGTCTGGGCCTAGGCCGGCGAAATCATGCGCAACTGCCCTCATATTAGCATGAAATGGTTTGATTTACACCCTGCCCCTCTCGAAGATGAGGGGGCGAAGGAGCTGAACCTGTCTCCAAAATGATCTTCAGGCACGAAGTCGTACCTCTATGGCATCGCGATGCAATTTTCCTCTTGACTGCGAAGCCCAAAATGTCGAGACACGCGCCATCGGTCGAACACCTGATTTCGGAAACCGAGGGTCGGCGATTTAGATTGCCACCTTTTGCCGAAATCTGGGCGTGTTTGTTATCGATGGCCGAATGGTCACGGGCTGCCGTAGCTCAGGGGTAGAGCACTCCCTTGGTAAGGGAGAGGCCGAGAGTTCAAATCTCTCCGGCAGCACCATCATATAAGCCTTACGGCGGACGGCTTTAGCTCCGCCGGATAATCACTTTCCGAATTGACTTGAAGACATCGTCTTGTGTGCAACTTCGCGCCGGCGGCACGTTTTCACCTAGCGCCCCGCCGTTCTGTCCTCCGGCCGATCTGGATGGAGCGGCGACCTCGATGAGAGTTTCGCGATGGCGCTGTTCCGCGTGGTGTGGTGTTGGGAGGGTATGGCGGATTGGATTTTGCCCCGATTTAGCGCGCCTTTGGTGACGTGGCCCGAACAAGGGTGAGGGGCCAACGGCCCGAATTGCAGCCAGAGCAACCAAAGTAGGCGCGCGCTCATGATCGAGTTGACCGTTGCCTGTTTGTAACTCGCCATATGCACCACTGTATGGGGTGCCAAGAGGAAAAGACGCAAACCGGCCGGGATTTGAGTCTCGCGAAGTCCATAGGCCTTCGGCCGCCCGAGCGGCCTCTGAGCTATTTGCTGGAGAAGTGAATTCGACCCTGTTGCCAATTCACTCTCTCTAAGTTGTGTGAAGGCCTTACTGGCGGGCGCGAAGTGCGATTGCTTGCCGAATCCAGCCGTCCTGCTCGATGCGCCCGCTTTCGCAGCCCAAGGCGTTCTCGATCCAAGCGGCCTGCGGTTTCGTCCAGCCGGCAATCTGTTCGAGGTGGAAGACGCCGAGATCGTAAAGCAGACGCTCGAGGGAAGGGCCGATCCCCTCTATTTGCGTCAGTGATTCGGGAGAGGCGCCTTCGCGAGGTTTGGCCAGCAGCTGCGGTTCTTCGCCAACTTCGATCGTCCCGCTCAGCTGGGCGTCGTCGAATTGCGCCTTTGCCGATGAGTCGGTACCGCTGTCTGGCATCGGCATCGAGATCGCCGATTTCTCTGGCTCGTCGGGAGCGGCACGATTGCCGCGCTCCAAGCGGATCACCTCGACACTGATCGTGCTGCCGCCAAAGCTTGCGAACTTGGCCTTGCCGGTTGGCGGAGCGCTCTTGCCTGGCTTGATTTTCGGCGTCCATGTCGAGTGCATCGCCTTGATGCGCTGGCGTTCTGCCTCGAGCTCGGCCTCGGATTTCGAGAGCTGCCGATAGTCCAGAGTGCGAAAGTCTTGACGATAGGCACGCGCCTTGTGCTTGGCTTCGAGCGGATCGTCTTCAATCACCTCGCCCGCACTGACCCTAGCCTTGAGAGCGTTGATGAGCTTCTGATCCGCGATCGGGCCTGGGTCCCAGTCATTCGAAGCGGGGGCTGCCCCAATTCGATCCTTCTTTGGTGTATTGCCGTCGTCGGAATTCGCCATGGAAGCCCTCGCTGAAGATTCTGTTCTCGCTGCGCAGCCGCAATAAAGGCCTGTTCAGCCTTGTGTGCGGTGCGCTCTCATGAAGCCGCTTATAGCTTTGGTTCGGCGAGACGGCAAACGGCAGGCTCTCTTACGTCACCCATACGATTGCTTCCCAGTGACCGGTTTCGATGACGCTGTTATGCCGCCTGCGCCTAGAAGCGCTATCCCGCTCAAATTGCGTTGCTCCGACCAAACCCTTGAGGTGACGGTCTTTCACGACGTCCAACGCAAAGAAAAAGGGCCCGGCCGAAGCCGAGCCCTTTCCCGAATGCTGTTCTAATCGAAGGATTAGAAGGAGCGGACGAACTGAACGAAACCAGCGGTCTGGTCTGCATCGTTGTCGACGAAGCCGTTCTGGCCGTTGAAGTCGATGCTCGAGTAGGAAACTTCTGCGAGCATGTCGAAGTTGTTGGTGATCTCGTAACCAACGTTGCCGACGAGCTTGTAGTAGTCGCCGTTACCAGCGTTAACGGTGCGGATCGGAGCGGTGAGGATCGTGAAGTCGTCGAAGGTTTCGCCGTAGACACCCGAAACCGCAAGACCGAGCTTGCCGAAGCTCTGAGCATAGCCCGCACCAACCTGCCATTCGGTCGCAACCGCACCGACGAACGGATTGATATCGTTGCCCAGCGAACGAACGTTGTTGAACAGGCCGAGGGTCGAGTATGTCGACGGATCGAACGCGTAGGAGCCTTCGAACTTCAGCTCGGAGTCAGCTGCGATGATGTCCTTGAACGAAGCGTTCGCCTTGAGGACGAATGCATCTTCGCTGACGACCGGGTTCAGAAGTCCGATGCCGAACGGTTCGAAGCCGCCCTGGCCGAACTGCACGGACTCTTCGTAAACACCGTACAGATTGAAGCTGCCGAAGCCGCCGGAATAACCGAGCTTACCGACAACGTTCGGAGCGAAGTCGCCGCTGCCGTCGTCTTCGAGTGCAACGGTGGCTGCAAGGCCGCCGGCTGCGAACGTGTAGGACACGCGGTTGGTCTGGATGTCGCCGATCGGAAGATCGGTATCGGTCAGGAGGCCGTCACCTTCGGTGAACAGCGAGTCGAGGTAACCCATGGTGAGGCCGCCGAGCTGGATGTAGCCCATGTCCATGGCGTACGACTCGTCGTTGCTGTAGGCACCGAACGTGTTGGTGGCCTGGATGCGAGCGAACGCACGGAGCGTGCCGAGCTCGGTCTCTTCACGAGCGTCGAAGTTCAGACGAACGCGGACGGCGGAGCCGGCCTGGTAGTCGTCGCCTTCGGCGTTGCGAACGAAGTTGTTGCCGAAGCTGTCTTCGACCGGGCCTGCGACAGCGTACTTGAAGCGGACGTAGCCGTTGATCGAGAGGCACGTCTCGGTGCCCGGAATGTAGTGGAAGCCGGTGCCGTAAACGTCGCAAACGCGAACGTATTCGGTGGGCTCTGCCATCGGTACGATAACGTCCGCAGCGCGGGCGCCGGTAACTGCGACGAGGGCCGCAGCGGAGCCGAGAAGAAGGCTCTTAATGTTCATGTCCTGACCTCCAGTCATATTATTGATGGGTTGGGGCATATCCTTGAGAATTTTCTCTCTTACCCGTCCCTGCGAAAGCCGGCGCGATTTGTCCCCGCGGTCTTTCTGATGACGACAATATCCATCCATGTCGGCGGCGCAATTACAGAAATGCCACACCAAGCCCAAACCGGCTGTAGAGACACACCCTGTTGCAGGGAGAACACGAAACTGGAAACCACTTGTTAACTCCTGTGGCGGCAAGGCGCTGAAAAGGTGGCCGAATCCGGTTGCGGCCCCAGGAATCACCGTATGCGACGCCTTGCTGGCAGATCTGACCCAGCACAAGATGCCGAGCGCAAGGGGCTTGGCTCGCGGGCAAAGTGGCAGGTTTTCGCTTGTGGATTCGGTCCTGTCTGACACGGTCGAGTCGACAGTCTGTTGCCTCGGGCAGACCGGATCGCTGGGCCGGTTCGACGGCAGCCCTCAAGCGACGCACGATGTGGGCGATATGATAAGTCTTTAGAAAATCAGAAGGTTCGGAAGAAGACGAGGAGCTGACAGCAGACCACGACGACCGTGAGGACGAGCCTCAGGCGGGCGAACCATGCGGGAAGCTTGCGCATGCGCGCGGAAGCGAAGTCCCAGATGCCCTGAAGCGCGAATGAGACCGCAAAGCCGGCAAAAGCGTAGGGGACGGGAACGAGAACGAGAGCCCAACCCATGAGGGATGGCAGAACGGATAGAATCAGATCGCGTTGCGGATTGGTCGCGTCGCGCCGAAGCCCGAGACCCCACCGTATTCCTCCGAGGA
Source organism: Fulvimarina fulva (assembly GCF_039652615.1). Taxonomy (NCBI): domain Bacteria; kingdom Pseudomonadati; phylum Pseudomonadota; class Alphaproteobacteria; order Hyphomicrobiales; family Aurantimonadaceae; genus Fulvimarina; species Fulvimarina fulva. The sequence continues at coordinate 296,142 of NZ_JBDJAC010000001.1, forward strand.
AGGAGAGGATTGCCGCTGAATAGGCGGCAAGAGCCAGGGTCACGACGCCGAAGGCGATCGTAGAGGTTCCGCCATAGGCAAGGAGGCCCGACAAGAGCACGAATGGCACAAGTCCGCCGAGACCGAGTGCCCAAGCCGTTCGAACAGGCGGACCGGCCTGTGTGTCCCCAACCTGTTCGATACCATGGTCCCCGGTCATTTTAAGTCGTTGCGCCATCCATGAATAAAATTGCCAATGAGCCTTTGGTTTCAAGGCGGCATATCGCAATCAAACTGCCGAACAGCCGCGAAAGAAGTGAGCCCGCCGCGTCTCCCAGATGAAACCGCTTTCGCCGTCCGGCCGTACAGCTAAATTCTATGCTGCCAAGAAATCGAGGACCGCCGCTTTGAAGACCTTGTCTCCCACCGCAAGCATGTGATCGCGGTTCGGGATATCCAACGCCTGCGCGTTCGGCATCAGCTCCGCGAGTTTTTCAGGTGAGCCGGCGATGTCGTCTTTCGATCCGACGCCGATGAGCGTCGGAATATCGATCGTCTTGACGTCTTCCTCCGTCAGCTCTTCGCGCGAGTGGGCGATACAGGCCGCAAGCGCTTTCCTGTCGCTCTTCGTCCGGTCGGCGAATGCCCGGAACATTTGTCCCCTCGCGTCAGTGACGTCGTCGATGGATGGAGCCCGCAACGCCTTGGCAATGGGATCCCAATCACCAACGCCGGAGATCAGTCCATAGCCCAGGCCGCCAAGAACGAGCTTTTCGACGACCTCCGGACGGCAAAGGGCTGCGAAAGCGCTGACCCTGGCGCCCATCGAATAGCCGAAGAAGACGGCCGAGCCGATGTCCAGATGATCGAGAAGCCCAAAGGCATCCTCGGCCATCTTGGCAGGCGTATAAGCTGCCTCGTCTTTAGGCTTGTCACTCCGTCCATGGCCGCGATGGTCGAAGGCAAGAACCCGGTATCCAGCTGATGTCAGAGCGTCGACCCAACCGGGATCCGTCCAGTTGAATTTGATCGACGACGCAAAGCCATGGATCAGCAGGACGACAGGCCCGTCTGCGGGTCCCTCGTCGATGAAATTCAGTTCAAGACCGTCGCGATTGAATGTTGGCAAGCGATCAACCCCTATTGAAAAAGCCCGGCTTATCTTCTTGCCGGGCTTAACATGCTCGCTCATGCAGATGCAGTGTGTCGGGCGAGCGTCCTCAGTATTTTCCGATGACCCAGATTGCGTGGATGACGCCGGGGATGAAGCCTAGGAGCGTCAGCACGATATTGATCCAGAAATGTTTGCCAAGTCCGACCTGCAGAAAAACGCCCAGCGGGGGAAGGATGATCGCGCAGATGATCCTGATGATATCCATGGCAGGCCTGCTCCTTTAAAAGATTGATACGTTGACCGAAGCAACGTGCGGTGGCCTGCGACGTTCCGTGTCGTTGAACGCGATATTTCGTGAAGTCGTTGTCTGGATAATCGATCCGGGCACGCGGCAGGAACGGGGAAGGGGACTTCGCGCAATTTTGAACAGGCTGGTTTCTGTCATCTGTCTCCTAAGTTCCATTTTCATACCGTCGCATCGCGAGATCGAGAAGCAAGGACAGGAATAGGGAATGAGCTTCAATAATTTCATCGCCGCCGGATCGTTTGTCTTCAGCCTTGCGACCGGTTCCGCGGCTCTGGCTCAAGGCGACGATTATTTCGAACGCTATAGCGGCGACTGGGAAGGTGGCGGTCGCGTGCAACTGGAAAAGCTGCCGAAGCCGGTCAACGTGTCATGCGAGGCGGAAGGCACCGCGGAAACCGAGACCGAATTCAAGCTTCAAGGCACCTGCTCGGCGATGCTGGTTCTCAGCAACAACATCGGCGCGGAACTGGTTCTGGACACGAAAACAGGTCAGTATACCGGGGTCTACACAGGATCTGAAAGCGGACCCGCGAAACTGGCCGGCACGCGCAACGGCGACAGCCTCGACCTCGAAGTGACCTGGAACAAGGTCATCTACAACGACGACAAGGCCGTGATGACGATCACCAACGATGGTGACGGATCCTTCGTGTTGAAGGTGACCGAAGAGATCGATGGAAAGGACGTGGTCGTCTCGGACCTGAGCTTCACGGAGAAGAAGGCGCAGTAGCGGGGGCCCGGCGGCTCCGGCTCGGACAGTTCACGACGAATGAAAAGGCGCTCCGTGTGAACGAAGCGCCTTCATAGAGTGTCGTGATGTTCTCGGATAAAGCCTTACTGGGCTGTCTCGCCGCCGCTTTTCGCAGCATTCTGAGCATCTTCGAACTTTTTGCGACGGTCCTCCGCCTGCTTCTGGAGAGCCTCGTTCAGCTCACGCTGACGCGAAGCGATCTCGGAGGCATCCGTCGGATCGCCATCATAGGCTGCCGTGAAGCCGGACAGCGTGATCGGCACCGGATTTGGCTGGCGCTGGAAGTTGATCGAAGTGACGGTCATCTTCTGGCCGCGCTTCATGCGGCTGACCAGATCGTTGGTCAGTTCGGCCTCGGCGATGCAGCGGTCCTGGAAGCAGACCGAATAGTTCAGCGCCACCGGGCTGGCGTCATCGATCTTGACCTGGACGCCGGCCGGAATGACGCGGCCGGTCGGAACGACGGCCTGAACAACCTTCTGGTTAACCTTACCTGTAACCTCGATGAGATTCATCGCGGTGATCAGCTGGCGGGTATCAGCAACCAGGGTGAACTGCGTGTTGCAGATATTGTTCTCGCCCTGCTGCGAGCAGACCTTGAACCACTCGCCCGGTACCGTCTGCATACCCTGGCCGCCGCCGCCAGGCGCACGCTGCTGCTGCTGTGCCTGTGCTCCGCCGGCAAATGTTGCGGCACCAAACACAGCCGCGGCAATCATGAAAGACGTAAATTGGCGTTGCATCAATAGGAGGCCTCTGTTCCTTCAAGCTTGGGCAGATCGGACTACGATCGGATCGCGTTCGCCGGATTTCTTAAACGGCGGTTCCGTCTGACGCAAATAAGGCCAATTGAAGACTTACACGGGCGAGCAGATGAATTGACCTCGGGGGCGATTTGCGTCCAACAAGTGGCTCAGATGCCGCTTTGGCTGCTGACGAACCCGTGAAAATGCTGGTTTCGAGGCCCTGTGGGCAGACAGGCTCATCAAAGAAACTGACGGCAGGGGGCAAGTCCTCCAGACCCCTTCGCCCGACATTTATGGAGACAGACTGAATGCGTATGCCTATCACCGTCGGCATCATCGCGGCGGTTGCTTTCGTTGCCTCCGGCCTCACGCCGTTGGCTGCATGGGCAAAGCCGTCCCATGCGATCGCCATGCAAGGCGAGCCCGCCCTTCCGGCGGATTTCGAGCATCTTCCTTTCGTCAACGCGGACGCTCCCAAGGGCGGCACGATGCGTTACGGCGTCTACGGCAATTTCGACAATCTCAATCCGGTCATCGTACGCGGCGCGTTGACGACCGCTCGCGGCATCTGGTTCGATCGGGAATTCGGCAATCTGGTGTTCGAGCCGCTGATGCAGCGCTCGCCGGACGAGCCTTTCACCATGTACGGCCTCCTCGCCGAAACGGTCGAAACCGATACGGAGCGTTCCTTCGTCGAGTTTCAGCTGAACCCGAACGCCCGCTTCTCGGACGGCAAGCCCGTGCGTCCCGAGGATGTCCTCTTCACCGTCGAGATGCTGCGCGAGCACGGCCGCCCCTTCTATGCCAACTGGCTGCGCCCTGCGACGAAGATCGAAAAGGTCGGCGAGCACGGCGTTCGCTTCACCTTCGACGAGACGGCGGATCGGGAGACGCCGCTTCTTATTTCAGGGTTGCCGGTCCTTCCCGAACATGCGTTCGACCGCGACACCTTCGAACGCACGACACTCGAGCCGGTCATCGGATCCGGGCCCTACGTGATCGAGGATGTACGGCCCGGTCAGCAGATCACTTACAAGAAAAATCCCGACTACTGGGGAGCGGATCTGCCGATCAAGCAGGGCTACGACAACTACGATACGATCGTCATCGACTACTATCGGGATTCCAACGCCCAGTTCGAGGCGTTCAAGAAAGGCAACAGCTTTGTCTATATCGAAGGTGATCCGGCTCATTGGCGCACGGCCTTTGATTTTCCGGCCGTCAAGGACGGCCGCGTCGTAAAGGAGACCTTTCAGACCGGCGCGCCATCGAACATGCTGGCCTTCGTCTTCAATACGCGCCGGGAGAAATTCGCCGATCTGAAGGTTCGCCGCGCGCTCTCGATGCTGTTCGACTTCGAATGGGCGAACGAAAATCTCTACTATGGCGCCTATCGCCGGACTGCCTCCTTCTTCCAGAATTCCGAACTCTCTTCGGCCGGTCGCCCGGCAAGCGATGCGGAAAAGTCGTTGCTCGCAGCCTATCCGGATGCCGTTTCTCCCGATGTGATGGATGGCAGCTACAAGCCCAGCATTTCGGACGGATCGGGCGCCGACCGGACCGTGCTGAGAAACGCCCTCAAGCTTTTGCAGGAAGCCGGTTACAAGTTCGAAGGCCGCACCCTTGTCGGCCCGGACGGCAAGCCGCTGAGCTTTGAAATCCTGACCCAGTCTCCGGAACAGGAGCGCATGGCGCTTGCCTTCAAGCGCACCTTGCAGCGCCTCGGCATCGAGGCGTCGATTCGGACGGTGGACGATTCTCAGTACCAGGCGCGCAAGACCGCCTATGACTACGACATGCTCATCACCACCTACAGTGCCTCGTTGTCACCCGGCGCTGAGCAGGTGAATCGCTGGGGTTCGGATTCCCGCGACGTCGCGGGTTTCTACAACTACGCCGGGGCAGCAGATCCGGCGATCGACGCGCTGATCAAGGCAATGGTCTCCGCCCGCTCGCGGGAAGCGTTCGTGACCGCCGTCCGGGCCTATGACCGCGTCCTCGTCTCCGGCCATTACGTGATCCCGCTGTTCCACCTGCCGGAACAGCGGCTGGCCCGCTGGAACTTCATCAAGCATCCGGAAGAAACGCCGCTCTACGGCTACCAGCTGCCTTCATTCTGGCGGGAGTCCGACTAATCCCGTTTCGCGGCGCCGCGCTCTTTCGGAAACCGGCTTAGCGATCATTCAGCGGGGAGGGGACTGCGTCCGTCTCCTCTCGCTCTCGGCTCGGGAACCATGTCTTGGGCCAAATTCACAGGACTTCAAACTTCCAAGCGCCATTGGTCACACAAACCGTTGACAGCCCCGCGCCTCCCCGCTTATAGGACCGCTGCACCCGCGGCGTCTGGGGACGTTGGCGGCCTGCAAGGTTTGGCGGGGTAGCTCAGTTGGTTAGAGCAGCGGAATCATAATCCGCGTGTCGGGGGTTCAAGTCCCTCTCCCGCTACCAACCATTTTCCCAACAAAATCAGTTGTTTGAGGTAATGAGGGTGCCCTCATTTCTTCCCTGCCTTGTCGCATTCATGTTGCAGCGACTTCCCTTGATTTACCGGGGTTTCCCGGTAGGCTCGGCTACTCCACGCGACATGGGATGCAACATGGCGCGGTTTCGAAGGGGACGAGACATGCCCGCGTTTCTGATCATCGTCGGCCTACTCGGTTACGGTTTGAGCTTCATAGTCTTGACCGATGCCGCTTCAGCTTTTCACGATATCTTAGCGACAGGCATCTTCACGAACGCGACTTTGTTTTTGATTGGCGGGCTCATCGTGAAAGAGATGCGCCGGTCTAATACTTCATGAGATACTACGTCGCCCTAAGCCTCGCCTTGGTCGTTATCGCATCCCCAGCGGCCGCCGTGATGTCGAGCGATGGTCATGAATACGAGGTGGTTTGCAACGCCGATGGTTACTCCCTCCGATCGAAATATCCGGTCGGACGATTTATCGGTTCCGGCGCCGGGACGCAGATCATCTCCGAACGCGAAACTCTGTCAATCGGTCGATCCTGCGACGCCCATCTCAAAGCCTACGGCTACGGAACATGGTGTTGGGGGAACGGCGGGTTCGTTGCCGAATTCGAAGAGGGCAAGATCGGTTTCCCGCGGCAAGAGCTCGATTGCGAACGCCCTCAGGAATACGATGCGAATCGCGGGTGCTGATCAACCGTTCGGCCTAATCGTACGGTTCGACCTTTCGCTCCTAGCGAAAGGTTCATAGGAATTTCCCCGCTATGGGGCGAACCCGTAGGCGTGCGATTCGTGTGTGGCATATAGCGCCAGCCGCTCGCTGGAGTGGCCTCGCTTTCGCAGTCGATGCGAGAAACGCAAGCCGTCCGACAACCGCATTGAGAGCATCATGGCGAAGCTGCCCTACTCATTTCGCGCCCACGTGTTCGAACAAGGCCTTGATGACCTCCTATCGGCTTACAGCGCCGCAGCCGGTGCCCTGGAAAATCGTCCGAAGGAGATCGAGGAAGATCTTCGTCGTCATCTGCGCTTGGCACCCGGTGAGCCATTCCCTGAGCCGGACGAAACCGATGAAGGCAGGCTGCTAGACGATATCTACGATCAAGCGAGCGATACGCGCGCGCAGGCGCTCAACAGCGCGCATATGCTCCGAAAAGCGTTCCTAATCGCCCTGTTTCATCATTGGGAGCGCTTCTGCAATTCCGAGACCCGGAAGCCGATTTATTTTCATCCTCGAGGGTGGCTTGGGCAGCGCGGCAAAAGAGATTACGCCAAGGATATTCAGAAGCTTGCTCGCGTTGCCAATTGAACCGCCCCGGCTTTCCCGGAGACCGGTTGGCTTGAGTCCTACGCGGCGATCGGCACGGCATCAAGCCGAGCGTAGTAAGCGGCTTCCGCTTCGGCGGGCGGGATATTGCCGATCGGCTCGAGCAGCCGGCGGTTGTTGAACCAATCGACCCATTCGAGGGTGGCGAACTCGACGGCTTCGACGCTGCGCCACGGCCCGTGCCGATGGATGACCTCGGCCTTGAACAGCCCGTTGATAGTCTCGGCCAGGCGCTCGGTGTAGCGGATGCTCACATACTGCGAGCCGCGGTCGCTATGGTGCACGAGCCTGCCGCCGGCGAAGGGCCGACGGTCATGAAGCGCCTGCTCCAGAGCATCGAGGTCGAAGTCGGCATGGGCGGTCAGCGAGACGCGCCAGCCAACAATGCGGCGGGCGAACGTGTCGATGACGAAGGCGACGTAGACGAAGCCGCGCCACGTGGCGACATAGGTGAAGTCGCTTACCCACAAAACGTTGGGGGCCGGCGCCTGGAACTGCCGGTTCACCCAGTCGAGCGGACAGGGCGCGGCCTTGTCGCTGATCGTCGTCTTCACCGTCTTGCCGCGAACAACGCCCTTCAGTCCCATTGCCCTCATCAGCCGGGCGACCGTGCAGCGGGCGACGTCGAAGCCCTCGCGCCGCATCTGACGCCAGACTTTCCGCACGCCATAGACACCGAAGTTCGCTTCGAAGACGCGGCGAATCTCGCCGCAGAGGTCCACATCACGGTGTTCCCGGGCGGGTCTGCGAGAGGGATCGCGTCGGCGGGCGGCGTGCTGGTGATAGGTCGACGGGGCGATCGGCAGATCGGCTCGACTCCTTAGACATCACGATGATCGTCGATGAACGACGTCATGGCTTGAACCGGCGGTCGAGCTCCGCCTGGGCAAAGTCGAACCCGTCACGCCACTGGTTCAAGTGGCGGGTGAGACGCCGATGCCTTGCGCAGAATCTCGTTGGCCTGGCGAAGCTCGCGGACCTCGCGCTCGAGCGTCTTGATCCGGTCGCGCTCCTCGCTTGTCTGCCCGGCCCGCACCCCCCCCAATCATGCTCGGCCTGACGCACCCACTTGCGCAGCGTCTCGCCCGAGCAGCCGATCTTCGCCGCGATCGAGGCGATCGCCTCCCACTGCGAGGCGTAGTCGCCCTGATGCTCCCGAACCATGCGGACAGCCCGTTCCCGGACCTCCGGCGAATATCTCTTCGATGTCGGTTTCGTCGTCATGATGACCCCTTTCTCTCAGGAAGTGAGGTCTCCGGGAAAGCCGTGGCGGTTCAGATCGCTCACCATGGATCTCTCGGTGCGCTCACATCGATCTCAACGTTTTCGCGTTGGAGCGCGGAAGCAAGCGGCCCTTTCGGAGACGTGTCCGAGACAAGAAGATCGATCTGGCTCCAGCGTGCATAGCGGGCGGTAAACAGGCGATCGAACTTCGTCGAATCGCAGACGACCATCCTGCGTGCACTTCGAGCGACCATCGTGCCGTAAACCTCGGAGGCCTCGATCAGCGCGTCGCTCGGACCTTCCGGCGACAGGCCGCTCGCTCCCATGACCGCCCAGTCGGCGTTGAGCGCCTCAAGAAAGCGCAGGGCCTGGCCGCCATGGGTCGCGCCTTCGCCCGGATGATAAATGCCCGGCACGATCATCACCCGGATCGTCGGATTGATCGACAGGACGGTCGCGACACTGAAGGCATGGGTGATTACGGTGACGTTCCTGAGGACGGTCGCGAGCCGCCGCGCCACATGGGTCGTCGTCGCACCGGACCCGATCATAATGACGGAGGCATCCTTCAGCCGCTCGGCGGCACGGATGGCAATTGCCTGCCTTTCCTCGATCCGCTCGTTGTGTCGTTGGGTGAGAGACGGCTCGGTGCCCGAGCGCAGGACCGCGCCGCCATAGGTTCGGCTGATCGTGCCGCTTTCGGACAGGTCGTCAAGATCGCGCCGTATCGTCTCGCCGGTCACGCCGAATTCCTCGGCGAGTTCGCCCACCCGCATCGCCGGGTTGGAGCTGAGACGCGCGACGATTGCGCGCTGCCGGTCTGATTTCTTGCTCAACCCTCATTCGCCTTTCGCACGAGATGGAAGACGGTCGCGATACCCGCTTGAACGCCAGCGCCACGCGATTGGCAAGACGCTGTCGTGTCAGATGGTCCTCATGACGGTTTGCAGGCGTTCAACGAAGATATCCGCCTCGGACTGCGTGAGGCAGAGCGGAGGACGGATCTTCAGCGTGTGCCCGTAAGGGCCGGCTGCGCCGATGAGGACATGCTCGCGTTTGAGGCCGTTGATCACAGCCGACGCGAGTTCTGCATCGGGCCGGGTTTCATCCCCCTCTTCGACGAGGTCGAGGCCGATGAAGAGGCCGGCTCCGCGCGGTGTCGCGATCCGCTCGTCATCACCTGCGAGATCGCGAAGCCGCGCAATCAGGTGGCGACCCACGGCATGGGCATTGGCCAGAAGCCCCTCCGCCTCGATGACGTCGAGGACAGCCGCGCCCGCCGCCGCCGCGACGGGATTGCCGCCGAAGGTATTGAAGTAGCCGATCGTGCTGGCGAAGTGCGCGAGATGATCCGGCCGCGCCGCAAGCCCGGCCATCGGAAAGCCGTTGCCCATCGGCTTGCCCATCGTCACCATGTCCGGCAAGACGCCGTGGCGCTCAAAGCCCCAGAAGCCATCGCCGGTCCGGGCAAATCCCGGCTGAACCTCGTCCGCGATATAGAGGCCTCCAGCTTCGTGCACGGCCGCAACGACAGGCTTCAGGAAGCCTGCGGGATCTGCGAAGACACCATCACTCGAAAAGATTGAGTCGCAGATGAAGGCGGAAAGCCCATAGCCGCGCGCGCGCAGAGTCTCGATCGCTTCGCAGACGCAGGCTGCAAAACCCGCCTCGATCTCGTCGCCGAAATTCAGCCGCGAAGGCGCTGGGATAGCGACGACATTGTTCGGCGGACTCCCTTCCTTGAACGCCGATGGAGAGATGTCGGTCGTGAGCGCCGTATTGCCGTGATAGGCAGTCTGCGTCACGATCACGCCGCACGCACCGCTCGCCTTTTGCGCGACGCGTAAGGCAAGATCGTTGGCCTCGCTCCCGGTGCATGTGAGGGCGATGTTGGCGAGATGGCTCGGCAATTTGGCTTTCAGTCGCTCAAGATAGTCGTCGACCACGGCGTTCAGGTAGCGGGAGTGGATGTTCAGCCGCCCCATCTGCCGGGACACGGCCTCGACCACCATCGGATGACAATGTCCGACGGACGGGACATTATTGTAGAAATCGAGATAGCGTTCGCCTCCAGCCGCGTGCATCCACGCGCCCTTGGCGCCAACCATCTCGATTGGCTCCTTGTAGAACAGCACGGAAAGAGCGCCGGCATTGGAAAGCCGACGTTTGAGAACCGGCCGGTTTTCCCCTTCAGAACCGCTCTGAAAGGCGTTCATGTCGAGGATTTGCCTCGTTCTCTTCGTCTTAACGGTGCTCACTTCACTCACCATTCTTCGCCAGGAAGGCTTTCGCGAGGCGAACGGTCCCAGCCGTGTAGCCGGCCCCGAGTTCCTGCGCGGTCATCGTCTCCGAATGGCTTGCAAGCCACGCTGTGAGGAGCATGCGTCTCAGCATGACGAAAGTCGGGATCATCGCGACATGCTCGTCGCCAAGCGGCGAAACGGTCCGGTAACCGCGAACCCACGCCTCTGCGAGAGCCGGGATATACGGTTCTTCCTCGATGAAGCTGATCGCGGCGGCGAAGTCGTAGACGAACCAGGAGAAACCGCAGTCGTCGAAATCGATGACGGTGGTTCGATCGTCCTTCACCAGGAGGTTGGCAAGTCGCAGATCCGCGTGAACGAGGCCGAAGCGATCTTCCTCCTCGCCGTAGGCGTTGAGTTTTTCACTTAGAACGGCGCTTGTCCGCTCAAGGGTCGTCTTGCCTTCGCACGTCAAGCCCATCGCGGCCCGCCAGTCGCCCCAGAGGGGTCGCTCACCCAACATGGTCTCGTGGCGCCAAGTCTTCCGCGTGAAACCCTCTGGGGGGCGCCAAGCTCTGGCATGGTCGTGCAATCGCGCGCTGATTGCGCCGAGTCTTTCAAAGCCGGGCTCGAGCGCCCTGTCGGCTGTGGGCTCCGCACCCGGTGCAAAGCCGAAAGCAACCACGTAGCGCGTCTCTCCAGCCTGCTCGAAAGAAGCGATGCGTTCGCCACTAAGACGCTCGAGCGCCGGCGGCGTGGAGGCCACTTCGTCGTGACGCAGCGCTTTGATCCAATCGAGTTCGGAGCAGATTTCAGCGAGGCTATGGTAGTTGGGCCGGTGCACACGCAGCACGATCGGATCGGAGACATCGTCGGCTCTCGCGAGAAACGTCGCGTTTTCCGAAAGGTTGAGGAGGCTGACCTCGGCGTCCGGGGGCAGGCCCCACTCGCCGAGAAGAGATCGGACGCCCGTCTTCAGCGCTTCGACGAAATGGTCTTCGTACAGTCCAGCCATGGGCTCGACCTCCCTCAACTCGCTTGATTTTCTGTGTGATACAAAAAAAATCTGCGTCCTTCAACATTTTCACTTGCGTGTTCAGATATTTTTTGCGCAGAATTAAAACACTGGTCACATATTAATCAGGCTGGCCCATCTGTCGATTTCTGAAAGGCGGATCCGTGCGTCCAATGCACGTCCCGCCGACCCATCCGAAGAGGCAAGGCGACATGAACATTTCCCGACGCACATTCACCCGCGGCATCGGAGCGCTCGGCGCGGCGGCCATTCTCGGCAACCCGCGGGCAGCTTTCGCCCAGCGCGAAGGCGAGCTGAACATCCTGTGCTGGGAGGGCTACAACACCGACGATGTTCTCGGCCCCTTCCGCAGCGCTCATCCCGGCGCGACGATCCGCGCCGAAAGCGGCACGTCTGATCCCGATATGATCAACAAGTTGCGCGCCGGCGAAGTGAATGTCTGGGATCTCGTCAACCTCAACCAACCCTGGGCCCGTCAGCGGCTGCTTCCGGAGAATCTGATCAAGCCTCTCGACAAGGAACGCTTCCTGCCGTTCTTCGAGAAGATGGCGCCGGAATTCTCCAGCCCGCCCTATCCGCTGGCCTTTTCGCAAGACGATGAACTTATCGGCATGCCCCAGCGCTACGGCCCGTTCAGTTTCGTGGTGAACACCGACAAGATCAGCCGCGAGACCGCGGAAAAGGAGGGATGGAAGATCTTCCTGGATCCCGCGATGAAGGGCCGCTACGGCGTGCTCACCTATGACAACTGGAACCTGATCCATCTGGCGATAACCGCCGATATCAACCCATTCGAGCCGATGGACGCTGCGGGGAAGGAGAAATTCCGCGAAATCGCAATGCAGGTGATGGGCAATGCGGCCCTGAAAAGTGCCGATCTCGTTGCGATGAATACCGCGCTCATCAATGGCGAGATCGACGCCTACTTTACGGGCGGCACTTACACTGCGAGCCCGGCACGTCTCGACGGCTTCGCCAATATTCGCGGCATCACGCCGGAAAGCGGACCGATCGACGGCAAGGGAGGTGTCGCCTGGATCGAGCTGACTTCGCTCGTCAACAATCCCAATCCTTCGCCACTTGCGTCCGACTTCCTCGAATTCGTCCAGCAGCCGGAGATCTGCAAGGCGGTCGGCTTTGCCGAAGGCACTTACAACCCGGTCGCCCAGATGGGAGCCGAAGAGGTGCGTTCTCTTTGGAACGAGGAAGAACTCGACGCGATCCAGTGGGACAGTCTCGAGGAAGAGATGGCGCGCTCGGCCGAATACGCCGTCGTCGCCGATTATGACGAGCTGTTCGGCATCTATACCGAGGCGCGCCGCGCCTGAGGCCGCCGAAAATTCGGCTCCCTGTATCTTATCGCCTTGCCGGCTCAGCCGGAAGCCCCAGTCCCGAGTGCCCCGCGCCGTCAACAGCGGGGCACCGGCCTACTTTCCAGTCATGGACACCTATGAGCGAAGACCATCCCATCCTGAGACTCGCAGGGCTCCAAAAAAGCTTCGACGGCTTTACGGCGCTCGACTCGGTCGATCTCGCCGTTCAGGAAGGCGAATTCCTCGCCATCGTCGGACCATCGGGCAGCGGCAAGACGACGCTCATCCGGCTCCTCGTTGGCATGGACGAGCAGACCGAAGGTACGATCTGGCTGCGCCAGCAACGGCTCGACACCGTGCCGGCCAATAAGCGACCGACCTGTATGGTCTTCCAGTCATTGGCGCTTTTCCCCCATCGCACGGTGGGTCAGAACATCGAGTTTCCGCTGAAGGTTCGGAAGGTCGATCCGGCCAAGCGAAAAGAGCGGGCCCTCGAACTTCTAACGCTGCTGCGCCTTCCGGAGAGCTATTACGGCAAGCGCATCAACGAGTGCTCTGGCGGCGAGCGCCAGCGTATCGCGCTGGCGCGGGCGCTTGCCTTCGATCCGGAAATCCTCTTTTTCGACGAACCGCTCTCGGCTCTCGACTACCGTCTGCGCAAGACGCTGGAAAAGGAGCTGAAGGACCTCCACCAGCGCACCGGCAAGACCTTCATCTACATCACCCACAGCCTGGAAGAGGCCATGGTGATGTCGGATCGCATTGCTATCATGCGCAGGGGCCGTTTCGAGCAGATCGGCCGGGGTGAAGACATCTACTCCCGACCCGCGAGCCGGTTCGTCGCGGAATTCATGGGTGAGGTGAACCTTTTCGCCGCCGATCCGAATAGCGGGAAGCACGCCTTTTCCGGTCTGACCGTCGACGAAACCGCTGCCGCCAACAAGGGTCTTCACGCGAAAGAGGGCGCGCATCTCATGGTTCGACCGGAGAAGGTCCGCGTTCTGGAACCCGGCGAGAACGCGGCTTTTACAACCGAAGGCACCATCTCGGCCACCTTCCTGCTTGGCTCGCGTCGCCAGTACGAAATCGATTGCGGCGGGGAAAAGCCGCTCATCGTGGAGGTCGTCCAGAACGGGGCCATGCCGCTTCACAAAGGCGAACGTGTGCGGCTCGGTTTCGACACCGCCGACACCCATCTGATCGAGAAGGACTGACGCGATGGACGCGCTCCAGAGACGGTTGGGTGCGCTCTGTGCACTTCCGGCCGCACTGCTTCTCTTCCTCTGCTTCGTTGCGCCGCTCCTGGTGGTCGCAGCGTTTTCGACGATGCCGCAGGGCGTCTTCTCACTTTTCCATCTGCCGGATTTCTCGGCCTACGGAACCCTTGTCTCGCGGGGCTACTGGCGCTCGCTCCTTTGGTCGCTGTCCATGGCGCTTGCTGCGACGGTGGTCCTCTTCGTCGTCTGCTGGCCGCTCGCTTTCGCAATGGCAAAGATCTTCAAGCGCTTTACGCTGGTCCTCACGATCGGCGTGGTCCTCACGCTCTTCGTTTCGGAGAACATCCGTCTGTTCGGCTGGGTGCTGACGCTAATGAAGGGCGGGCTGATCGACGGCTATCTCGGTCACTGGTTCGGCGGCGGCCTCGAAGGTGCCCTGTACAACGTGCCAGTCATCGTCTTCGGCCTCGTCTACGTCTACTTCCCCTTTATGCTGTTCCCGCTTGCGCAGGGGATCGCGATGGTGCCGGACGACGCGCGACAGGCCGCTCTCGATCTTGGGGCGAGCCGCTGGCAGATCCTGACCGAAATCGATCTGCCGCTCTCGGCGCCCGGCATTGTCGTCGGTAGCCTGTTCAGCTTCGTGCTGGCGACGGGCGCGCTCGCGGAAGCCAAACTGCTCGGCGGATCGCAGGTCATCGTCATGGCGGCCGAGGTTGAGACTGCATTCACCTACGGACAGGACTGGCCGCTCGGTTCCGCCCTCTCCATGACGCTGATCGCCATCGTCGCGGTGCTCGCGATTGTCACGATCAACCGCATCGATCTCGACACGATCATGGGGAGGAGAGGCTGATGAAAACCACCCGTCTCCTCACCGCCTCGCTCTACCTCTATGGCGTCCTGATCCTTCTTGCGCTCTATTTGCCGCTGCTTTCGGTCGGTTTCGCCTCGATTTCGAAGTCGCGCTATCTGAGCTTCCCCGTCCGCAGATATGCCTTCGAATGGTATGGTGAGGCGCTGACCAGCGGTACGGTCGCCGATCTGCTCATTACCTCGCTGCTCACCGCCGCGATCGTGACAGCAATATCAGTCGTCGCCGGAACCTTCGGAGCGCTCGCTTTCGCGCGCTATTCCTGGCGTTATCGCAAGCTCTTCCAGAAATTCGTGCTTCTGCCGATCTTCTTTCCCCAGACGGTGCTCGGGCTCGCGCTCCTCATGTGGTTCAACGCGATTGGCATCGTGCCGAGCTGGAAGACGGCGGTTGTCGCCCATCTCGTCTGGATTACGCCGATCACCACGCTGATCATCGCGATCCGGGCCTACAGCTTCGATCCGGCGCTGGAGGAAGCGGCTCGCGACATGGGCTGCTCGACACCACAGACGCTGATGGAGGTTACGCTTCCTCTCCTGATGCCGGGCATCGTCTCGGCTGCGCTCTTTGCCTTCCTCCTGAGCTGGGGGAACTTCCCGCTGTCGCTGTTCACCACCGGCGCGGATTCGACGCTGCCCGAATGGCTCTACGCCAAGATGGTTTCAGGCTATTCCCCGCTTGTTCCGACCGTGGGCATGCTTTCCGTCTTCGCATCGGCAGTCCTCCTGCTTCTCGCCATTACCGTTCCGCTCGCCATCAACCGCGTCCGGTCGACCAGATCGGCCTGATCCCGAACGAACTCGAACAGGAAGAAACGTCATGCTGACCTCAATCAAGGATCGAAGTGTCATCGTCACCGGCGGCTCAAAAGGCATCGGCCGGGGCATTGCGAAGGTCTTTGCTGCTAAAGGCGCGAAGGTGATGATTGCCGGACGCAGCGAGCAGGCGGCCAGGGCCGCCGTCGCCGAAATCCGCGAAAGCGGCGGCACGGCCGAATATAACCTCTGCGATGTCTCCGACTGGGATGCGGTTCAGGGTCTCGTCGCGGCGACGGTCGAGGCCTTCGGCGGCCTCGATGTGATGTGCGCCAATGCCGGCGCATTCCCGCAAACCAAGATGGTCGACATGGATCCCTCCGAGTGGGATCAGGTGATGGCGACGAATCTGAAGAGCAGCTTTCTTTGCGTCAAAGCATCGATCCCGGTCTTCGAAAAGGCCGGCAAGGGACGCGTGGTGCTCACCTCCTCCATAACCGGGCCTGTGACCGGCTATCCGGGCTGGGCCCATTACGGCGCCTCGAAATCCGGCCAGCTCGGCTTCCTGAAGACTGCCGCGATGGAGCTCGCCCGCTACGGCGTGACGATCAACGCGGTGATGCCGGGTAATATCTATACCGAAGGGCTTCAGGATCTCGGCGAAGACTACCTGAAGACGATGGCGGCCTCGATCCCGCTGAAGCGTCTCGGCGCGGTGGAGGATATCGGCAATGCCGCCCTGTTCTTCGCCTCCGACGAGGCCTCCTACATCACCGGTCAGACCATCATCGTCGATGGCGGCCAGATCTTGCCGGAATCGGTGGAAGCGATCGCGGAAATGTAAGCTGAGCCGCTTTCTCACCACCGACCACAGTCAGGCCGATGAGGGGCCGCCGCCCATGACCTGGAAAACCGCGTTTCGCTCCTTCTACTATGAGCACGCAGAGGAACCGGCCGATATCGTCATCGAGCCGGACAAGACCGCGCTTCTCGTGATCGATGTCCAGAACACATATCTGGACGTACCA
Source organism: Fulvimarina fulva (assembly GCF_039652615.1). NCBI lineage: Bacteria > Pseudomonadati > Pseudomonadota > Alphaproteobacteria > Hyphomicrobiales > Aurantimonadaceae > Fulvimarina > Fulvimarina fulva. The sequence goes on from NZ_JBDJAC010000001.1 coordinate 312,522, forward strand.
GACGATCCGACGGAGGCCGAGCGCTGGGCGCCGTTTCGCAAGCGGATGCACGAGACCGTCATCCCGAACACCGCCGAGCTCATTGCGTTTGCGCGTAAGACCGGAATCGAGACTGTCTTTGCCCGCATTGCCTGTCTCAAGGACGACGGCCGGGACCGCTCCCTCAGCCAGAAGAAGCCCGGCTTCAACTACCTCCTGATGCCCTACAAGAGCGAGGAAAGCCTGCTGGTGCCCGAGCTCCAGCCCGAGGGCGACGAGATCACCGTCCTCAAGACGACGGACAGCGCGCTGACCGGGACCAATCTCAGGATGATCCTCCACAACATGGGCATCGAGCGGGTAATCGTCGCCGGCATCTTTACCGACCAGTGCATCTCGTCGACCGTCCGCAGCCTTGCCGACGAAAGCTTCGACACACTCGTCGTCGAGGACTGCTGTGCGGCTGCGACCGACGAGCTCCACCGGCATGAACTGACGATCATCAACATGATCTACTGCCATGTCGTCGGCCTCGCCGACATCCGCTCCTTCTTGCCGGACGAGCGCAGGTGATTGCGGTCTCGCTGCAATTCTCTCACACTTTCCGGATGCCATCTCGTCCGGACATGATTTCCGGGGCACGCGCGCCCTCCGAGGCGTACGCTATCTTCAACGCTTCATCGATAGCGCTGGGCTCCGTGTATCGTGCGGTGTATCGCAGGTTTGTGTGGTCGTTCCGGGCGATCGCTGGATTTGCGGGATTTTGGCTATTGTGGGGGAGAGTCCCTTCCTCTCCGCCATGGTAAGCCCTCGAAAGGCCTCCTCCTAAATCATTCATGCGACCAGAGAATCATCTCCGATCCAATTGTGAGGGATCGAGTCGTGGTCAATTTTCCATCGATGTTCCAGGCGGATCGCAACTGCAGCCGAGAGCGCGACGTCCGCGTTACATAACGCGCTGGGGTTCCGGGTGGCGCTTTGCGATGCGCTTGCCCCGGCAGTTCAATGCTATCCTCAGCCATTAGTCGACGGCCCGATGTTGCCCTGAATTCGTTCACGCAAGCTTCGGACCGATGACGGTTCGCGATGCCCGCCTGATCGGCTCGCAGGCGGCCGCTCGGTTCCGGGTGATCTGCGCGGAGGGCTTGAGGAAGTTGGCGGCGATGGACGAGAAACACGAAGTGCAAAGAAGCAACCTTGACGGACCGATCTACGCCCACTTGTCCGTGGAAAAGCGCGCTGTCGTCGACGAGGTCATCGCGGCTGCGAACACGATGCTCGAAAGCCTCAATATTGAGACTTATTCCGAGCGATAACATTCCGTCATCTGCTACCTTAAGCAGGCCTTCTCCGTACGGCTCGGTTCTTACGAAACTCGTCAGTCGGCTCTCCGCCCATTTCTGTCGTTAGCCCGGCCGATCGAGGATCCCGATAGCAGCCATAGCTGGATCGTTGTTCTGTGCGATCCAGACAGAAGCCGGCAACAGCCCTGTCAGAACGCAATGTAGCCCGGTTTATCGCGCAAAGCGTCGGCCCGGTTTGCGCTTTTGAAAACCAGTTTTCACCGCCTATGCCGACCTCTGCGGCCAAGACGAGCGCTTCGTCTATGAGGACTATTGATTGTTGTCACGCCCGACGGCAGGGCGCTGGCGAAGGCAGAAGACACCGACGGGGGCGCTGCTTTTCGCGGACCTCGATGCATCTGACTTCGAGGCATCTCGCTACCCGACTCCTATCTGGCATCGAGCCGGATACTTCGAGTGTGCGGCATCGTTCGAATTGAGGCGTGTTCAGATCTTCACAAAGCAGGGAAGACCGGCTGCCGATCGTAGCCGGCTGGTCGGCGCTTTTCGTAAAGCTTCGCTTGCTTGGCCTGTTTGCATGATCGACGATCGGCTTTAGGAACGGGCGACCCAGCCGAACGGTATACAATATGACGTCCAAGAAGGCCTCGATCGACCGCGTGATTGTCATCTGCGCAGCCTTGCGCAGGGCAATCATCGAACGTGCCCTGTCACCGGGAGACAGGCTGCCTGAGGACTCTCTCGGCGAAAGCTTCGGCGTCAGCCGTACCATAGCCCGTCAGGCCCTTGGGCAATTGGCTGCCGAGGGGCTTGTCAATCTGAGGCGCAACCGTATCGCCGTCGTCGCGACACCGACGATCGAGGAAGCTCGCGACACGTTCGAGATACGGATCGCCCTGGAAGCGCTGGTTGCGGACTGCCTCGCCGCGTCGATCACACCCGAGCAGATCAAACGGTTGCGCGGTCATATCTCCGATCAGGCGAAAGCAGATCTCACAAGCGACTCTGAATCGATCCGTCTTGCCACCGATTTCCATGTCATTCTTGCTGAGATGACAGGGCGCCCAATCCTCCAGCGATATGTGACTGAGGTGGCCTATCGCAGCGGTCTGGCGCTTTCCGCCTATGGTCGCCCGCACTCGAACGATTGCGCGATCGAGGAGCATCGACAAATCGTCGATGCGCTCGAAGCGGGAGATGCGAAAATGGCTGCCGAGGCGATGACTCACCATCTGGGTGCGGTCGCGCAACGCGCCCATGTTCACTCCAAGAGAGAAGATCGACGCGATCTTTCGTCGATCCTGGCCCCGTATATCGCTTTCTGACGACAAAGGCCGATCCCAGCCAAAGCTCAAGGCACGGGCACGGTACAGCTTCTGGCCAGATGATAATTTGACTGACGCGAGATTTACTCAGCCACCCCCTTCCGCTGCGCCTGGAAAAGTGCATACAATTAGCAATTCAAATTGCATGCATTAGAAATAGGCGACATGCCTTTTTCGCAAGCAGATTTGAACCCGATCGGACCCGACCATGAGGTTTTGCCATGATTAGACAGTCATTGATCGCCTTCACGCTGGCTTCGGCTGGTCTTGCTGCGACAGCATCCCACGCCGAGACGCTGACGGCGGGCGCCAACGTTGGAAACGTTCCCTGGGAGTTCCAGGATGAGAGCGGCGAGATCGTCGGGTTCGAAGTCGAACTTCTGGAGGAGGTCGCCGATCGTCTGGGCTACGACGAAGTCGACATTCAGAATATTCCATTCAACGGCCTGTTTTCTGCCGTCCAGTCCGGACGGATCGACGTCGCGATCTCGTCGATCACGATCACCGACGAACGCCTGCAGTCGGTTTCCTTCGCCCAGCCTTATTACGACAGCGATCAGTCGCTCTCGACGGGCACAGACTCCGGGATAAAAAGCACAGCCGATCTCAAGGGAAAGACTGTCGGAGTCGATACAGGTTCGACCGGAGACAAGTATGCAACCGAACGCGAAAGCGAATGGGGACTTGCCGGAATCTCCCGCTATGAGGGCCTCAATCCCGCAATGCTCGACCTCGCCGCAGGCCGGATCGACGCGTATGTTTCGGATATCCCAGCTGTCGCCTATTACCTGCGCGACAAGCCGGAGATGGAAGTCGTCGAGCGTCTTAAGACCGGTGAGCAGTACTCGATGATGTTTGCCAAGGATTCCGAACTCGCTACGAAAGCCAGCGAAGTTCTGACGACGCTGAAGAACGAGGGCTACATCGCGCAGCTGCACGAGAAATGGTTCGGCACGGCTCCGGAGGAGACGACCAGCACCGTGACCGTGATGGACATGCCGAAGCCGAAGTCCTGACGCCGAGCGTCTTCGTCTAGCATCGTGCGAACCGGGCCGCGATTGGCGTCCGGTTCGCTCTCCAGCCGGGAATGTCTGCTGAAGGCCGGCAGACTTAAAATGAGACTTTGAAGCTTCGATGGACATCGTCTCCACCTTCTTCAACATCGACGTTCTCGTGCGCTACTACCCTCTTCTTCTCGAAGGCTTGTGGCGGACCATCGCGCTCGGCGTCCTTTCGATTGTCCTCGGCCTGATCGGAGGGCTTGTCCTTGCGATTGCAAGGCTCTACGGCCCCGGCCCGGTTCGCTTTCTCTCTATTGCCTACATCGACATCTTCCGTGCGATCCCGGTTCTCGTCTGGCTTGTGATCGTCTACTATGCTCTGCCGTTCGTCGGGATCAGACTCTCGGCTTTCGCTTCGGCGACGGCCGCGCTCACAATGATTTCCAGCGCCTATACCGCGGAAATCTATCGCGCGGGCATCGAGGCTGTCCCACGCGGACAATTCGAGGCAGCCCAGTCGATCGGTCTCGGTCGCTTCGATCTGATGCGTGACGTCGTCTTGCCGCAGGCCATTCGCATCGTCATTCCTCCGCTTACAAACAACTCGATCAATGTTCTCAAGGACACGGCGCTCGCATCCGTGGTTGCGCTTCCGGACCTTCTGAAACAGGCAACGCAGGCGCAGGCGCTTGCCGCAAATCCCACACCACTGATCGGCGCGGCGATCCTCTACCTCATCCTGCTATTGCCCCTTGTCAGGCTCGTTGCCGTTTTCGAGGCGCGCTATTCGAAACGAGGTGGGCGTTGATGACCGTGGCACCCATCATCACCATGGCTGGCGTCAGCAAGCGCTTCGGCAAGTTCGAAGCCCTCAAGGGTATCGATCTCGAGATCGCACGCGGCGAAGTGGTCGTCCTTCTTGGGCCGTCGGGTTCGGGCAAATCGACCCTCATCCGCTGTATCAACCTCCTGGAGGAATACGACGCAGGGGATGTCCACGTGGACGGGATCCGTGTCGAGAAGGGGCGTAAGCTTCAGAGCGTTCGCCAGGAGGTCGCGATGGTCTTCCAGGCGTTCAACCTCTTTCCCAACCACACGATCCTCGACAATGTGGCGCTGGGGCCGGTCCGCGTCCGAAAGCTTTCCTGGAACGATGCACGGGACCGTGCACGCCGTCTGCTGGAACGGGTCGGGATCGGCGAGCAGGCCGACAAATATCCGAGCCAGCTCTCGGGCGGACAGCAGCAGCGTGTCGGGATCGCCCGCGCGCTCGCAATGGAGCCGCGGATCCTACTCTTCGATGAGCCGACCTCAGCGCTCGACCCGGAGATGGTTGGCGAGGTTCTCGACGTCATCAAGGGCCTGGCGGGCGAGGGAGTGACCCTTGTTCTTGTGACCCACGAAATGGGGTTTGCCCGGCAGGTCGCGGACCGGATCGTCTTCATGGAGGCCGGTGAGATCAAGGAGATCGCAACGCCGGACAGCTTCTTCACGGCAACGAAGAACGAGCGGGCCCGCGCGTTCCTCGATGCCGTTCTCAATCATTAGGCGCAAACCGCCTCGAACACACGACAAGAAAGCATCCCGGCATGGCACTCGATATGAACTTCGTCCGTGGTCAGTTTCCCGCGCTTTCAGGCGAATGGATCTTCATGGACAATGCGGGCGGAAGCCAGGTTCTTTCGCGGGTGGCTGAGCGTGTCTCCGACTACCTGTTGACGTCGAACGTTCAGACCGGGGCGAGCTACGAGCCAAGCCAGCGTTCGACGGCGCGGGTTCGAGCGGCGCGCCAAGCTTTCGCCGAATATGTCAACGCGGAAGATGCCGGCGAGATCGTGATGGGCGCTTCGACGACGATGCTGATCCGCATCCTGTCGGAGGGACTGACCGGCAAGCTCTCCGAAGGCGATGAAATCATCGTCACCGACACCGATCACGAAGCCAATATCGGGCCGTGGCTGAAGCACGAGGCGCGAGGGGGCAAGATCAAGGTCTGGAAATGCGATCCGGAGACCTTCGAGCTCGACCCGGCCGATCTGCGAAACCTGATGAGCGAGCGCACGAAACTCGTCTGCGTGACCCACGCCTCGAACATCCTCGGCACGATCAATCCGATCGCCGAAATCTCGAAGATTGCTCATGAAGGCGGAGCGGAGGTCTGCGTCGACGGCGTAGCCTATGCGCCGCATCGTGCGATCGACGTTCAGGCCCTCGGCTGCGACTATTACGTCTTCAGCACCTACAAGGTGTTCGGTCCGCATTTTGCGGTCATGTGGGGCAAGCGCGAGAAGCTGCTCGAACTCGACAACATCTATCACTTCTTCTTCGGCAAGGACTCCGTGCCGCACAAGCTGGAGCCCGGCAACATCAATTACGAGCTTGCCCATGGCTCGGTCGGGGCCATCGACTACGTCAAGGAACTCGGCGGCCATGCCGGCGCGGCGAACGGCCGAAACGCGATCGAGGCCGGCTTTGCCGATATCGCCGAACACGAGCGTGCAATCACCGCACGGCTTCTCGATTACCTGGGAAGCCACAACTCGATCCGCGTCATCGGCCGCAAGACCGATGCGATCGACCAGAGGGTGGCTACCGTGAGCTTCACCGTCGGCGAACAGAGTTCGAAATCCGTCGTCGACCGGATCGACGGGCACAAGATCGGGATTCGGTTTGGCGACTTCTACGCCCGGCGCCTGATCGACAATCTGGGCCTATCCGGCCGCAACGGCGTCGTGCGCGTGTCGATGGTTCACTACAACACCCATGACGAGGTCGACCGCCTGATTGGCGCGCTCGAACCGCTGATCTGAACCGCCCGCATCTCTTCTCCTTTCGCACCGAAAAAAACGCTCATGGTCTTCGATCTCATCGTCCGAAATGGCACCATCGCCACGGCTTCCGACGTCTATCTCGCGGATATCGCGGTGAAAGATGGTGTCATCGTCCAGATCGGGCGCGATCTCGGCGAAGCGAAGGCGGAGATCGACGCGTCCGGTCAATATGTCCTTCCCGGAGGCATCGATAGCCACGTGCATATCGCGCAGCCGTCAGGCGACGGCATCGTCATGGCCGACGATTTCGAGAGCGGCACGCGTTCCGCGCTGTTCGGCGGCAACACGACCATCCTGCCGTTCTGTCTGCAGGAAAAAGGGCAAAGTCTTCGCGAGGCGCTGAAGCACTACCACGGGCTGGCGGAAGGCAATTGCTATACCGACGTCTCCTTTCACCTGATCATTTCCGATCCGACGCCCTCGGTGCTCGGGCAGGAACTTCCGGCCCTGGTCGAGGATGGTTACACCTCCTTCAAGGTGTTCATGACTTACGAGGCGCTCCGCCTGAGCGATGCCGAGATCCTCGACACGATGGACGTCGCCCGGCGCACCGGCGCGCTGGTCATGGTCCACTGCGAGAATGAGGATGCCATCCGCTATCTGATCGGTCGGCACGAAGCAGACGGCGAGCTCGCGCCGAAATCCCACGCCTCGACCCGTCCGATCGCGGTGGAACGTGAGGCGACCCATCGCGCCGTTTCGCTTGCCGAGGTTGCCGACGTGCCGCTTGTCATCGTTCACGTCTCGAACGGCGAGGCCATGGAGGAGATCGAGCGGGCGCGGCGGCGGGGCCGCAAGGTGATCGGCGAGACCTGTCCCCAGTATCTGATGCTGACCGCAGACGATCTCGACGGCATGGACTGGGAGGGCGCCAAATTCGTCTGTTCGCCGCCGCCGCGCGACAAGGAGAGCCAGGAGGCCTGTTGGGATGGCATCGAACGGGGTGTCTTCGATCTCTTTTCGTCCGATCACTGCCCGTTCCGCTACGACGATCCGGAGGGCAAGCTCAATCCGAAGGGTCGCGAGAACTTCCGTCATATCCCGAACGGTATTCCGGGCGTCGAACTGAGGCTACCGATCCTGTTCTCAGAAGGTGTGGTGAAGGGCCGGATCGATCTGTCCCGTTTCGTCGCTCTGACCGCGACCAATCAGGCGAAGACCTACGGCCTCTATCCGCGGAAAGGGACGATCGCGATCGGCTCCGACGCCGATCTCACGATCTGGGATCCGAAAAAGGTGCGCACGGTTCGCCATGCCGAGATGCATGATGGCGCAGACTATACGCCCTATGAGGGGCTCGAACTGACCGGCTGGCCGGTCACGACCATCCTCCGCGGCAAGGTGATGATCCACGATGGGGAGATGCGCGGTTCTAGGGGCGACGGGACCTACCGCAGCCGCGGCCGCTCACATCTGGCGGCGCGCTGAGCGAAAGCTGTTTGACGCAGCCCGCGAGCGTAGTCTCGGGCATCGCGGACAGGTCCAGGCTTTTTCATCAGATCACGCCGTGGGAATGACCTCAGACCGTCAGAGCGATTCCGTCGCTGCGCGGATCGTGGGCGCCTCTCAAGCTTCCGTCCGGTGCGATCCTAATGACGCCGGCTTGGCCGAACAGCGGATTTTGCGCCTCGGTTACCACGAGATCGTGGCCGCGACGTTGGAGATCGTTCAGAACCGTGTCGCCAAAATCGGCTTCGATCTTCAGGCTGTCGGCCTGGTTCGAAAACGTCTTGCCGAGGAGGAAGCGCGGGCCGCGAAGAGCTTCGGCGGGTGACATTCCGAAGGCGAGGAGACGGGTGAGAAGAAGAGCCAGCGTCTGCGGCTGGCCGTCCGCCCCTTGCGTGCCGTATAGGAGGCAAGGTCGGCCGCCCTCCATGGAGAGGCCAGGATTGAGCGTGTGGAACGGCCGCTTGCCGGGCGCGACGGCGTTCGGATGGTTGGGATCGGACGAAAAGGCGGCACCGCGATTGTGCCAGATGATCCCCGTATCGCCGACGACCACGCCGCTGCCCCAGTCGAAATAAGTGCTTTGGAGCATGCTGACGCATCGGCCTTTTGCGTCGACTGCCCCGATATAGACCGTGTCGCCTTGCTTGCGAGGATACGGCCAGGGCAGGGCGCGGTCCCGGTCGATCGCAGCGGCCATCGTGTCGAGTGTCGGAGCGGAGAGGAGGGTCTCCAGACCGGCTTCGCCGATCGGCTGATCGGCGATCTTGCCGCGATGTAGAAATGCCTGCTTGATCGCTTCGATGACGAGATGGATGTGGTCGGCGCCGCTTTCCTTCAAACCCTCGAGTTCGATGCGATCGAGGATGCCCATGGTCGCAAGCGTTGCAAGCCCCTGCGAGGGCGGCGGCGGCGCGTAGAGATCGATGTCCCGGTACCGCACCGTGATCGGCGTGGAAAATTCGCTGCGGGTTGCCGCCAAATCGGCCGCGGTGAGGGGCGAGCCTGCCCGGGTGAGCCCTTCAGCGATGCGTTTAGCAAGCCGGCCTTCGTAGAAGCTGCGCGTCCCATCCTCGGCGATCGCGCTCAGAGTGTCCGCGAGCGCCGGCTGACGGAAATGCCAGCCTACCTCCGGCACGGCCCCGCCGTCCAGAAACGACGCCGAGAATCCGGGCCATTCGGCAAGCTCGGATCGGCGCATATCGAGCCAGAAACGCTGCGACGGGCTCATCGCGAAACCTTCACGCGCATAACCGATTGCGGGGACGAGCAGATCCGTCAGCGCATGGGTGCCGTCCCAGTGCTCGTTCGAATGAGAAAGGGCGCGCCCCCAGGAATCGACGAGGCCCGCGCTGGTCAGCGTCGATCCGGCGCCGCGAACGCTTGGTGCGAAGCCAGGCCGTGCGGAGGCGGCCGCTTGTCCGATGCCGAGAAGGGAGGTCGGCTCGCCGGCTTCTCCGGCGATCATCCAGACGGCATCTCCGCCGAGCCCGCAAAAGTGCGGATAGACCACCGTCAGGACGGCCGCCGCGGCGACGACGGCCTCGATGGCGTTGCCGCCGGCCTTCAGAACATTCGCGCCGGCTTCGCTGGCAAGCCGGCTTGGGGTCGTGATCATCGCTGTCATGGCATACTTTCAAAAAGCGTGTATGGCCGGACCGTCCCCAACAAGATCGGCCACTGGTACGGGCTCCGCAAACCGGCTAGGGACGTCGCAGTCAGGGTCCAACTCGTAGCGTTCAAAGCCGTGCCCAAGTCGAACAAGCACCGAACGGAACAGATCTGCAGCGCGCTCCGCGCGGCAATCCTGGAGCGGGCCCTGTTACCCGGCATGAAACTGCCCGAGGATTCGCTCGGCGAGCGTTTCGGGGCGAGCCGAACGCTGGTCCGGCAGGCGCTGGAACGGCTCGCGGCAGAGGGGCTCGTCGAGCTGCGCCGCAACCGGGGCGCAGCCGTCGCCGCGCCGAGTCTCGAAGAAGCGCGCGATCTCTTCGAACTCCGCGCCCAGATCGAGGATCTGGTCATCCAGCGTCTCGGCGAGACCCTTACCGAGGACGACAGGGCGGCTCTCAACGCGCATATCGACAGGGAGGTCGCGGCCGAGCAGGGCGCCGAGCCCGTTTCCATCCGGCTCGCGACCGAGTTCCACATCTTGCTCGCCCAGATGACGAAGAGCCCCGTCCTGATCCGCTATGTCGAGGAGGTCGCCTATCGCTGCGGACTGACCCTTGCGATGTTTGCCCGTCCCCATTCCTCCGATTGCGGGATTCAGGAGCACCGCGCGATCATGGACGGGCTGATGTCCGGTGATCTCGAAAAGGCACGCTCCGCCATGCGCGGCCACATCGCGGCCGTCGCAGACCGCGCGCTCATCAAGGCGGACGAGACCAGCCCGTTCGTCTATCTCGACGTCCTCGAACCCTATGCGAAGCTCGTGCGGCAGGATCGCTAGGCCTCGATGCCGCGTGCGGTGAGAATTCGCTCGGCGCTGTCGTTCCAGACATCCATCTTGGCGATCTTGCCGTTTTCGACGACGAAGCGATCGACATAGCGATTGCCCTCGAAGGCCGTTCCGTCCGGCCACTCGCCGTAGAGTGTGCCGACGCTGTAGACGATCGTTCCTTCCGCACCCTCGGCGACGTCGAACTGCTCCATCCGCTTCTTCACCCAGTTGTAGCGGCGCCCGTTGAAGGCGGCGGGGCCGGAGGGATGATCGAAGACGCGCCCGCCGGTGAAGGTGATGACGACATCGGGCGCCATAAAGGTCGCCGCACGCTCTGGGTCGGGCACCATGGAGGCTTCCAGATAGTCACGCACGATTTCGGCTTCGGGCGGAAGGGTGCGTTCTTCGAGCTTGGAAGCTGAGGACATGGCGGAGTGTTCCTGTGGCGTGTACGGATGGTTGCAAGCATAAGCAGCGTCTCCAAAAATTGCATGCACTTTTATTGCGCAATCATTGCATCGCATTTGAGCGCAACCCGCCACGAATGTGAGTAGGAGCGTTGTGTCGAACCGGCAAAAGCCCGGAAGAGCGCAAATCGCGCAACCTGGCACGATGCTTGCTGAGTTGAGATCGTGACCAGCCTTCCCCGCTTCCAAGGAGATGCGCATGCCCCCCTTTCGCACCATCATGAAGACCACTCGCAGGGCGGTGCTTGCCGGTGTCGCCGGCCTCGCCATCGCCAGTATTGCGCCCGCACAGGCGCAGGAGACGATCAAGATCGGCCTCGTCGCAGCGCTCAGCGGGCAATCGGCGAAATCTGGCGAAGCGATCACACGCGGGCTGACCCTCGCCATCGACAAGATCAATGCTGACGGGGGCGTGCTCGGCAGCCAGCTCGAACTGATCAGCCGCGACGACGAGAGCAATCCGGGCAAAGGCCTCGTCGCGGCGCGCGAACTCATCCAGCGCGAGGGCGTCGCGGCTCTGATCGGCGGTCTCGACACGCCGGTGTCCCTCGCGATCGTGCCCTTCGTCAACGAGGTGAAGACGCCCTTCGTCGGGCCTTGGGCCGCTGGCACGCCGATCACCCAGAACGGCGCCGAAGAGAACTACGTCTTCCGTGTCTCTGCGGTGGACGAATATGTCGACGAGGCGATCACCGAATATCTGATCGACACATATGGCGCGTCGAAGCCGGGGATGATCCTCATCAACAATCCTTGGGGCGAGTCCAACGAAAAGGGCCTCCTGAAGGCACTCGAAGCCCGGGGCATGGAGCATGCCGGGATCGAAAAGTTCGAGAGCAACGATGTCGATGTCGTTCCGCAGCTGACCCGGCTGCGCGAGGCGGGTGCGGATTCCCTTTTCCTCGTCGCCAATGTCGGACCCTCGGCGCAGGTCGTGAAGTCGCTCGACCGGATGGGCTGGGAGGTGCCGATCTCCTCCCATTGGGGCCCGGCTGGCGGCCGCTTCACCGAACTTGCCGGCCCTACCGGCGAGAGGGTGCACTTTATCCAGACCTTCCTTTTCCCGGACACAGAGCATCCGCTCTTCGTCGAGCTTCAGGAGAAGTTTCCGGAAATCGAGACGCTCGCGGACGTGACGCCTGCGACCGGGATCGCCAACGCCTACGACGCCATGCTGCTACTCGCCGCCGCCATCGAAAAGGCCGGCTCGACCGAAGGACCTGCCATTCGCGAGGCGATGTACGAGATCGGCGAGGTCGAGGGCGTGATCAAGACCTACAACGACCCGTTTTCGCCAGACAATCAGGATGCGCTCGGGCCAGACGATTACACCTTCGCCCACTTCGTCGAGGGCGAGATCATTCCGATCGAGAAGTAATCGCACAAGACCCAAGCCCGCGATCGCCGATCGCGGGCATCCTCGCCTGATCGAACGGGAGCCGGCCCACCATGACCCTCTTCGTCGCAGCCCTCATCACAGGGATCGGGCTCGGCTCGATGTACGGCCTCATCGCGCTCGGCTTCCAAGTCACCTATTCGGTCTCCTCGACCGTGAACTTCGCGCAGGGCAGCGTGGTCATGCTGGGCGCCGTCCTCGGCTACGTCTTCAGCCAGCGCTACGGCTTGCCGGTCGTCATTGCCTATCCGCTCGCCATTCTCGGATGTGGGCTCTTCGGCATTCTCGTCGAGATGCTGCTCGTTCGCCCCTTCGTTCTCCGCGGCTCGGAGGCTTGGCTGATGGCGACTGTCGCCGGCGGCATCTTCCTCGATAACGCCGTCCTCTTCACCTTCGGCAACGAACCGCGCAGCCTGCCCTCCGCTCTTACCCAGACCAGCTGGAGCGTTTTTGGCACCGGCATCTATCCCCAGCAGGTTCTGATCCCGCTTGCGGCCATCGGCGTCGCCGTCTTCCTGCACGTTCTCTTCCGCTACACGCGCAAGGGCAGGGCGCTTCTCGCTGTCGTTCAGAACGTCGTCGCCGCGAAGCTCATGGGTATCAACACGACCGTCATGGTTTCGGGGGCATTCGCCATCTCGTCGATGCTGGCTGCGGTCGCAGGCCTTCTCATCGCACCGCTCTTTTCGGTGCATTCGGACATGGGCACACTGTTCGGCCTTAAAGCTTTCGCCGTCGCAATCCTCGGGGGCATGACCTCGGCCTCCGGCGTTATGCTGGCGGGGCTGATCTACGGTCTCGTGGAGGCCTTCGTGACGACCTATCTCGGTTCCTCCTACACCTATATCGCCGTCTTCGCCCTTGTCATTGTCGCCCTAACGATCAAGCCGGCGGGCCTTTTCGGCCGGTCCAGCATGCAGAAGGTCTGATCGGTTGACCCGTGCCCGGCAGTCCCTTCTCCTCGACCTGACGATCCTCGCTGGTACGATCGGCGCGGTCGCTCTTCTGCTCATGTCGAGCGGCTATACGCACTTCATCATCGGTCTCGTCGCCATCTCGACGATCCTGTGTGCGGGGCTCAACGTCCTTTACGGTCTTACCGGGCTCGTCTCGCTCGGCCAGGTCGGCTTTCTCGCGATCGGCGCCTATACGGTCGCGATTCTTGGGCTTGAGGGCGTCAGCTTCTGGCTCGCCCTGCCGGCGGGCGCCCTGATCGCCGCAATCTTCGGCGCGCTGCTCGCCGTCTCCGCGGTGCGGATGGCGGGCCCCTTTCTCGCCATGGTGACGATCGCCTTCGCCTTCATCATCGAACACTCCGCCATCGAATGGCGTGGGCTGACGGGCGGGCAGAACGGGCTGATGGGCTTTCCGATGCCACAGGTCGGTTCTTACGTCTTTTCCGAACGCGACCTCATCGTGCTGGCGATTCTCGTCGCCGGCCTGTCGCTCTACGGCCTGCGACGGCTTCTCGACAGCACATGGGGCTATGCGATGATCGGGCTGAAGGATGCCGAGATTGCGGCGCAGTCGCTCGGCTACCGGCCCTTCATCGTCAAGGGGATCGCCTTTTCGGTCGCGGCGGCGATGGCGGGCCTTGCAGGCGGATTCTTCGCGCCGCTGATGATGTTCATAGCGCCGTCGAACTTTCCTTTTTCGCAGTCAATTCTCTACCTTTTCGCGGTCATTCTCGGCGGCGCGGGCACTGTTCTTGGGCCGCTTGCCGGAGCGCTCGTCACAGTCGTTCTGCCGGAGCTTCTGTCGGGTCTTGCCGAATATCGGCTGCTCTTCTTCGGCGCCTTGCTGGTCGCGGTGCTGCTCGTCGCGCCTCGCGGCATCGTCGGGACAATCGGCAAGCTCATGCCGGCTACGCGCTCGACCGTCAAAGCGACCTCGCTCAGTGATGTCGAAGCCTGGGTCGCCGATCACGGCAAGCGAGGAACCCTCGATATCGCTGATATCGCGATCTCCTTTGGCGGGGTTCAGGCCGTCGACGGCGTCTCTCTCGAGGCGAAGTCCGGCGAGGTCACCTCGATCATCGGTCCGAACGGCGCGGGCAAGACGACGGTCCTCAACATCGCCTCGGGCTTCTATGCTCCCGATCGTGGCGCGATCCGGATCGGCGAGACGGAACTCTCTGGGAAAAGCGCCGATTTTGCCGCCCGGCACGGCGTGACGCGAACCTATCAGACGACGCGTCTCTTCGAGACGATGAGCGTCCTCGACAACGTGGTCGCGGCGCTTCCGAACGGGGCGATCGGCGGTCCCTTCTTGCCGCTCGCGACACGCGAAAACCAGTCCCGGGCCGCGGGGCTGTTGCGCTATTGCGGGTTCGATGGCGACCTCGACAAGCGAGCCGGCGATCTGCCCCATGTCGACCGCAGGCTGGTCGAGATCGCTCGTTCGCTCGCGACCCGGCCTGGCATCGTCCTCCTCGACGAGCCAGCCGCCGGCCTCATGAAGTCCGACAAGCAGGTGCTGTCGGTTCTCCTGCGCAAGCTTGCCGATGCCGGCCTCGCCATCGTCCTCGTCGAGCACGATATGGATCTCGTGATGGGCCTTTCGGACCGGATCCTGGCGATGGATTCCGGCAGGCCGATCGCGTTCGGAACCCCCGATGCCGTGCGCAACAATCCGGATGTGATCGCCGCCTATCTCGGGTCTGGCACGTCCTCGGCCCCGCCGCGCGGCGAGCCGCTCCAGACCACCGAAACGCCGCTGCTCTCGACGCTCGACCTCACAGCCGGCTACGGCGCCGCGCCGGTCCTGAAGAAAGTGTCGATGCGGGTGCGGCCGGGAGAGATGGTCGCTCTCCTTGGCGCGAACGGTGCCGGGAAGTCGACGTTTCTATCCGCGGTTTCGGGGCTCCTTCGGCCCGTCGATGGCCGGATCATCCTCGAAGACCAGCCGATCCACGAACAGGCGCCGCACGAGATCGTGGAGGCCGGGCTGGTGCTCGTTCCTGAAGGCCGGCAGGTTTTTCCGGCGCTCACCGTCCGCGAGAATATCGAGCTAGGCGCCTACAAAAGGACCGGCGTTGACTTCGTTTCGGAGATCGATCGCCTGATAGCCCGGTTCCCGCGCCTTCGAGACCGGATCGATGCGCCGGCGGGGCTCCTCTCCGGCGGCGAGCAGCAGATGATGGCGATCGCGCGCGGCCTGATGGGGCGGCCGCGCGTCCTCCTCCTCGACGAGCCCTCGTTGGGCCTTGCCCCGGCCATGGTGGACGAACTCTATACGGTTCTCTCCGAGTTGCGCGACGACGGCGTCACGATCCTGCTCGTCGATCAGATGGCGACGCTGGCGCTGGCCGTCGCCGACTACGGCTATGTTCTGGAACAGGGCGAGATCGTCGCCCAAGGCCCTGCGGAGAAGTTGCGCAACGACGAGAGCCTCATCGAATCCTATCTGGGCGAGTCGGGCGCGGCACCCGCGGGTGCACCCGCTATCGAAGCCGTCTGATGTCTGCCTGGGTTCTCCGCGACGCTTTGCTTCCCGGCCGTGAAGGGCTCGTCGATATCCTCGTCGATGGGGCGAACATCGGCGCGATCGGGTCGCGGCTCGAAACCTCCGCCCCGAGCCTCGATGCGGCCGGGATGCTGGTCTCCTGCGGGTTTGCCGACAGTCACATCCATCTCGACAAGGCCTGCATCAACGACCGCTGCCACAACGAGGCGGGGACGCTCGCCGGCGCGATCGCATCGGTGGCTGAGGCCAAGAAAGGGTTCGACGCCGAGGACATCTACCGGCGTGGGCGGCGGGTCATCGAAAAGGCGATCGTTCAGGGCACCAACCTGATGCGCACCCATGTCGAGATCGATCCGCAGATCGGGCTGACGGGGTTCGAGGTCGTCCGGCAGCTGAAGCGTGATTTTGGTTGGGCGATCGACATCGATGCCTGCGTCTTTCCGCAGGAAGGCCTGATCAACAATCCGGGCACGGAGAAGCTGCTCCGCCGCTCGCTGGCCGAAGGCGCCGATCTCCTTGGCGGCTGCCCCTATATGGATACCGATCCCGCCGAACACATCGCGCGCCTGTTCGCCCTCGCACGGGAATTTGACGTCGATCTCGACTTTCACCTCGACTTCGATCTCGATCCGAGCTGGCGTCACCTCGACTTGGTGGCGGAAGAGACAATCGCCAATGGGTGGCAGGGCCGCGTGACTGTGGGCCACGTCACGAAGCTCTCGGCCCTCGACCCCCGGCAATTCGAGGAAACGGCGGTGCTTCTTGCGGATGCGGGGATCGCGGTGACCGTGCTGCCGGCGACCGATCTCTTTCTGACGGGCCGCGAACACGACCGCCTCGTTCCGCGCGGCATTGCGCCGGCAGACCGGCTGGCACGGCAGGGCGTTGCCTGCACCATCGCGACGAACAACGTCCTCAACCCGTTCACGCCCTATGGCGACTGTTCGCTGACGCGCATGGCCAACCTCTTCGCCAATGTGGCGCAGATCGGCGCGCCTTCCGAGCTCGAAGCCTGCTTTATGATGATCTCCGATGGACCGCGCCGCCTCATGGGCCGCCCGACCCGACTTGGAGTCGGCGGGCCAGCGACCTTCATCCTCCTGCCGAGCCGGAGCGGCTCTGATTGCATCGCGGAGATCGCTCAACCGGTTCTCGGCATCAAGGATGGCTGCAAGAGCTTCGAACGCCCGCAGCCTGTCCTCTTTCGGCGATAAGTATTTTGGGCGATCGTACATTGGTCATCTAGGAGGACCAGACGATCGTACCTGTGCATGACTGCCTCCGCGAATGCATCCTCGACTCTGATTTGCCCTATTTGAAAGCCCTCCAACGGTCCGCACCGCCTATGGAGACGTGCGATCCGCCGCTGAAACTTCGTGAAGATGAGCCCCTATCCAAACTTGACGACAGGCTGAAGCGTGAGCGAATACCGAAGAATGTTCCTACGATTGTTACGCAGATAGGAAAGGCGCCTGACCTAGGCTCAAAGAAATCAATGACTTGATAGGAAGACAGGTGAGAGTCCCTCTACCGCTACCAACCATTTTTCCAATTAAAATAAGCGTTTATCAGAGATCTTGGCTGCGCTCTTTGAGCCGCGCTGTGCTGGAAATACGCTAGCACAGCCCCGGCACAGCGGTCGAAGAAGCTCTTTGTTATCAAGGCTTGTGGTACCTTGGCTCGGGTGCCCTAGCACAGTCTTGGCGCAGCGCAGGTGTGGCGCGGCGCGAAACTTCGCACGGATCGGCGTGATACTTCGCACAGATTTTCTGCCTGCCCGTTAGAATCGCCGGGATTTTTAGAAGAGTATCAGCGGCCATAGGCCCGCCTGAAAAGCGTGGCCAGTTGCGGGCATATCGCGCACCGATCGCGCCACGCTCGGCACCGCTGCGAGGCCACCGTCGAGCCGGCGGGACCAAGGTTCCCGTCAGTGTGCGAAGCGACACTTAAGGACGGGAGGGAGAGACCCATTTCGGCGCGAGCCGCCGCCGTCAGCCCACGCATGGCCCGCACCACAGGGTCGGGCCGAATGGAAGACGCGATCGTCTCGCCGAATTTAAGGCGATGGATGTCCGACAGCGGCCCGACCTTGCCGGCGACGAGGGCAGGTGATCGCGCAGCTGCTGGGCGAGGTTTCGCATTTCCTGAACCGCCGCCTGGGCTCTGGGCGCATGACTGCGGCGAGCGTGTCCATCATCGAGACGCCCTTGTCGAAAAGGTTGAGGGTCAGCCCACGAACGGCCGCGCGGACATCCCCACCAGTCATACGAAAAGCTTCATCGACTTCGTCCTCGATCGGGTCGGTGATGGGTTCGCGATCCTGCGATGTCTGTCCCCATTGGCTCTCTCATCATCGATTCGTCTGGCTGAATGATGCCGTTGGCGAAGCGCCAAAGAAAACAATTTGTTCCCTATCCGTTCTCATGCAGAATGCCGGCATGGTTCGGACGATTCGAGATTTTGGTGAAGGGTTGCGGCGCGGGCTTGGCATCCGCATCCACTGCGGATGCGGCAAGCGCGTCGTGTATCGATGTTCCGACTTTCGAGATGTGGTTCAGCCGGCTGCTGACATCGAAGCGCTTCCGTTTCGATGCTCTTGGTGCGGGGCTAAGCCGAGCTACGTCCGGTACACGGCTTTCGACGGCATGGACCGGGAAAGCTTGAGCCAGTGGAGACCCATGAAGAAACGCTTTTAGAAGCGCTGGCTTTCGCGCCATATATTCGCGGACGACGGCTGAACGCGAAGCGGGACCATGTGCAATCTCTATTCGATCACCAAGGGCCAAGCTGCTATTCGCGAGTTTGCCAAAGCAGTGAGCGACACCACGGGTAATCTTCCATCGATGCCAGCGGTGTTCCCGGATACCTCGGCTCCGATCGTTCGGAACGGCGATGGCGGTGGTCGGGAGCTGGTACTTGCACGCTGGGGAATGCCATCGCCGAAGTTCGTCACGAAAGACCGGAAGACCGATCCGGGTGTCCCAAACATTCGGAACACGAAAAGCGCTCACTGGCGCCGCTGGCTCGGCGTGGAACATCGCTGTCTCGTGCCGTTAACGTCGTTCTCGGAATACGAGACGACGGAGGACGGCAAGAAGTCTCCGGTCTGGTTCGCGGCGAATGATGACCGGCCGTTGATGGCGTTCGCGGGATTGTGGACGAATTGGACGAGTGTTCGGAAGGTCAAGGAAGGCGAGATCAACGCGGACCTTTTCGGGTTTCTCACCACAGAGGCGAACGCCATCGTGAAACCCGTCCATCCCAAAGCCATGCCGGTGATCCTGCGTTCGGAAAAGGAGATGGACGTCTGGCTGAATGCGGATTGGTCCGAAGCCGCCGAGCTTCAACGACCGTTGCCGGATGACGCCCTGACGATCGTTGCGCGAGGCTCAAGGCACGACGGCAGCGACGAAACATAAGCATTGCTCTTTTTGTGAATCGGCCAGACACAACAAAGCCGCCAGGAGTTTCCTCCGGCGGCTCATCGTGCCCGTTAAGGGCGATGCGGCTCCTCAGATCTGTTCGCCAGTACATCCGTGGTCGACTGATCGAGAAGCCGTAGCGAGCAAACCCGAGGGCAATCTCGCTGTATGACATTGAAATGGTGAGCCGATCCGCGTTTTGCAAGGGTTACCTGATCGTTCAGGCCTTTGCCGCTGGTCGTCACAGTTGTTTCGGAGATTCGCTCTCCACCTATCGTGGAGCGATTACATTTTCAGTGTAGAATGTTTCTCTCGGTTGTATTTCACTGAAAGTTTAGCGAATGATAGATTACTTGACCCAGCTCTTTCAGCCTTCGAAAGGTTTGAGACTTACAAATGTAGTACGAGCGCGCAGACGTTTGGTTCGGAAGGATTTGCTATGGCTTGGGTTTTCGGTTCCGACGCAGATCGGGTTCTCACGTCACTGGACAGGTCAATGGCGACCATTGAGTTCGACCTGCAAGGAAAAATCCTGAGAGCAAACAAAAACTTCTGCGATCTCATGGGATATGCGCCTGACGAGATCGTCGGAGAACACCATTCCCTGTTCGTCGATCCCGATCATGCTGCTTCTCCAGAATATGCAGCGTTTTGGGCGAAACTTCGCCGAGGTGAGTTCGAGTGTGATGAATTCAGGCGTCTAGCAAAGGGTGGGCGCGAAGTTTTCATCCGCGGCAACTATAATCCCATTTTCAACCGAGCGGGAGCGCCGGTGCGAATAGTGAAGTTCGCGAACGACATCACGGCCACAAAGCAAGCCCAGATCGAATCCACAACCAAGATCGACGCCATCAGCAGATCGCAGGCGGTCATTGAATTTACGCCCGATGGCCACATCATCACGGCGAACGCCAATTTTCTATCTACGCTCGGCTACAGGCTCGATGAGATTGTTGGGCGTCATCATTCTCTGTTCGTCGATCCGGCTGAGGTACGTTCTGACGCTTATCGCAAGCTCTGGGCCGACCTGCGTGACGGCAAATTTCAAGGGGGAGAGTTTCGGCGTCTGGCCAAAGGCGAGCGCGAAATCTTCATTCAGGCATCCTATAATCCGGTCATTGCGCCAAACGGCGAAGTCGTGAAGGTCGTCAAGTTCGCAAGCGAATTGACCGCCCGCGTTGCCGCAGTCCGAACTCTTGCCGTGGCGCTGGACCGGCTTGCCCATGGAGACCTAGCAAGCCGAATTACGGAGCCCTTTACTGAAAGCCTCGATCCGATCCGTCAGAACTTCAATGCGGCGCTCGAAACGCTTCAGTCCGCAATGCTGACGGTTCAGAAGAACGCAGCCTCAATCCAGTCTGGTACAGAGCAAATCCGTGCGGCTTCCGACGACTTGTCCCGACGGTCAGAACAGCAAGCCGCCGCGATCGAAGAAACCTCTGCCGCGCTTTCCGAGATGACGAATGGTGTCCGCGATGCAAGCCGTAAGGCCGAGCAAGCCGGCGAGCTTGTGACACGCACCAAACTCGAAGCTGAACAATCCGGTGTCGTGGTGGGCAAGGCTGTCGCGGCCATGGCCGAAATCGAGACGTCATCGAGTAAAATCGGTAATATCATTGGCACGATCGATGAGATTTCTTTTCAGACGAACCTGCTTGCTTTGAACGCGGGGGTTGAGGCAGCCCGGGCTGGTGAGGCGGGACGTGGCTTTGCCGTCGTAGCGCAAGAGGTTCGCGGTTTATCCCAGCGTTCAGCGGAAGCCGCGAAAGAGATCAAGACACTCATCTCGCTTTCGCGCGAACAAGTGGAGGACGGCGTTGAACTCGTTCGACACGCGGGCCAGAGCTTGCAAGGAATTGTCGAGAAAATCATTGAGATCGACCGGCATTTCGGCGCGATCGTCGGTTCCTCACGCAACCAGGCCATCGGCCTCGGAGAAATTGACGTTGCTGTAGGCACACTCGACAAGGGGACGCAGCAGAATGCTGCAATGGTCGAGGAAGCTGCGGCCGCTTGCAACGAGTTATCAAGCGAAGTCTCTGCTTTGAACGCAATGCTTGGAGGTTTCAAACTCGCAGAGGAAAAAACCGAATGGCGACAGTCTCAAGCATTTAGTGGATCGAATTCTGCTCGATTGGATCGTGTCGCCTGAGCCACTACCGGCCAATAGGCAGGTCATTCGGCATTCTGTGCCGCTGCAGCCTTTTCTCAAACGTTCTGAACGCAGCCGAGCGCTTCGCAAGACGAAGGCCGGCTGATGCAGCCCATGGGACGGGATCTGATCCGACCGTCCCGAGTAGACCTTGATCGCTTGTGAAAGATACAGGAAGACCTCGCCCGCCTGGACGAGGTCTTCAATCGTCTGGCCTGACGATTGCGCAAACCGAGGTCAGCGACGAACAGCGCGGCGCGGCTCTCGCACAACTTGCCAGCGTGTTGCGCGTTACGGCCCGGTTCGATGCAATCATCCTCAGTTGGTGCCGCGGAGGGAAAACTCCGAGCATCCTGTTCCCGGCCGCGCGGCCGCGAGGGCGCGTCGGCAATGAACCGCAACGCCAAGCTGGTTTTCGAAGTGCTGGCGTTCCCCATGGTCATGGCGTTCGCCGAGATCCGCATCATCAGCATGGTGGGCGGGTTTGCGGTTCTGTCCGCCGCAGCGGAGGGAGGCTCGCGCTGATCGAGGACAAAGCGAAGGCGATGAGCGCCTTGGTCAAGACCATCGCGAATGCCTCCAGGGAAGAGGCACGGCGCCTCGGTTCGATTTCCGGAGCGATGATGAAACTGGATCGTGTCACGCAGCAGAACGCTGCCATGGTGCATCGGACCAGCACGGCGGCGCAGGAACTGGCGAGCGAAGGCGACAGTCTCACAGAACGGGTCGGCATCTTTACGCTGTCCAAAAACAGCAAACATGCCTCGGTCGCATACCCGGCCTGAAGCACCAAATTGCAGTTCTGGAGCCGCAGTCGGGCAAGTCGTTGCCCGACTGCGGCTCCACCGCGACAAACACATAAAACGGAGGACAAATGACTTGACCGGCAGGTCTATTCTCGTCCGACGAATGGCTCAAGCGCCGCTCGCGCTCCCGACAGCTCAATGAAGCCTTTGGTTTCAAAGGTCCGCGGATATTTGGGCATGAGACCTGATTTCAAAATCGATTGCCGCGCTACATACTTTTGATCTCGCATCGGATTTTCCGAAAAAGGCGGCGACATTTCCGTCTGATGGCGTTGGACGGGGTGCCCGTCATCCATATGAGTGACGCCGATCTGACTGACCTCGTGCATTCGATCTCCTGCAGGGACGATCATCTTCAAGAGGTTTTGTCATGATCAAGACAATTGCAGCCGCCGCTCTTCTCGCGCTGACGGTGCCGGGTAGCGCGCTGGCCTGGGACGGATCCGAGGAGGGAAGCCGCGTGGCGACCACCGCAGCAACCTGCGCGGCCATGCATCTCGGGGTTCGCTCCGACCTGAAAGCGAAGGCTCGGTATGCCTGCATGCAGCGAACAGGTCGCGCCCGCCTTCGCGCGCTCGGCAAGGTCGATTACATCGCACTCAGCTGCACGCGCGAGAAGCAACGATATGTGGTTGGCGGCGGAGTTCAGTCGCGCAAGAGAACCGCGATGGGCCGTCTCAATTACGACTGCCGATAGGGCAGGGTGCTTCGGCAAGTGCCGCCGCCGCTCAAGTCGCAAGGTGACAGGAGCGGCGGGGTGAAACTGCGAGGTTGATAGATCCTTTTAGCCGAGACGCTTTGCGTGCCAACTCAGGTGATCGTCCATGAAGGATGAGATGAAATAATAGCTGTGGTCATAGCCCGGCTGCATGCGCAGCGTGAGGTCGATACCGGCGTCAGTGCAGGCCTTTTCCAGGAGCTGGGGCTTCAATTGCTCGGCGAGGAAATTGTCGGCTTCGCCCTGATCGACAAGAAGCGCGTCGACCCTCGCACCATCCTCGATCAGCGCGACCGCATCATGCTGGCGCCACTTTGCCTTGTCGTCGCCGAGATAGCCGGGAAGCGCCTTGTGGCCCCAGGGGACCTGGCTCGGCGCGACGATCGGCGCGAAGGCGGAGACGGCCTTGTAGCGATCCGGATAGGTCAGCCCGATCGTCAGGGCGCCATGGCCGCCCATGGAATGACCCATGATCGACTGGCGATCAATATCGGCCGGGAAGTTCGCGGCGATCAGCTTGGGCAGCTCTTCGGTGACATAGCTCCACATGCGATAGTGCTTGGCGAAGGGCTCCTCGGTCGCATCGACGTAAAAGCCCGCGCCGAGCCCGAAGTCATAGGCCTTGTCGGCATCGTCGGCGACGTCCTCGCCGCGCGGGGATGTATCGGGGGCGACGAAGATCAGGCCGAGTTCGGCGCAGCGCCGGCGAAACTCGCCCTTTTCGGTGACATTGGCGTGGGTGCAGGTGAGGCCCGACAGATACCAGACCACCGGCAGCTTGGCGCCCTCGGCATGGG
Organism: Fulvimarina fulva; assembly: GCF_039652615.1. NCBI lineage: Bacteria > Pseudomonadati > Pseudomonadota > Alphaproteobacteria > Hyphomicrobiales > Aurantimonadaceae > Fulvimarina > Fulvimarina fulva. Next base: position 336,074 of record NZ_JBDJAC010000001.1, read on the forward strand.
GCGGCACGAAGACCGAGAAGGTCATGTCGGTGCTGGTCTCGCTGGAGGCGTGCTTGTAGACGCCCTGGACGCCGCCATGGGCGGTATTGGTGGAAACGGTTTCCATCACTCTTGTCTCCCTCGTGGAAATTTCTTCTCGGGGCACGTATGCGCCGGGCCGGTCAGGCGCCCGGCGATGCGGCCCGCTTCATGTCGATATGGGGTATCCCGTCTTCCTCGTAAGGCACCGACACCACGATAAACCCGTGTGCGGCATAAAAGGTCTGAAGATGAGACTGGGCCGACACCGTGATGTCTCGGCGCGGAAATCGCTTATCCGCATAGCGCATGGCTTCCGTCATCATCTCATGGCCAAAGCCACGGCCGCGATAGGCATTGGCCGTGGCAATGCGTCCGATGCGGACGGTATCGTCATCGGCGAGAATGCGCAGGCATCCGGCGACATCGTCGCCGATCATCAGGCGCAGATGGATCGCCTGCGGATCCTGGCCGTCGATCTCGTCGAAGGCGCAGTCCTGTTCGACGACGAAGACGAGGCCGCGCAGGCGCAGGAGGTCATGGACCTCCCGCGCCGATAGCTCGTCGAAAGCGCTCCACCGGAACGCGATTTCCGGCTGCCCGCTCTCCGGTTCGAGGGTCACCCTCAGTAGACGACGACGGAGCGGATCGACTTGCCCTCATGCATGAGATCGAAGCCCTTGTTGATCTCTTCGAGGCTCAGCGTGTGGGTGATCATCGGATCGATCTGGATCTTGCCGTCCATGTACCAGTCGACAATCTTCGGCGTATCGGTGCGCCCGCGTGCGCCGCCAAAGGCCGAGCCCTTCCAGACGCGACCGGTGACAAGCTGGAACGGCCGGGTGGAGATTTCCTTGCCGGCTTCCGCAACGCCGATGACCACCGAGACGCCCCAGCCGCGATGGCAGGCTTCCAGCGCCTGACGCATGACCATGGTGTTGCCGGTGCAGTCGAAGGTGTAGTCCGCGCCGCCGCCGGTCAGTTCGACGAGATGGGCGACGATGTCACCCTCAATCTCTTTCGGATTGACGAAATGCGTCATCCCGAACTTCTCGCCCCATTCCTTCTTGTCGTTGTTGAGATCGACGCCGATGATCTTGTCCGCGCCGACGAGCTTGGCACCCTGGATGACGTTGAGGCCGATACCGCCAAGGCCGAAGACGACGACGTTCGAGCCGGGCTCGACCTTCGCCGTGTTGACGACGGCGCCAACGCCGGTGGTGACGCCGCAGCCGCAATAGCAGCTCGTCTTGAACGGCGCGTCGGTGCGGATCTTGGCGACCGCGATCTCCGGCAGGACCGTGAAGTTCGAAAAGGTCGAGCAGCCCATATAATGGTAGATCGGCTGGCCCTTGTAGGAGAACCGCGAGGTGCCGTCCGGCATCACGCCCTTGCCTTGCGTCGCACGAATGGCGGTGCAGAGATTCGTCTTGCCGGAGAGGCACGACTTACACTGGCGGCATTCCGGCGTGTAGAGCGGAATTACGTGGTCGCCCGGCTTCACATAGGTTACGCCTTTTCCGACCTCGCGGACGATGCCCGCGCCCTCGTGGCCGAGCACCGCTGGGAACAAGCCTTCCGAATCAAGCCCGTCCAGCGTGTAGGCGTCCGTGTGGCAAATGCCGGTCGCCATGATCTCGACGAGGACTTCCCCTTCCTTGGGGCCCTCGAGATCAAGTTCAACGATTTCAAGTGGTTTTTTGGCTTCAAATGCGACAGCGGCTCTGGTCTTCATCAATCCGGTATCCTTGCAAGGCGACTTCGGCCCGTTGGTAACCGTTTCGGGCCGTCTTGCAAATCGATTTGATACGCTGCGTGCAAGGTGTGGCCCAGTGACCGATAGTTTCGATCTTAGGTCGGTTCTTAGGAGGATCGACGCCGTTGCCGTAATCAACATCCGGGGGCCTGGACGCAAGCGACCGCAAAATAAAGAAGTTTATGGTGATAAAGGCCCTCTCCTTCGCCGCGCTTAATCGTTTTGCGAGTTTGCAAAAGAGCGTTTTCTGCTGGAAAAATGCCCGCAAATTAGGCGTCGCGATAAAACATATTGCATTGCAAAACGGCGGTCGCGCATCGAAGATGTGAGGATGGACGCCGAGACCTCTATTCTGGTTTTTGATGAAAACAAGGTCCGCGCCGCGATCATCGAGGCGGGACTGCGAGAAGCCGGGCACACAAGGGTTTCGACGGTCACGGAGATCCTCGGGCTGGTCAGGCGAATCGAGACGCTCCAGCCGGACGTGATCGTCGTCGATCTTGAGAATCCGAACCGCGATCAGCTGGAGCACTTCTTTCAGGTGTCTCGCTCCGTAAAGAAACCGATGGCGATGTTCGTCGATCGATCGGACACCAATGCCATTCGCGAGGCCGTGGATGCCGGCGTCTCGGCCTATATCGTCGACGGTCTTAAGAAGGAGCGCGTAAAGCCGATTCTCGATATGGCGATCTCCCGCTTCAACGCGTTTCATCGGCTTAATCGCGAGCTTGAGGAAGCGCGCTCGCAGCTGGCCGATCGCAAGATTATCGATCAGGCGAAGGGGATCCTGATGAAGGCGAAGGGGGTGAGCGAACCGGAAGCGTATCGAATGCTGCAGCGCAGCGCGATGAACGAGAACCGTCGGATCGCCGATGTCGCCCGCTCGCTCATCAGCGCGTCGCGACTCCTGGGGGATGCCGAGTTATGACGAAGATCGACGAGGTCCATGCCGGTTACCTCCCTCTTCTCGACAGTGCGGTTCTCGTGGTTGCCGCCCGATTCGGCTTCGCAGAGCAACACGGCATTGATCTTCAGATCCATCGCGAGCGCTCTTGGGCCGCGATCCGCGACCGGATGAGCGTCGGTCACTTCGACTGCGCCCAGATGCCTGCGCCGATGCCGATCGCCATGAGCCTGTCCCATGGTCCGCTGACGGTCCAGACCTACGCGCCTCTCGTTCTCAATACCGGCGGAAACGCCGTGACACTCGGCAATGATCTTGCCTCTGCGGTCGAGGATGAAGCGCCGGCCGATGCCTCGCCCGCAATCGTTGGAGCCGCACTCCGGTTTGCGATCCACCGGCTCATGGAGCGCGATGGTCGCGCCATGCGCTTTGCCGTCGTCCATCGGTTCTCGTGCCACAATTACGACCTCCGCTACTGGCTCGCGGCCTGCGGTATCCAGCCGGACAAGGATGTGGAGTTCACGGTCGTTCCGCCTTCTCTCCTGCCGGAGGCGCTCGCGAGCGGTCAGATCGACGGCTTTTCGGCGGGTGAGCCCTGGAACACGATCGCGGTCCGTGCGGGCGCTGGTGAGATCGCGACGACCAAGGCGGAGATCGCGCCATTCAGCCCTGAGAAGGTTCTGGGCGTGTCCAAGGCGATGATCAGCGAGCGTCTGGAGGTTCTTCAGCGCCTGATTGCCAGCCTGCTCGAAGCCGCCGCCTGGTGCGACGATTCGAAAAACCATGGGGAACTCAGCCGTCTCCTGGCCGATCCGCGCCATATTGCCGTGGACTCGGCGCATCTGCTTCCTGGGCTTACCGGCGAACTCGAGATTAAGCGCGGTGTCGGCCGCTTCGTCCCGAATTTCCTGAATTTCGGGCGGGCGGAGGGCAGTTGGCCCCATCAAAGCTATGGCGACTGGATTTACCGCCAGATGCTGCGCTGGGGGCATACCACCGAGACGCCCGAGGCGCGCGGGGTCGTCAAGAACGTCTACCGTCCGGATATCTACGCGATCGCGACCAATGGCACTCTCGATGGGAAACGTCACGAGCCGGCGAGCGGTGTGGGCGACCTTTACGGGCTGTTCGATGATGGCCAGTCCGATTTTATCAATTTTTAGGCCTATCCATTGCCCGGAGCCCTCTCTGGCTGCACAATAAAAGGGCAAGACAGGATCGGGATTAGAAAAATCGCAAATTTCGCGAGAATTCTGTTGCGGCGCGGAAAACTCCACTGTAAATAAAGAGGGGTGAGGCGAACAAGCTTCGACTTCACGGCAAGAGACGCACCAGTTGCGGTCTTAGAGGCATCCAATGGCGGGTGTCGTATCGGCAAGGCTGCCGACCTTTCGAATATCTGCGAACCGGAATGGCCCGCGTTCGCGATCGACAGGTCGGGCAGCCTTTTTTCGTTTCAGCACAATCGACACCGGGCGCGCTTCGACGTTGCTCCGGCTAACGGGGAAGTTCTGCCCAATGGCACTGTTCTCAAGGTTTACCCGCCGCACGATTCTGGGCGTTCTCGGCGCTGCGGCGCTGTGCACGGTCTCCACCGGCGCTTTTGCCGAAATGGTGTTTCCGGAAAAGGCCGAGCTCAAATTCGGCTTCATCAAGCTGACCGACATGGCGCCGCTCGCCATTGCGAAGGAAAAGCACTTTTTCGAGGACGAAGGGCTCTACGTCACCCTTGAGCCCCAGGCGAACTGGAAGGTTCTGCTCGACCGGGTAATCACCGGCGAACTCGACGGCGCCCACATGCTGGCCGGTCAGCCGCTTGCCGCGACCATCGGCTACGGCACGGAAGCACACATCGTCACGCCGTTCTCCATGGATCTCAACGGCAACGGTATCACGGTGTCCAATGCCGTGTGGGAGGAGATGAAGAAGAACGTGCCGGTAGACGCCGATGCCAAGCCGGTCCATCCGATTTCGGCCGAGGCTCTGAAGCCGGTCGTCGATCAGTTCAAGGCTGAGGGCAAGCCCTTCAACATGGGCATGGTCTTCCCGGTCTCGACCCACAATTACGAGCTTCGCTACTGGCTGGCAGCCGGCGGCCTCAATCCGGGTTTCTATTCTCCGTCCGATACGTCCGGTCAGATCAAGGCGGATGTCCTCCTGTCGGTGACGCCGCCGCCGCAAATGCCGGCGACCATGGAGGCTGGCACGATTCAGGGCTACTGCGTCGGCGAGCCCTGGAACCAGGCGGCCGTGTTCAAGGGGATCGGCGTTCCGGTCATCACCGATCATGACATCTGGAACGACAACCCGGAAAAGGTCTTCGGGATGACGGCGAAATTCGTCGAGGAAAACCCGCAGACGGCCATCGCAGTGACCAAGGCCCTGATCCGGGCCGGCAAATGGCTCGATGAAAACGGTGGCGCGAACCGCCAGGAAGCCGTCGAGATCCTGTCTCGACCCGAATATGTCGGCGCCGATGCCGAGGTTATCGCCAACTCGATGACCGGCACCTTCGAATACGAGAAGGGCGATGTTCGCCCGGCGCCGGACTTCAACATCTTCTTCGCGAAGAACGCGACCTATCCATTCTATTCCGACGCCGTCTGGTATCTCACCCAGATGCGCCGTTGGGGACAGATCGCGGAAGAAAAGCCCGACATCTGGTACGACGAGACGGCCAAGAGCGTCTACAAACCCGAGATCTACATGGCGGCGGCCCAGTCTCTCATCGAGGACGGCCTGCTCGATGCCTCCGAGATCCCTTCGGACACCGATGGCTACAAGCCCGCGACCGCTGCCTTTATCGATGGCGTCGAATACGACGGCAAGAAGCCGAACGATTACCTCGCCAAGTTCGATGTCGGACTGAAGGGCGAGGAAACGACCGCCAGCCTTTCGAACTGAATTCGACACGGCACCGGGCGCGACACGGCCGAAGGCTGATATCGCCCCCGGAGCCTCTCCCTCCGCGACCTGATGACAGGCTGACAGTCCATGACCATCGCCTCCGACTTTATGGGCCATGAGCCCACCGACGAAGAAAAGCGCGTTCTCAAGCGCGAAAAGCGCATGATGCGCATCACGCGCGCAACCGGCCCGCTGACCGCCTTCGGTCTTGGCTGGTCCGTGCCGTTGATGAAGATCGCGGCGGGCGACGATCCGCGATCGAATATGCGGGCGCTTTGGAAAGGTCTTGTCGTGCCGATTCTCGGCATCCTCGGTTTTATCGCCGTCTGGGCGGCGCTGGCGCCGACGGTCCAGACCTCGCTCGGCACGGTACCGGGCCCCGCTCAGGTGGCTGAGCAGGTCGGTTCCCTCTACGAGGATTGGCAGCGCACCCAGGCCGACAAGGCCGCATTCTACGAACGCCAGCAAGCGCGAAACGAGAAGCTGATCGAGGCCGGTTACGCAGACCGGGTTCAGACCCGGACCTATACCGGAGCGCCGACCTATCCCGAGCAGATCTTCACCTCGCTGAAGACCGTCTTTCTGGGCTTCCTGCTGGCAACCGTCATTGCCGTTCCCGTCGGGATCGCCTGTGGCCTGTCGTCGACCATCAACGGTGCCCTCAATCCGCTGATCCAGATCTTCAAGCCGGTCTCGCCGCTGGCCTGGCTGCCGATCGTGACGATGATCGTCTCCGCGCTTTATGTGAACGCGTCAGACTCCTTGCCGAAGTCGATGGTCGTCTCCGCCATCACGGTCACGCTCTGCTCACTGTGGCCGACGTTGATCAACACCTCCTTGGGCGTTGCCTCTATCGACAAGGACCTCGTCAATGTCGGCAAAGTGCTCCAGCTTTCGACGACTAAGACGATCACCAAGCTTGTCCTCCCATCCGCGATGCCGCTGATCTTCACCGGCCTTCGCCTGTCCCTCGGTGTAGGCTGGATGGTGCTGATCGCCGCCGAGATGCTCGCCCAGAATCCCGGTCTTGGTAAGTTCGTCTGGGACGAGTTCCAGAACGGCTCGTCGAACTCGCTTGCCCGCATCATCGTGGCGGTCATCACGATCGGCATTGTCGGCTTCATCCTCGACAGGATCATGGCCGCGCTTCAGTCCGCCTTCACCTTCTCGGCCACGCGCTGATCGGAATCGGGGAGATGCAACAAATGATCACCGAACCGATCATCGAAATGAAGGCCGTCGCCAAGCATTACGGCGACGGCGAGAACCGGGCCGAAATTCTGAAGGATGTCGATCTGAGTGTCAGGGAAGGGGAGTTCGTCGCCATCGTCGGATTTTCCGGCTCGGGCAAGACGACGCTGATTTCGCTTCTCGCCGGTTTGATCGAGCCGGACGCCGGTAAGGTCCTCATGCGGGGGGCTGAGGTCAAGGGGCCAGGGCCGGAACGCGGTCTCGTGTTCCAGTCCTACTCGCTGATGCCCTGGCTTTCCGTTCGCGGGAACGTCGCACTTGCGGTCGACAGCGTGTTCTCAAAGGAAACGAAAGCCGCACGTTCTGCCCGCGTCGAGAAGTATATCGATATGGTGGGCCTCTCCCATGCGGCCGAGCGCAAGCCCGCCGAACTGTCCGGTGGCATGCGCCAGCGCGTTTCGGTGGCGCGGGCACTCGCCATGAGCCCGGAAATTCTTCTGCTCGACGAGCCGCTTTCGGCTCTCGACGCGCTCACCCGCGCCAAGCTTCAGGATGAATTCGCCGAGATCAGTCAGGTCGAGAAGAAGACGATCATTCTCATCACGAACGATGTCGACGAGGCGATCCTCCTCGCCGACCGCATCATTCCGCTCGATCCGGGACCAAACGCGACGCTCGGTCCCTCCTTCGACGTCACCCTTGAGCGACCCCGCGACCGGGCCGCGATGAATGCGAACGAGGACTTCAAGCGGCTCCGCCGGGACGTCACGAATTATCTCATGGAAAAGGGCGATACGGTGAGCGAAGCGGCCGGCGATGCCGTCGCGCTTCCCAACATCATTCCGGTCGACCTTGCTTCGAAAAAGAAGCGGCCGGCGCCCGATCTGCCCGATGCCTACAAGCGCGCGGCCCATTCGCCCATCGAACAGCGCTATGTCGAATTCTTCGAGGTCCGAAAGGTCTATCCGACACCGAAGGGGCCTCTGACCGTCGTCGACGGCTTCGATCTCCAGATGGCGAAGGGCGAGTTCGTCTCCCTGATCGGCCATTCCGGCTGTGGCAAGTCGACGGTTCTTTCCATGGCCGCCGGCCTCAACGATATCTCTTCGGGCGGTATCGTGCTTGACGGACGGGAAGTGGATTCAGCTGGTCCCGATCGTGCGGTCGTCTTCCAGGCGCCCTCGCTCATGCCCTGGCTCACGGCGCGGGAGAATGTGGCTCTGGGCGTCGATCGGGTTTATCCGAAGGCGAGTCCCGCCGAGCGAAAGGACATCGTCGAGCACTATCTGCACCGGGTGGGTCTTGGCGATGCCATGCACCGCAAGGCGGCCGATCTTTCCAACGGCATGAAGCAGCGCGTCGGCATTGCCCGTGCCTTCGCGCTCTCGCCCAAGCTGCTCCTCCTCGATGAGCCGTTCGGAATGCTGGACTCCCTGACCCGCTGGGAGCTGCAGGACGTGCTGATGGACGTGTGGAAGCGCACCCAGGTGACGACGGTCTGCGTGACCCACGATGTCGACGAAGCGATCCTTCTCGCCGACAGGGTTGTCATGATGACCAACGGTCCGAACGCCAAGATTGGCCGGATCATGAAGGTCGACCTGCCGCGCCCGCGCACCCGCAAGGAACTGCTCGACCACCCCGACTACTACTTCTACCGCGAGCAACTCCTGAGCTTCCTCGAAGAATATGAGAAGGGTGCGCATTCGGGTCCGGGCAAGACCGAACCTGCGGATGAGAAGGACAAGACGGCCAGCGCCAAGAGGGAAGCTGCATGAGTGTCGCCCTCGCAGTTCAGCACGGCAACCGGGCATTCGTCGAGGCAACGGAAATATGGGTTCCGAAAGACGGCGAACTCGTCTGGTCGAGCGGTGACTACGGAGCGCTGTCCGATTTTGCCGCCGTCTCCGAAAAGCAGAGTTTTGCAAAAGGCGTCGGGCTCCCCGGCAAGGCCTGGGCCGAAGCGCGCCCCGTGGTCCTGAAGTCCTTCGACGGTTCCTATTTCAAAAGGGCGGAAGCCGCTCGCGAGGCCGGCCTCACCAGCGCCGTCGCCGTTCCGATTTTCAACGGCAAGGAACTGAAGGCGATCGTCGTTGTCCTTTGCTCCGATGGCGAGGAGCGGATCGGCGCGATCGAGGTCTGGCGCGAGGAGGCGGGACTGCTTGCTCTCGACGATGGGTATTACGGTGCAGCCAAGCATTTCGAATGGGTGTCCCAGCATACGACCTTCCCGCGCGGCCAGGGTCTTCCCGGTGGTGTGTGGGCTGCCAAGACCCCGATCCTCATGCGCGATCTCGGCTCGGGTTATCGCTTCATCCGCGCCGAGAGCGCAGGGATGGCAGGCCTGACGACAGGGCTCGGCATTCCGGTCGCGTCGCCGGAGGGGACAACGTTCATCCTGACGCTTCTGTCGGCTTTGGGCACGCCGATCGCCCAACGCTTCGAGCTCTGGGATGCGCGGGCGGCACGGACCGGGAGCGAGAGCCAGGCTGTTCTCGTCGACGGCGTCTGCCAGCGCGAGGGGGCTCTCTGGAGCCATGAAAACGAGAAACGCGTCAGCGCGTGGGAGGGCGCGATCGGCCAGGTTCTCGGCTCCGGCCTTCCAACCGTCAAGACAGACAATGCCGTTCTGACCGCAGGCTATCGCTCGATGGTCGCCGTTCCGCTTTTTCGGAACGGGACGATCGCCCATGTCGTCGCCTGGTATTACTGAGGAATTCTCATGCAGAAACTGGTTGTCATAGGCGCCGGAATGGCGTCGGGCCGGGTGCTCGAACGCCTTATCGAGGCCGATCCGAACGCATACGATGTCACGCTTTTCAATGCCGAGCCGCGGGGCAACTATAACCGCCTCATGCTTTCGCCGGTGCTGTCCGGGGAAAAGAGCTATGAGGAAATCATCACCCATAGCGACAACTGGTATGCCGACAATGGCGTCACGTGCCGTTTTGGCGAGAAGGTGGTCGCCATCGACCGAGACCGGAAGGTGGTCGTCGGCGAAAAGGGCGAGGTTCCTTACGACAAGCTCGTGATCGGAACGGGCTCGGTGCCCTTCGTCATTCCGGTCGAGGGGCGGGATCTGCCCGGCGTCCTCACCTATCGCGACCTCGACGACACCAACGCCATGATCGAGGCCTGTGGAGCGCCCGGCGCAAGGGCCGTCGTCATCGGTGGCGGGCTACTTGGGCTTGAAGCGGCAGCGGGTCTGCGCCTTCGCGGAATGGAGGTGACGGTTCTTCACCTGCAACCGACCCTGATGGAGCGTCAGCTCGATCCGGCGGCCGGCTATCTTCTGGAGAAGTCCCTCAAGGATCGCGGCATCGAGATACTGACCAAGGCCAACACCAAACTGATCTACGGCGACACCCATGTCGAGGGCGTCGAACTCACCGACGGCACGAAGCTTCCCGCAGACATCGTCGTCATGGCGGTCGGCATCCGGCCATCGACACAGCTTGCGAAGGATGCGGGTCTGGAGGTTAATCGCGGCGTGCTCGTCGGCGACGATATGCGGACCTCCGACCCGGACGTCTTCGCGCTTGGCGAATGCGTCGAGCATCGCGGCACGTGCTACGGCCTCGTCGCTCCGCTCTACGATATGGCCAATGTGCTGGCCTCGCATCTGCTGGCTGAGTGCGACGACGCCTATCTCGGCTCGGTCCTCTCGACCAAGCTGAAGGTGACGGGCATCGATCTCTTTTCCGCCGGGGACTTTGCCGAGGGAGACGACCGCGAGGAGATCGTCCTGCGCGATGCCTCTGCCGGCGTTTACAAGCGCCTCGTTATCAAGGACGAGCGGATCATCGGCGCGGTCCTTTATGGTGAGACCGCGGACGGCTCCTGGTTCTTCGATCTCATGAAGAAGAAGACGCCGGTCGATGACATGCGCGATACGTTGATCTTTGGCCAGGCCTATCAGGGAGGGTCCCCCCTGGACCCTACGGCGGCCGTTGCAGCCTTGCCGGATGATGCGGAAATCTGCGGCTGCAACGGCGTTTGCAAGGGAACGATCACCGGCGCGATCACGACCAAGGGCCTGACCTCGCTCGACGAGGTGCGCGCCCATACGAAGGCCTCGTCCTCCTGCGGCACATGCACCGGGCTGGTCGAGCAGCTGATGGGCCTCACCCTCGGGGATGCATTCGATACGAATGCCGTCAAGCCGATGTGTGGCTGCACGACGCTCAGCCATGACGATGTGCGCCGGCTGATCGTCGCCAAGGAACTGAAGTCCATCCCCGAAGTGATGCAGGAACTCGAATGGTCGAGTTCCAACGGCTGCGCGAAATGCCGTCCGGCGCTCAACTATTATCTGGTCGCCGATTGGCCCGATGAATATGCCGATGACTACCAGTCCCGTTTCATCAACGAGCGCGTCCACGCCAACATCCAGAAGGACGGCACCTATTCGGTCGTCCCGCGCATGTGGGGCGGTATGACATCGGCGAGCGAGCTCCGGGCGATTGCGGATGTCTGCGACAAGTTCGAGATCCCGGCCGTCAAGGTCACCGGCGGCCAGCGTATCGACATGCTGGGCATCAAGAAGGAATATCTTCCGGCCGTCTGGGCCGATCTCGGCAAGGCGGGATTCGTCTCCGGTCAGGCCTATGCCAAGGGCCTGCGCACCGTGAAGACCTGTGTCGGGACCGACTGGTGTCGCTTCGGCACGCAGGACTCGACCGGTCTCGGCATCCGCATCGAGAAGTTCATGTGGGGGTCCTGGACGCCGGCCAAGGTGAAGATGGCCGTATCAGGATGCCCGCGAAACTGCGCGGAAGCGACCTGCAAGGATGTCGGCGTCATCTGCGTTGACTCCGGTTTCGAAATCCACTTCGCGGGCGCCGCCGGCCTCGACATCAAAGGCACCGAAGTCCTCGGCATGGTGAAGAGCGAAGACGACGCGCTCGAACATATCGTGGCACTCGTCCAGATGTATCGCGAGCAGGGCCATTATCTCGAGCGCATCTACAAATGGGCCAAGCGCATCGGTCTCGACGAGATCCGTCGGCAGATCATGGATCACCCGGACATGCGGCGCGCCTATTTCGATCGTTTTGTGTTCTCTCAGAAATTTGCCCAGGTCGATCCGTGGTCCGAGCGCGTCTCGGGCAAGGACAAGCACGAGTTCCAGCCGATGGCGAAGCTCGAATTCGCTCAGGCTGCGGAATAGGGGACAGCATCATGACGCTCATCGACAGTCCGTGGATCACCGTCGGCCGCATCGAGGATATTCCGCGTCTCGGCGCGCGTCGTATCGAGGCGGGGTTTGCGACCATCGGCCTCTTTCGCGATGCCGAGGACGAGGTGTTCGCGATCGAGGACCGTTGTCCGCACAAAGGTGGGCCGCTGAGCCAGGGGATCGTCCATGACGGCTGCGTCACCTGTCCGCTCCACAACATGGTGATTTCGCTGCGCAGCGGCGAGGCGCAGGGGCCGGACGAAGGGGAGGTGCGGACGTTCCGCGTCCGCCTGGTGAACGGCGAGGTTCAGCTGAGCGGCGAAGATCTGGCGCGTGCGGCCAATACGAAGGTCGCGGCCTGACATCGGGAAATTTAGGACACGGGAGCCACGGCACCAATAAGTGCTCCGGTCGTCCTCCGGTTCGCATCACAAGAGGGATGGTGGCACAATGAAGCGCGCCGACGAAGCCGACCGGACCGTCAGGACCACCTGTCCCTATTGCGGTGTCGGATGCGGGGTTCTCGCAACGCCTCGCGCCGATGGCTCCGTCACGATCGCAGGTGATCCAGACCATCCGGCGAATTTCGGCCGGCTCTGCTCCAAGGGATCAGCCCTCGGCGAGACACTGGGGCTGGAAGAGCGTGTCCTTCAACCGATGATGAACGGGCAAGGCACCGATTGGGACACGGTCCTACAGACGGTTGCCGACACGTTTAATCAGGCGATCGAGGAACACGGACCGGACTCGGTTGCCTTCTACCTGTCCGGCCAGCTTTTGACCGAGGACTATTACGTCGCCAACAAGCTGATGAAAGGGTTCATCGGCTCGGGCAATATCGACACCAATTCCCGCCTCTGCATGGCTTCATCCGTTGCCGGCCACAAGCGGGCCTTCGGCAGCGATACTGTGCCCGGCACCTATAGCGATCTCGAACAGGCCGATCTCGTCGTTCTTACCGGCTCCAATCTTGCCTGGTGCCATCCGGTCGTCTTCCAGCGGATCGCGGCTGCCAAGGCCGAGCGGCCGGACATGAAGATCGTCGTCATCGATCCGCGCCGGACGGCAACCTGCGAGATCGCCGATCTGCATCTGCCGATTGCCGCAGACGGAGACGTGGCGCTGTTTTCCGGCCTCCTTTACGCCCTCACGGAAGCGGGCGCAGTCCATTGTGACTATGTCTCGCGTCACACCGAAGGGTTCGTCGATGCGCTGCGGGCCTCGCGCGCCATGCGCGTCCAGACCGTTTCGGAACTGACAGGCTTATCCCGGCACGATATTTTCGCCTTCTACGACCTCTTCATCGCCACCGAGAAGGTCGTCACCGTCTACAGCCAGGGCGTCAACCAGTCGGCGTTCGGCACCGACAAGGTGAACGCAATCATCAACTGCCATCTTGCGACGGGACGGATCGGCCGCCCCGGAATGGGGCCGTTCTCGATCACCGGTCAGCCGAACGCCATGGGTGGACGCGAGGTCGGCGGCCTTTCCAATATGCTTGCGGCCCATATGGCGATCGAGAACGATGAGGACCGCGCGAAGGTCGAAGCGTTCTGGAACGCGCCGAATATCGCGACGAAACCCGGCCTCAAGGCGGTCGAACTTTTCGAAGCCGTCCTCGATGGCCGGATCAAGGCGCTCTGGATCGCCGGGACCAACCCGGTCGTCTCCATGCCCGAGGCCGACCGGGTGAAGGCCGCGCTCGAAGCCTGCCCATTCGTCGTCGTGTCGGACGTTGCTGCCCAGACAGATACAACCGCGTTCGCCGACATCCTGCTTCCTGCCGCCGCCTGGGGCGAAAAGAACGGGACGGTGACCAATTCGGAGCGACGCATCTCGAGGCAGCGCCCATTCCTGTCACCTCCGGGTGAAGCGCGCTTCGACTGGGCGATCTTCGCAGAAGTCGCGCAGCGCATGGGATTTGGGGGTTTCGAATTCGCATCCGCCTCGGCTGTATTCGAAGAGCATGCGCGCCTTTCGGCCCATGAGAATGATGGCTCCCGCGATTTCGATATCGGAGGTCTCGCCGGGCTCTCAGAGGCCGGTTACGACCTGATGAAGCCGGTCCAATGGCCCGCCCTAGCAGGCAACGATCCGGCAGCCTCCGAGACGCGCTTCTTTGCCGAAGGCGGGTTTTTCCACGATGACAGGCGCGCGCGTTTCATCGCCGTTAAGCCAGCGATGAAGACCGAGACCGCGCCCTTCCTGCTCAACACCGGCCGGGTGCGCGATCACTGGCACACCATGACGCGAACCGGGCTTTCGCCGCGTCTCTCGGCCCATATCGCCGAGCCTTTCGTGGAAATTCATCCGGGTGACGCAAAGGACCTTGGGATCGACGCCGCGGATCTCGTCGCAGTTACCTCGTCGCGGGGGAGAGCGATCGTTCGCGCCCTCGTCACCGATCGGCAGAAGCGGGGGAATTGCTTTGTCCCTATGCACTGGACCGGACGCTACGCCCCCTCGGCGCGGATCGGACCGCTGGCCCGCCCGGATGTCGATCCGGTCTCCGGCCAGCCGGCGCTGAAATCGAGCGGTGTCTCCCTGAAGCGGTATCCGGCACTCTGGTATGGTTTTGCGATCTTGAAGGAGCGACCCGACCTTGACGCGATCAGGGGCATGGCCGGCTATGCCGCGGCGGCGCGCACCGAGAACGGCTGGCGGCTTGAACTGGCGGACGATACGGCCCTCGCAGATCCGGACGCGTTCGCGCGTGCGTTGTGTGGCGGCGCCGACGGTGAGATGGCGGCTTATCGTGACCGGCGGACAGGAGCCCAGCGCTTTGCGCTGTTTTCCGAAGGAGCGCTGCTGGGCGCTGTCTACATTTCGCCCAAGCCGGTCTCCGTTTCTCGAAACTGGGCTATAAACCAACTCGGTCTCACCGATCGCATGGGCCGTCGCCGGGCCGAGCTTCTGGCCGGACGTGGCCCTGCCGACCGTCCCGATCCGGGTGCGACCGTCTGTTCCTGTTTTTCGGTCGGGGTCAATCAGATCGCGGCTCTTGTTGCATCCGGCGAGGCAACCAGCGTCGAAGCCGTGGGGGCGGCGCTGAATGCGGGCACCAATTGCGGCTCTTGTCGCAGCGAGATCAAGGCTCTTATCGAAGAGGCAAGGGTCGAGGTTCCGGCCTGACCGGGTACTGCTTCAGGCAGCATACGCGCTTGCCAATCCAGCTTGCCGAATGAGTTCGCGATCGAGGCAGCCGGGCAAAACAGCTTCATTCGCCGTTTTGCCCGGCACTTCTTTCACTCAGCGATAGACCATCTCGACATTGTCGAATGCGCCCATGGCGTGGTCTTCGCGAAAGAACTTGTGGTCAGCTTCGAGCCGGTCCGCCGCTTCTTCCGCCCACCGGACGAGATCGGCCTTGAACAGCTTGTGCGGGCTCGCCGCCGCTATGATCGAAGGTTCCACGTCGTAGTCGATCTGACCCAGATCGTCGGACAGCGCATGAGCTTGCGCGAGAGCGGCCCCACACGTCCGCGCGTATTCCTTCCAGGTGCTGTAACTCAGCTCGTCGAGATCGATGTCGTCGCGGAAGGGCGCTCGCTCGCGGCTCATGAAGCTCGTTCCGTCAATTTCGACGGAGCCGTAGAAAATATCACCGTGGGCAAGCTGTACGGCCTGGCCGTGTTTGATGCGGTCGGCTTTATCACCGGCATTGAAGTTCGATGGGGGAACCAGCCCTTCGAGGGCAGATTTTCGCGCGCGCTTGAATTCGATGATGAGATCGTCGGTCGCGTCTTTCGATGGACCCTCGATCAGGACGTAATAGCGTGGCAGGCCCAGGGATGCCGTTCCCTGTCCATGGCGCTTGCAGACATCCTTCACCTTCAGTTCGCCCGCCCGGTCGAGGTCGACAATGTCGTTCGCCTTTGCCAGATCGTCGATCGCTTTCTGGAATTTATCGATCTCACCGGAAATCGGCTGCAGTTCGTCACTGGCGCGGAAACCGCGTCCCGAAGGCTTGAGATAATCGTCCCAGAGCCATTCCTGGCGCTCTTCCCAGGCTTCTTCGAACAGGCGGCGGATCACCTTTGGCGAGTTGTCCATCCGGTAGCTGTCGTTCTTTTCGGTGTCGTGCTTTGCATAGCCCGCCATCGCTTCGAGATAGCCCTTGACGAACTTTTTCACGACCTTGCGTCGTTTCTTGCGGCCAAGGCCTCCCGCCTCCCGAGCCCCGATCCAGAAGCCGACCGCGCCTCGCTTCAGGTCCCAGGTGAAGGGGGCGTAAATCGTCTCGTCGAAGTCGTTCACACCGAAAATAGGCGCGCCGTGATCGTCCGGCATGACGCCGAAATTCTCCGGATGGACATCACCCAGCGCCATGACGGAGGGCATGCCGGCATCTTCGCCCACCATGTCCCGATAGAAAAGAAGGGCTGTACCGCGATAGAACTTGAAGAAGTTGCCGGCAAGTTCGTCGAATTTTACTTCCGTTCCTTTGTTGCGCTGCTCGATCCGGTTGGCATGGTCCTCACGCAACGTCGAGCGCACATGCTCCCGGCGTGCCTGCCCCTCCAGGAAAACCGGGGAGACAACCTGTTCGCCTGATGCGATCCGTTCAGACAAGGCGCGATAAGCTTCGACCTTATCGCCCGCCTTATGAGCTATGTCGGCCGTCTCGGTCTTCGTTTTCTTGGTTTTTGTCGGCTTTTTCTGACCGTCACTCATAGCGCGTGCTTCCTTCTCAAGTCCGACGGCAACGCGGTTCGTCGCCTTGCGGGTGCACCGTTAACTGGCGCGAACGGAAGCGAATGCGAATTTGCAAGTGGCGTCTCCGGCTCGCCCGCCAAAGGTTCGGGCGAAGGAGAGGGGCTTTGGCTGCGCGCCTTATGATCAGGCGTCGCGTTTCATGATCCATTGCACTTCCGGAGCGGCGACAAAGCGCCACTTTCGCAAGGGGCCGGCCATGACGTTCAAATAGTACATCTGGAAACCGTAAGGCGCGCCGCATGGATGATGGCCGCGAGGCACGCAGACCACGTCGCCGTCTTTCACCGCCATTACCTCGTTGAGCGACCCGTCATCGGTATAGACGCGCTGGAAGGCAAAGCCCGAGGCGGGATCGAGCCGGTGATAATAGGTTTCTTCCAGATAGGTGATGCGCGGGAAATCATCCTCGTCGTGCCGGTGGCTGGGATAGGAGGACCAGTTGCCGGCCGGTGTGAAGACTTCCGTTACCAGAAGGCGGTCCGCGACGGGAGAGTCTTCCATGGCGATATTGTTGATGTAGCGGGTGTTGGTGCCCTTGCCGCGCTCTGTCAGCGAAATACCCTCCGGGCCAATGCGCCGGGCCGGAAAGTCTGCATCTGCAGAGGCGGGCGCGGAGCAGACCGCGATCACGCAATCGGTTTCGGCGAGCGCGCTCCAGTTCCTGTCACGTGGCACATAAAGGCAATGGGGCGGGGTCTTCTCGAAGACGTTCATGCGCTCGCCGAGGATGCCGAAATCCTCGCCCGCGCCGGTTATCTGCGCCTTGCCCTCGACCATGACGAGGATCACCTCGCGCTCGCCGGTCGCCTCCGCCGCGCTCTCGCCGGCCCGCAGACGGTAGAGCGAAAAGCCGACATAGCGCCAGCCCGCGCTCTCCGGCGTGATCTGGTGCACCTTGCCGTGGGTGCCGAAGGGCTTCTTCTGAAGATGGCTCATGTCTCGTCCTTCTCAGCATGCTTTTCGTTCGATGGGACGGTTTTGGGTTCGTAGGTCATGATGAGGCTCCAGGCGAGCCACGCGCCCGATCCGAGAAAGACGAGCGCCCAGAACGTGTTGCCGTTCACCGCCTCGAAGATGCCCCAGGCGAGCGTGATGGCGGTGATCAGCAGGCGCCGCCAGAGTGGTCGGAGCCAGGGGCTGGACGTGTCGAACATCCTACGAAATCAGCCCGGCTTCGCGTGACATGTCCTTCAGCGCCTTCAGGCCCATGGACTGATAGTGGACCGGGTCTCGTACGGCCGAATCCTGTTCGGCCTCGATGACGATCCAGCCGGAATAGCCGGCTTCCGCCGCAGCCTTCAGGACCGGCAGAAATTCGACGCAGCCTTCGTCATCGCCCGGAACGGTGAACATGCCCCGGCGCACGCCTTCGAGGAAGGAGAGGTTTTCTTCGCGCAGCATTTTCAGGAATTCGGGCCGGACATTTTTGCAGTGGATGTGCCCGACGCGGTCCATGTATTTTTCCGCGACTGCGGTGGGGTCCGCGCCGCCGACGGTACAGTGGCCGGTGTCGAGAAGAAGCTTCGTGTCAGGACCGGCGAGCGCCATGAAGCGATCGATGTCGCCGGCGCTCTCCACCACGGTGCCCGTGTGGTGGTGATAGCAGAAGCGAACGCCTTGTTTCGCCGCGTGGCTCGCCAGCGCGTTGATCGCGTCCATGAAGCGCGGCCAGTCTGCCTCCTCGATGATCGGTCGGTCATTCGCGGCAGCACGATCGTTGCCGTGAACAGTGTTGGAGCATTCGCAGACGATGATGACGTCGGAGCCGGCCTTCTTCGTCATTTCCAGATGAACGTTCATCGCCGCGATCTCGGTCTCGATGGTCGAACCGGTGTCGAGGATGTTGGTCGAGTGCCAGCCGCCGACGAATTTCAGTCCGTACACACCAAGCGCCGACTTCAATTCATCGCCATCGCTCGGCATCTTGTGGCCCTTCTCGATGCCGTCGAAGCCGATCTTGCGGCAATCGTCCAGGCATTCCTCGAGGGAGATGTGATCGCCGATCGACCAGTCGTCGTCGTTCGACCAAGCGATCGGGTTCGTTCCAAAAAGGATCATCGTCTTGTCCATCTGTGTTCTGTGCCGTCAGCCGATCGCGCGGATGCGGATTTGTTCTTCATAGGCCTTGCGCGCCTCTTCCACCGCTTCGCGCGACGAGACCTCGGGCACGGCGACATCCCACCAGTGGCCACCATGGGGAGTCGAGGGATAGGGGTCGGTGTCGATGACGACCACGTAGGGTCCGTCGACATCCTTGCCCTCTGCGAGCGCGGTTTCGAGTTCGGCGATCGAGCCCACATGTTTCGAAGTCGCGCCCATCGAAGCGGCATGGGCGGCGAAATCGATGTTCGAATGCTTGCCGCGATAGCTGTTCTTCAGGAGGTTGTTGAATTCCGCCCCGCCGCAACCCTGCTGAAGCCGGTTGATGCAGCCATAGCCGCGATTGTCGGTGATGACGATCGTGATCCTCTGACCGAGCATCGCAGCGGTCGCGAGTTCGGAATTCGCCATCATGTAGCTGCCGTCGCCGAGCATGCAGACGACGTCTCGCTCGGGCTGGGCCATCTTTATGCCAAGCGCACCGGCAATCTCGTAGCCCATGCAGGAATAGCCGTATTCCATGTGGTAGCCGCCCGGACGCGGGGCCTTCCACAGCTTGTGAAGTTCGCCCGGCATGGTCCCGGCCGCGCACATGACGACCGTATCCGGCCCGCTCGCTCGCTGGACCGCGCCGATCACCTGTTGGTCCGTCGGCAGTTCGTTGGTCTCGGCTGGCGCGTCGGTCAGCGGATCGACGGCGGCGAACCAATCTTCCTTCAGCGATGCAGCGGGTGCTTCGAAAGCGAAATCTCCGAGGGCTTCAGAAAGCGCTTCAAGGCCAACCCGCGCATCGCAGCACAGCGGCTCCGCGCCGTGCTTCATGGCGTCATAGGCTGCGACGTTGAGGCTGACGAGCTTGCGCTTCGGATTGCGAAACAGGTTCCAGGAGCCGGTGGTGAAATCCTGAAAGCGGGTGCCGACGCCGAGCACCAGATCGGCCTCGGCTGAGATGATATTCGCTGAAGACGCGCCGGTGACGCCGACGGGGCCGAGATTGAGCGGGTGATCCCAGGCGAGCGCCGATTTGCCGGCCTGGCTTTCGACCACCGGGATGCCGTGCTTTTCGGCGAAGGCCTGAAGCGCTTCGGTTGCCAGCGAATAGTGGACGCCGCCGCCCGCGACGATGACCGGCTTCTTCGCCGATCTCAGCATATCCGCGACGCTTGACACCTCGACGGGATCGGGATGCGGCCGGCGGAAGCGCCATGTGCGGGGCGTGAAGAAGCTTTCAGGATAATCGTAGGCTTCGGCCTGCACGTCCTGACAGAAGGAGAGACAGACTGGTCCGCAATCGGCCGGATCGGTCATGGTGCGGAATGCGCGGGGCAGGGCGGTCAGGAGCTGTTCGGGACGCATGATGCGGTCGAAATAGCGCGTCACGGGCCGGAAGGCGTCATTCACCGTCACTGTGCCGTCGCTGAAATCTTCGCTCTGCTGAAGCACTGGGTCCGGGCCGCGATTGGCGAAGACGTCGCCGGGAATCAGAAGCAGGGGAAGCCGATTGACATGGGCGAGCGCCGCGGCGGTGACCATGTTCGTCGCGCCGGGACCGATGGAGGAGGTGACCGCCATCGCTCGGCGGCGGTTCGACTGCTTGGCATAGGCAATCGCCGCATGGCACATCGTCTGCTCGTTATGCCCGCGATAGGTCTGGATCGCATCGCGTTCGGCATAGAGCGCCTCGCCGAGGCCGGCGACATTGCCATGGCCGAAAATCGCCCATACGCCGGCGAGAAAGGGTTCGCCATCCTCGTTCAGCTGGGCTGCGATGTATTTCACCAGCGCCTGAGCGGCGGTCAATCGGATCGTGCTCATTGGATATCTCCTCCCGCGCGCGCCTCTTCCCAAAGAGCGCAGAGACGCGCATATCGCTCTGCCATCTGCGTGACGGCCGTACTCGGCGTGATCTCGTTTTGCATGTAGGCTTTCGCAGCGTCCGCGAAGATGGTGCGGCCCACAGCGAAACCCTTCACGAGCGGACATTTCGCGGCCTTGGCGAAGCTCTCCTTCAGTGCGTCTTCACTGGCTTCGAGGCCGAGGACCACGATGCCGCGCACATGGGGATCGTTCTCTTCGATCGCGGTGCAGGCGTTTTGCCAACCGGCCTCGCTTACCATCGGTTCAAGCTTCCACCAGTCGGGATAGATACCAAGGTCATAGAAGCGGCGAATGATCGTGGCCGTCGTTTCGTCGTCGACAGGACCTGCCTTGGAGGGGATGACCTCAAGGAGAAATTCCAGCCGGTTGCGGCGGGCCGCCGCGAAGAGCCGCTGAACGGTCGCTTCCTGATGCGCCCACATCTCGGCATCGTCGTCCGGGTGACAGAAGCAGAGGCATTTGACGACATGCTCGGCCGGCCATTCCGCAAGACCGCCGAAATCGGTGCCGATCTCCGGCTCCAGTTCGAGGGGCCGCGAGCCCGGCCATTCGACCGGCCGGCCGATCCAGAGGCTGCGCCCCGCCGCGCGATAGAGCGCCTGCCGCCCGAGCCGCCCGTCGCAGAGAATGCCGTAGCCGGCCCGCCCGTCCTGAACTTTCAGCGCCGCATCGAGGCAGAGCTGCTTGAATGCACCGATCCTGTCCGCATCCGCACCCGGCAGGTCTTCGAGCTGCATGCGATGGTCGAAGGCGAAGACCCGCATATCCGGCCAGTCGCCGCTGCGGTTCGTCGACCAGTGGACCTGTTCGAGTTCGCGATCCTTGCGCAGCGCCTTTTCCCTCACGCCGCGTTCGAGGAAGAATTCGAGCTCGGTGAGCGAGGGATAGGCCGGCGTGCATCCGTGCCGCGAGACCGCGAACGCGCCGCAGGCATTGGCGTATTTGAGGGCGACCGGCCAGCTTTCGTCATCGAGCCACCCCTTGAGGAGGCCGGACATGAAGCCATCACCCGCGCCGAGCACGTTGAAGACCTCGATCGGAAAGCCGGGGCCGGTCTGGCCGTCGTCGAGGCTCTCCGGAATAGCGCCCTCGAAGGCCGCCGCGCCAGCCGCGCCGCGCTTGCAGACGAGCACCGCGTCCGAGACGGCGCGGACGGCCCTGAGCGCGCCGATCGTGTCGGTGGTGCCGCCGGCGATGTGGAATTCCTCTTCCGTCCCGACGATGAGATCGAAGAGATGCAGCGTCGATTGCAGCTTCCGGGTGACCTTGTCCGAAGCGATGAAGCGCTCTTCACCCGCATCATGGCCGGCAAGCCCCCAAAGGTTCGGCCGGTAGTCGATATCGAGCGCTGTGCGTGCGCCATGCTCGCGCGCAAGCTCCAGCGCCTTCAGGACGGCTGCCTCGGTGCGCGGATTGGAAAGATGGGTGCCGGTCGCGACCACGGCGCGGGCACGGGCGATGAAGTCCTCGTCGATATCGTCTACTGAGAGCGCCATATCGGCGCAGTTCTCGCGGTAGAAGATCAGCGGGAACTGCTCCTCGTCGCGAATCCCGAGAAGGACAAGGGCCGTGAGGCGCTCCGGATCTGTGACGACACCGGTCACATCGACGCCCTCACGAGCAAGCTCCTCGATGAGGAAGCGGCCCATATGCTCGTTGCCAACGCGGGTGATGAGCGCGGATTTCAGGCCGAGGCGGGCGGTGCCGGTCGCCATATTGGTTGGAGAGCCGCCGACATATTTGTCGAAGCTCCGCATGTCTTCGAGGCGTCCACCGACCTGCGCGCCGTAAAGATCGACCGAGGAGCGGCCGATCGTGATGAGATCGAGGTCCTTGGTCATGTTCGGATTCCTCGCGCGGCGGCGCATATCGATTCTGTTCCGGTCTCGGCTCCCGTCACTGTCTTCCTCCCATGTGCGGCGCTGCGGCCTCGATGCGCGGCTCGGGTCCCGATTTTCGGGAGAAGCCTCGCATGATATTATTTGGAATATTTATTCCAATTTTGCTCTTCGACGGCAGACATGTCAACGGGCCTTCTTGCGCATGGTCCCGATCGCGACGGAGAGCGCCGTCGCAAGGGTGAGGGCCGCCGTCGGAACGCGGAATGCGCCCACTTCCATCTCGCGCGCGACGAGGAGATGGCGGGCGGTCTCGCCAAGTGGGCATTCGGCGGTATCGCTGAGGGCGACCAGGGATATGCCGCGTCTCGCCGCCCGAGTCGCCACTTCGATCGTCTCGGGCGAATAGGGCGAGAACGTCACGGCAAAGACCGCGTCACCTGGGCGGATCGCGTGGTCGCTGGCTAGATGGCCGGCCGCGTGGTGGAGCAGAGTCGGCACCTCCATCTTTTCGAGGAGATAGGCCATGGTGCTGACGATCGGAAACGCGCGCCGCAGGCCGACGAGATGTATGGTCTCCGCATTCGCTAGGATGACCGCCGCGCCCTGCAGTGCAGCATGATCGAGCCCGCTCGACAGGGTTTCGAGAGACTGCCGCCCGGCATCGGCGAAGTCCGCTGTAAGCGCGCCTACATTTTGGGCGCTGGCCTCGCTGATGCGTGACAGGCGCTCGGCATAATCCGGGCGCGACTGGGTGTATTCTGCCCGAAACAAAGCCTGCATCGGCGAATAGCCGGAAAAGCCGAGAGCCTGGCAAAAACGCATGAAGGCCGAGGCAGGAACATCGGCGCCAGCCGCCATGTCGGCCACGGTCGAAACGGCAATCAGATGCATGTTGTTTCTTAGCTGGACCGAGCATTGCTTGAGCCGTTTTGGGAGGCTGTCCTCCATGCGATCGAGCCGCTCAAGCAGTTCGGCAATCGAGGCCGGAGCTGTTCGTTCGCCTTCGGTGATCGATGTCATTCCGGAGCCTCGCTCTTGACAGAAGACGCTGATGGGCGCACTTCCGATTTGGAATATAAATTCTAATTCGGCGGAGGGCAAATGATGCCGGGAGAAAGCCTCGGTCTCGGCCTGATTGGCACTGGGTTCATGGGCAAGGCGCATGCTCTGGCCTACCGCTCGGCGCGTGCCGTCTTCGGCGGGCTACCCCATCTCGATCTTGCCTGCCTCTGCGATACCCCGGAGGACCGGGCGCGGTCCATGGCCGATCAGTTTGGTTTTGCGCGGGCGAGCGCGGACTGGCGCGATCTGATCGCCGACCCGAAGGTCGACATCGTTGCGATCACCACGCCCAATGCGCTCCATAAGGAGATCGCATTGGCGGCGATCGCGGCGGGCAAGCATGTTCACTGCGAAAAGCCGTTGGCGCTGACGCTGGACGATGCCCGCGAGATGGAGGCCGCTGCGCGCGAAAAGGGCGTGCGGACCATGGTCGGCTATAACTACATCCACAACCCGGCGTTCACCCATGCGGTCCGTCTCATCGCCGAAGGCGTGATCGGCAAGCCGGTGCATCTTCGTGGCTTTGTCGACGAGGATTATCAGGCCGATCCCGATCTCGCCTGGAGCTGGCGTTCGCGCACAGCCGATGCCGGGTTGGGTGCGCTGGGCGATCTCGGCTGCCACCTTGTTTCTATGGCCTGCGGATTGATGGGGCCGATCGAAAGCCTTGTGGCCGACACCCAGATCATCCACCCTACCCGTCGTCTTGCGAGCGGCGAGGGTTCCGCCGACGTTGAAAACGAGGACGCGGCGAGCGCGCTCGTGCGTTTCGGCAACGGGGCGCAGGGCACGATCAATACCTCGCGTTCTGCCTGGGGTCGCAAGAACAAGCTCGAATGGGAAGTGCATGGCACCAAGGGCATGCTCGCCTTTTCTCAGGAGCGGATGAATGAACTCCAGATCTATGTGAACGAGGGCCCGGTCGGACGACAGGGCTTCTCGACCATTCTCACCGGGCCTGAGCATCCGCCCTATGGCGCGTTCTGTCCGGCGCCGGGGCATCAGCTGGGTTTCGGCGACCTGAAGACCATCGAGGTCGCCTCGTTCCTGCGCGCAATCGCTGCCGGCGAAGAGGCGCACCCGAATTTCACCGACGCGCTCGCCTTCGAGGCCGTCATCCACGCCATCGATCAGTCTGCGCGCGAAGAGCGTCGAATTTCGCTCTGAGCCTTTTTTTCCGAAAGGATACCGACATGAAAACCGCCATCTTCGGTGCCGGCCGTATCGGCAAGGTCCACGCCGCCTCGATCCGTATGGACCCGCGCAGCGAACTCGTCGCCGTCACCGACGTCGTGGCAGACGCTGCCGAGGCGCTCGGCAAGGAATACGGCGTTGCGGTGCGCAGCCCGGACGATATACTTGGCGATAGGAGCATCGACGCGATCCTGATCGCATCCTCCACCAACACCCATGCCGACTTCATCGAAAAGGGCGTCGCGGCGGGCAAGGCGATCTTCTGCGAAAAGCCGATCGATCTCGATCTGTCCCGCGCCCGTCAGGTTCAGGCGATTGCCGAAAAATCATCAAAGCCGGTGATGATGGGCTTCAACCGGCGTTTCGATCCGAACTTCGCCGCGCTCAAGGGCGCGTTCGCCGGTGGCGAGATCGGCAAGGGCGAGATGCTGGCGGTTACATCCTATGATCCGGGCCCGCCTCCGGTTTCCTATATCAAGGTTTCCGGTGGGCTCTTCCGGGACATGATGATCCACGATTTCGACATCTGCGCTTGGCTTTTCGGCATGCCGCAAAAGGTCACGGCGTCGGGGGCCTGTCTCATCGATCCCGAGATCGGCAAGGCCGGTGATATCGATACGGCGGTCGTCATTCTAGACTATGCGGACGGACGCATCGCCACCATCCGCAATTCGCGCCGTGCCGTCCATGGCTACGACCAGCGCATCGAACTGCTCGGTTCGGACGGCATGCTCCAGGCCGAGAACATACTGGAACACACGGTTTCGAAGTCGACTACGGCGGGCGTCACTTCGGCCAAACCCGTCTATTTCTTCCTTGAACGCTACATGCGCGCCTATGGCATCGAATGGGCAGGCTTCGTGGATGCGGTGGTCGAGGGCAAGCCGGTGCCGGCGACGGTGGAAGACGGCGTCAACGCGCTGCTTCTCGCCGAGGCGGCGAACATCTCCTTGAAGGAAGGGCGCAGCGTGGAACTCGCTTCGCTCTGAGGCGGCAGGCATCCAAGCCCGCTCATCGAGCAAGACAAAAAGAGACAAAAAGAAAAGCCGCGAAGCTCCAATGGCTTCGCGGCTTTCATATTTCGATTGGTTCAGCTGCGTTTTTGCATCGAAGTACTGCGGCGTCCGTTCGAAGCGGCCCGCGTCGGGCCTTGCCCTCTTCTTCAGAGCGGGCCCTCCGGCATGGGCTGGCTGTCGAAGGCACCGCGGACCGACTGATCGAATTCAACGCAGGCCCCGGTCATCAGGCCTGACTCGTCCGACGCCAGGAAGGCGACAGCCCGAGCGACCTCTTTCGGGTCGACAAGCCGACCGTTCGGCAGATGTGCGCCCGCGTTCAGGAGCCAGTCCTCGCCCGCTCCATGATAGCGTTGCTGGATGGTCTTTTCGCCCTCGCTCGCCATCCATCCGATATTAAGCGCGTTGACGCGGATCTGATTGTGGAGAAGTGCATAGGCGGTGTTGCGCGTCAGCGTATCGAGCGCGCCCTTCGATGCGCAGTAAGCGGCGATGAAGGGCTGGCCGGCATGGGATGACACCGAGGAGACGTTGACGATCGAGCCGTGCGTCTTCTTCTCCTGCATCAGCTTGATCGCTTCCTGCATTAGGAAAAAGGGTGCGCGAACATTGACCGCCATCATCCGGTCGAAGAGGATCTGATCCGTATCGAGGATCGTGCCGCGATCGGTGAGCCCGGCGGCGTTGACGAGAATGTCGAGCCGCTCGAAACGCGTCGCCGCCCGGGCGATGACCGCTCTGCACGGATCGACTTCGGCGAGATCGGCTTCGACGAATTCAGTGGGTGTCCCTATCTTGTCTTCGATCGCCCGCGCGACGGCTGCGCCCTTATCCGTGTTGCGTCCACAGATGACGAGGCCCGCCGCGCCGCGTTCGGCGAAAAGCCGCGCGACCGCTGCACCGAGCCCTTGGGTTCCGCCGGTCACCACGGCGATCTTTCCGTCCAGACGTCCCATTCCTTGACCTTTCTCGTTTGATGCAACTGTCTGCCAGGTCGTGTCGCGGCCAGATCTCAAGTCCCGATGTCGCGATGCGCTCGGATCAAGACCGCCGGTTCAGGAGCGGCGGCGATCGTCGTAAGCTGCGATCGTTTCTGCGAAGACATCCGCAGCCATTCCGTCGGCCAGAGCCTCCAGCATGCGCTCGGCCTGGCTCTTCGGCGCAAGGCCACCCTTTGGCGGATCGCGATCGAGGTTGGTTGGAAAGGCGTAGCCTTCCGCGCAGGCCGCGACCGCGTTGCGGAGCGCGCGCTCACCGGCTTCGGCTTTCGCATCAAGAAGCGCCGGATAGAGGACGATGGACATTTTCGAACGGTCCACCGTCTCCATGGCGCGTCCGAAGGCGGAAGAGACCTGGAGAAGATTGGCCATGCGGCGGATATCGGCCGAGCGATTTGTGCCGGCACCGTGCATGAGCGCCGGATTGAAGAACACGGCATCGCCTTTTTTCAGGGGAAGCTGGACGTGATGCTCGGCGAAATAGTCCTGGAATTCCTTGCGGCCAAAGGCGAGGTAGCCCTCAAAGAAGGTCTGCGAATAGGGCAGGAAGAGCGTCGGCCCTGTCTCGACCGGCATGTCGCAATGGGCAATGGCGCCCTGGAGCGTCAGCACTGGCGAGATTGCGTGGATGTGTGAGGGGAAAGCCGTCATCTGGTCGGGCGTCATGAAGCCCAGATGATAGTCGCGATGCGGCGTTTGCGCTGCCCCTCCCGGATTCACGCGGTTGACCTGCGCGGTCATTTGGTAGCCGCGTCCTAGCCAGGCTTCCGATGCCATGGCGAGCGCGTCGGAGGCGTAATAGCGCGCGAAATTCGCGGGGTCAGCGAGACAGTGCTTTTCAAGCGCGTTCCAGACCCGGTCATTGGCGCCGGCCTTGGCGAAATGGTCGCCGCCGCCCCTAGAAGCGGTCTTCTCCTCGTCGATGATCGTTTCGAAAATCGCTGTGGCACGATCAATCGTCTCGTGATCCTCCACAGCATTCCGGATCACGAGAACGCCCGGACCCGACATGAAAAGCTCGGCCCATTCAGCCATCAAGTCGAGACGATCGTTTTCCTCGCCTGTAGCCTCGCGGACACGCCGGCCTTCATAGATCGGAATATTCATCTGGATCTCGGCGGCGTTCGGCCAGTCCTCGCCCCGTGTCTCGCGCGCAACCTGCCGCCGGAAGGTCTCAAAGCTCCCGCTGGCCGGATCAAGCCAGATCCGGTTGCGGCGCTCTGTGCTGTTTGTCATCGCGTCCATGGCGTCTCCTCCCGTTTCCCGATGGCCTTATTGGCGTGGATCGCGCCGATCCCGTCCGCACAGACGACAAATGAAGATGGACGTCGACGCACCAGACGAACGCCGTGCGCGGTAACGTATCTCCGACCGTAAAAGACTTGAGTGCCGCCTTTTCAGACCGTGCCGCCGAGGCTGCTTTCCAGTTCCACCATGTCTTGACCGCCGGCCATCAGGTCCTGAAGCTCTTCGGGCGTGATCTTGTCCCTGGTGGACGTGCCGAAGGTCTTGCCCCGATTGAGCACCGTGAAACGATCGCCCACCGCCATGGCATGGCGCACATTATGGGTGATGAAGACGACGGCGATGCCGTCCTTTCGCACCCGGTCGATCGTCGAGAGGACGCTCGCGGTCTGCCGCACACCGAGCGCTGAGGTCGGCTCGTCGAGGATCAGCACCTTCGCGCCGAAATACACGGCGCGGGAAATCGCGACCGTCTGGCGCTCGCCGCCAGACAAGGTTCCGACGGCCTGATCGGCTTCGCGCAGGTTGATGCCCATCCGGCGCATCTCTTTCACCGTCACCTCTTCGGCCGTCTTCGTGTCGAAGCGCTTGAAGGGTCCCCAGCCCTTGGTGGGCTCGCGCCCCATCCAGAAATTCCGGGTGACGCTCATCAGCGGGATCATCGCGAGATCCTGATAGACCGTCGCAATCCCGGCATCCATCGCCTCGCGGGGGCTGTCAAATGAGACTTCCTTGCCGCCGACATACATCTTGCCCTTGGTCGGCTTATGGACGCCGGACATGGTCTTGATGAAGGTGGACTTGCCCGCACCGTTGTCGCCGAGAAGGCAATGGCATTCGCCGGGCCGCACATCGAAGGAGACCCCCGACAGCGCAACGATATTGCCGAAGTGCTTCTCGATATTGTCCATGTGAACGATTGGTTCGCTCATCTTATCGCTCCCCCGTCACACGCTTGCGGATGATGTTGTTGAAGAGCACGGCGATCAGCAGCATGCCGCCGAGGAAGACCTGATACCAGTCCTGATCGATCTGCGTATAAGTCAGCCCGATCAGCACCATGCCGAAGATGATCGAGCCGAAGAACGCGCCCACGGCAGAGCCGTAGCCGCCTGTCAGAAGGCAGCCTCCGATGACGGCCGCGATGATGGCCTCGAACTCCTTCTGGAAGCCGCGCCGGGCGTCTGTCGAGCCGGCGTCGAGCACGGTTAGGATCGCGACGAGCGCAGCGCAGCAAGCCGTCAACATGAAGAGCGACGTCTTCACGCGGCGCACGGGCACGCCGGAATTTTTGGCGGCATTGGCATCGCCGCCAGAGGCAAAGATCCAGTTGCCGGCCGGCGTGCGGAGCAGGATCCAGGTGAGGACGATGGTAAGCCCGATGAACCAGAGTATTTCGACGGGAATACCCTCCACCTTCGGATTGCCATTGGAGAAGGAATCGATCCAGCCCTGCTTGGCCATCCATGCGAATAGACCCTGAAAGGCCCGCCCGGAAAAGATCGGGAGGAGCCAGTCGCCCTGCACCGCCTCATTGATACCGCGCAGCTGGGTGGAGCCGCCGGTGGCCCATTTCAGCCCGACGAGGCTTAGGCCACGCAGGATGAAAAGAAATGCGAGGGTGACGATGAAGGACGGAAGTCCCGTTCGAAGCACGATCTGCGCGTTGACCAGCCCGAACAGTGCCGCGACGAAGAAGGTGAGCGCGATCGCGATCAGCAGCGGAAGCTGAAACACCGTCAGCGCCGTGCCGAAAACGAGCCCTGCAAAGGCCACCATGGAGCCGACCGAAAGGTCGAACTCGCCGCCGACCATCAAAAGGGCCGCGCCCAGGGCGAGAATGCCGAGCTGTGCGGCCGGCGTCAGGAAATTGATGATGCCCGACAGCGAGAACATCACCGGATTGGCCGCGAAGACGAAGAAGATCGTCACCGCGACGACACCGGCGATTGCGCCGAGTTCCGGTCGTTTGAGGAGCTGGGAGATCAGCGAACTGTCCTTGAGACGCTCATCGCCCTGTTGGGTTTCAGCCGTCATGGGTCCTCCGCACTCGGGCACGATCGCGAAGGTCTGCAAGACGGTTCGGATCAGATCATGCGCGATTACAAAATTGGTATCGGGTTTCTGAAGACGGTGCGCCGAAACCCGGCCTGGGTTGCGATGCATTCCGACCTGATGCAGGTGGTCGCCATATCGCCGGCACGTATCGAGCCGCAGCAGACGGACCCGTCAGGCCCTTCGGACGTGAGACCCGCGCCCGAAAGACGATACTTGCAGATGCAGGTGGCCGCCCCGCTGCCGGGCCCGAGGACCCGAACCGGCGAGGCGGGTCGTCGGTATCAGCGAATGCCTTCAGCAGAAAGTTCGATGACCTGCTGGGCATCGTCCTGCATCACGAGGTTCGGCCCGGAGGGCACGTCGCCGCCGGGAACGAGACCGTATTTGGCATTGAGATCGAGGAACACGACCGGGAGATATCCTTGCAGGAACTGCTGCTGATCGATCGCGAACGCGGCATCGCCATCGGCGACCGACTGCAAGAAGCTCGCCGAAAGGTCGAAGCTTGCGACCTTCACGTTCTCGGTTTTGTTCAGCGATTTGACCGCTGCCACCGAGGGTTCACCCGCCGTCGCAGCTCCAAGCGCCAGAACCGTATCAATCTCTTCGTTCGACTGAAGCGCGGCACGAACCTTCGCCTCGACGTCCGCCGGATCGTTCGTCGTCGGCAGGACCTCGACCGAACCGCCGAAGCCCTCCGAGAAGCCTTCGCAACGCTGGTCGAGCGAAACGTTGCCGACTTCCTGGTTGACGCAAAGCCCGGTTGTGCCGCCCATTTCCTTTAGCTGTTCGCCGGCCCGAACGCCCGCGTCGTATTCGGATTGACCGACATGGAGCAGGGCGCCGAGATCCTTCGCGACGTCGCTGCCGGCATTGAGCGAAATGACCGGAATGCCGGCCTGCACCGCGCGCTCGATCGACTGGCTGAGAGCATCGGCATCGGCGATGGAAACAGCAAGCCCGTCCGGCTCCTGATTGACGGCGGCATCGATGAGCTGGCTCATGGCGACCATGTCGAAGGTTTCGGGCGCACGATAGGAAACGTTGGCGCCGGTATCCTTGGCAGCCTGGTCGACACCGTTCTTGACGACGGACCAGAACGGGTCGTTCGCTTGACCGTGGGTCACGACGATGATGGTCGGCGCTTCACCGTCCTGTGCTGCGGCGGGGCCTGCGACCGCAAGAATGACGGCTGTTGCCGCGATGGACTTCAAGATGCGCATATGGGTTCCTCCCTGAATTGACGATCGCTGCCGCACGTTCCTCCGATCGCGAACGACAGTGACCCTCCATCTGCACCCGGATCTCATGCCGGGCGAAATACGATGAGATCGACGCCCGGCGATGCAAATGGAAGATATATTCCATTTATGACCCGAAATTCCGCGTTGTCAATCTTTTCTCAGAACCTCCCTTGGCGCGAGGCGAGGGTGGAGGGATCGGTTGGCAGCGGTTGAAGTGGGTCATTCGTTGCCCTGCCGACACGGGCGACCAACGGCAAAGCCGAGATGCGCGCGCGGATGCATCTCATACCGCCGGACGAATGAACTGACCCTCCGGGCCAGTTCTCACCCGGCTGTTGGCTCAAGCGCCGCTCGGGCTGCCGGCGGACCTTCGGAAGCGGTGCTTTCAGAGGTCCGCCGGTATCACTGCAGGAATGGCGCGTGCGGCAAGCCCCGGCCGTCCCTGTAAACCAAGTGGGCGACCAGACCGAAGACGCGAGAGGAATCAGCGCCTGGAGGCTTTAAGAAAATACCGTGCGCGAGAGTTGGCGGGCGGGCGGCCAAGGGATATGGCGCCGGCTCCGGCTTAAGCGCGACCGAGGTAATGCGGGCAGGTGTTCATCCTGTCGCGAGTAACTCACCGAAAATGGAAAATATATTCCATTTTGTCCGATTCTCGGCGTCAGGTCAGACGGATTGCCAGATTCGACAACCACCGGGCCGAACTCCCGCGTCACACCGAGGGGCATTTGAATCCAACGGTTTCACAAGGCCGCCGGGAGCCCGAGCGGCGCCTGAGCCAATCGCCGGACAAGAATTGACCTTTGGGTCAACTCATTTGGCCGGCGGTATCACGTGTCGGCATCGCGGTGCCTTACGACGGTGAGGCGAGAAACCGGTGCGGAGATTTTCGGCGGCATGAGCCGTCGACGGCGGCCGAAATTCTCCTCAGGGCACCGGTGTCTCTTTGCTCATCTCCAGCCGTTCGGCGATCCAGCGCGCGGCAGCCTGGACAGTCAGGTCGTCGGTCTTTCTGGACGCAATGACGACGTTGTAGAGTGCCGCCGAACGGACCGTCCGTCCGCCGATCTGGACAAGCCGACCGCTGGCCAGCACCTCCGATAGCAGCAGGCGCCAGCCGAGCACCACGCCTTCGCCGGCGATCGCCGCGTAGACGGCGTCGTTGTACTGACTGAAGCGCAGGGTCGAGGCTTCCGAGAAACGGCCGAGACCGGCATCGGCATGCCATTGGCGCCAGGAGAGCCAGGTTGCATCCGGGATCTCGTTCGTGATCAGCGGAATGTCTGCAAGGCGCTGGGCGGAAAAATTCTCTCCAAGCTCCTCGGCAAAGGCCGGGCTTGCTGCGGGAAAGACCTCATCCGCGATCGATCCAACGGTCAGGCCGTCCCGGAAGGGCGGGAGGCCGAACCGGATGACGAGATCTACGTCGTCCGAGCGAAGATCGAAATGATTGTCCTGGGAGAGGACCCGGAGCTTGATCGCGGGATTGGCTTCGCGGAACGCCTTCAGACGCGGCAGGAGCCAGAAATGGGAAACGGCATGGGTCGCGCCGATGGTGACTGTTCCCGTCAGTGCGGGCTGCCTGATCTGCGTGATGGCCTCCGCCATTGCGTCGAAGGAAAGGGAGACGGCTCGGGCCAGGATTTGACCTGCCGGCGTCAGATCGACCCGTCGATGGCCGCGCACGAAGAGCGTATTGTGCAGCTCGCCTTCGAGCAGCTTGATCTGCCGACTGACGGCCGCCTGCGTCACGCCAAGCTCTTCTGCGGCTTTTGTAAAACCGCCGAGACGGGCTGCCGCTTCGAAGGTTGCGAGCGAGGCCAGGGAGGGAATAGTTCCGCGAAGCGCCATAATCGATCTGATCTGTCGGGTCCGTTCGTTGGAGATTACGCATAACTTGAAGTTATGGGAAGTTGCAGAATTTCTGACATTGAACGCGGACGGCGACGGATCGAAGATGCGCGCTGGCCCAGCAGGCCCGCCTTTGTTTCCCGACATTCAGGTTTCGTCATGCTTCAATCGCCCAAGGAAGACGTCTCAGGCCTCTTGCGCGCCCGCCAGCCGGGTTACTCGCTGCCCGCCGGCCTCTACACCCGGCCCGATGTCTACGAGGCCGATCTCGACGTTATCTTTCACCGGCACTGGATTGCCGTCGCTGTCGAGGCGGACGTGCCGGAGGAGGGCGACGTGTATGGTGTCGATATCGGCCGCTCCTCCATCGTGATCGTGCGCGACGACGAAGGCGTGGTGCGGGCCTTTCACAATGTTTGCAGCCATCGCGGTGCCAAGCTGGTCGATGCCGGACATGCGACCATCGGCAAGCTCGTGTGCCCCTATCACCAGTGGATCTACGAACTCGATGGTGAGCTCATCGATGCGCCTCATATGGGCAGGGACTTCCGGCACGATATGCATCACCTGCGCCCGGTCCACATGCGCTCGATCGGTGGCCTTATCTATGTCTGCCTTGCTGACGAAGCGCCCGCCGATATCGAGACGCTCGGCGAGGTCATGGAGCCGCGTCTTGCGCCCTACGATCTCGCGAATACCAGGGTCGCCTATGAGAGCGAACTGGTCGAGGAGGGCAACTGGAAGCTGACGATGGAGAACAATCGGGAGTGCTATCACTGCGCCTCGAACCATCCCGAGCTTTGCGTGTCCTTCATTGATCTCGATTTCGGCTTCGATCCCGATCAGCTGTCCGAGGAGGATCGTGCGGAAGCGGCCAAGCACGGCAAAATGTATGAAGAGCGCACGAGGAGATGGGAGGACGACGGCTTCCCATCACAGGCCGTCGAGCATGTGCGCGGCACGGAGACCAACTTTCGTACTCAGCGTCTCATCATCGCCGGGGCCGGCGAATCCCAGACGCCGGATGCGCTCGCCGCGTCCAAAAAGTTGCTTGGCTCCATGACACGCAAAGATACCGGCGACATTCACCTCTGGGGGAACAATTCCTGGAACCACGTCATGGCCGATCATGCGGTGGTCTTCACGATCTTTCCGCTTTCGGCCGATCAGACGCTGGTGCGCACGAAGTGGCTCGTCCACAAGCATGCGGTCGAGGGCGTCGATTACGATCTGGAAAATCTGACAGCGATCTGGAAGGCGACCAATGCCCAGGACGCCGCGCTCGTCGCGCGAGCTCATGCCGGCACCCACTCGGCCGGTTATCGTCCGGGACCCTATTCAAGGTTCACTGAAGGGGCTCTCGACGACTTCTCCACCTGGTATGTCGAGCGAATGAGCACCCACGGATACTGAACCTCTAAGCGATCGCTCCTGATTGATGGCGACGGCTCTTATGCTTGGTCGGCATTGGATACAGCGTCGCCAGAACGACCGGCTCACGGGCGTGGTTATCGCTTCGTTGAAACGCCCGACAGAAAACGGCGCTCGTTTTCAGGTCAAGTGGTTCTGTATCCCGCTAATCAAGCCGTGGACGGTATCGAAGCCCGCGAGGCGCGTGAGCATTTGCAAAATCGTTATCGCGAAGCGATCAAACGGATTTCAAATGATCTGTGGAAACGTGCAGCTGACAAGTTCGGTTGCCTTAAATCGTGAAACCTTCACCGCTCCGGAAGCATTCGTTGAATAAGAAGGTTTTCGAACGCTCGGGGCAGATCTTCATGCGCATTGGACTTTTGGGATCACCGGCACTCGCTTTCGTCCTGTCGGGCTGCTCCGTATTCGGTGGGGCCGGCAGCGTGCGAATGCCTGATATCAAGGTTCCGAAGATGTCAGAGGTCGCCGATATCATGACGCGCGGTGGCGCCGAGACGCTTCAGCCGACAGCGCCCGCCAGCCTGACGCCCGCACAGGATCAATCCGTCCGGCAGGCCGTTCAGCAGCTGTTTCCTGCATCCTGGGCCGTGTCGCTCAAGGGACTGGACAGCGGGCGAAAGGCCGACGGCAGCCTCGTGACTTGCGGAATCTACAACGCTTCGAAGTCAGGCGGCGACAAAACGCTCAGCGGAATTTTCAGAGCAGAAACCGACCCTCTCACAGCCCAAACTGTGGTGCGCGAGGCTGCTCACACAGGCGGCAAGAAGCTCGCTGCCTTTTCCAACTGCCAGGCTCTTGACCTGTTCTGACAGAAAATTTTCTTTCAGCGCCTTCATGTGTGTTTCCGACTGGCCTGCCCCAACCAGGTGGTCATGAATGAATCTTAGTGCATCGTCGGCTGTTGCACCATTGGTCGCGTAGTCGGCGACGCCGGTCCGTTGAGCGACGCCAATCCGTAGAACAGCTTGTGGCGCGGGCGGTCGGTAGCCGAGCGATGAATGCGGACGTGCCGTGTTGTAGTGGCGGCGCGAGCTTTCGATCACGATCCAGGCATCTGTGAGCGAGTAGAAGCTCTCGCCGTTCAGCAGTCCGCCGCGAGCCAGCGCTGCATCTGCTGATAGACAGCCGCCCAGGGCGGCAGGTCACGCGGCATGAAGCGCCATGGCATTCCCATCTTCACCACGTATCGCAACCCGTTGAAGACCTCGCGAAGGTCATGGTCGCGCTGACCGGCTTCTTCGTCGAGAAGCCGAAGATAGGGCGCGACTAAAGGCCACTCTTCATCGGAAAGGTCGGTCGGATAGGAGGAGAGATGATCTGACATGATCAATCAACGCAAAACTGCCAAAACCGATTCATAACGGGCTCTACGTCCATCTTTCGTCTCTCGAAAGACAGCAACTCGGGGTCCGTCACGCAGCGGGTCATTCGAACGCAGAGATTGCGAAAGCCCTTGGTCGATCTGCGGCAGCACGGCGGCCGGCAGCTACGATGGCGATCAAAACTTTGGACGAGAAGGTCATCGGACCACGGACTTACGCCCGACTCCGTGACACCAGCGCTTGCAGGGAGGCCCTTACGGGCTCAGGTTTTGCAGGCTCCGGCGAAGGTGCCAAGTGTCGGTCGCTGCGGGAACGGGAACGATCAAGGGCTGGAGAAGCCTGCGTTCGAAACCTAGAATAGGCAGTATAGCTGTTGTGCGCTTATATTTATATCGACTTATTTTTATTCTTACGATTTTGTTCGAAGCGAGCGCAAGATAAAATATTTCGGTATTTGTAAATGTAACCTTTGATTAATCGAAAGACTCGATAGTCGCCTTCACGTCCAGCGACATCTCTGTGCCACTTCGGCATGTCAGGATGCGTTGCGCCTCATATTTCTGATCATGTCCAATTTGCTGGTCGCGCGATAACGGTCCGCGACACTAACCGAGGACCCTACATTGAGCATACCGATGAAAAGGCTCGACCGCATGTCGATCGGTGGTCGGATCAAACTTCTGATCGCCCTGATGGTCGCCGCCTTCAGTGCCATCGGAGCGATCGCGTTTATTGAAAGCCAGATTTTGAACCATTCGGCGGACGACCTCAACAAGGTGCAGACCCTTGCTCGTGACGTCGCCGAGATGCGCATCGAAGTCATCAGGATCACCCTCGCGGCGATGGATACGATCGTCGACAAGGCTGAGGGGACGATCGAGCCTGAACGACGGGAAATCATGATGAAGGGCGTGAGCACTATAACCTCGCTCATTCCCATGGCTCGCGAGCTGGCTCAGCTCGTTGGAGAGACCAACACCGTCGACGGGATCGAGGCGAAAGTCGAGGCCTTGCGGATCGGCGTTCTCGAAACACTACCCAGGCTGATCGAGGAACGAGCGAACGAGGAGGCGTTCGGAGAAATCGATGACGTCATCGATAATAGCGCGGGTGTCCTCAGATCCGATCTTGCCACTCTGTCCGAATCCGCTTTCGAGCGTTTGCAGGATACCGTCGACGCATCTCGCCAGAATACGACCTTCGCCGCCTATCTCCAGGTCGGGTCTGCTCTCGCGGGGCTACTCGTTCTGGTTTCGATCGCCTCTATGCTGAGCCGTTCAATCGCCGGCTCTCTTCGGTCTCTCGAAGGCGTCATGAGCGAGATCTCCAACGGTCATTTGAAGGTTGATATCAAAGGCGCCGAGCGCCGCGACGAAATCGGTTCGATGGCTCGGGCGCTTCAGGTCTTCAAGGAACAGGCGATCGAACGCGATCGCTTGGAACATGCGGCGGAAGAGTCGCGTCGAAACGAGGTTCTTGCCAAGGAACGCCAGGCGGCGATCGAGAGCTCAAAGGCCGAAGATCTCAGGGTGCTCGTCACCGCCGTCGAGGCCAGCTTCGACCGCCTGTCGGATGGTGACCTGACCATTCGCATGAACCAGAAGCTTGCCCCCGAATTTGAGCCGATCCGCGTCAAGTTCAACGACAGCGTCGCCCAGCTCGAAGAGGCAATCGGCGGGGTGGTGTCTTCGGTCGAGACCATTCGCACCGGCCTGTCGGAGATCGCCATCGCCTCCAACGATCTGTCTCATCGCACCGAGCAGCAGGCTGCTTCGATCGAGGAGACTGTCGCGGCGCTCTCGGATGTCAGTCGAGCTGTCGCGGTCACCGCCGATAATGCTGGCAAGGCGCGCGAGACGGCCCGCTCGGCCGCAAGCAAGGCCGAAGAGGGCGGTGCCATCGTCGGACGCGCCGTCTCGGCCATGGAAGAAATCGAGGACTCGTCCCAGAAGATCAATGACATTATCGGTGTTATCGACGAGATCGCCTTCCAGACCAATCTTCTGGCGTTGAATGCCGGTGTGGAAGCGGCGCGTGCTGGCGAGGCCGGCAAGGGCTTTGCGGTCGTTGCCCAGGAGGTCCGCGAACTTGCTCAAAGATCCGCTGGGGCGGCCAGGGAGATCAAGGGCCTGATCTCGACGTCGCGGGAGCGGGTTGGTACAGGCGTCGATCTCGTGACGGCCTCCGGTCGCTCTCTGGAAGAGATCGTCGCGGAAGTAAATGCCATGTCCCAGGTCATCTCGGCCATCGCCGCTTCGGCCAATGAGCAGGCTTCGTCGCTGCGTGAAGTGACCGGCGCTGCCGACCAAATGGACAAGGTGACACAGCAGAACGCGGCCATGGTCGAGGAGACGACTGCGGCGACCAAGAATGTCGAGGCCGAGACGGACGCGCTTTCCGTTTCCGTCTCCCGCTTCTCGATCTCCGGAGGCGATTTTGGATCGTCCCGGCCCAGCCAGGCCGAGGCTACAACGCGTCCTGCGGCGAAGCCGGCGGGTAAACCGTCAGTTGCCGTAGCGGGCGAGCGCCAGAAACCAGTTGCAAGTCCCGTCCACGCCTTGCAGGAGCGCATCGCCAAGAAAGCTGCGCCTGCGCCGAAGCGGGCGGCCCCCGTCGCCAGCAATGCCAGCGCGGTTGCTGCCAATGGGGATGACTGGACGGAATTCTGATCCGCCATCGGCTCACGGGTTTCGCCGGATACAAAAGGCCGCCGGGTTTCTCGGCGGCCTTCGCACTTCAAATGCGATAGGGCAGTGGGTGGCGTTTTGACCTGACTTTACGAGGTCCACTCACGCCGGACGCGGCTGCCGAGGCTCGTCAGCAATTCGTAGGCGATCGTCCCGGCGGCCTCGGCGACATCGTCTATCGGTATCTGAGGCCCGAACAGTTCCGCACGGTCGCCTGGCCGGGCAGCGTCGTCGGGAAGGTCGGTGATATCGAGAAGAGTCATGTCCATCGAGATTCGTCCGAGGACGGGAACGCGGTAGCCGGCGAGAAAGGCGCTCGGGCCAGCACGACCTTCGCGCACCGGAACGCCCGCCCCGGAAAGGGCCCGTGGATAGCCATCGCCATAGCCGATGCCGATCGTGGCGATCCGGGTCCGCCGGGTCAGATGGGCCGCACCTGCATAGCCTGCCTTCTCGCCTGCTTCGGCAACGGCGATTTGAAGCACGGAGGCGCTGAGCCGGGCGACCGGCTCGATGTCGAGTTTCCCTCGGAGGCTCGCCTTGCCGCCGTAAAGCGCAATGCCTGGCCGGGTGAGATCGAAGCCGAACTGTTCGCCGCAGACGGTGCCCGCAGAGTTCGCCAGCGATCTCTCGATCTGCGGAAAAGGCCTGGTCATCGCCTCGAAACGGCGATGCTGTTCTGCCGTGTCTTCGGCAGACATGTCCGCGCTGGCAAGGTGACTGATGAATAGCGCGATATCGAGCTTCTTCTCTGCCGCTAACTCCATCGCTTTCGAAAAATCGCGCGTGTCGAGCCCAAGCCGGTTCATGCCGGTTTCAAGCTGTAACGCCGCCGGAGCGATACATCCGGTTCGGGCCAAACCATCGACCCAGATCGCGAGGTCGTCGGGAGTTGAGAGAACCGGAATGAGGGTGTTCGCGGCAAGGACATCCACAGCCTCGGGCTCGATGCCTTGCAACACAAAGATGCGCCCTTTGGGCCCGAGGGTTCGTCGGACACTCAGCCCCTCGTCAGGCCAGGCGACGAAGAAGTCGCGGCAGCCGGCTTCGTAAAGAGTGTTCGCCACGGCCTCGGCACCGAGCCCATAGCCATTCGCCTTGATCGCCGCACCTGTGCGGGAGCCGGGATGCACCGCGGCAAGAGCGGCCCAATTGCGCTGGAGCGCGCCAGCGTCGATCTCGACCCGGGGCATCCTTTGATACCGGACCACTGGCGACGTTGCCGCAACTAAGCCATCAAGCGAGCCACAGCTTTCCGGCCGGTGCCGCATCACGCGCTCCTCAGTAGGTCTGTTCCGGCAGGTAGGCGTCGTCGGCGAGATCGGAGAAGCGCGTATATTCAGGCTGGAAGGCCAGCGGAACCGTTCCGACGGGACCATGGCGCTGCTTGGCGATGATGACGTCGCCTTTTCCTCGCGCCTCGTTCATCGCCTGCTCCCACTTCAGGTGCTCGTCGGTGCCCGGCTTCGGTTCGCGGTTCGCGAGGTAGTATTCCTCGCGGTAAACGAAGAGCACGACGTCGGCATCCTGCTCGATCGAGCCGGATTCGCGAAGATCCGAAAGCTGCGGCCGCTTGTCTTCGCGGTTCTCGACCTGACGAGAGAGCTGCGAAAGCGCGATGATCGGCACGCTGAGCTCTTTGGCGAGCGCCTTGAGACCCGTCGTGATCTCGGTGATCTCCTGAACGCGATTTTCCGACGATTTCTTCGAGGAACCCGTCATCAGCTGGACGTAGTCGATCACCATCAGGTCGAGGCCGCGCTGGCGTTTCAGGCGACGCGCTCGGGCGGAGAGCTGCGCGATCGAGATGCCACCCGTCTGATCGATGTAGAGCGGGATCTTGCTCATCATTTCCGTGCAGGCGATCAGTTTCTGCAGCTCGGTATCGTTGATCTCGCCACGGCGGATCTTGGACGACGAAATCTCGGTTTGCTCGGAGATGATACGCGTCGCCAGCTGTTCGGCAGACATTTCGAGACTGAAGAAGCCGACGACGCCGCCATTCTTCGCCTTGAACGAGCCGTCCGCCTGTTCGGCGGGCTCGTAGGCCGCCGCGACGTTGAAAGCGATGTTGGTCGCAAGCGATGTCTTGCCCATCGCGGGGCGCCCGGCGAGGATGATCAGATCCGAAGACTGCAGCCCGCCCATCTTGCGGTCGACGCTGCTCAGCCCGGACGAGATACCGGAAAGGCCTCCGTCGCGATCCTTCGCGGCGGTCGCCATCTGGACCGCGAGATCGATCGCGTCGCGGAAGGACTGGAAGCCGCCGTCGTAGCGGCCTGTTTCTGCCAGTTCAAAGAGCCGGCGCTCGGCATCCTCGATCTGGATTTTCGGCTCCATGTCGATCGGTGCGTCGAAGGCGATGTTGACGACATCCTCGCCGATGCGAATCAGAGAGCGCCTGATGGCGAGATCGTAGATCGCCCGGCCATAGTCGCCGGTGTTGATGATCGTCGTTGCTTCCGCCGCAAGCCGTGCGAGATACTGCGCGATGGTCATCTCGCCAATGCGCTGATCGGCCGCCAGAAATGTCTTGATCGTGACCGGGTTGGCGATCTTGCCCATCCGGATCATTTCCGACGCTTTTCCGAAGATGTCCCGGTGCAGCGGCTCGTAGAAATGATCGGCCTTCAGGAAATCGTGGACGATGTAATAGGCATCGTTGTTGACGAGGATTGCGCCGAGCAGTGCCTGCTCGGCCTCCAGATTGCTCGGAGCTTCCCTATAGAGCGTCTGTTCGTCCTGCTCGAGCTTTCGAAGGGCCTGAGCCATGGTTGTTCCGCTTCCTCATGCATCGCCGTGGATCAGGGGATACACGAGCGCCGCCCGATATGACAATCACATCGAGGCGCGTTTTCCGCGCTGTTGTGAAGGGTCATCCGAATGCGGGGATCGCTGTGGACAACTACGGGGATCGCTCTGGATCTAGGCGATAGCG
Source organism: Fulvimarina fulva (assembly GCF_039652615.1). Taxonomy (NCBI): domain Bacteria; kingdom Pseudomonadati; phylum Pseudomonadota; class Alphaproteobacteria; order Hyphomicrobiales; family Aurantimonadaceae; genus Fulvimarina; species Fulvimarina fulva. The sequence continues at coordinate 377,613 of NZ_JBDJAC010000001.1, forward strand.
ACCTGTTCCGGCGTGCGCCCGGCATTCGCCGACAAAATGCCGCGATCCTTGGCTCGCATCGTCTGTTCCGCATCGAAGATATAGTCGCGGGTGATCGGCAGGGTCGAAACTCGCTTTGCGAGCTGCAGCTGAAACACGCAATAATCCTGATAGCGGAATGAGCACTCGGACGCGGCGAGATAGAACTCCCACATTCGGCAGAACCGCTCGTCGTAGATCGCCTTTGCCTCGTCGCGTCGCGCGGTGAACCGCTCCCGCCATGCTTTCAGCGTTTCGGCGTAGTGAAGGCGAAGCACTTCCACATCGGTCACGATGAGCCCGGCCTTCTGAACGGCCGACATGATCTGGGAGAGAGCCGGGAGATAGCCGCCGGGAAAGATATATTTGCCGATAAAGGCATTGGTGTTGGTCGGAATGCCCCAGCAACCGATGGTGTGCATCAGCATCACGCCATCGTCCTTCATCAGGCGCAAGGCATGCCGGAAATAGTCGTCGTAATAATCCGGACCCACATGCTCGAACATGCCGACGGAAACGATCCGGTCGAACGAGCCTTCCACCGCGCGATAGTCCTTGAGTTCGAACTGAACCTTGTCGGTGACGCCCGCCGCGTCTGCCCGCTCACGGGCTCCCAGCAACTGCTCTTCGGACAATGTGATGCCGGTGACATCCGCTCCGGCACGATCGGCGAGATAAAGCCCGAGCCCACCCCAGCCGCATCCGATGTCGAGAACCTTCAGATCGGGCGCGTCGAGCTTCAGCTTGGCGGCGATGTGACGTTTCTTCGCGAGCTGCGCGGTCTCCAGATCGTCATCGGCATGTTCGAAATAGGCGCACGAATATTGTCGGTCGGAATCGAGGAAAAGGTCGTAGAGCTTGCGGGAGAGATCGTAATGGTGATGGACGTTACGACGGGCTCGGAAGGGCGTATTGTGCTGCACGAATTTGCGCACAGTCAGACGGGCCATCTCAACGGCCTGCATCCAGGGCTGGCGAGACACATTCGTACCGGCATTGGCAAAGACCAGAGCCAGAACCGCGTAGATGTCCCCCTCCAGAATGTCGACCTCGCCGTTCATATAGCACTCGGCGAATTTAAGGCCCGGATTGAACGCGATCTGCCGCTCGGCCTTTGCCGAATTGATACGAATATGGACCGGTGTGCCAGTCGCATCGCCGAATTCATGGACCTCGCCTTTCGCATCCGTCAGCCGAAAGGCGCCTTTGGTGATAATCTTCTTCAAATAGAAGTTGAGAAGCCCGTTCATGATCACCGTCCCGTATTTCCGGCTGCTATTTTTGAAGCAGGCACATTTTCAGCTTGAAGCTGTGTCGAGTCGCCGCACCCGACTCTATGACGGCCGGACGAACAAAAAAGGGGCCCCTGAACAGGGACCCCTTCAAAATGCTCTGAAAGCGGACGTTAGTGCTTAGCCGCCAAAGCTTAGCTGGCCTGCTCTTCGCCTTCCGCCTCATCGATCGGCATGCGTTCTTCGTCGTCGCGATCCTCGTCCATCGCGTTCTCGTCGCCGCCGAATTCTGGCTCTTCCTCGCCGTAGATGGCTTCGTAAGAGGTCAGGTCTTCACCAGCAGCCTGACGCTCGGCTTCGTCGGCGGAGCGGGCGATGTTGACCTTCACCTTCACTTCGACTTCCGGGTGGAGCGCGATGGTCACTTCGTGAACACCGATCTGCTTGATCGGCTGCTGCAGGTCCACCTCGTTGCGGCCGACCTTATAGCCTTCCTGACCGATGAGCTCGGAAATGTCGCGGGCCGAGACCGAACCGTAGAGCTGACCGCTCTCGCCGGCGGAGCGAACGGCGACGAAGGTCTTGCCTTCGATCTGGTCGCCGATCTTGCGAGCATCGGCCTTGCGCTCTTCGTTGCGCTGGATGATCTGCTCTTTCTGCGCTTCGAAGCGGGCCTGGTTGGCCTCGTTGGCGCGAAGGGCACGGCCGGTGGGCAGGAGGAAATTACGTGCGTAACCGTCGCGGACGCGAACGGTTTCGCCGATCTGGCCAAGCTTGCCGATGCGTTCGAGAAGAATGACGTCCATGGTTGAGTTCCTTTTCTGGGGTTTGCTTGATCAAGCACTTTGACGGGCGCCGGCCTTTTCAGCCGGGCCTGCTCGGGAGAAGCCGTTCTCCGTGCCGCCAGACATCGACGATGCCGATGATGACGAAGACGAAGAGCGGGAAGGTGAGGAAGAGGATCGCGGTGTAGACCACGAAAAGAATGAGGCCCCGCGCCGGTCGACCTTGTGTTCGCTTGTGAAGGCGAGCGAGGCCGACAAGCGCGAAAGCGGTGCCGAATGCCCCTGCGAAGACCGTCGCGATCAGGCCAGCCGAGCCGGTCAGGAATGTGCCGCTGAGGGTCAAGGCAAAAAGCAGGAGAGCGTCCTGTGGCAATGACGTTACCGCGGGTAGATCGTCTTTTGGCCGCTCCAGCCGGCCCGACCGGCGTGCGATCGCTGAGCCAAGATGAAGGCACACGACGAGGGTCAGGGTCAGGACCGACGGCTGGATCAGAGGAACGAGGTCGACGATGACCGACACGAGATTCTTGAGCTGCAGCTGCGCTGCTGCATCAAGTTCGTTACCCGATTCCACGAAGGCAGCGGTCATCGCGGTGCGAACCGTATCCGCGTCGTAGCCGAGGAGCCAACCAATCAACACACAAGCGATGGCCGCAAGGGTCGTCAGAACGAAGAGGATACGCCCGATCGGCATCCATTCGATCGCGGCATCACTCGGTTGAATGTCGTGCGGTGAGTGCGGGGTTTCGATCGGCGGCGCGACCGCGAACTTGCGCTGCGCGAGGTGGCAACAGACCGCCGTCGGAATGGTCATCGCGATTGCGAGGGTCAGCGACGTCGGCAGATTGCCGGAGAAAACGAAGATGAGGACAGGTGCGGCGAATGCTGCAATGAAGCCGGCGGCCGAACCCCAGCCGAGACCTGCGATGGCTATCGGAACCGGGGTCGCGAGAGCGAAACCCACGGCAAGGGCTGACTGCGTGGCGAGACCCGCAAAAAGCAGGGCGCTCGTCAATGCCGCGCCGATCGCGATAAGGATCGTTGAAGGGGTCATGTCTCGTTGCTGTCCTGCATTTCGCAGTTAGGGGCTCGGCCCCAACCCGGCTTTTGGCATTTTCTCTACCGACCGCTGCCGTGTCGCGGAGGGAAGGCGAGGCGGGGCCGACGCATGTCGGCCCCGCCTCGAATTTCCATGACGTGCCGTCTTACTTTACGACATAGGGCAGCAAGCCCAGGATACGGGCGCGCTTGATTGCCTTGGCAAGGGCGCGCTGGTTCTTCTGGGAGACCGCCGTGATACGCGAAGGAACGATCTTGCCGCGCTCGGAAATGTAGCGCTGAAGCAGACGAACGTCCTTGTAGTCGATCTTCGGCGCATCGTTGCCGGAGAACGGATCGGACTTGCGCCGACGGTGGAACGGACGGCGGGTCGGAAGCTGTGCGATATCGACCATGATGACTTACTCCGAATCGCTGTTGCGGTCGCGGCGCGGGCCACGGTCTTCGCGGTCACGGCGCGGGCCGCGATCGTCGCGTCCACCACGGCGCGGGCCACGGTCGTCGCGCTTCTGCATCATCGCGGACGGGCCATCTTCGTGCTCGTCGACGCGGATGGTCATGAAGCGCAGGATGTCTTCGTTGAAGCGCATCTGGCGCTCCATCTCCTGAACCGCCGCCGACGGGGCGTCGATGTTCATGAGGGTATAGTGAGCCTTGCGGTTCTTATCCATGCGGTAGGCCAGGGTCTTGAGACCCCAGTTTTCGACCTTGCCGACCTTGCCGCCGCCAGACTCGAGAATGCCACGCAGGTTTTCGACCAGCTGTTCAACCTGGCTGTTCGAAACGTCCTGACGTGCGAGGAATACGTGCTCGTAAAGAGCCATATCGGTTCGCCTTTCCAGTTTCTTTGTATCGACTGAAGACGAGAACCCAACGGCTAAGCCTCAGCGACCTTTCTCGGGTCCGCTCAGAATGGCGAACATCGAAGGAAAGGCGCATCATGCGAAAAACGGTCGAGAGCGGAGACACGGGAAGCCGGAGATCTCTTGATCCCCAAGAAACCGGCATTGCCGGCAGCCTTCCGTTCAGCCCCCAGCTGGGTTCTCAAACGTCGACGGGCGGCAGATAGCCGTTTTGTCCTTCGAAAGCAACAGCGAGACCGCAAGGACAGGGTTCGTGTTGGAAACCTGTCGGGCTGAACCATACTTCACCAGAAGAGATGCGACACGAGCTTGACAGTGCGGTCTGCTGCTGAACATGGCACTCCCTCAGCTCAAGTGGCGCTATCACGTCATAGAAGCCGGTGATCAAATCGGCTCATGGAGGAGATCATACCATGTCATTGGCACTCGTTTTTCCGGGGCAGGGCAGTCAGGCCGTCGGTATGGGAAAGGCGTTACATGATGCCTATCCGCAAAGCCGGGCCGTGTTCGATGAGGTGGATGAGGCCCTGGGCGAGAATCTGTCGAAACTGATCTTCGAAGGGCCGATCGAGGAACTGACTTTGACGGCCAATGCCCAGCCGGCACTCATGGCCGTCTCGCTGGCGGCTCTCCGCGCGCTCGAAAGCGAGGGATTTGCCGTTTCGGACGCAGCGTTCGCGGCCGGTCATTCGCTTGGTGAATATTCGGCGCTTGCCGCGATCGGCGCTCTCAGTCTCACCGACACGGCAAAGCTTTTGCGGATCAGGGGCAATGCCATGCAGGAGGCCGTCCCAGAGGGCGAAGGCGCCATGGCCGCGATCCTCGGTCTCGACATGGATGGCGTCAAAGAGTTGTGCAACGTTGCTGCCGAAGGTTCGGTCTGCGAGCCGGCGAACGACAATGGCGGCGGCCAGATCGTGATCTCGGGCAGCAAGGCGGCGGTCGATCGGGCAATTGCTCTGGCGTCGGAGCGGGGCGCGAAGCGCGCCATACCGCTGACCGTTTCCGCGCCGTTCCATTGCGCCCTGATGCAGCCGGCTGCCGAGCGCATGGCTGAGGCATTGAAGGACGCTGCTATATCGTCGCCCGCAATTCCCATCATCTCGAATGTGACGGCGGATGCGACCAGCGATCCCGATGCCATTCGCAACCGGCTGGTGGAGCAGGTGACGGGCGCGGTCCGCTGGAACGAGTCGATGTTGTTCGCAGCTGAAAACGGCGTGGGCGATCTTGCCGAGATTGGCGCCGGCAAGGTTCTCTCGGGTCTTGCGCGGCGTATCGACAAGCGGCTTTCGGCAAAACCCGTCGGGACTCCCGATGATATTGCCACATTCTTGAAAGATCGCGGCTGAAAGGGCAAGGAATCGGCTGAGCCGACGTCCGGCTGCGGCGATCTGCAAGCAGACATATAAGAGGTAGACCATGTTCGATCTGACGGGGCGCAAGGCGCTTGTGACCGGCTCCAGCGGCGGCATCGGCCGCTCGATCGCGACCGCCCTTCATGCGGCCGGCGCGACGGTCGGTATTCACGGGACACGCCGTGAAGCGCTGGATGAACTGGCTGCGGAACTGGGCGACCGCGTCCATGTGCTGCCAGCGGACCTGTCCGATCGCGACGGGCAGAAGGCTTTGGCGGAAGAGGCCGACAAGGTGCTCGAGGGCGTCGATATTCTCGTCAACAATGCCGGCATCACCAAGGATGGGCTGTTCGTCCGCATGTCGGACGATGACTGGGACAAGGTTCTTGAAATCGATCTCACGGCCGCCTTCCGAATCACACGTGGCCTGACCCACGCGATGATGCGCCGCCGGTTCGGCCGGATCATCAACATCACCTCGATCGTGGGTGTGACCGGAAATCCGGGTCAGGCGAATTATTGCGCGGCCAAGGCCGGCATGATCGGATTTTCGAAGTCGCTGGCAAACGAGATTGCCTCGCGCAATGTAACGGTCAACTGCATCGCGCCTGGTTTCATCGCCAGCGCCATGACAGAGAAGCTGAACGACAAGCAGCGCGATGCGATCATGGGTGCGATTCCGATGAAGCGGATGGGCGAAGCGTCCGAAATCGCGTCCACTGCCGTCTTCCTCGCCTCGAACGAAGCCGCCTATATCACGGGGCAGACGCTGCACGTGAATGGCGGTATGGCGATGATCTGAGCCGGCCGTAAAGGCCTTTAAGGAAAACCCATCGGCGTTATCCTGCACAGTGAAGGGGCAGGGCGCTTGATAAACATCGGTCGCACGTCTAACGAGGGCAGCGACTAGGTCACTGGAGCAGAGGACTCACAATGAGCGATACCGCTGAACGCGTAAAGAAGATCGTCGTCGAGCATCTCGGGGTCGAAGAAAGCAAAGTTACCGAGAATGCGAGCTTCATCGACGATCTGGGCGCCGACAGCCTCGACACCGTCGAACTCGTCATGGCGTTCGAGGAAGAATTTGGTGTCGAGATTCCTGACGACGCTGCTGAGACGATTCTGACCGTTGGCGACGCGGTCAACTTCATCGAAAAGAACAAGACCTCCTGATCACCGAAAGCTCGGCGCCGGAGGTTGCGAACAAACCTTTGGCGCTTGCAGGCAGGCTGGTGGCCACTTCATGGAAAGTGGCCAGGGCGGACGGTGGGTGTGAATGGTTCGGCGATTGTGCGTGAAATGAGACGAGTTGTAATCACAGGCGTCGGCATGGTTTCTCCCCTGGGAGGAAATGTCGGCAGCACCTGGAAACGGCTTTTGAAGGGCGAGAGCGGTGCGAACCGTGTCGATTCCTTTGAAGTTGACGACCTTCCGTGCAAGATCGCTTGCGAGATTCCGAAGGGCAACGGAGAGAACGGGACCTTCAATCCCGATCTCTGGATGGAGCCCAAGGAACAGCGCAAGGTCGACAAATTCATCGTCTACGCCGTCGCCGCTGCAGCCGAAGCGCTGGACGATGCGAACTGGCATCCCGAATCCTACGAGGACCAGATTAGCAGCGGTGCGCTGATCGGATCGGGTATTGGTGGTCTCGAAGGGATTGAGCGTACCTCGCTTCTGTTGGCGGAAAAAGGCCCGCGCCGGGTCTCACCGTTTTTCATCCCAGGTAGCCTGATCAATCTCGCCTCCGGGCATGTCTCAATCCGTCACGGTCTGAAAGGGCCAAACCATTCGGTCGTGACGGCTTGTTCCACCGGTGCGCATGCGATCGGTGATGCGTCTCGCCTCGTCGCTCTCGGCGATGCGGACGTGATGGTCGCGGGCGGGGCGGAATCGCCGGTATGCCGGCTTTCGCTCGCAGGTTTTTCCGCCTGCAGGGCGCTTTCCACCCATTTCAACGACGAGCCCCATCGTGCGTCCCGTCCTTATGACCGCGATCGTGACGGCTTCGTTATGGGCGAAGGCGCCGGTATCGTTGTTCTCGAAGAATACGAACACGCGAAGGCGCGCGGCGCGAAGATCTATGCCGAGATCATCGGCTACGGCCTGTCGGGCGATGCCTACCACATCACGGCACCGGCTTCGGACGGCGATGGCGCCTATCGCTGCATGTCGGCTGCGCTGAAGCGGGCCGGGATCACGCCAGATCAGCTCGATTACGTCAACGCCCACGGAACGTCGACGCCTCTCGGCGACGAAATCGAATTGCGGGCATTCGAACGTCTCGTCGGAGACGCTGCGGACAAGATCACGATGTCCTCGACCAAATCCGCCGTCGGTCATCTTCTGGGTGCTGCTGGTGCTGTCGAAGCCATCTTCTCGGCGCTAGCGATCCGCGACAATGTCGCACCGCCGACGATCAATCTCGAAAATCCGTCGGTCGAGACCAAGATCGATCTTTGCGCCAACACGAAGCGCGAAAAGCAGATCGATATCGCTCTTTCGAACTCGTTTGGCTTTGGCGGAACGAATGCCTCTCTTGTGATGCGCCGCGTCGTCGACTGAGGCGCACTTTCGGACGATCGAGCTGACTAAAAGACCTGTTCTCGTCTCAGCTAACGACTTACGCGGTGGCCGGCTGACAGAGCCGCGCCTCGCTTTCATTGCTATCGCGGCCGATCTGCGTCTTCGATATTCGCTGTCTTGAAGCGCTCGAACCGATTGTTCTGGAAACCGCCGCCCGGATTACCGACGGGTGATGAGGCGCTGGTTTTCTAAAGTTTCGCTGATGCTGCAGCGGCAAGTGCGACCCGCAGACAAGCCTCACGCCGGGCTTTTGCCACATTAGCGTGGTGGACGATTCCCGTATGGGGATATGGCTTTTAAGGGGCGAGCGTTGAGTCAGGATCACAAGGCCGAACTCTCGGAAACCAATGAGCGGACCGCGCTCGCGGGCAAGCCGGGCCGCAAGCCCAGGCGGCGTTCGCGCCTTGCGCACAGCCAGCTCGTGATTTTCCTGAATTTCTGCATGTCGCTGGCATTCTTCGGCGTTCTAGCGCTCGGCTTCGTCTTCTATTTCGGCAAGGGCGAGTTCGAGAATGAGGGCCCGCTGCGCGATGAAACGAATTTCGTGGTCGCCCGGAACAGTTCGCTTAATGCGATCGCGGAAGGGCTCGAAGAACGCGGCGTCATTTCGAATGCGCAGATCTTCAAGCTGGGTGCGAAGTTCTCCAATGTCGGCAACCAGCTTAAGGCCGGCGAATATGCCTTCGACGCCGGCATTTCCATGCGCGATGTGATGGAGAAGATCGCACGAGGTGACTCGGTTCAGCATGCGATCACCATCCCGGAAGGCTGGACGGTTCAGCGCGCGTTCGAGCGGATTGCGAACTCGGAGATTTTGACCGGGTCGATGCCCTCGCTCCCGCCCGAAGGTATGCTGCAGGCCGAAACTCACATGGTCCAACGCGGCATGACCCGCGAACAGCTCGTTCAGGCGATGCACGATTCCCAGGAGCAGATGATTGAGGAGATCTGGGAGGGGCGCGACGAAGGTCTCCCGATCGAAGACATCGGGCAATTCGTGACTTTGGCGTCGATCGTCGAGCGTGAGACCGGCGTTGCATCGGAACGGCCCCATGTGGCTTCGGTGTTCGTAAATCGCCTGCGCAAGGGCATGCGGCTCCAGTCCGATCCGACATTCCTCTACGGGATCTATGGCGGCGCCGGCAAACCGAGCGAGGCACCGATCACCCGCTCGGACATCGACAGCGACACGCCGTACAACACCTATCGGATCAAAGGCTTGCCCCCCGGCCCGATTGCCATTCCCGGCCGCAAGGCGCTGGAGGCCGTGGCGCATCCGCTCGATACCAACGACTATTATTTCGTGGCGGACGGCACCGGCGGCCACGTCTTCTCCGAGACGCTCGACGAGCATAACCGAAACGTTCAGAAGTACCGGGCGATCGAACGCGAGCGCCGCGCCGATGCGGAGCAGGCTTCGCAATAGCGAGCCTTCCATTGCGTCCTTTCCTGTTTGTGGCAAAAGAACCGCTTGTCTTTCTTGGAGCGCGGACATGCCGCTTATCAGTATGACCGGTTTTTCCCGTATTGAGCGGGAGTGCGAAGGCGTTTCGCTGCGCTGGGAGCTGCGCAGCGTGAATGGTCGCAATCTCGATCTTCGCCTGCGCCTTCCCTCGGGCTACGAGGCCCTGGAGCCTCGGCTTCGAACGATCGCCGGCAGCACGCTCTTTCGCGGTAATATTCATGCGGTTCTGAATGCCGGGCCCGGTAAAAGCCGAAACACGATTTCCATTGACGAAGCGCGCCTCGAAGCGTTTCTCGACATATCCGATCGCATGGTGGCGCAAGGCCGTGCCGCCTTGCCCCGTGCCGACGGTCTGCTGGCGCTCAAGGGTGTGATCGAGACAGGTGAAGATGGGCGCGGTGGCGAGACGGTCGGTGACGCGCCTCTCGAGGCAGCCGTCGGTTATTTCGAGGAAGCGCTGGCAGCGCTACAGGCAGCGCGCGCAGACGAAGGTGCGAATCTCACACACGTCGTGACGAGCCTCGTAGATCGCATCGAGGCCTTGGTGCAAAGCGCGCGGGATGATCGAAGTCGATCACCTGCGGAAGTCAGACGCCGCATTGAGGAACAGGCGAAACAGGTCCTCGATCATGCGCTTGATGAGCCGCGTCTCCTCCAGGAACTGGCGATGTTGGCGATCCGCGCCGATGTAGGCGAAGAACTGGACCGGCTCGAAAGTCATGTTGCCAGTGCGCGTGAGCTTCTTGCGACAGACGACCCCGTGGGACGGAGATTCGATTTTCTCGCGCAAGAAATGAATCGCGAATCAAACACGATCTGTTCCAAATCCAATTCCATCTCTCTCACCGCGATCGGGCTCGATCTGAAGGTGGCAGTCGATCAGTTGCGGGAACAGGTCCAGAATATCGAATGAAGACAATTCCACATCAGGCCAAAACGGACATGTTGATCGAGCGTCGAGGATTGATGCTCGTCATCTCCTCACCCTCGGGCGCGGGAAAGTCGACGATTGCCCACACGCTTATGGAGGCCGATCGCAGCTTCGCACTTTCGATCAGCGTGACGACGCGCAAGCGTCGCGGTAGCGAGGTCGACGGTGTGCATTATCGCTTCATCGACCGCGAGGAATTCATCCGGCTTCGCGATGCGGACGCTCTGCTCGAATGGGCGGAAGTTCACGGCAACTTCTACGGCACCCCGCGTGGGCCGGCCGAAGCGGCGATGCAGAGCGGTCAGGATATGCTGTTCGACATCGATTATCAGGGCGCCCTGCAGCTTCAGGAAAAGGCTGGCGACGATGTCGTCTCGATCTTCATCCTGCCGCCATCCATGGCGGAACTCCGCTCGCGGCTCCGTCGCCGGGCGGAAGACTCCGAAGAGACCATCGCGATACGGCTCGCCAATTCCCGAGTGGAGATCGAACGCTGGCGCGACTATGATTACGTGATCGTCAACGACGATCTCAATCAGGCCTATGAAGCTGTCCGATCCATCATTACCGCCGAGCGTCTGAAGCGCGAGCGCCGTCCCGGACTTCAGGCCTATACAGATCAGTTATTGAGCGAGCCCCTGGAATAGAGTGCTGCGGGTTCTGCCGTCAGGTCGCGGCTCAACAGATAGGGGACCGCGCTCAGATCGCGTTGGCGATCGACACGAATTCTTCGATCGACAGTGTTTCCGCCCGCCGTTGCGGATCGATGCCCACTGTCGTCAGAAGCGCTTCGCCGCCAAGCGGTTTGAGGCTTTGGCGTAGCATCTTTCGGCGCTGGCCGAAGGCAGCCGTGGTCACGCGCTCCAGCGCTGACAGCGATGCCGGAAGGGGCGTCTTACGCGGTGTGAGCTGCACCACGGCGGAGGTGACTTTGGGCGGCGGCGTGAAGGCCTCGCGCGGCACGTCGAAGAGAATGCGCGCTTCGGTACGCCAACCGGCAAGAACCGCAAGTCGCCCATAGTGGGGCGTTCGCGGCGCTGCCGTGATGCGCTCCGCGACCTCTTTCTGGAACATCAGCGTCAGGCTATCCCAGCGCGGTGGCCATGCCTCGACCGCGATCCAGTTGACCAGAAGCTGGGTCCCGACATTGTAGGGAAGATTGGCGACGATCTTCAGCGGTCCGTCTGCCGAAAGCTCCGCCAGATCGAGATCGAGGGCGTCCATCTGCCGGACGTCGAGGCGATCCGGATAGCGCGCCTGGATCGTTTCAAGCGCCGGCAGGCAACGGGGGTCCTTCTCGACCGCCACGACCTTCGCAGCACCATTGGCAAGCAGCGCGCGCGTCAGGCCGCCGGGGCCTGGGCCAACCTCCAGAACCGTACTATGTTCCAGCGGTGCGGCTTGCCTGGCAATCTTCGAGGTCAGGTTGAGATCGAGAAGAAAGTTCTGACCGAGCTGCTTTCGCGGCGCCAGATCGTGTTCGGAAATCACCGTCCGCAACGGCGGCAAATCGTCGATCGGGCTCAATTGTGCGAAACCGAAGCGTGTGGCGTCTGAGTATGTCCGATCGAAGCGTCGGCCATCTCCCGCGCCTTGAGAACCGCCGCGCGAAAGCTGTCGGGACGAGCGATGCCCTTGCCGGCGATGTCGAACGCCGTGCCATGGTCCGGCGATGTTCGGATAATGGGAAGACCGAGCGTGATGTTGACGGTCTCGTCGAAGGCGAGTGTTTTCGCGGGGATCAACGCCTGATCGTGATACATGCAGATCGCGACGTCATATCCCTTGCGGGCACGAGAATTGAACATGGTGTCGGCCGGTATCGGCCCTCTGGCCTCGATGCCCTCCACCCGGAGTTTCTCGATCGCAGGACGCACGATCGTCTCATCCTCGAGGCCGATGGCGCCGCGTTCTCCGGCGTGCGGATTGAGCCCGGCGACAGCGAGCCTTGGCCGCGCGATATCGAACTTTTCCCTTAGATCTCGATCAACGATGCGGCAGGTCTCGAGAATGAGGTCTTCGGTCAGAAGCCTCGGCACCTGTTCGAGGGGAACATGGATCGTGACGGGCACGCAGGAAAGGTCCGGGCCAGCCAGAAGCATGACCGGCATGACGGGAACGCCGATCGCCTTTGAACAGAGATGGGCGAGATATTCCGTATGGCCCGGATGCCGAAACCCGACATCGTAAAGCGCTTTTTTCTCGATCGGTGCGGTCACGATGGCGGAAATGGCACCGTCGAGCGCCAGCGCGGTCGCCCTATCGATCGCCTCAATGGTTCCAGCCCCGTTGGCCGGATCGATCTGGCCGGGCGTATCACCCTGTTTGTTGACTAGTGGCAGGACCGGAAGCGCTCCGCGTGCGCATGCATCCGTCTGCGCAGGCGTGCTGATCGTTTCGATGGCGATCGGCTGACCCAGACGGGCTGCGCGGCCAGCCAGAAAGTCCGGGTCGCCCAGAACGAAGCATCCAGCCTCCCGAAGGAGGCCGGATTGGTGAAGATCGAGAATGAGATCCGGACCGATGCCTGAAGGCTCCCCGATCGTAACGGCGAGCGGACGTCGGTCGTTTGCGGATGTCATCAGCCTTATCCGTTAGCGCCGGACGATCTGTGCCTCGTCACGCAACCGCTTCAGCAGGTCCGCATCGGCCCCGCTCCCTTTGCTGTTGAGCGACTCCATGTCACGCGCCTGAAAGACCATCTGCGCTGCCCTGTCATCAGAGATCTTGCGCGCATTGCACACTGCGATGAACTCGACGCCGCGTTCTGTTTCTTTTGCTGGTGTGGCTCGACCCGGCGAGGTCGCGATGACGTCATCCTTCCACAAGGACGGCAGTTCCGGCTGCGCAACGCGGCCGAGATCGCGAACCGTCACGTCACGCAAGCCCTTCGCGAAGGCAAAGGTCGAATCGCAGGACTTGAAGCGTGACCGCAAAGCCTGGGCCTCGCGTTTGCGATTGGCGAGCAGCGATCCCCGCTCGCCGTTGGGAATGACGAAGATAACCTGCTGCAGGGTGTATTCGGTGGTCGAAGGCTTCTGGCCACCCTGGGCCAGCATGCGCTGGACGACGTCCTGCTCGCTGAGGCGCTCCTCCCGCTGCAAACGCTTGGCAGCGGCCTGGCCCCAGCCCATCTGCACGCGGATATAGTCCTTGAAGCCTTGCGGCGAGAAGCCAGCCTGCCGAAGAACCTGCGCGAGTTGGGATTCGGACAGCTTGTTGCTCTTGGCAAAGTTCAGATAGGCCGCTTCGACGGCCTGATCGGGAATGCTGACGCCCTGACGCTGAATTTCCTGACGCTTCAGCGCCTCGTCGATCAGCTCTTCGGTCGCCTTCTGGGTGGTATTACCACCCACCCGACGGAGCTTCAGAAAAGCTGCTCGCTGGCGGATCTGGTAGGTCGTCACCGGCATGCCATTCACAACCACCGAAACCGCAGTGGCCGCCTGACTGCTGACGGGTCCAAAACCGAGTGATGCCGGCCCGCCGAGACCCAGCATGGCCACCATCGCTCCACGCATCAACCACGACGTCACGTTCTGCATGCTCTTCTTTCCCTTGTTCTCAGGTCAGGTCTTCTTGCGGCCGCGTACAGTCTGGATGGGGCAAAAGCATGGAAATGCGGTCAATTTGGCGCCCGAATGATAGACGCCCTTAATCGCCAAAGCCAATGCTCTGCTGAAAGTCGGAAATGGTCCTGAATCCGACGTTGAACATCAGGGTCTTTTCTTCTGATTCCAGCGAATAGCGGTCGGTCGTCTCGCTATAGCTCACGAGCAGGCTGAAGCATTCGTCGGCATAACGGATGCCAAACCCCTGATCGACCAGCGCATCATTCTCGAGATCGTAGGAAGCACTGGCGATCGCTGTCCAATTTTGCGCGAAGTTTAGCGTGGCAGAACCCGACACCTGCTGTCGATCATCGAGGGAGGCATAGATCGGCTGCGCAGCGATGTTCGTATAGCTCACCGTCGCACTGCCGAGGCCGTTGCCGAAAGCGTAGCTCGCGTAGACATCCTGGCGCTTCAGCGCCAGGTCATCTTCAGCGTACCGACCCTGTGTTCCAAGGGTGATGCCGAACGGCGTCTGGAGAGAGACGAGACCAACATAATCGGAGACGTCATTTTCAAGCCCCGAGTCGAAGCCCACGAGTGTGAGATCGACCTGATCGTACGAATTGCGACCGCCGAGATGGTATGACTGACCCACCAGGGCGTTGATGATCCAGCTGTTGCCGAAGTCGGCCGAATAGCGCAGGCCCACATTGGCACGATAACCGCCTTCGATACGGTCGTAGCCGGAGAACTTGTTGAAAGAAAACAGGTTGGTCGCATCGAACACGAGCGTGCCGGCATCCTCGTTCGGAATAAGCCCGATGTCTTCTTCGTTGTTGCGTGCAATGATCTGGCCGATCGGCTCGATCACATGGGAGACGCCGCCGACCTGAATCAGATAGGGATAACGCGCTTCGAGGGCCGCCATGGCCATGCCGCGGGATCCCGATCCGTCGATATCCACCGCGCCGCTGTTCGGTACGACGGATTGCAGCACGCCGTTGGAATAGAAGAAATTGTCCAATCCATCGGAGTGCATGTCGGCGGAGTAGAGATCGCCTCTAAGCGAGGCGGTCGGCGTCAGAACGAGGCCGATTGGCATCGTGTAGCTGTCGGACCAGGAGAACTCCGCCGTGCCACGTGTATAGTCGCCGTCGAGACCGTTGTTTCGATTGAAATTCGGATTGAACTGGAACCCGTTGGTCGGCGCGACGCAAACCTCCTGGAAGTTCGCGTTGAGCATCAGCGAAGTATCGCAGATGCGGCTCACATCGGCCTTGTCACGGCTGAGAGACGTCACGTTCAGGTTGAGTTTGACTTCGCCGCCGAGCACGCTTTCCTGTTCGATGCGCTCGTAATCGAAGACAGGAAGAACGGTCGGCTGTTCGTCGTCGAGGTCCGGGGAGATGGTCTGGTAGTCGAATTCTTCCACGCGAAGATCGAAGAAACTCTGGTCACCAAGGCCGGTCAGATAGACTTCCGATGTATGGGGCGAATCGCTGAAACCGTCGATATCATAGGTGTTGGCGAAGTTCTGATCGCTCTGGAGCAGCCAGTCCCAACCGAACGTCCACTGTTCCGAAAGCGCGAACCGCCCCTTCGTGCCGATCATACCACGATTGGTGTTGGCGAAGTCGGGGCTCTCCACGACCTTGTTGCCATCGAAGAAATTGTCGTCCGAAAACGCGAATCGGTCCTGCTGGCTGATGCCGGCGGCCTGAATGGTGAAGATGCCGTTCTGGAACGCCTGCCGGTACTCGATTTCGCCGAGAAAGCCCTGCTTGGTGTAATAGGTGCCTGCGACCGTGAAGTCCTTGTCGTCTGAAACCGCGACGAAATAGGGCACGCGCAAGCCGTATCCGAGATTATCTCCAGACCTGAATTGCGGAGTGAGAAAGCCGGATTTCCGCTTTACCGTCGGGTCGGGAGACTGGAAATAGGGAAGATAGGCGATCGGGGCGCCGAAGAATTCGAACTGCGCATCGTAGTAGCGAATTTCCTTTTCCCGCTGATCCCAGACGATCTTGCGCGCCTTGACCTGCCACAGGGGCGCGCGGTCCGGGTTTTCGCGGCATGCCTCGCAAGCGGTGTAGACGCCGCGATTGAACGTGGTCACCGAGCCATCGGCACGCGTGGCGGACGCCGCAGCAAAGCGGGTGTTTTCCGGCGTTTCGATGCGGAGCGCCTGAATGAATCCGTCCCGGAAGTTGTCCGTCAGATCGAGCTGATCCGCATAGATGCGATTGCCGTCCGGCTGTTGCAGTTCGACATCGCCGCGTGCGATGAGTCGTCTTGACTTCTGGTTGTAGACCAGCTCGCGCGCGACGACTTTATAGTCGCCATAGTCGACCTGAACGCCTCCGGATGCCGTCACCAGCGCCTGCTGGCTGTCATACGTCACGGTGTCGGCTTCCAGAAACAGCTGCGCGTCACTTGGAACGTCAGCAGTCAGTGCCGGCACAGCCTGTGCCATGGCTGGCTTCGCACCGACGGTCGCAAACGCTGCGTACAGGCCGAGGGCCGTACTGCAGAGAAGCACCGTTTTGTGCGAGCGTTCGCCGATCCCCATCAGCAATGCGCCGCGTCCCCTCAATTCACTCACTCTACCCATCCTCCTGGTGCAGCAGGATCGTTACGCCGAACAGTCCTGCGGCCAGGACTGGAAACCAGGCCGCGATAATTGGTGATACGATGTCGTTGCTACCAAGGGCTTTTGCCAAGAACGTCACGACGTACAGCACAAAACCCGCGAGCACTCCAGCAACGAAAACCCGCCCAGGCTGCGCGGTTCGTGAGAAGCGCGTGGCCACGGTCGCCGCCAGAACAGTCATCGCCACGAACAGCGCAGGCTGTGCGAGAAGCGTATGATACTGCATGGAGAATGCCATAGAGTTAAAGTCCAAGCTCGCGGCGGCGTCGATCTTTGAACCGAGTTCCCAAATCGAAATCGTTTCAGGATCGGCCAGTCTCTGCTCGATATACTCTGGTTTGAGGCTTGTCGGGAGGCGGTACTCGACGAGATCACGCGGAGTGTAACCAATCCGCGTCACTCTCGGCCGCAGCAAGATCCATTCCTCTTCGCCCAATTCGGCACGTGGCGCGTCGATCCGGGTTTCCACCGAACCGTCGGTGCCGAAGATGAACGCCGATACGTCGGATAAGACACGCCCGTTTTCGGCAACCTGTTTGGCACCGATGATCGAAGTGACACCTTCGGCGCGCTGGCGAAGCCAGGGTGTCTGCAGGGCGGTGTTGGCAGGCTCCTTGCCCTCGGTCGATGCCTCAATGCTGGCCGCCTTCGCTTTCGCCATCGCAGAGAGCGGGTTGTAGGCGAATGTCGCGAGAAGACCGAGGAAGAGCGAGCCGGCAAGAAACGGGATGAGGATCTGCCATGTCGATACGCCGGCGGCGCGCGCGACGACGAGCTCCAGCCTTCGATTGAGTGAGATCATCGTAAAGATCGAAGAGAACAGGACGATGAATGGAAGGGCCTGTTCGATGAACGACGGCACTCGCAATGCGGAGAAGGCGAGCAGCAGGCCGAAAGACCCATCCGAGAGGATGGATCGTCGACCCAGTTCCACGAGATCGATGAGGTAGATCAATGCTGTGATTGCGATCAGCGTCGAGAAGAAGTTGAAGAGATAGAGCCTGAAGAAATAGCGGTTGAGCGTCCAGCGTTTCATCGCGCGGTGCCCTCGCGGCGGCGGCCCGATAGTGAGCTGATGATGTTCCTGGCAATCTCGACGAGCTTTCGCGGCACGTCGAAGAGCGTCTGTATGACCGGTGCCTGAGCGAGATTCGTACCCCGCATGATCAGAAAGATATTGAATGCGCACGCCGAGATTGGAAGAAGGTAGGCGAAGAACGCAAGGGCAGGATTGTCGGAGACGACGCTTAAGGCCAGAAAGGCGATCGCCTTGAGCCCGACGGCCCCGGCAAGTCCCAGCGTCATTGCCGCGTTCGAAGCCTGCCGGTTTGTCTGCGGTTGACCGGCGACGACGACGGCCCAAAGCGCGAACGCCAAGCAATAGAGCCACGAAGTGAACCGCTCGGTGGCTTCCTCCACATAGCTTCCCGGGGCGTTCTGATAAAGGGCGTCGTTGGGGTCTGGATTGACCAGAGTGAGGGTCGAAAGTTCCGACGTACGGGTCCAGTCGCCGTCATTGGTCGGCTTCAAATCCGAAAGATCGAACGCGTATGTCTGGAATTCGATCACCGACACCGAATTGCCGTGCGTGGGCTTTCTGTGAAGCTGCCCATCGAACAGCATCAGGACGGATTGGTCGTCGGTGTCGAGAATGGATGCTTCGGCCGCGAAATAGGTCAGCTCGACTTCCGGATCGCGCGTGTCATGAATGAAGAGACTTTCGATCACTTTGCCGTTCGTTTCGCCGACGGAAATCACAAGATCCGGCGAGATGCGTTCGAACCGGCCCGGTCTCAGGAAAAGCGTGATTGTATCCACGTTGATCGACCGGATACCGTTGTAGAAAGCGTTTGACGCAAGCGGGCCTATGCCATGGGAGACGGTCGCGACGAGCAGTCCGCCTGCGAGGCCCAGATAGATGATCGGCCGCAGAATCACCTTCATCGAAGCACCGGATGCGGCGATGACGGCACGCTCGGAGTCGGCATTGAGCCCGTTCAGAACCAGGATCGATCCGATGAGAATGGCGAACGGGACGACGCCGGCTGCGAGGTTCGGCAGCAGCATCAGGGCGATCCAGAGAATGTTGCCCGCCGCCGATGCACTCGTCTTGACGATATCGATGCGAGACAATGCCTGCACGATCCAGACGATGAGGGCGAGGGAGACGAGCGAACCAAATGCGGACGTCAGGGCGCGGCGGAAGATATATCGTTC
Organism: Fulvimarina fulva; assembly: GCF_039652615.1. NCBI lineage: Bacteria > Pseudomonadati > Pseudomonadota > Alphaproteobacteria > Hyphomicrobiales > Aurantimonadaceae > Fulvimarina > Fulvimarina fulva. Next base: position 396,331 of record NZ_JBDJAC010000001.1, read on the forward strand.
AATAAGAGTCATCCGGCCTCTGCTTCACGTTCGCCGGCGTGTTTCGAATGGCAACGCGTCCAAATTGCGACCCCGGCGCACAAGCCTGTGGGGCTATCATCCTTACCGGAACGTATCGCATTTGAACTAATGATCCGCGAACAATCGTCCTTAACGCGAGATTTGCGTCCTCTGCAAAGCCGTCATCTGGTTTTCTCCGCGTCGTGGCCCATGATAGGCATTGCAAACAATGGCGGGTAAGAGCCCGCTCAATCATTTGATGCGCTTAAGAAACTGGACCCAACATGGCGAGCCTTCCCACCATCCGATTCGCAGATATCAACGAAAGCGCTGAGGACGTCCTCGTCATACTGGCCGGAAAGGACGCCGCTCTGGCGGAGCAACATTCGTCCTTGCGCGATTTCGTCGCCAAGGCCGCCGCATCCAGCCGCTTCAAGGGCAAGGCCCTCTCAAAGCTCGATCTGGTCTCTCCCTCCGCTATCGAGGTGGATCGTCTTCTCGTCATCGGTACGCATCTCGATCGCGAACCGGTCGAGGAAGACTGGCTGAAGCTTGGCGGCACGATCGCCGCTGCGACAAAGGGCATGCGAAAGATCACGCTTTCGACCGCAAGCGGCGATGACCGCGCGATTTCCGCTGAAGAGGCCGCAACGATCGGCGCGGGAATGCGTATGCGTGCCTATGAGTTTGACCGCTACAAGACTAAGAACAAGAAAGACGAGGACGAAGAGGACGAAACGCCGGCCGCGGACGTCACCATCCTCGTCTCGGATGTGGCTGCGGCCGAGCGGGCCTTCGAGGCCGAGCGCGCGCTGAGCGATGGCACCATGCTCGCCCGTGATCTCGTCAACGAACCCGCCAATGTGCTGGGGCCTGTTGAATATGCCGAACGTGCCGAAAAACTCCGGGACCTCGGTGTCGAGGTGGAGGTTCTTGGCGAAAGCGAACTCGCGGACCTGAAGATGAACGCGCTGCTCGGAGTCTCGCAGGGCTCGCCCCGCCCGCCGCGCCTGGTCATCATGCGCTGGAACGGCGCAGGTGACAGCGAGCAGCCGGTGGCGTTCGTCGGCAAAGGCGTGGTCTTCGATACCGGCGGTATCTCGATCAAGCCGGCTGGATCGATGGACGAGATGAAGGGCGACATGGGCGGCTCGGCTGCCGTCGTCGGCGTCATGCATGCGCTCGCGGCGCGCAAGGCGAAGGTTAATGCGATCGGTATCATCGGCCTCGTCGAAAATTCGGTCGATGGAAAGGCCCAAAGACCCGGCGACATCGTCACCGCCATGTCAGGCACGACAATCGAGGTTCTGAACACCGACGCCGAAGGTCGGCTCGTGCTCGCTGATGCCCTCTGGTACTGCCAGGATAGGTTCAAGCCGAAGTTCATGGTGAATCTTGCGACCTTGACCGGCGCGATTATCGTTGCGCTCGGCAATCATCAGGCGGGACTGTTTTCGAACAACGACGAACTGGCCGATCGCCTTTTTTCGGCGGGAACCGTGAGCGGGGAGAAGGTGTGGCGTCTGCCGCTCGCCCCGGAATACGACAAGATGATCGAAGGCAAGTTCGCCGATATCAAGAATATCGGTGGTGGCCGGGCGGCTGGCTCCATCACCGCCGCGCAGTTCCTTCAGCGCTTCGTCAACGATGTGCCCTGGGCCCACCTCGATATCGCCGGCACCGCGATGGGCTCGCCGAGCAACGCCTATAATCAGTCCTGGGCGTCCGGCTTCGGCGTTCGTCTGCTTGAGCGTCTGGTTCGCGATCACTACGAGGTCCGCTAGAGCAAAAATGCCTGTTTCTCCAGCGCATAGGTAGGCATCCGGTGGCGGAAGTCCTCTTCTATCACCTCACCGAGAGCCGGCTGGAGGAGGCCCTGCCGGACCTTCTCCAGCGTTCGCTCGAACGGAGATGGCGTGTCGTCGTGCAATGCACCAGCGACGAGCGCCGGGATGCCATCGACCATGTGCTGTGGACATTTCGCGACGACAGCTTCCTGCCGCACGGAACGGACCTGGAGGGGCATCCCGAAAGCCAGCCAATTCTGCTGACGATAGCTGCGGAGCAGGAGGCGAACAGTCCGAACGTGCGTTTTATGGTGGATGGTGCGACGCCCGGCGATCTCGGCGGATATACGCGCGGGATCTATATGTTCGACGCATTCGACACCGAACAGATGTCTCGTGCGCGTGAGCGCTGGAAAGCCGAAAAGGCCGCCGGACACGATCTTACCTACTGGCAGCAGACCGAGGATCGGCGCTGGGTCAAGAAGCGCTGACGAGGCCAAGCCCTAATCGAGACGTTGCCCGAAGATCGGGCTTTGATGGCCGATTGGTTCAGCGGGGCTGGTTTTTCGAAAGGTCGGTCGTAAACCATCGGGGCTTGAGCGAAAGCGCGATCACGAACCCCAGAAGGTTGAGATAGGCAGCGAGTTCGAGCGTCTCTTCAAGCCAAACGAAGATTCCCGCGATCCAGGCCGACGGCAGTTTGAGCACCATTTCAGAACCGAGAAGCATCAAGGCGGTCAATACCGCCGGTATGGCATAGAAAAAGGTCAGTTCGTTCCAGGATTTCGCCATGGGCACGCGCCGGACCGAGAGGATGGCGACGACCACGGAGATAGACAGGCTCACAATCAGAAATTTGCCATCGGACGTCAGGCACGCGCCGCCGTCATAAAAGGGTGACCCGCACCGCGGCGTCTCGCGCACCATGGCAAGCGGTATCAGCATGGCAAGGCATGCCGAAAAATAGAAAATCTCGTGCCGGCTTGTGAGAGCCAGGCGCAAGACGACAAGGCCCGTCAGACCGAGAATGCCTATTTGTATCGTCTCATACCAGCCATTCTCCACCGGGCCTGCGACCAGGGTATCGATGGGATAAAGGAGCGTTGCCACCGCGATGGCGATGCCCAGGCAGGTGATTGCCAATAGGAGATAGAGAGCAAACTCCGTCCAGGAGCGATTCTTGAACAGGGTTACGAAACCGTCGGATGCGAATGCGGCAACGCGGCTTTTCGCTGCCGCGCTATGATGAAAGAATGCCAAGGGGTGCCGATCTTAAGGTATTTCAACTGGAGTAGGGGCTAAAACGCACGCATGGGCGCGCGTCGAGTTTCAATGGCCCGGCCGGCTGCATCGCACGGTCAGCGAATTGTTTTCAAAGAATTTTTTCAAAGTCACGATGAAGTGTCATGAAAATGATATCTGACGACGCCATCTACCCTAAGGTAAGAATTTCTAGCTCGCGATGGCCGACTCGTATTCGCCGGAGAGAGCGAGCCACTCTTCCTCCAACGTCTGGAGCGATTTTTCCGCATCCGCGCGCTTCTGGTTGAGCTCGGTGATCTTCGCCGGATCCTTTTGATAGAGCGCCGGGTCGGCAAGCTTGCCATCGGCATCCGCGACGGCTTTCTGCAGCTTGGCCATGTCGGCTTCCAGTTTGTCGATCTTGCGCTTCATCGGCTTCAGCTGATCGCGCCTTTCCGCCGACTGCCGACGCATTTCCGACTTCGGCTGAGTCGGCTCGATAGCCTTTACTGCCACAGGTTCGGGCGTCTTTTCGGCTTCGGTCCTGGTCTTCCTGCTCTGCTTCTTGCCGGACAGGACCAACCGCTTGTACTCGTTGAGATCGCCTTCGAAGCGTTTCACCGACCCGTCTTCCACCAGCCAGAGCCGGTCTACCGTCGCTTCGACGATGTGCCGGTCGTGGCTGATGAGGACCACCGCGCCGGGATATTCGTTGAGCGCATGAATAAGGCTGTCGCGCGCCTCGATATCGAGATGGTTCGTCGGCTCGTCGAGAATGAGAAGGTGAGGGGCATGCAGTGTCGCAAGGCCTAGAAGCAAGCGGGCCTTCTCGCCGCCAGAAAGCTTGTCCGCGACGGTCTCCATCTTCTCGCGCGGCAGTCCCATCTGCGCGACGCGCGCGCGCACTCTCGGTTCAGGTGCGTCGGGCATCAGCCGGCGCACATGCTCGATGGCGTTTTCCTGTGGTCTCAGATCGTCGATCTGGTGCTGCGCGAAATAGGCGACCTTCAGGCCAGGTGCCTTGGTGAGCTGGCCAGCTTCAGGGTCGAGGCGTTCGGCGAGAAGTTTGGCGAAGGTCGATTTGCCATTGCCGTTCTGGCCGAGAAGGGCGATCCGATCGTCCGTGTCGATGCGAAGATCCAGGGATGAAAGGATCGGCTGGCCCGGGGTATAGCCGACGCTCACATCTTCCATCGCGATAATAGGGGAGGCGGGCTGTTTGTCCGGGGCAGGGAACACGATCGGCGTGACGCTGTCCTCGACGATCGCCTGCAGTGGCCCCAGCTTTTCCAGAGCTTTCAGGCGCGACTGCGCCTGTTTCGCCTTGGAAGCCTTGGCGCGGAAGCGCGCGACGAAGGCTTCCATATGCTTGCGCTTTTCGGCCTGCTTCGCGGTCTGTTTCTGAAGAAGTTCGATCTTCTCGGCCCGTTGGCGCGCGAAAGAGTCGAAGTCGCCGCGATAGAAGACGAGCTTCTTCTGGTCGAGGTGGACGATCGACGAGACCGCGTTGTTGAGAACGTCGCGATCGTGGCTGATCAGAAGAACGGTGTGCGGATAGCGGGAGACGAAATTCTCCAGCCACAGAGTGCCTTCCAGATCGAGATAGTTCGTGGGCTCGTCGAGAAGGAGAATATCGGGGCTCGAAAACAGCACGGAGGCGAGGGCGACGCGCATCCGCCAGCCGCCCGAGAAAGACGAGGCCGGGCGGGCCTGCGCCTCGTCGTCGAATCCGAGACCGGCCAGAATCGACGCCGCTCTCGCCTCGGCCGAATGGGCATCGATATCGAACAAGCGCGTATGGATGTCGGCGATCTTGAGCGGATCGGTCTCTGTTTCAGCCGCCGCCATCAGGCGTGCCCGCTCCGTGTCGGCGGAGAGAACGATCTCGATCAGCGAGTCCTCGGTGCCGGGTGCCTCCTGTGCGACCTGACCGATCGACATGTTCGACGGCATGCTGACAGAGCCGCTCTCGGAGGCAAGATCGCCAGTGATGACGCGAAAGAGCGTCGATTTACCCGCGCCATTACGGCCGACAAGGCCAGCCTTCGTGCCGGAGGGCAGCGTGAGGCTCGCATGGTCGATGAGAAGGCGTCCGGCGACGCGTGCGGAAAGGTCGTTGATCTGCAGCATGGAGGCCTTTTGGCATGGCCGTGAGCCGAGGTGAAGACACACATTGAAAATGGCGCAAAGCAACCGCGTGAACGCACTTGCACCTCAAATAGACGCGCATTCCGCCAGACACGCTAAACGTTGGTCCCGGCTGATCCCATTTCGGCCAAAGCGAATGAATCAGTCGCCGGCGACGAAAAAGGCGAGCTTGCCCTCGGGCGTGATCCCAAGGCGATAGAAGTTGTAGGCGCCGAAATCGAGCATGTTCTGATAGTCGCCAGCGGTGACGATTTCGAAAAGCTCGACCTTTTGAGCGTTGGTCAGCGTGTCGAGACGTGCCTGGGCGAAGTAAGGCCAGACATAGATCGCGTCCTCGCTATCGGGCTCCAGCGCGACATGGCCGGCCTCAAGAAGCTCCAGCAAAATGGCCAGCATCTCGATGCCGTCCCCGTCGCCGGAGGATTGCTTGAGGTACTCGATCGGGTCCTCGACGCTGCCACCAAAGGAAAGCACAGTCTCCTCCGGGCCGGTCTCAAGATAGGGCTTCAGCTTTTCGATCTCGCCGGCGCGAGCGATACTGATCAATTTGGCCCGAAGATCGCGGACAGGCCTCGGCAGACTGCCAATGTCGTAGCTGACTTGAGAGGAGGGCAACGCTTCGGCTTCCGCTGCTGGTCTTCCAGCGGCAGAAGAGGGCGATGTACCGGAGCCTGAAGGGGTAGCTTCTGGCTCAGCGCCCGGCTTTTCGACAGGCCCACCAGACTGATTGCCGGCGGGCCCTGATCTGGGCGTGGCCTCTTCCGCGGCAGGCACCACAGGGGGCGTCCCGGCGGGGGGCGCCGGCTCCGCGACCGGCCGATCCTGCTGCGGCCCATCAGGAGCCGCTGTCTCGCCCTCTTCGGCCGCGGGCGCGCCTTCGCCGCTCACCTTGGTTCCCGGGAGAGGCGGCAGCGGCACCGCGACGATACCGTCGCGGAGTTCGCCCGTCGCATTCCCGTCGTCGTCGACGATTTGCGACAGCGCCATAGCGGAGCCGGACACGAGAAGCCCCGTGCAGAACGCCAGAATCGGGAATGCTTTGATGGAAGGCGGCATCGTCTTCCTCGGGAAGGTTTTGAAAAGTCCCGGTCTGCCTCGGGAGGTCGCCGGTCGAAGTCGTGACTTTACTGGAAGGTGCGGTTCGCGCGGAACTCGCCGAATTCGACGCGCTGGCGCAGATCGTCCAGCATTTCGATGGCATGAGATTCGCCATAGAGGCGCACGAGTTCGATCATCGCCGTCGAAAGAGCCGTCTCCGCGAGAATCTCCGACTCGATCCCTTCGCTGATGCCATCGGCCCACGCCTCGTTATGATATTCGAGCGCGACCTGTTTCTTTTCGGCCTGGATGATCTCGTCGAGTTCGGATTTTGGCAGTTCGAGCATGACGGCATCCCTGTTTTTCGTTTCGGATCATTCGATCCGTTTAAGATTTATTACCACGAACGTGACGATTGTCGCGGGTGCAGTGCGAAGATCGTTTACGTTTGATTAATTTCCATAGCGAGTGATGATGTCCCGCGACAGGCTGGCCCCCTCTTTCCGGAAGCGATTATGGGCCATCCGCGCCGCCTCGGTGCAGTGCCGGTAGGTTGATTCGTAGGCCCGATACCCACTGTTGAAGCTCGCAATCAGACGGCGACGATCCGGATCGCTCGGCGACTGGGCCTGAATCAGCGCCCGCATTTCGTCGCGCCAGACCGATGATTCCTCGTTCCCGCACAGTTCGCGCAGGAAATGCATCGACCCAAGAACCGTCGAAAGCCGGCTCATCGCGTCGATGAAAGGTCCCTCGCTCGGCCTTGCTGCACTGCCAGGGCTCTGGGCTTCGCTTTCTTCACTTGCCTCGGCTTCCTGTGCAGATCCAGGCGCGACCTGAATCGCCGACACCAGCAAAGCGGCCGACAGGAGGCAGGGAAGAGAAAACCTTAAAAATTTGTGCATTTGCGAACAGTCGAACCCGGGTTCGGCGATTTCAAGACCGGCTCTGATTAGGAATGCTTTTCGGCGGAACTGTGCCGCTATCGCAACAGATTTTCAGCTTGCTCGGCAATTTGGGCAAGCTTCGGGGTGGTCCGGCCACTCTCTTCCAGCCCGTCGACCGAATTTCTGTGGACAAAGCTCACCGCAGCGGCGTCGCTTCCGGCAACCGGAGCCGAATCCTGCCCGATTTCGGCGGTGAAGACGACGATGACGAAGTGGAAGTCGTCATAGATCGCTTCATGATTCGTCACGAAGACGAGGCTCGATTCGTCGATCTCGAGGTTTATTTCCTCCGAAATCTCGCGGGCCACCGCCTGTTTCAGCGTTTCGCCGAAGCCCACGCGGCCCCCCGGAAAAGACAGCAAGCCTTCCAGCGTCTGGCCTTTTTGCCGCTCGATCAGAAGGAGGTTTTCGCCTTTGAAGAGGGCGGCCGAAACGGCAATTTGAGGCTGTCTGGTCATTGGTGGCATCCTTGTCGGGAAAAGCTGTATTCCGCGAGGGGTCGCTTGACGGCGCGAAGCGCGCGCTGTTCCCTCTTCATATGTGCGGACGTTTTGCCCTTCATACTTCCCCCGAGATTGTCGCGGATTTTCTGTCGATCGAAGAGATCGATGATTTCCCGCCACGCTACAATATCGCGCCCACCCAGCCCATCCTGATCGCGATCGGTGGGCGCGCTGAGCATCCCGATGCGAACCGGGCGAACCGGTCGGCGCAACTTGCGAGATGGGGGCTGATACCGTCCTGGGTGAAGGATGCCTCGAAATTTCCGTTGCTGATCAATGCGCGGGGCGAGACGGTGGCGACGAAGAACTCGTTTCGCGCGGCGCTGAAATATCGACGCTGCCTGATTCCGGCGACTGAGTTTTACGAGTGGCGACGTTCGGGAAGCGGCCCATCCGCGCCTTATCTGTTTCGGCCAAAAGGCGGTCGGCCATTTGCCTTCGCGGGCCTGATGGAAACGGCGATCGACTCCGACGGCGGCGAGATCGATACCGCAGCCATTGTCACGACGGCTGCCGCCGGCCCACCGAGCGAAATCCACGACCGCATGCCTGTCGCACTGGAAGAGGGCGAGTTCGAGAGATGGCTGAATTGCCGGGATTACGACGCCTCCGACGTGGCGGATCTTCTTGCCCGTTCTGCCGTGCCGGACTTCGAAATCGTGCCGATCGGAACGGCGGTCAACAAGGTCGCCAACTCAAATCCGTCGATCCAGGAGCCGATCGAAAAGCCGATCGATGACCGGGAGGACGGAAAGAAAGGGAAAGGGGGCGCCGAGAGCGATGGGAGCGATGCGCAGCTGAAATTGATCTAGGCCGAAAAGGGCACAACACCAACGCGCCAGACGGTCCGGTGCGCAGAAGAGAATGAGCGGGGCTTTACGCCGCTTGCCGTCAGCCCCGCCCGGGAGCTGTCACTCGCCCGCTACCAGATGGAGCGGTCGAGCCATGGTCTGGACCGCCGGCTGGCGGCCCTTGCCGCAGTACTGAGCTGCCGCGAGAAGCCCGGGATTGCCGAGCTGGCGGTAGTTGTTTTCCAGGTGAACCTCGTTCTCGCGTTCGCGCCGCGAACGGAACTGGATCTCGATAGTCTTCATGGCCTCGATGCCTGCTTGTTTCGTGCCCCGTCCAGCCGCCCTTAAAATGAGACGCTTTGAGGGCAAAACCTTCCTGGCCGATAGGAATAAGCGTTCACAGATCGGTGACGGGTCGATGGCGTGGCGCTCCGGCAACTCAGCCACCGGCTCGATTGATGTCGATGAGCTATGGAGGTCCGCCCGCAGGGCCGTAGTCCCATGCGCATCGACGAAAGCTTTCCCGCGATCGGCGTTTGAAATCGTCACCGTTTGCGCCTACCCAAAGTCCGATCCGATCCGGCAAGCATTTTCCACGGGAATGAGACCAATGAGCGAAGGCTTTCGCGGTCTGCGACTGACCAACACGATGACGCGGCAGAAAGAGGACTTTTCTCCACGCGATTGGCGCGACGATCAGATCTCGGAGGCGGACAAGCGTGTGCGCATGTATGTCTGCGGACCGACCGTCTATGACTATGCTCATATCGGCAATGCGCGACCGATCATCGTCTTCGACGTGCTGTTTCGGCTGCTGCGGCGACTCTACGGCGAGGATCACGTTGTCTATGCGCGGAACATCACCGACGTCGACGACAAGATCAATGCGCGGGCGGCTCGGGATTTTCCCGACCTGCCGCTCAACGACGCGATCCGGCAGGTGACGACCCGGACGACGGATCAGTTCCACGCCGACATCGCAGCGCTCGGATGCCTGCCGCCGACTGTCGAGCCGCGCGCCACCGACTACGTCTCCGGCCATGCGGACGGCCATGACATGGTCTCCATGATCGAGACACTGATCAAGAAGGGCCACGCCTACGAGGCGGGCGGCGAAGTGCTTTTCGATGTCACCTCGATGCCCGATTATGGCGGCCTTTCAAAGCGCAAGCTCGATGAGCAGCAGGCCGGCGCGCGCGTGGCCGTGGACAGTCACAAGCGCAATCCGGCCGATTTCGTGCTTTGGAAACTGTCGGACGAGAACGAGCCGGGCTGGGACTCCCGATGGGGTCGGGGGCGTCCCGGCTGGCATATCGAGTGCTCGGTAATGAGCGAGGCCCATCTTGGACGGACTTTCGATATCCATGGTGGCGGCCTCGATCTCATCTTTCCCCACCATGAGAACGAGATCGCCCAGTCGCGCTGCGCCCATGGAACCGACGCCATGGCCGAGGTCTGGATGCACAACGGCTATGTGCAGGTCGAAGGCCGGAAGATGTCCAAGTCGGAGGGCAACTTCGTCACGATCCACGACCTTTTGGAAACAGAGACGTTCGGGGGGCGCAAATGGCCCGGTGAAGTGCTGCGCCTCGCAATGCTGATGACCCATTATCGCGAGCCGATCGATTTTTCGGTGAAACGGCTGGAAGAGGCCGAGGCACGGCTTGCGACGCTCCGTCGTATCGTGGGCGAAGCAGATGCCATCGAGGATGAAGGCTCGTTGCCTCCGGCGGTCGAAGCAGCGCTGTGCGATGACCTCAATTTCTCGGCGGCGCTGGCTGCGTTGAACGACCATCTTCGCAACAATGACAACGAGCGCCAATCCGCCGCGAGATTTCTGCGTCTGATCGGCATCGATCTGACGGAACCGGCCCGATCGCTGTCGGATCATCAGAACCGTCTGATCGATGAACGCCTTGCCTTCATCCGTCAGAAGAACTGGGCGGAGGCGGATCGCATTCGCGACGCGCTCTTGAGCGAAGGTATTCAGCTGAAGGACGGCAAGGACCCGGAAACCGGCGAGAGGGTGACCAGCTGGGAACTCAAGCGCTGATATGTCAGAGCCCTTCGTCATGGTCTGGACGTGTTCGTCCATGCCGCAGCGGACATCGTCCGCTGGCGTCGCGAAATCCCAGTGTCGACCAAGGATAAAATGCGTTTGATGTCCTTTGGGAACGCTTGAAGTTTCATCCGCATCGCCGACCTCTGGTTAGGAAGGCGTGGGAGCTGCAAGAAGCCCCGGCCCATCAACACCGACACGAGCTGACGTTTCATGGATACACAGACGCAGCGCAGAGCTTATCCGGCGATCGATCCGTACAAGACGGGTCGATTGGCGGTGGGCGACGGCCATGAAATCTACTACGAGCTCTGTGGCAATCCAGACGGCAAGCCCGTGGTCTTCCTCCACGGTGGCCCGGGGAGCGGCTCTTCGGCGCAGCATCGCAGGCTCTTCGATCCTGCGCGCTATCGCATTATTCTTCTGGACCAACGCGGCTGCGGTCGCTCCTCGCCCTTGGGGGAGCTCGAGGCCAACACCACTTGGCATCTCGTGGAGGATCTCGAACGCCTGCGAAAGGAACTTCGCGTCGATCGCTGGGTCCTGTTCGGCGGTTCCTGGGGCGCGACGCTGGCACTTGCCTATGCCGAAACATACCCGGATGCGGTTTCGGCGATGATCCTGCGGGGCGTTTTCTCCGGTCGGACCTCCGAGCTTTCATGGTTTTATGAAACGGGCGCGAACCGCCTGTTCCCGGATCAGTGGGAGAACTTCGTCGCCCAGGTCCCGCAATCCGAGCAGGACGATATCATCGGTGCCTATCGGCGGCGTCTCACCGATCCAGACCGCTCGATCCGTGCGGCGGCGGCCGCAAGCTGGACCCAGTGGGAATCGGCGACAGTCATGATGCGCTCGGCTGCCGTGCCGCGCAGCATGCCCACCGTTTCCGATACGACGATCGCCTTCGCGCGCATCGAGAATCACTATTTCTACCATGGCCTCTGGCTGGAGGAGGGGCAGCTGATCCGCGATGCGCACCGTCTCTCCAATATACCGGGCGTCATCGTCCAGGGCCGCTACGACATCGTCACCCCTGCGATCACGTCATGGCAGCTTGCAGAGGTCTGGACGCGAGCCGATTATCGAATGGTTGAAGGCGCGGGGCATGCCTTCGCCGAGCCCGGAATCCTGCAGGAACTGCTGGCCGCCACGGATCGGTTTGCGAGGACACCCTGATCCGATAGAATTCGATATTGCAGCGGAATATCGAGGTGGAGAAGGCCATGCGGATGAACGGCGGATGCCAATGCGGCGCGATCCGTTTTGCGTGCGAGCCTGAGCCGTCGAGTGCCCATATCTGCCATTGCCGCATGTGCCAGAAAGCCGTCGGAAACCTCTTCGCGGCGCTGGTGCGCGTGAAGAGCGCCTCCTTGGTCTGGAAAAAGGCCGAGCCCAAATGGTTTGCCTCGTCCAACATGGCACGGCGCGGTTTCTGCCCCGAATGCGGAACGCCGCTGGGCTACCGGGCACCGGACGGTTTGTTCCTGACGATAGGGGTTTTCGACGATCCGGGCTCGCTTCCGCCCTGCAATCAATATGGGGTTGAGGCACGTCATGCCTTTGTCGCGGGCCTCGGTGCGCTGCCGGAAAGCCGAACGGATGAAGACGTGGGAGACCAGCCCTATCTTGCTGACGTCGTATCGTTCCAGCATCCGGACCGGCCGGAGGTTGACGGAGAAAAACCACCGGTCTGAAGACGGGACCCATCAGTTTTAGTGATCGCACCGATCACTAAAACATTGGCGCGTTCGATCCTTGCGACTGTTAAAGCTGGGCCGAACTGACGATTTTCGGCAAGGCCCATCCCATGCAAGACACCGAGACCGATTCGCGCCGCGGGTTTCTTCTCGCGCTCGGCGCCTATGCCATCTGGGGTCTCGTGCTTCCGATCTACATGAAGACGCTGAGCCATGTGTCGCCCTTCGAGATCGTGGCCCATCGCGTCATCTGGGCCATTCCGTTCGCAGTCCTTCTCCTGATGTATCAGGGGCGCCTGAAGCCGACGATCGGCTATCTCGGCGACCTGAAGACGCTTTGTCTTGCGGCCATGACGGCAGCTTTGATCTCGGTGAACTGGGGGGTCTACGTCTACGCCATCGTCTCGAACCAGGCGATCGATGCGGCCCTCGGATACTATATCAATCCGCTGTTCAACGTCGCGCTCGGCGCGATCTTTTTGAGGGAGCGGCCGAGCCGGTTACAGGGTGTGGCGATCGGCCTTGCGGTCATCGGCGTCGCGATCATGACGTTCAAGGCTGGCGGGCTGCCCTGGATCGCGCTGGTGTTGGCCTGCTCGTTCGGCACATACGGCCTTCTGCGCAAGACGGTGAAGGTGGATGCCACGGAGGGCTTCTTTCTTGAGGTCGCAATTCTCACGCCGTTGGCAATCGGCGTGCTGTTTTTCGTGCCGGACATTCATTTCGGCGGCGACCCGACCGAAACGATCCTGCTTGTTCTTGCCGGCGTGATTACCGCAGTACCGCTCATCCTCTTTGCGGCCGGCGCGCGCCTTCTGCACTTCGCCACGGTCGGCATCCTGCAATACACGGTGCCGACCCTGCTCTTCATCACCGCGGTCTTCGTCTTCGGCGAGCCGTTCAGCATCTGGCAGCTGGTGGCGTTCGCCTTCATCTGGGCGGCGCTGGTACTCTACACGATCACGCTGTTTCGCCAGGCGAGGGAGGACCGCCGACGTCGCCGCGGTGCGAGCACGCAAGGCGGCGCGCCCATCGCGGACGCGCGCGAGATAAGCTGACGCTGCTCAGCCGCCGTCAGACCACGTCGTGCGGTAGAGATCGAGACGACGATCACGCAGGTTTTTCACCGAACCCTCGTAACGCGCCCATGAGAGCGTTGCGAGATTGAGGTCGGCGACCGTCACCATCTCGACGTTCTCCGATGCTTCGGCCGCGATGCCATCGCGCGCGAACGGGAAGTCGCACGGCGTGAAGATGCCCGACTGGGCATATTCGATGTCGAGATTGTCGACATTGCCGAGATTGCCCGTCATGCCGCTGGTCACCACGTAGCACTGGTTTTCGATCGCCCGCGCCTGACAGCAGTAGCGGACGCGCAGATAGCCGTGGCGCGTATCGGTATTGAAGGGCACGAAGAGGATGCGGGCCCCCTGATCGGCAAGGCGGCGGCCGATTTCCGGAAATTCCGAATCGTAGCAGATCATGATGCCGATCGGGCCGCAGTCGGTCTCGATCACGTCGATCGGATCGCCGCCCTGGATCTGCCAGTAGGTCTGTTCGTTTGGAGTCGGGTGGATCTTCTCGCGGGCGTGGACCGATCCGTCGCGCAGGAACGCATAGCCGACATTCTGGATGTCGCCGTCATCGGTTTTTGTGGCATGGCTGCCGCCGATGATGTTGATGTTGCGGCGGATTGCCATCTCGGTGAGCTTTTCGACGAATTCCGGCGTATGCTCGGTGAGGCGCTGGATCGCCGCCTCCGGTTTGAGCTCTTCAGGCTCGCAGGAGATCAGCATCAGCGTGAAGAGCTCGGGGAAGACGACGAAATCGCCGCCATATTCGGATGCGACTTCGACGAAGTACTCGACCGCGTCGTAAAAATCCTGCGGCTTGCTGATCGTGCGCGCCTTCATCTGGACCGTCGCGACGCGCACGACGTCCGGATTGCCGCGGTTGACCGGCTGTTCCTCGCGCTGCGGATCATAATACGGATTGCGCCAGACCATGAGCACGCCGTGGCCAGCCGAGTCCTGGTCTGAAGGATAGTAGTTTTTCAGAATTCGGATCGGTTCGAACCCTGCATTGATATGGAAGGTCGCGACCGGGTCCTTCACCTCATTGGCCTGAACCGCCTCGAGATAGCTCTCGGCGGTGCCGTACTTCTTCTGGTTCCGCTTGTAACCGGGAATGCGACCGCCAAAGGCGATGCCCTTGAGGTGCAGATCCGTTGCGAGGCGCCGGCGCGCATCGTAGAGCCGCTTGCCGATCCGCAGGCGCCGCCGGTCAGGGTCGACGCAGACCTCCATCCCGTAGAGCCACTCGCCCTTGCGATCGTGCATGGCGGCGTAGCCCCCGCCCGTCACTTCCGCCCAGGTGTGCTGACCGAGCGCTTTCTTCTCAGGCAGCATCATGGTCGCGGCATAGCCAACCACCTCGCCCTCGTAGACGACGACGAACTGACCTTCGGCGAAAGCCGACATCTGGCCAAGAATCATTCCGCGCGTGTAGGGCGCCTCGTTGCGAAAGACCTTCGACGAGAGGTTGATGATCGCATCGACGTCTTCTTTCGCAGCGACGCGGACTTCGATCTTCGGGCTCGCTTGCTTTTCGGCCATGGTTTGGGGCTGGTCCTGATTCAAATGATTTCTTTTGCCGGCATTTAGGCGCGCAATTCGCCGCGCACAGGCAGATCGCGACGACGAATCGTCTCGAACGGCGCGTTCGATGTATCGAAGGCTTGGTCGCGCGCTTACAGCTTCTCTATGATCTGGCTTCGCCCGTCGCTTGGTGCGCGATCAAGTGCGCTCTCGATCTCTGGAATGACCGAGTCGATATCGGAAGTCACGATCGGCCGCACGTGCTGGGAACGATGGATGAAGCCTTCGCTGTCCATGTGGTCGAGCAGATTCTGCAAGGGATCCCAGAAGCCGTTGAGATTGGCGATCACGATCGGCTTTTCGTGCCGTCCGAGCTGGCTCCATGTAAGGATTTCGACCAGTTCTTCCAGCGTTCCGATGCCACCCGGCAGGGCCACGAAGGCATCCGACCGCTCGAACATCAGATGCTTACGCTCGTGCATGTCCTCGGTGACCACGAGTTCGTCCAGCCGCTTCAGTTCCCGCTCGGTCGCTTCCATGTCGATGAGAAAGCGTGGAATGATGCCGGTGACCTGTCCGCCGCCTTCGATCACGCCGTCCGAAACAGCGCCCATGATGCCGCGCGTGCCGCCGCCATACACGAGGCGAATTCCGGCTTTGGCGATGGCCATGCCAAGGGCGTGAGCGGCGCTCACGAAGCTTGGATCGTTGCCGACTGAAGAGCCGCAATAAACGCAGATGGATCGAATCGCTGTCATGGCTTCGGAAAATCGTTCGTGCTGGTGTCGCCGTCAAGCACGCTTCCATGAAATCCCGGTAAGTCCGGCGCATTCCACACCCGCCGAATTTGCATCGCACGGTCTGTCGAACGCATCATAGAGCTGGCAACCATGCCCATCCGTCGGCGTTGCACCTTCGCTCTTGGTGATGATCGGTGCTACGGTGTGCAATGAAGATTGCTCGTGTTTTCTGGTTGGTCGTTGGCGCATCGTCCCTCGTCCTGGGGGCGATCGGTGCCGTTCTGCCGCTATTGCCCACGACGCCATTCCTCATTCTCGGTGCCTTTGCCTTTTCGAAAAGCTCTCCGAAGCTCGAAGCCTGGCTACTCGATCATCCGCGATTCGGACCTGCAATCCATAATTGGCGAACCGAACGCGCGATTGCCCGCAAGGCGAAATGGCTTGCATCGCTGGTCATGGTTCTGACCGTCGTCATCGGTGGATTGGCCGGGCTTTCGATGATGATCCTCGCAATCCAGACCGGCATCTTTGTTCTGGTTCTCGCATTTTTGTGGACGCGACCGGAGCCGGGCAAAAAAAGCGTTCCGAACGGTTCCTGACCGAGGTGTCCGCACGATCAAACACGACGGTCGGGCAAACACGACGGTCGGTCTCGAACTGCGCCGGCTTGCATGATCCCACATGAAAAAGCGGCCCGTCGCGGAAGGACGAGCCGCTTCGCTTCAGGTAACCGAAGCGCGAAGTGTCATGAGGCTGAATCGTATTCCAGCGCTAGACCCTCAGCGGTTGTCTCTGTTGCATCGCCTCGATTCATCGAGAGACCTACAGGCGGCGTCGGTCAGCCTGCGGCTCTGACGCGAAGTTCCGACACTTCGATCATGTTCTGGCGAAAGCCGTCCAGCATCGTTGCCGGAATTCGGTCGTAACCCATTCGACGCGCCTGCATGACGGCACGGCTGAAGACCTCGGACTCGGTGTCCGCACGGATAACTCGCGCGCAGCCCGGAATGACGCCGGTGCAATCAAGTTCGTACATTATAATTCCTCCCGCATTGATGGCTTGCAGATATCAAACGCGCGAGGAATAGAAAGGTTCGATTATGATATCCGGCTAAGTATTTGGTTTAAGGCCATTTTACCACGGGCGGCATGGAGGAAAGGATCGACTGAACATTGCCTCCGGTTTTCAGCCCGAACAGTGTACCGCGATCATAAAGCAGGTTGTATTCGACATATCGCCCGCGCTTGATCAGCTGCTCCTCACGATCAGCCTCGGTGAAAGGCTGCTCGACGTTCTGCTTCACGATATGGGGGTAGACGACGATGAATGCCTTGCCGACATCGCGCGTGAAGGCGAAATCCGCATCCCATCCGCCGGCCTCGTCCGGGGAGTGCAGGTAATCGTAGAAAATGCCCCCGACGCCGCGTGTCTCCTGGCGGTGAGGTAGATAGAAATATTCGTCGCACCATTCCTTGTAGCGCTTGTAGTCGGCGACCTTCGAATGGCGGTCGCACACAAACTGCAGTGCCTTATGGAATGCGCGCGTGTCGGCATCGTCCTCGGTGCGACGACGATCGAGTGTCGGTGTGAGATCGGCACCGCCACCGAACCACTGGCGTGTCGTCACGACCATGCGGGTGTTCATGTGAACGGCGGGCACGTTGGGATTTCGGAGGTGGGCGATCAGCGAGATGCCGGACGCCCAGAATCGCGGGTCCTGATCGGCGCCCGGAATGTTCTTGCGAAACTCTTCCGAAAACTCACCATGGACGGTCGAGGTGTGAACCCCGACCTTCTCGAAGACCCGGCCATGCATCATCGACATGACCCCGCCACCGCCGTCGTTCTCGCGGCTCCATTCGGTGCGTTCGAACTGCCCCGGTTCCAGGCCGGTCTCGGCGCCGTGCGCCTTTTCCAGGTCCTCGAACACGGCGCAGATGCGATCTCTGAGTGCTTCGAACCAGGCGCGGGCGGTGGCCTTTTTCGTCTCGATATTCTCCGGCAGCCCCTCGGGCAGGCTCTCCCGTTCCATATGCTCTCCGGTCCGCAAATCAATGGAGGTCGCGCAAGCGCCCCATGCTTTAGGGTATGGCGGTAGCATGTCGATCTGGCAATGAAAACTTGACCGGAATTCACCGCTGCCGGCCATCTGGATGCGATCGGCCGGACGATTGCGAAGACGGATTCATCGATTCGCAATCCTGATTGGCGCACGCTAGATACCATGCAACAATCAATACCAACGTTCACCGTCGATCAGCCTGGGACTAAGAGCGCCATGACTGCCGGCCAATTCGATCCACCATTGAGCGGACTGCGGCGGCAGTTGCAGCGGAATCGCCAGGCCGGCTCAGACCCTTCGGCGCATTTCGTGAGGGAGACTTTCACGCTGCCGCGCGAGGAAGCACGGTCCAAGGCGCGGGAATGGTTCGAGCGCTTCCCGAAGGCTGCCTACTGGACCCAGGTCGAGAGCTGGCGACTGGTCGATGATGGTGCCGTCGAATTCACCATGCGCCGGTTGCCGACCGCCGACTGACGGACACTCTTCGGGTCGCGGCCAACGCTGCCGTCTATTTTTCGTCTTTCACTGTTCCGTCCTTGGGGTCGACCGCTTGCTCGCCCTCCGGCACCTCTTCGTCTGTGGTGTCCACCTCTTTCTCCGCTTCAGCCTTCTCGGCCTCAGCTTCGGCTTCGGCTTCGGCTTCTGCCTCGGCTTCCCGCTCCGCTTCGGCCTGTTCTGCCGCCCAGACACTGGCGGCTTCGACCGCGACCGGTGAAGCTGTCGGAATCACGCCGAGATAGCTTTCGGTCTGGCTGATCGGGACGGTTGCGCGTTGGGTCATGCGATAGAGAGCATAGAGGGCGATCGCGCCAAAGGTTCCGCTCAAAACCAGCCAGAAGGCATAGGGACTGATGCCTTCCATGGCCCAACCCGTGGCGAGCGGCCCGAAAATCGCCCCCAGGCCGAAGGTGAAAACCAGTCCACCTGATGCGGACGGCATGTCCTCGGCATCGAGGAAGTCGTTCGTATAGGCGAGAAAAAGCGCATAGAGCGGGGTCGTCATGCCGCCGGCGATGAAGGCGGAAGCCATCAGCGGCCACAGACTGTCACCGCTCAGCCAGCCGATGGCGCAAAACCCTGCGCCGATCGCGGAGGCACCGAAGATCAGGCCGCGACGGTCGACCCGGTCCGAAAGCCAGCCGATGGGATACTGCAAGAAAAGCGCGCCGCCGAACAGCATTGCGACGAAGAGCGCGATCTGAGAGGTCGTCATCCCGATCTGCGTGCCGAAGACCGCGCCCATGCCGGACTGCGTCGCGTAGACGGCCCCCAGCAAAAAGATGCCGATCGTGCCCAGCGGAGAGCTGGAAAAGAGCTTGGCAAGTGACATCGCCCGCGTGATCTCGGTTTTCGGTGCGGGCGCGACAGTCAGCAGGATCGGCGCAAATGAGATCGAGACCAGGATCGATGCGCCGATGAACAGAACGGAGGTGGCCGCATTGCCCAAGGTCAGCAGATATTGCGCACCGATGATGCCCAGCGTTTGCGCGATCATATAGGCTGACAGCACTTTGCCGCGATTTTCGTTCGTGGAGGCCTCGTTCAGCCAGCTTTCGGCCGCGACGTAGATGCCGGACATGCAAAAGCCGAGGAGTACGCGCAACAGCGTCCAGGCCCATGGATCGGTAAAGAGCGGAAATGCGATGAGGCCCGCCGACATGAAGCTGCCAAGCGCCGCGAACACGCGTACATGGCCGACCCGGCGGATGAGGACAGGCGTGTATCGCGCGCCCGATAGAAAGCCGACGTAATAGCCCGAGGTAATGATCGCGAGTTCGGCCGACGAAAAGCCTTCGATGCCGCCGCGCAGACCGATCAACGTGAAATGCATGCCGTTGCCCAGCATGATGAGGACGATTCCGATCAGCAGAGCCCAGACACCGGATAGGGTTTTCAGCATCGGCCTTCCAATCGACGTTTCACGCTGGCTCGAGGACCTGCAGAGTGGCCGGTGTTGCGTCGCGCTGCAAGTCATCGCTGACGCGTAGAGACTGAAAGCCGTCTTCTGACCTCTGATTTCAAACATGATCTTGCCGATCCGGGTCAGCTCGGCTATCCATGGTCCATGGAAATGAACACGATCATCACGAAGCTCTGGTGGCGCCCGCTCTAAGGCGGCCGATCGACCTCGTGCGGGATCTTTGTCGAAGGCTGCTGCGGAAACGCCGGCGGCCTTTTTCTTATGGCGTTGGCGCCGGCCGCTGGTGCGATACGAAGGACAAATGAAATGGCGACCAAGGTGACGGCCGACGGCGAGACCTTCACGACCGAGGGTGGCGTTGAGATCACGCGGCGCTCGCGAGACGTGCACTATGCCGATGCGATCGAGCCCTATTTCGACAAGCTCGATACCCGTCGCGGCGCGGTTCTCTTCTCCAATTACGAGTATCCCGGTCGCTACACCAAGCAGGACATCGCCTTCGTGGACCCGCCGCTGGTGCTGACTTCCACCGGTCGCCGCATGATCATCGAGGCGCTGAACGGCAAGGGCGAAGTCCTGCTGTCGATGATCGGGGACGCGCTCGAAGGGCACGATGACATTGCGAGGCTCGAGCTGTCGGACGATGGCCGCTCGATCACGCTCAGGGTGAAGGAGCCATCGGCCGCTGTAACCGAGGAAGAGCGCTCACGCATGCCGACGGTGTTCTCGGTGCTGCGGGCGATCGTCGCGCTCTTCAAAACCGATCAGGATGCGCGCTGCGGCCTCTATGGTGCGTTCGGCTACGATCTCGCATTTCAGTTCGACCCAATCGAACAAAGCCTCGAACGACCTGCCGACCAGCGCGACCTCGTTCTTTATCTCCCCGACGAGGTTTTGGAGGTCGATCACTATTCGGCATCGGCCGTGCTCTCGACCTATGACTTCGCGAAGGGCTCGCTCTCCACCGTTTTTGCGAAAGGTGGCGGAACCGATGACGGGTTCCAGCCGGCAAAACGGAGCCCGGGCCGCGGCGATCACGAACCGGGCGAATATGCGGATCTCGTGCGTTCGGCCAAGGAGCGCTTCCGGCGCGGCGATCTCTTCGAAGTGGTGCCGGGACAGGTGTTCTATGAGCGGGCCGAGCACAAGCCGTCCGAGATTTCGCGGCGCCTGAAAGCTGTGAATCCGTCTCCTTATTCCTTCTTCGTCAATCTCGGCTCGAACGAGTTTCTCGTGGGCGCGTCTCCTGAAATGTTCGTGCGGGTCTCAGGCAAACGCGTCGAGACCTGTCCGATCTCAGGCACCGTGCCACGAGGGCAGGATGCGATCGGCGATGCGGAACAGGTCCTGAAGCTGCTCAACTCGAAGAAGGACGAGTCGGAACTCACCATGTGTTCCGACGTCGACCGCAACGACAAGAGCCGCGTCTGCGAACCGGGGTCCGTGAAGGTCATCGGCCGTCGTCAGATCGAAATGTATTCCCGGCTGATCCACACGGTCGATCATATCACCGGCGTTCTGCGGGACGATATGGACGCGTTCGACGCGTTTCTTTCCCATGCCTGGGCCGTGACGGTGACTGGAGCGCCGAAGCTCTGGGCGATGCGCTTCATCGAGAAAAACGAAAAAAGCTCGCGCGCCTGGTATGGCGGCGCGGTTGGCATGGTGCATTTCAATGGGGATCTGAATACCGGGCTGACGCTGCGCACCATTCGCCTGAAAGATGGCATTGCTGAAGTACGCGCCGGTGCGACCCTGCTTTTCGATTCCGATCCGGAAGCGGAAGAAGCGGAGACGGAGCTGAAGGCTTCGGCGCTGCTTGGCGCCATAAGAGAAGCCGGCAAGGCAAATGACGGAGCGGCCAAACTCACGGCTGCGAAGGTCGGGGTGGGGCGAAGGATCCTCCTCGTCGATCACGAAGACTCATTCGTCCATACGCTTGCGAACTATTTCCGCCAGACCGGTGCCGAGGTTTCCACGGTCCGAACGCCCGTACCGCAGGAAATCTTCGATCGTATAGATCCCGATCTCGTCGTTCTTTCACCGGGACCCGGAACGCCATCCGATTTCGACTGCGCGGCGACGATCCGGCGGGCTCGCGACCATGGCGCCGCCGTGTTTGGGGTGTGCCTGGGGCTTCAGGCACTGGCGGAAGCCTATGGCGGGGAACTCCGCACGCTGCACATTCCCTATCACGGCAAGCCTTCCCGCATCCGGGTCTCCAAGCCGGGCATCATCTTTTCTGGTCTGCCGAACGAGGTAACGATCGGACGCTATCATTCGATATTCGCCGATCCGGTTCGCTTGCCCCGCGACTTCGAGGTCACCGCCGAAAGC
Source organism: Fulvimarina fulva (assembly GCF_039652615.1). Taxonomy (NCBI): domain Bacteria; kingdom Pseudomonadati; phylum Pseudomonadota; class Alphaproteobacteria; order Hyphomicrobiales; family Aurantimonadaceae; genus Fulvimarina; species Fulvimarina fulva. The sequence goes on from NZ_JBDJAC010000001.1 coordinate 418,201, forward strand.
GAGGATGGGATCGTGATGGCCTTCGAGCATCGCTCGGAGCCGATTGCTGCGGTCCAGTTTCATCCCGAGAGCATCATGAGCCTTGGTGGCGAAGTCGGTCAGCGCATGATCGAGAATGTCGTCGCGCACCTGGCGCGGGTCGCGAAGGAGCGGGCCGCTTAAACTATGTCCGAGGTAAATACGATCGAGGAAGGCGCTTCGCTGGCTAAGCGGATCGCAATGGCTTCCGTTGCCATCGCGTGCGTCGTGCTCGTCATCAAATATGCCGCGTTCTACGTCACGGGATCGGTTGCGCTCTTCTCAGACGCGATGGAGTCGATCGTAAACGTCGTCGCGGGCCTGATCGCGCTCTGGGCGATTTCCTTGTCCTACAAGCCGGCCGACGAAGACCATCCCTTCGGACACAGCAAGGCAGAGTATTTCTCCGCTGTCGTCGAGGGTGTCCTGATCGCCCTGGCTTCTATCCTGATTCTTGTCGAAGCCTGGAAATCGTTCCAGGATCCCAAACCGGCCGACATGCCGATGATCGGCCTTTTGATCAACGGCGGTGCGACCGTAATCAATTTCGTCTGGGCAACTTATCTGATCCGTCTTGGCCGTCGGCGCCGCTCGCCTGCCTTCGCGGCGGATGGCAAACACCTGATGGCCGACGTCGTCACCTCGCTCGGCGTCATCGTGGGACTGGGGATCGCAGCCTGGACTCATGTTCCGGTTCTCGATCCTCTGTTGGCCGCCTTCGTTGCGCTGAACATCCTTCGTGAAGGCTACGCGGTCATTTCCAATTCGCTGTCCGGACTGATGGATCAGGCGATGGTGCCGGAAGAAGAGACACGGGTTCGCGGGGTCATCTCGTCGAATGCCGATGGCGCGATCGAAGTGCATGACCTGCGCACGCGCGTATCCGGGCGCATGATCTTCATCGAGTTTCATCTCGTCGTTCCGAGCGACATGACGGTCGGCGATTCACACGTCATCTGCGACCGCATCGAGGATGCGTTGGTCGCAGCATTCCCGACGGCGCGGATTCAGATCCACGTGGAGCCTGAGGAGGAAGCGCAGGTCACCGGTGTGCCGGTTATCTGAAGCTCAGCCTGCGCTGAAGGGTCAACGTGGTTCGTTCACAACGGACTGCTGGCCAATCGCATGCGATGACAGCGATCCGATGTCCGATCTGAGGCGCGAAGCTGCTCTACCTGCTCATTCCGGATCGAGTTCTGAGTCCCAGTAGAGATAATCGAGCCAGCTTTCGTGCAGGTAGTTCGGCGGAAACAGACGACCATTGTTGTGAAGGTCGTGAACCGTCGGCTGATACGGCTTTTGCGACGGGATCATGCCCGCAGCTTTCGGCATCAGCCCACCCTTCTTCAGATTGCAGGGTGAACACGCAGCCACCACGTTTTCCCAGGTGGTGAGACCACCCTTGGAGCGCGGAATGACATGGTCGAAGGTCAGGTCATTGTGCGAGCCGCAATACTGGCACTGAAAGCGATCACGCAAGAAGACGTTGAACCGCGTAAACGCCGGATTGCGTGAAGGCTTGACATAACTCTTGAGGCAAACCACGGACGGCAGTCGCATCGAAGCCGTCGGGCTGTGAACCGCCCGGTCGTACTCCGCTACGATGGTCACCCGATCCAGAAACACCGCCTTGATCGCGTCCTGCCAAGACCAGAGCGACAGCGGGTAGTAGCTCAGTGGTCGGTAGTCTGCGTTAAGGACGAGCGCCGGAGATAAATCGTTAGGGACGCCGATCGTCACCGACAAACTCCTCTTCTCATCGAAGCCCATTCTCGGACCGCTGTCAGTTATCGTGCGCCAACACGACAGCTTTGTGAAGCCTCATGCACGGGCGGTGCGGCGGTTTGGCCAAATGACTGTGTCCGTGCGCTCCGGTCCGGTGGATTGGAAGGCGCTTTGAGAAGCTGTGGATAAGTCTGGGGATCGCTGTTCAAAGTCTGTGGAACGCGCCCTGTCACGAGGCCCGAGCCGTCAGTCTGCGGGCGCAGCGTCGCGTTTCGTGCAGGCCGCATAATAGGCCCAGAAGAGGCGTGCTGCCGTCGAGCGATGGGGTGCCCAGGCCTTCGCGATCTCCGCAAGCTGCTTCGGCTTGGGCCGCTCTTTCAGGCCAAATGCCATTGCGACCGCGACCTGGAGCGCGAGATCGCCGGCTGGAAAGATATCCCGGTGACCGGTCGAGAAGAGGAGATAGCATTCCGCCGTCCACACGCCGATTCCCTTGAGCTTGACGAGTTCGGCGATGGCAACTGTTCCGTCCGCCGCGGCAAGGCGTGAGAAATCGAGATCGCCGTCTTCCACGGCGCGCGCAAGTTCGCTGATCGTCGCTTGTTTGGGGCGGGAAAGCCCGGCCCGCCGATAGGCCGCGTCGTCGAGCGCGAGGATGGCCCGGTGATCGTCGAGGTCCGCCTCTTTCTGAAACCGTGAGAAGATCGCCTCCGCGCTCGCTTTCGAAACCTGCTGGGCGGTGACGATGGCGCAGAGACCGCGCAGGCCCTCGGCCTGTCTGCGAAGCGGCAATTCGCCCGAGGCTTCGATCACGGGAGCCAATCGCGAATCGAGCGATGCTAACGCTGCAAGTTCCGCGTCGATGTCGGCCTTCGTGGCAATCGTGCCGAAGGAACTGCCGGTCATGTCCATTCCTTCGGCTGCGATCCTTGTTTAAGAGTGGCCGGGAAGCGGCGGTGCGGGAATCGAACGACGGTATGGATATTGGGGCAGGAGCGTGGGAGCTGGATCATTCGACCCCCGTCTTCCGTTTCGCGCCGAGCCCAAACGGTGAACTTCATCTAGGGCATGCCTATTCCGCGCTGATCAATCACCGAATGGCCCGGGAAAATCATGGCAAGTTCCTCCTGCGGCTGGAAGACATCGATCTCGCCCGTTGCAGCTTGGCCTACGAAGAGCAGATCGTCGAGGACCTTCATTTTCTGGGCGTCGACTGGGACGAAACGCGCAGGCGCCAGTCGGATCATTTCGACGAATACGCAGCGGCGCTGGAAGCACTCCATGTCGCGGATCTGATCTATCCAGCCTTCATGACGCGCGGCGAAATACGGCGCCATGCGGAGCGATACAGCGAGGAGGAAGGGATGGACTGGCCCCGTGATCCGGACGGCGCGCCGCTCTATCCGGGTCTTGACCGAACCATGCCGGACGCCGAACGGGAACAGAAGATGGCTGACGGTGAGCGCTATGCCTGGCGGCTCAATATGGATGCCGCGCTGGCTGAGGTCTCGAGCCTCGACTGGCTGGAATGGGGGGAGGGCCCCGACGGCGAACACGGTGTCGTCGCAGCCGATCCGAAGGTTTGGGGCGATGTCGTCCTGGCACGGCGAGACATCCCCACCAGCTATCATCTGGCGGTGACCGTCGACGATGGGCTTCAACGCGTCACGGATGTGGTGCGAGGACGTGATCTGTTTCATTCGACCAGCGTTCACCGGCTGCTGCAGACGCTGCTCGGCTTGCCCGCTCCGCGCTATCACCATCATGATCTCATCTTCGGCGAGGATGGGCGCAAGCTTTCAAAGAGCGCCGGCGATACGTCCATCCGGGCGCTTCGCGCTGCAGGCTGCACGCGCGACGATATCGTGAAGATGGTGGGGCTCGAAGGCGTCGTTTGATTCCGCTGGCGCGGGCGTTTTTCGCCCGGTGCTTGCCTGCGAGGATCACGGTCTTGCAATCTGGCAATCTTTAAGGTGACCTTCCCTTGAGCGCTGGACGAAGCAAACAATTTCAACCGAAAATTCGACGGAAAAGGCAGACGAACACGGTGCTTAAGGAATTCAAGGAATTTGCCCTCAAGGGCAACATGGTCGATCTCGCGATCGGCATCATCATCGGCGCGGCGTTTTCCGGCCTAGTGAATTCGATCGTCCAGGACATTTTCATGCCGATCGTCGCGACGCTGACAGGCGGCGTTGATTTCACCAACAAGTTCGTCGGTCTGTCGGCGGACGTGACGGCCTCGACGCTTGAGGCAGCGCGGGCGCAGGGACCGGTTCTCGCCTACGGACGGTTCATCACGCTTGCCATTAACTTCGTGATCGTCGCCTTCATCCTGTTCATGGTCGTCAAGGTCATGAACCGTCTGAAGCGTCTGGAAGAGCAAAAGTCGGCCAAGGTTGCGGACGCGCCTCGCAACGAGGTTTTGCTCGAAGAGATCCGCGATCTCCTCGCAAAACAGGCGAGCACTACGCCCGGGGGCTGAATGAGCCCGCTTGTCCTCAAAGCCACAAGCAGCGCCGAAGCGGTTGTGAAGGGTGTTATCACGACGCGATCGAACGAATTTTCATAGCAGGCGCGACAGTTCGCGTCTTCAGGGCGCGGAACACGACCCATCCTGGCGGTCTTTCCTCTCCAGCAAACTCGCGACAATGGAGAGCGATCTATGACAGACAGGTTGATCCGAATTCTGGCCCTGGGAACCCTCATGCTGCCGGTCACTTCGGCCAATGCTCAGAACGGGTCGACTGCCTCGCAGGGCGAACCGGAGGTGCAGATGAATGGCGATCGGAACGGTTCGAGCGCCGGCAACGCGGAAGAGCCGTCGCCGACCACGGCGTCTTCCGCGATCAGCACCTCGGTGCCCATGGCTCTGGCCGATTTCGATATCGCGCAATATGCCGGTGGTTTTACGGCTGAACGGCTGCTTTCCCAGACGGTTCGCGGCGAAAGCGGTGAGCGGGTCGGAATGGTGCGAAACGTCGTCGTCGATGCCGACAGTGAGATTGACTATATCGTTGTCGAGAACGAGGGACTTCTCGGACTTGGGGAAAGCGTCATCGCGATCCCGTTCGAGGATGTCGACCTGACGCCGGGTGTTGATGGCATCACCGTTCCGGTGAGCGGCGAAAATATCGGTGATTTCTCACTGTTTGGCGGAAATGAAGCACCGCTTGTCACGGGCGAAAGCTACCGAATCCGGAATGTCATCGGCGACTATGTGCGGCTCAACGACGGTACTTATTTCGGCTATGTGAAGGATGTCGCCTTTAGCGAAGACGGTTCGGTCGAAGGCCTGATCGTCACGCCGGATGTCAGCTGGGGCTCAGGCGGTGCCTATGGCATCCCCTATCAGGTAGAGGCTATCCTCGGGACCGATTACGACACGGCGAATTCCTATTTCACGATTCCCTATTCGCCGAGCGATCTGGAGGAAGCCGAACCCTTCGACTACGAAATGTTCAATTCCAGGGGTCAGCTCGCGGACGCGGGCTGAACGCCGCTCCGGAAAGAACGGCCGGCCTCCAATCTTTCGAGGCCGGCCTTTTGTAGCCTGTCAGCGAGGCGAGATCATCGTCGAGGGATCGACGATGCGGTCGTAATCCTCCGCCGAGACGAGACCAGAGGCGATCGCCTCTTCGCGCAGGGTCGTGCCCTTCTTGTGCGCGGTCTTGGCGATGTTCGCGGCGTTGTCGTAGCCGATCGTTGGCGCCAGTGCCGTGACGAGCATCAGCGACTGCTCCATCAGGCTCTTGATGCGCTCTTCGTTTGCCTCGATCCCGTCGACGCAATGCTCCGCGAAGCTCTCCATTCCGTCGGCGAGAAGCCGGATTGAGGAAAGGACTGCATTCGCAATCACCGGCTTGAAGACGTTAAGCTCGAATTGGCCTTGAGATGCCGCAACGGTCACCGTCGTTTCGTGCCCGAAGATCTCGGTCGCGACCATGGTGAGGGCTTCGGCCTGGGTCGGATTGACCTTGCCCGGCATGATCGACGAGCCGGGCTCGTTGGCGGGCAGGCTCAGCTCGCCGAGACCAGACCGCGGACCCGAGCCGAGGAAGCGGATATCGTTGGCGATCTTGAAGAGATCGGCAGCGAGCGTATTCAGCGAGCCATGGAAGAAGGCGAGGGCGCCGTGGGATGCCAGCGCCTCGAACTTGTTCTCGGCCGTACGGAAGGAGTGGCCGGTGAGCGTGGCCACTTCCTCGGCGATCGCGATGTCGAAGCCGATCGGCGCGTTGAGGCCGGTCCCGACGGCGGTGCCGCCCTGGGCGAGCGCCAGAACCCCGTCCAGCGAATCGGTCACACGCTTCTTGGCAAGCTGGAGTGCCATCGCATAGCCGGAGAATTCCTGGCCGAGGGTCACCGGCGTCGCATCCTGTGTATGGGTGCGGCCGATCTTGATGATGTCCTTGTATTCCTCGGCTTTCTTGTTCAGCGCAGCGTGCAGCCGATCGAGGGCCGGCATCAGGCGCTTATGGGTCTCGACGACAGTCGCGACGTGCATTGCCGTTGGGAACACGTCATTCGAGGACTGGCTCATATTGACGTGGTCGTTGGGATGGACCGGCTTCTTGGAGCCCATCGTGCCGCCCGCGATTTCGATGGCGCGGTTCGAAATCACCTCGTTGACATTCATGTTCGTCTGCGTGCCGGAGCCCGTCTGCCAGACGACGAGAGGGAAGTGATCGTCCAGCTTGCCAGCGATGATTTCGTCTGCGGCCTTTTCGATCAGATCGGCGAGCTCCTTGTCGAGCTTGCCTTTGGCGTGATTGATGCGCGCAGCCGCCTTTTTAACGGTCGCAAGGGCCACGATGAGCGGCAGCGGCTGCCGGTCGCCGCCGATCTTGAAGTTGTTGCGGGAGCGCTCGGTCTGGGCACCCCAGTAGCGATCGGCTTCAACTTCGATCGGGCCGATCGAGTCGGTTTCTGTTCTGGTGCTCATCGATCAATGTTCCTGTCTCGCCGGCATTGCGCCATTTTCGATCCAGTGTGCCATAACGCTGCCATGCCTCTTGGAAAAGGGGCCACTTTCGGTCGAGGGCCGCAAAACGCGCCTGATTTCTTTACTGTGAAGCGAATATAGGTCTACCGTTCCAGCACGGCATGGAATTCTTGAGAGCTCCTTCGATTTGCCTCGCGCATGACTTATATGGATTGTTATGACCGATATTGTTGCTCCTCAATTTGACGACGATGATCTGTTCAGCGAGCAGGCGGCGGAGCGCGTCCGGCTGGACGATGCGCTTTGCTTCGCACTCTACAATGCGACAAATGCGATCATCCGGTCCTATCGCCCGCTTCTGCAAAAGGTCGGGCTGACCTATCCGCAATATCTTGTGATGATGGCGCTCTGGGATGAAGGCGCCATGCGGATCGTCGACATCGCGCGGCGGCTCGACCTCGCGCCCAACGCGATCACGCCGCTCGTCGACCGGCTGGAGAATATCGAGCTTGTTTCCCGTGTGCCATCCGAAACGGATCGTCGGACATCGACGATTCATCTGACGGATCGTGGGGCCGAACTGGAAAAGGAAGCCTCGATTATCCAGCAGGCTGTCTCGTGCAATATCGCCATCGATTCCGATCGCCACGGGCCCTTGCTTCATGACCTCAGACGCATTGTGGCGGGCATGGAAAAGGGCGAATTGCTGCATGGGTTTCCTAAGAAGGATGATTAGGAAACCTGCCAAGATTATAAACTTCCTGGATAGACGGACAGTGACTTCGAACACGAATGAAAGCAACGCACTGTTCGATTGAGTGGCAATATTGAAGAATTTCAGTGTCGGTTGGCGACCTGATCGGCTGTCTCATTACAAACCGGAGCGCCACGAGCATCCGACGGTCTGCCGGCAGTCCTGAAGACGTTTGTGCCAGGCGCCTGATGTCGTTGACTTTCTGAGCCATCGCGTTCGTTAGGCAGTATCAACCGACCAGCGCAGTTTTTCTCTGTTCAATCGTATGTCATAAGAACGATTTGTATCGTTCAACTGACCGTGAGCGCGTCGTTTTGTGCATGAGACTCTGTGTACAGTAACTTTACTCTTCCTGCGAATCCCGACACTAAAAGGGATAGGGACGGGCAGAGGGACGATCACATGCGGAAATCCGAAGGCGTTGCCGAAACGCAAGGCAAGTCATTACGGCGTGCTGTTTTCGTTGCCTTGATTGCATTCAGCGCGAGCGTTTCCGGCGGCGTTGCCCTTGCCCAGTCTGGCGGAGGGGGAGGAAGCTCATCGGGTTCCGACAATCAGTCTTCCAGCATCAATCTGCCATTGATCGGCGAGATCGAACTTCCCGACTGGCTGTCGTTCCTCGGCTCATCGTCCGGCCAATCCAGCCAGTCGGCGTCGAGCGGCGGAGAGAGCGGTGGTTCCGGTGGTAGTCAGGGATCGCAGCCACCGCCGGCCGTGGTCGTGACGCGAGCCGAGCTTGAATCCGTCGGCAACGAATTTCAGTTCATCGGCCGGATCGAAGCGATCCAGAACGTGACCTTGCAGGCCCGTGTAAACGGCTTCATCGAAGAGGTCTACTTCGAGGGCGGTGACGTGGTCACGGTTGGCGATCGCTTGTTCAAGATCGAGGACGACCAGTATCAGGCCTCGCTCGACTCGGCCAAAGCCCAGCTTGCCGGTGCAGAGGCTCAGCTCGCTGAGGCTGACCGGAGTCTGAAGCGCGCACAGGAACTGATCGACTCGGGAACAATTCCCCAGGCAGAACTCGACCAAGCGCGCGCAACGTTCGAATCGGCGCGGGCGACCCGCATGCAGGCTCAGGCGGATGTGAGGCAAGCGCAGCTCAACCTCGACTATACATCCATCACCGCACCGATCGACGGTGTCATCTCCGCGCCGATGATCACCAAGGGCAATTTCGTCTCCGCTGCCAGCGGAACGCTCGCAAACATCGTCCAGCTCGATCCGATCTGGGGCACGTTTCCGATCGGCGAGGAGCGTCTCTCGGCGCTGCGCCGCATCGGAGGCGGGAAGGGTGACGCGGCCGCTTCGGCCGAGGACTATCGGCTGAGCCTCAAGCTTCCGAACGACGAACAATTGCCCGGCGACGGCAATTTCGCCTTCGTTGGCAATACGGTCGATCAATCGACGGGCACGATCGAGGTACGCGTCAGCTTCCCCAATCCTGACGGTCAGCTTCTGCCGAACGAAAATGTGACGCTGGTTGCGACCGAGCGGGACCCGCCGATGCTGCCGGTCGTTCCAATGGAGGCACTGCAGCTCAGCCGGGAAGGCCGATACCTCTATCTCTTGAATGATGACAACGACACGGTTCGTCGCCAGCCCGTAGAGCTAGGCAAGCAATTAACCGGCACGGCTGCAATCAGCAGTGGCATCGAGGCCGGCGACCTTGTCGTCGTCCAGGGTGTGCAGAATCTCCAGGATGGCGCCAAGGTCAACCCGAATTTTCAAGAAAGCGCTTCGGGTGATGAGGGGGCGGCCGGGACCGATCCGACCGGCGGAAGCGATACGGCGGCTTCGTCCGGTCAAAATGGCGAGGCTCAGGAGAGCAATGGCGCATCCACCTCCGCCGGATCGGGTTCACAGGCGGATAACGGTCAATGATCTCCGATCTCTTTATCCGTCGTCCCCGTCTTGCGACGGTCGTCTCGGTCGTCCTTCTGATCGCAGGCGCTCTCTCGACCTTCGTGATGCCGATCACGCAATTCCCGAATGTGGCCCCGCCGACGGTCAATGTATCGGCTAGCTATCCCGGTGCTTCGGCCCAGTCGGTGGCCGATTCGGTCGCCGCGCCGCTGGAGGAGGCGATCAACGGCGTCGAAGGCATGATCTACATGTCCTCGACTTCGACGAATGCCGGCCAGTACAATCTCTCGATTACCTTCGAAATCGGCACCGATCCCGATATCGCCCAGGTCAACGTTTCGAACCGGGTGCAGCTCGCGACCTCTCAGCTTCCGACAGCCGTCTCGCGGCAGGGCGTGACGGTTCGCGCGCGCTCGCCGAACTTCCTTCTGGCCATGAGCTTCTATTCGACGAACACGGATGTGCTCAGCCCCATCGAACTCGGCGCCTACGTCTCGACGAATATCACGCCGGCCCTTTCCCGCGTCCAGGGCGTGGGCAACGCCTCGCCGCTCGGACCTGCCGACTATGCCATGCGGATCTGGACGGACCCGGACAAGATGGCCGCCCTCGATATTGCGCCGGGCGATATCACGGCGGCGATTCAGGCGGCGAACACCGTTGCCTCGGTGGGCATCGTCGGCGGTTCTCCCGCGCCCGAAGGGCAGGCGACGGTCTACACGGTAACCTCGCAGGGTCGTCTTTCAGACGCCAAGGATTTCGCCAACATCGTGGTCCGAGCGCAGCCAAACGGCGCCCTGGTGCGGGTCAGCGATGTGGCGCGGGTAGAGCTTGGTGCGCAAAACTATTCGGTGAACTCGTTCTCCGCTCAAGGGTATCCGTCGCAGCTTGTTCAGGTGAACCAGTCGCCGGGCGCGAACGCGCTCGCGACCGTGACCGCCGTTCAGCAAGAGCTCGATCGACTCTCGTCGTCCTTTCCAGACGGTCTTGAATACGACATCGTCTACGACGCCACGGAATATGTGAGCGCAACCCTCGATGAGATCGTCTTTTCGCTCTTCCTCGTCGCAGCGATCGTGGTCGTGGTGGTGTACGTCTTCCTGCAGGACTGGCGTGCAACGCTCGTGCCAGCCCTGGCCATTCCGGTCTCCCTCGTCGGCACGTTCGCGTTTCTTCTCGCCGCCGGATTTACCGTCAACGTCATAACGCTCTTGGCCCTGATCCTGGCGATCGGGCTCGTCGTCGACGATGCCATCCTGGTCGTCGAGAACTGTCAGCGTGTGATGGTACAGGAGAAACTCGCGCCCAAGGAGGCCGCGCATAAAGCGATGAGCGAGGTAACGGGACCGATCATCTCGACGACCCTCGTTCTACTTGCCGTCTTCCTGCCAACCACCTTTCTGCCCGGATTGTCGGGGCAGCTCTACAAGCAGTTCGGCGTCACGCTCTCGATCTCGCTGCTTCTGTCATCCCTTGTCGCGCTGACCCTGACGCCTGCGCTCTGCGCGATCTTCCTGCGCCCGCCGCGCAAGAGCTGGGCTCCCTTGCGCCTGTTTTCGCGAGGACTGGAGGCGGTGACGCGGTTCTACGCCTCCGTCGTTGGCTTTCTCGTCAAGCGGGTGCTGATCGCACTGGCGATCCTCGCCGGTGCCGTCGGGCTCGCCGTCTTCTCCTTCCTGAGCCTGCCGAGTGCTCTCATCCCGACAGAGGATCAGGGCGCGATTCTCTTCGATGTCTCGCTCCCGAATGCGGCTTCGTTGCAGCGGACGGATGAAGTCCTCAAGCAGGTGTCCGAGATTATTCGGAACACCGAAGGCGTCGAGACCTTCACCACGGCGGCTGGCTACAGCCTTCTGCAACAGGCTCAGCGACCCTCTGCCGGCGTTGGCATCATTGGTCTGAAACTGTGGGGCGAGCGCCGCGATCTCTTCACCATTCTCGGGGAGCTGTCCGGCAAATTCTCGCAGATACCCGGCGCGACGATCGCAGCTTTCCCGCCTCCGCCCATACCCGGGATCGGTTCTGTGGGCGGCTTCACCTTCGAACTTCTGGCACAAGAGGGGCAAGACCCTTCGGAGATGGCGCAGGTTGCCCGGGCATTTGTCGGCGCGGTCAATCAGCGCCCGGAAATCTCGGGTGCGCGCACCACGTTTTCTGCCAACGTGCCGAGCCTGTTTCTAGAGATCGACCGGGATCGCGCCGAGACCCTGGGGCTCACCGTCCAGAGTATCTACGATGCGGTTGGCGGCACAATCGGCGAGGTCTTCGTCAACCAGTTCAACTATAATGGTCGCGTCTTCCAGGTACGGCTCCAGGCCGAGGCGGATGCGCGTGCCGACGAGGACGATATTCTCGACATCTACGCGAAAAACCGCGACGGCGAGATGGTGCCGATCCGCACGGTCGTCACCGTTCGCAACGATTTCGGGCCGTATGCCGTCCCAAGGTTCAATCTCTATCTGGCGGCCGAGGTTTCGGGAAACCCGGCGCCCGGCTTCTCCTCCGGTGCCGCGCTTCAAGCGCTTCAACAGGTGGCGGCGGAGACGCTCCCCGATGGATACAGCTACCAGTTCGCGGGCACCTCCTATCAGGAGCAGCAGGCCGGGAATGTGACCTATCTCGCCTTCGCTCTGGCCTTCGTCTTCGCATATCTGTTCCTGGTCGGCCAATATGAGAGCTGGCTGCTGCCGATTGCGGTCATGCTGTCGCTGTTCATCGCTGCGGCGGGCGCTGCGGCTTCGCTCCTCGTATTCGGCTATACCTCGAATATCTATTCCCAGATCGGGATCGTGATGTTGATCGGACTGGCGTCCAAGAACGCCATTCTGATCGTCGAATTCGCACGGTTTCAGCAGGATTCAGGCCTTCCGATCACCGAGGCGGCGATCAAGGGAGCACGGCTTCGCCTGCGCGCAGTCCTCATGACAGCACTTGCTTTCATCGTGGGCATCATCCCGCTTGCCGTCGCTTCGGGAGCAGGGGCGGCGGCCCGCAACGCGATCGGTGTGACTGCAATCGGCGGCATGCTGGCGGCGACCTTCATCGGCATCTTCATCGTGCCGGCGCTCTATGCTCTGGTTCAGCGCATCGCCCAAGGCCGGCGTGGCAAGCTGTGGGGACGCGAGCGTGAAGATGATACCGGATCGTCCGTTTCGGCCTCTTCGCCGTCGATGCCCTGGAGCCGAAGGCACTCTGAAGAGGATGACCTCTCAGACGGTAAACCGGAGCCCGCAAAATAGAGCAGTCATGGAACGAAAAATGAAGAAGGCGGCGCTCCTGTGACAGGAAGCGCCGCCTTTTTGCAGCCGTCCGATCGCTCGGTCAGGCGCTATGACCCTCTGACGTCGATTTGCTGCCGAAAACCCAGTCCCGATAGCTCAAAGGTTTGCCATAGGGCTCGAAAAGCTTGGAATCCCGGTGCTCGGCGAACTGGGCATAGTTGAGGACCGCCACGAAGATCACGCCCCCGACGGTATTCCCGATGAGAACCGGGGCAACGAAGAGCGGAAAGAGCGAGAAGAAAGAGACTTCCGTCCGGAAGGAGAGGAAGAAGACTTCCACCGACGACGTGATCACGTGGTAGAAACCGCAAACGCCGAGGAAGTACATCAGAATGAAGACGACGAGCATCCTCGAGACCGTGTCGCGCGCGGCGTGAACCAACCAAACCATCGCGGCGACAATCCAACCGGCGATCAGCGCGCGGGCGGCGATCGTGAGCCATTCGGTTTCGTAGGCATGGCGCCCGATTTCGATCGCCATGGTGATGCGCTCAGGCGTGAGGACATCGACATAGGCGATGAGCGCGGCGACGGCCAACGCTCCGACGAGGTTGCCCAAAAGCACGATCGTCCATAGCCTCAGGAGGCTCGCGATACTTGTGAGCTTGGTCAGAACGAGGACCACAGGCGTCAGCGTATTTTCCGTGAACAGCTGATAGCGGCCGAGTACGATGATGAGAAAGCCAACCGGATACATGAGATTGCCGAGGAGGCCCGGCGTATCCTCGCCAGCGGTCTCGGTCAGAATAACACGGGCAAGAAAAGTCAGACCGATCGCACCGCCTGCTCCAAGCGCGCTCCAGAAGAGGTAGCGATTGCTGACATCGAGCTCATGGTCAGCCGATGAAAGCACCCGAGCAAACACTTCCTCGAAAGAAAAATAATCCGCCAGGGTCGCACCGCGATCGGGTGCGTTGAGGAGAGATTCGTCAGGGTCTCTCCGAAGCATTTCCTCGTCATCTTGTTCGCGGTTCATCTTCGTGCTTTCGCTCATGCCCGGTCCTTGTACTCAGCGTCTATAACGACGTGCCGATCCAGAGGATTTACGTAGCGCCACGAAAGCCGGTATCACGCGACTGTCGAAAACGTGATCGTTGTGCGAGTAACCTGGCCGTGATGGGTTTGAACCGGATGTTAATAGAATTCATGCGATTCGATTGGTTCGAGGAGACTATTCGATGCGCACGATCCAGACCAAGCGAAGCCGGCTTATCCGGTTGATTATTCCCTCACTTTCTGCCGCGGTCCTGGCGTATTTCGCCATCCACGTTCAGACCGGCGAATATGGCCTTACATCCAAGGCCGAGCTGGAACGCCGGCTCAATGTCAAGAAGGCTGAACTGGCGAGCCTTCAGAGAGAACGAACCGCTCTTGCCCAGCGGGTCGAGTTGCTAAGCCCGGGAACACTTGAACGCGACATGCTGGACGAGCGTGCGCGCTGGGCGTTGAACATGGTTGCCGAAGACGAAATCGTCATTCTTAAATAGCAGATTTTGCATTGCAAAATTCTGAAATCGATCCGTTAGCGATTTCCGCACCGCCTAGCGATACAACGACATGCGAGCAGGTAGATCCGCTTGCGTCCCGAGTCATTAACTGGAATTCGGTTCAAATATTGCTGCAATGCAGCGTAAACCGAAATCAGGTTAAAAGGATTTCCGGCGCTTGAAGCGGCTGTTTTCCGGTCTATAGTTCGGTCGACACCGAGTAACTGGCCCAGTTCAGGGAGGCACCATGGCGGCTCGACAAAGAACGTCCTCGTCCAAATCGAATTCGTCGAGCAAGACCGCATCGTCTCGAACGAGCAAGGCGAAATCGACCGATAGTCAGAAGACTGTCGATACCGAATCCGGGAAGGAAATCGTCCGTACGCTGGAAGATTTTTCCACGCCGGAACCTTTGGATTTCTCCAAGGACGAAGAGCTGCGCGCCTATCGCGACATGCTGTTGATCCGCCGCTTCGAAGAAAAGGCCGGGCAGCTCTACGGCATGGGCTTCATCGGCGGTTTCTGCCATCTCTACATCGGTCAGGAAGCGGTCGTCGTCGGCATGCAGATGTCGATGAAAGAAGGCGATCAGGTCGTGACCGGATATCGCGACCACGGGCACATGCTGGCGACCGGCATGGAAGCGCGTGGTGTCATGGCCGAGCTCACTGGCCGTCGTTCGGGCTACTCGAAAGGCAAGGGTGGCTCGATGCACATGTTCTCGAAAGAGAAGAAGTTCTACGGTGGGCACGGCATCGTGGGTGCGCAGGTCCCCATCGGATCCGGACTTGCCTTTTCCAACAAATACAATGGCACGGACGCCGTTTCGATCACGTATTTCGGCGATGGCGCCGCAAACCAGGGGCAGGTGTACGAGAGCTTCAACATGGCCTCGCTGTGGAAGCTGCCCGCGATCTACGTCATCGAAAACAACCGCTACGCAATGGGAACGTCCGTCTCGCGCGCATCCGCCGAGACGGATTTCTCCCATCGCGGACTGTCGTTCAAGATTCCCGGTATCCAGGTTGATGGTATGGATGTGCGGGCGGTGAAGGCTGCCGGTGACATGGCTGTCGAGCATTGCCGCTCGGGCGAGGGGCCGATCATCCTTGAAATGATGACTTACCGTTATCGCGGTCATTCCATGTCGGACCCCGCGAAATATCGCTCTCGCGACGAAGTGCAGAAGATGCGCTCCGAATCCGATCCGATCGAACAGGTGAAGAAGCGGCTGACCGAAAACCACGGAATGTCCGAGGACGAAGTCAAGGAAGTCGACAAGGAAGTTCGCGAGATTGTCGCCGATGCGGCCGAGTTCGCCCAGAACGATCCTGAGCCGGATCCGAGCGAGCTTTGGACCGATGTTTATGCCGAGGAAATTCCGCAGGCTGC
This sequence comes from Fulvimarina fulva, assembly GCF_039652615.1. Classification (NCBI taxonomy): domain Bacteria; kingdom Pseudomonadati; phylum Pseudomonadota; class Alphaproteobacteria; order Hyphomicrobiales; family Aurantimonadaceae; genus Fulvimarina; species Fulvimarina fulva. Next base: position 433,669 of record NZ_JBDJAC010000001.1, read on the forward strand.
CGAATAAGGGAGGACGGCGATGCCGACCGAAATTTTGATGCCCGCCCTCTCCCCAACCATGGAAGAGGGCACCCTTGCCAAATGGGTGAAGAACGTCGGCGATACTGTCGAGGCTGGCGACATCATCGCCGAGATCGAGACCGATAAGGCTACCATGGAAGTCGAGGCGGTCGACGAGGGGAAGCTCGGCAAGATCCTCGTCGAGGCCGGCACTGAGAACGTGAAGGTCAATGCGCCCATCGCCATTCTCCTCGCTGACGGAGAAGATGAGAGCGATCTGGACAAGGCCGCCTCAGGCGGCGGAGGCGATCAGAAGCAGGAAGTCGCCACCAAATCGGACGACGAGCCGGTGGCTGAAAGCGGTTCCCAGGATCGTGCTGCCAAGTCGATCACGCCCATCGAAGAGCGGCGGGTGCCGGCCGAGGGCAAGACGCATCCCGATATCGAGGACGAAGGACCGTTCGGCCAGAAAGTGCCGGACGACGTGGAGATCGTTTCGACCACCGTTCGCGAAGCTCTACGCGATGCGATGGCGGAAGAATTGCGCCGCGACGATGCCGTCTTCGTAATGGGCGAAGAGGTTGCTGAGTATCAGGGTGCCTACAAGATCACCCAAGGCTTGCTGGACGAGTTCGGCGCACGCCGCATCGTCGATACGCCGATTACCGAGCACGGGTTTGCGGGTCTTGGCGTCGGTGCTGCCTTTGGCGGCCTGCGTCCGATCGTCGAGTTCATGACCTTCAACTTCGCCATGCAGGCGATCGACCAGATCATCAATTCGGCTGCAAAGACCCTTTATATGGCGGGTGGTCAGATGGGATGTCCCATCGTCTTCCGAGGGCCGAATGGCGCGGCGGCCCGCGTTGCCGCCCAGCACAGCCAGGACTATGCCGCCTGGTACAGTCACGTTCCCGGTCTGAAGGTCGTACAGCCCTACACGGCGGCGGACTATAAGGGTCTCCTCAAAGCCGCGATCCGCGATCCAAATCCGGTCGTCTTCCTGGAAAACGAAATCCTCTACGGTCAGTCGTTCGACGTTCCGAAGATGGACGATTGGATCGTTCCGATCGGAAAGGCGCGCGTACATCGAAAGGGAACGGACGTCACGATCGTCTCCTGGTCGATCGGGATGACCTATGCCATCAAGGCCGCTGAAGAGCTTGCCAAGGACGGGATCGAAGCCGAGATCATCGATCTTCGCACCATTCGCCCGATGGACATGCCGGCGGTTGTAAGATCCGTGAAGAAGACGAACCGCTGCGTCATCGTCGAAGAAGGCTTCCCGCAGTGCTCCGTGAGCGGACACATCGCGTCCGAGCTGATGGTTCAGGCCTTCGATTATCTCGATGCGCCAGTTCTGAAGGTAAACGGCAAGGATGTGCCGATGCCTTATGCCGCAAACCTCGAAAAGCTTGCGCTGCCATCGGTCCAGGATGTGATCGATGCGGTGAAGGCCGTTTGCTACCGGACCTGATGCGATGACTGCGCTTCCGTCAAATGCCAAGGAAACTGTATCGCGGGACAACGGGCGGCTCGAAATCCGCAAGGAGATTGCCGCTTCCCGCGATACGGTCTGGCGTTGCCTGACGGAGCCGACCTGTCTGAAGTCATGGTGGCGCGACAATATCGAGTTCGAGCCGAAAGAGGGCGGTCGGTTTGTCGAGCCTTGGGTCGATCCGACCGGTCGAAATCGAATGACCAGGGCTCAGGTGACTTCGTTTCATCCTCACCATGGTTTCGTGATGGTCTGGGCCGATGAGGACTGGACGTTCGACACCGTGGTGTCCGTCAGTCTCGACGAGACCGACGGTGGCACGCAGGTTATCATCGAGCATCAGGGCTGGGAGAAAGCCCCGGAAGCGGACCGGTCGGCCCTGCTGCTCGATCATTCTTCTGGCTGGACGGCCCATCTTGGCAATCTCGCGACCCACGCGGAAGGTCATGGCAATGGGCCGGACGGTTCCGGCGGAAGGCACTGATCCAATGGCTGGCGCGATACTTTTCAGATCACGCGCGCCGGCACTCGAAGTTTCTTGGTCGTTTCACCAAGCGACCAGCATCCAAAAAGACGACGTATAAGACCCTTCGGAGACGACAATGCCGATCAATGTGACGATGCCAGCCCTGTCTCCGACGATGGAAGAGGGCAATCTCGCCAAATGGCTGGTCGCCGAGGGCGACAAGGTTTCGGCCGGTGACATCATCGCCGAGATCGAGACCGACAAGGCGACCATGGAAGTTGAGGCCGTAGACGAAGGCACGCTTGCCAAGATCGTCGTGCCTGGCGGCACCGAGGGCGTAAAGGTCAACGACGTGATCGCGATCCTCGCGGCCGACGGCGAAGATGTCGAAGAGGCCGCCAAGTCGGGCGGCGGCTCCGATCCTGCGCCATCGGGCGACGACAAGGGTGGTGCGATGGCCGCCAATGCAGAAGCCGACAATGCCGCCAAGGGAAGCGAGGAAGAGGCGAAAGATCCGTCAAAGCGTGCATCCGCGCGATCCGAAGGCGGTGCTGGCGGAGGCGACATCAAGGAAGCCACAGAGTCTGCCGGTCCTGCCCCGAAGACGGACGACGGCGACCGTGTTTTCTCCTCGCCGCTCGCCCGGCGGCTTGCAAAGGAAGCCGGGATCGATCTCACACAAGTCAAGGGCTCCGGTCCTCATGGCCGTGTCGTAAAGGCGGATATCGAAGAAGCCCAGCAAAAGGGTGTCGGCAAGGCCGCTGGCGCCGACAAGCCGAAGGATGCTCCGGCTGCCAAGGCCGATGCTGCTCCAGCGCCTGCCGCGAAGGGCCCGAGCGACGACGCCATTCTCAAGATGTTCGAGGAAGGCTCCTACGAAAAGATCCCGCATGATGGCATGCGTAAGACGATTGCCAAGCGGCTCGTCGAATCCAAGCAGACCGTTCCGCACTTCTACCTGTCGGTGGATTGCGAACTGGACGCACTTCTGGCGCTCCGCAAGCAGCTCAACGACGCAGCGCCGAAGACCAAGAGCGACGAAGGCGAAAAGCCGGCCTACAAACTCTCGGTCAACGACATGGTCATCAAGGCCATGGCGCTCGCTCTTAAGGCCGTGCCGACAGCCAATGTTTCGTGGACCGAAACGGCCATGCTGAAGCACAAGCATGCGGATGTGGGTGTCGCAGTTTCGATCGACGGCGGCCTCATCACGCCGATCATCAGGCGCGCCGAGGAAAAGACGCTGTCGACCATCTCCAACGAGATGAAGGACCTGGCCAAGCGCGCCCGGGCTCGCAAACTGCAGCCGCAGGAATATCAGGGCGGCACGACGGCCGTCTCTAATCTCGGCATGTTCGGCATCAACAACTTCTCGGCCGTGATCAATCCGCCCCACGCGACCATCCTCGCGGTCGGCGCCGGTGAAGAGCGCGCCATCGTGAAGAACGGCGAGGTCAAGGTGGCGACGCTGATGACGGTAACGCTTTCGACGGATCACCGGGCCGTCGACGGAGCGCTCGGCGCCGAGCTGATTGCCGCCTTCAAGCAGTACATCGAAAATCCGATGGGTATGCTCGTGTAAGGTCGGCTGATGCGTAGCATCCTCGGACGTTCCAACTGGCTAGCGGCGATCATTCTGGCGCTGGCCACAGTGGTCTCGAATCCAGCCATCGCCCAGAAATGGCCGAAAGCCGAAATGGATGCCTATGCTCGTTCGTTCGCGGGCAGAACATATGTGATGAAGCTTGGCGGTCTCGGAAATACGCTCGTCTATGCCGCTCCGAACCACAGTGCCTACATCGTTCGCTCGCTCGATAGCAAAGTCGTTCGCGGTCAGTGGGAGATCAGCTACAGCATGTCCAATCGCTCTGTCATTGCCTGCATCCGGCGGTCCTCCGTCAAACAATGCGTGACGAAATCGGTCATTTCGCGATTTCCGTACCGGCGCGGTGATCTGTTCGCTCTTGCGCAACGACGTGGGCTCAACGGTGCCTTGCCGATCAATTTCGGTCTTGCCGAAGCGGCAAGGGCCGCGCGATGAAGACCGTCCTCGCCTTCGGTGATTCTCTCACCTGGGGATACGACCCGCAAACAATGCTGCGGCACGACTTCTTCGACCGCTGGCCGAATGTCGTCGGGAAGGCGCTGGGGCATAAGGTTCGCGTCATCAGCGAAGGTCTCAACGGGCGTACGACCGCCTTCGACGACCACATGGTTCCGGCCGAGCGCAACGGTGCCAAAGTTCTGCCGACGCTTCTCGCCAGCCATCAGCCGCTCGATCTGGTCGTGATCATGCTGGGGACGAACGATCTCAAGCGCCACACAGGTGGCGGTCGGGTCTTTGAGTCCCGGCAGGGGCTCGAACGGCTGATCGAGATCTGCCAGACATTTCCATATCAGCGTGGCTACGAGCCGCCGAAGCTGTTGCTCGTTGCGCCGCCACATTTCACCAGCACGACGGAGCCCGACTTCTCACTGCTCTTCGGACATGCGGTGGAGGAATCGACGCATTTCCGCTCCGCCATCACCAAGGTCGCGGAGGAATACGGAGTCACGATGTTCGATGCCAGCGAGATCTGCGAAGCCTCGCCCATCGACGGAGTACACCTCGATGCAGAGAACACGCGCCGGCTTGGCGAAGCGCTGATCGGCCCGATCAAGAAACTGCTCGAACTCAAAGACTGAGTTTCAGTGCGTCCATCCATCAAAGGGCGGCTTTACGTCCGTCCACAGAGAAAAACGATCCGGGGAGACGACCCATGGCTGACACTTACGACGTTCTTGTAATTGGCGGCGGGCCGGGCGGCTACGTCGCGGCGATCCGCGCTTCGCAGCTTGGCTTCAAGACGGCGGTCGTCGAGCGCGAGCATCTTGGCGGTATCTGCCTCAACTGGGGTTGTATCCCGACAAAGGCGCTGCTGCGCACGGCCGAGATTTTCCACTATGCCGAAAACGGCAAGAATTACGGTCTGGAGATCGAGAAGCCGAAATTTGACATCGAGGCTGTGGTGAAACGCTCTCGCGGGGTCTCTGCGCAACTCAACGGCGGCGTCGGATACCTGATGAAGAAAAACAAGATCGACGTGATCTGGGGTCAGGCGAAGATCAAGAAGGCCGGCAAGGGCGGGCCTGTCGAGGTCGAGGTCGGCAAGATGCAGAAGCCGATCGTCGAGCCACAGCATCCGGTGCCGAAAGGCACGCTGGGTGAGGGCACTTACAAGGCCAAGCACGTGATTGTCGCAACAGGTGCGCGTCCGCGCGTCCTGCCAGGCATCGAGCCGGACGGTGACCGGATCTGGACCTATTTCGAGGCGATGAAGCCGAAGTCCATGCCGAAAAGCCTCATCGTCATGGGGTCGGGCGCGATCGGGATCGAGTTCGCGAGCTTCTACCGCACCATGGGTGCTGAGGTAACGGTCATTGAACTCTTGCCGCAGATCCTGCCAGTGGAGGACGCGGAGGTCGCCAAGATCGCCCGCAAGCAGTTCGAGAAGCAGGGCATGAAGATCATGACCGACGCGAAGGTTGCGAAGGTCGAAAAGGGCAAGGACGGCGTCACCGTAACGGTGGAGACGAAGGGCGGCAAATCGGAGACATTGAAGGCTGAGCGCCTGATCTCCGCTGTCGGCGTCCAAGGCAATATCGAGGGTCTCGGGCTCGAGGAAGCCGGCGTGAAGATCGAGCGTGGCGTGGTGAAGACCGATGGTGTCGGCAAGACCGACGCACCGGGCATCTACGCGATCGGCGATGTCGCCGGTCCGCCGATGCTTGCGCACAAGGCCGAGCACGAAGGCACGATCTGTGTCGAGGCCATCAAGGGGATGCATCCCCATCCCATGAAGAAGTCCGAGATCCCTGGCTGCACCTATTGCCATCCGCAGATCGCTTCGGTTGGCCTGACGGAGGCGAAGGCCAAGGAGGCCGGTCACGAGGTGAAGGTCGGCCGGTTCAACTTCACCGGAAACGGCAAGGCGATTGCTCTGGGTGAACCGGACGGCATGGTGAAGACCGTGTTCGATGCGAAGACCGGTGAACTTCTCGGCGCTCATATGGTCGGTGCGGAAGTGACCGAGCTTATTCAGGGCTTCGTCATCGCGATTGGGCTGGAGACGACCGAGGAAGAGCTTTTCCACACGTGCTTCCCGCATCCGACCCTTTCGGAGATGATGCACGAATCATCGCTCGACGCTTATGGTCGCGTGATCCATCAGTAGTTGCCGATCCGGCTGTTCGGAAATTGGGGCGGGTGTCTTGTCTCCTGCCACATTCTCCTATCTGCCCTGCGGAACAGCAATCTTCATAGAGGAGCTTACCAATGGGTTGGTTGGCAGCAATTATCGTCGGCGGTCTCGCCGGATGGCTCGCAGAGAAGGTCATGGGCAGCGACATGGGGGTGATCATGAACATCATCCTCGGTATAGTCGGCGCGATTGTCCTCAGCCTGCTGCTTCAGTTGACGGGCCTTGGCGTCGGTGCCGGCGCATCGTTCTCGTTCGCCTATCTGATCACAGGTTTCGTCGGTGCCTGTCTTCTCATCTTCATTTTCCGTTTGGTTCGCCGCTGACGCGACCGGATGGCCGATTGCGTCGAGCGCTGGCAGGGCTTAGATAAAAAGCATGGTTACGGTGCTCGACAATCGCGCCGAGATCGAGGCTAAGCCTCGGTTGCGGCATCCCGAAAAGGCTCATCGGCCGGATACGGCAGTGAGTCCCCCGAAGCCGGATTGGATCCGGGTTCGGGCACCTGTGGGCAAGGGGTTTCAGGAAACCCGGGATATTGCTCGTTCGAACGGTCTCGTAACCGTTTGCGAGGAAGCCGGCTGCCCGAATATCGGCGAGTGCTGGGACAAGAAGCACGCGACCTTCATGATCATGGGCGGGATCTGCACCCGCGCCTGTTCGTTCTGTAACGTCGCCACCGGCATGCCCCATCCACTGGACCGGAGTGAGCCTGAAAGCGTCGGCCGCGCCGTCGCGAAAATGGGCCTCAATCACGTGGTCATCACCTCCGTAGATCGGGATGACCTGGAAGACGGTGGTGCCGAGCATTTTGTGCGCACCATCCGTGCTATCCGTGCCGCGGCGCCCGGGACGACGATCGAAATTCTGACGCCGGATTTCCTTCGCAAGCCGGGCGCGCTCGAAGCGGTCGTTGCGGCAAAGCCGGACGTCTTCAATCACAATCTGGAGACGGTGCCGTCAAAATATCTGACGGTGCGGCCGGGCGCGCGGTATTTCCATTCGATTCGCCTTCTTCAGCGGGTGAAAGAGCTCGATCCGGAAATCTTCACGAAATCCGGCATCATGGTCGGCCTCGGGGAAGAGCGGAACGAAGTCCTTCAGCTGATGGATGATCTTCGCAGCGCTGATGTCGATTTCCTGACCATCGGTCAGTATCTGCAGCCGACCCGCAAGCATCATGCCGTCATCCGCTATGTGACGCCGGACGAGTTTCGCTCCTTCGAGACGATCGCGCTGGCTAAGGGTTTCCATGTGGTTGCCGCGAGCCCGCTCACGCGCTCGTCGCACCATGCCGGGGAAGACTTCGAGCGCTTGAAGGCAGCAAGGCTCGCGAAATCGAATGCTGCGTGATTAAGGTCCGATGCCGCAATTTGAATCGACACGCAGGGTCGGCCACAGCGCCGACGAAATGTTCGACCTTGTCGCCGACGTCGAGAGTTATCCGCAGTTTTTGCCGCTCTGTAAGAGCCTGAGCGTTCGCTCCAAGCGCGAGAAGGACGGAAAGACACTGCTCGTCGCCGACATGACGGTCGCCTATAAGATGGTGCGTGAGACGTTCACGAGCCAAGTGCTGTTGAAGCCTGAAGAGCGCCGTATCGACGTGAAATACGTCGACGGGCCATTTCGGTATCTCGACAATCGCTGGTCCTTCGAGCCGATCAGTGACCAAGAGTGCGATGTACACTTCTTCATCGATTACGAATTCAAGAGCCGCACACTGAGCATGCTCATGGGTTCGATGTTCGATTACGCCTTCCGGCGCTTTGCCAAAGCGTTCGAGGCGCGGGCAGATCAGGTTTACGGTCCCCCGAAATCCTGATCGCGCTCCCTGGCATCATCGACGTTTTCAGACGGGATCGATTGCTTCTAGAAGCATGTTAAGCGCGGTCTCGACGCTCCTTTGGCGGATAGCTGCACGGCCGAGATCGCCGTATCGCTCTTCCCTGTGTGTCGTTCCACGTCTGGATGCGCAGGCGAAGTGGACAAGGCCGACGGGTTTGGTCGGGCTTCCGCCGCCAGGTCCCGCGATGCCGGTGATCGACACGGCCACCTGAGCGCTTGAATGTTTGACGCCGCCTTCGGCCATCTGCCGAGCGACCGTCTGTGAAACTGCGCCATAAGCTTCGAGTGCTGAAGGATCGACACCGACGAGGTCGACTTTCGCTTCGTTGGAATAGGTCACGAAGCCTCGCTCGAGAACGGATGATGAGCCTGCGATATCGGTGATGGCGGCGGCGACCATGCCGCCTGTGCACGACTCAACAGTGGCAAGCTTCAGGTCCGCCGCCGTGAAGCGTTCGACCACTGTCCTTGCCAGCCGTTCGATCTCGCCAAGCTCCGAGCTCACGCCTTATCTCCATAGGAAACGGAGGCGGTCGCGATGGCGGCAATACCTTCCTTGCGGCCGACGAAGCCGATCGACTCGTTGGTGGTCGCTTTTACGGATACGCGGTCGATCTCGATCCTGAGACATTCCGAAATAGCCTTCCGCATGGCTTCGCGGTGGGGGGCGATCTTCGGGGCCTCGCAAATTAGCGATATGTCGGCATTCATGATTCGCCCACCCTTCGCCGCAACGATGTCCCGCGCGGCGGCGAGGAAGATATGGGAGGCGGCGCCTTTCCATTGAGGATCTGAGGGCGGAAAATGATCGCCGATATCGCCGGCGCCGCAGGTAGCGAGAAGGGCGTCCGTCAAGGCGTGGTAGCCGACATCGGCGTCGGAATGCCCTGACAGCGTCTGATCGTGGGGTATGCTCACGCCGCAGAGCGTGACCTGATCGCCTTCGACCAGCTTGTGGACGTCGTAACCGTTGCCGGTCCTGACATCGATCATTCGGCTTTCTCCTTTGAGGCGTTTGTCCGCCAGTTCCAGGTCTCGCGCGCTCGTCAGCTTCACGTTGTCCGGCTCGCCCTCGACCATCACCACTGGCAGTCCCGCCCATTCGGCGATGGAGGCATCATCGGTGAATTCGACGCCGGTTTCTTTCGCGGCCCTTTCGTGGGCATCCATGATTAGCCGGTACGGAAAACCCTGCGGCGTCTGCGCTGCGTAGAGGTTCGAGCGGTCGACCGTCGTGACGACATGGCCCTCGGACCCTTTCTTCAATGTATCCGCGACCGCGACCACGGGAAGTGCGCCGATGTCGTCCGTGATGGCATTTGCGACACGCGAGATAAGATCGGATGACGCGAAGGGGCGGACCGCATCGTGAATCAGCACCGCTTTCGCCGCACGTGTCTCAAGGTCTCGAAGACCAGCGCGCACCGAGGCTTGGCGTGTCGCCCCGCCATTGACGATGTGTATCGCCGCGCTTGAGCCGAGTGTCGCGACGATCTCCGCGACGCGATCAATGTCCTCGGGATTGGCAACGAGCACGACAGTCTCGATGGCCTCGTGGTGCAGAAAGAGCTCGAGCGTCCGAACCAGCACCGGCTTCCCGCCGATCTTGCGAAACTGCTTGGGTCCATCCTGATGCTCGCCCGCGCGAAGCCCCCGCCCGCTCGCGACGATGATTGCTGCCAGTCCAGCGGTAGTCATGGCGTTCCACATGCCCTGCTATCTTGGTGAGCGACGCGCGCCCGACGCCGTTCGCATGCCCACCAATTAGCCATGCGTCAATGGAATGGCAGCTCTGCGTCCCTTCAAGCGGTTCAAGAAGGTTGTCATTTGCGCAGCGGCGTTCTACGGAAGGGGCAGAGTGATGAAAAACACGACAGTATCGCGGAATGCGACATTAATGAGCTTCAGAAGAGCATGACCCCCGATATTCGCTCTCCGTTACCGGTCGGCAAGCTGACGCTCGCGAATCGCGTGTTCGCCGCTCCGCTATCGGGAATTTCCGATGTTCCGTTTCGTCGGCTGGCGAGACTGTTCGGTGCGGGGCTTGTCGTATCGGAAATGGTGGCGAGCGGGGAGTTCGTCAAAGGGGCCGAAGAGGGAAAGCTCCGCGCCCTTCGTGATGGTCCGGGAATCCATACCGTCCAGCTAGCGGGTCGCGATCCTGACTGGATGGAAGAGGCCGCGCGGAAGCTCGCCAACGATGGCGTCGATCTCATCGATATCAATATGGGGTGCCCGGCCAAGAAGGTGGTGGGCGGGCTCTCCGGTTCGGCACTGATGCGGGAACCGGACCTTGCCTTGCGGATCGTCGAGGCCACGGTACGGGGTGCAGGCTCCGTGCCTGTGTCGCTCAAGATGAGGCTCGGCTGGTGCCGCGATTCGCTGAATGCTGCAGAAATCGCCGCGAGGGCCGAAGCTGCAGGCATTCAGATGGTCACGGTGCACGGCCGCACCCGCGCGGATTTTTACGATGGAAATGCAGACTGGCAGGCAATCCAGACGGTGAAAGCCGCAGTCTCGATCCCGGTCGTGGCAAACGGCGATCTGGTCGAGATCAGCCAGATCCCGGCAATGCTAACCCAAAGCGGTGCGGATGCCGTCATGTGCGGACGCGGCATGCAGGGTCGGCCATGGCTCGCGGGGCGTCTGGCGTCCTGCGTAACCCACGATCGGCTTGCCGCCCTGGACGCTGCCGCTTTCGTCACAGAGCACTATGAAGCAATGCTCTCTCATTACGGTACGGGCACAGGCGTCCGGCACGCCCGCAAGCACCTCGGCTGGTATGTGGACCGCACCGCTGCACCGCAAAATCTGAAGGCAAAGCTGATGCGTGAAAACGATCCGCGCGCCGTGGTCGAGCAAATCCGGATAATCTTTTCGGGGCTCTCGCTGGCTGACCTCGAAGCCGGCGTCTCGTCTGGACAAACCACTTATGCGAAGGCGGCCTGATTCTTGAGTAATACATCGAGCCGTAAATCCGCACCCGATGCCCTGAACATTCTCGGCGGACTGCCGCATCCCGTAATCGTTTGCGACCATGAGGGCTATTTCCATTTCGCCAACTCGGATGCGGAGCAGTTTTTCTCCGCAAGCATGCCGTATCTCATTCGCAGACGGCTGCAGGATTTCGTTCCGGGCGACAGCCCACTCTTTTCGCTCATCCAGAAGGCGCTCACCGAGCAGGCGCGTTTCAGCGAATACCGGGTCGATCTGTCCTCGCCGCGCCTCGGCGAAGAACGGGTCGTCGATCTCTATGTCTCGACCGTTCCCGATCATCCCAATCTCGTCGTGGTGATGATCCAGCTGCGGTCGATTGCAGAGAAAATGGACCGTCAGCTGACCCATCGCTCTGCCGCGCGGACCGTCACCGGGCTGGCTGCGATGCTCGCCCATGAGATTCGCAACCCGATTTCAGGGATCAAGGGCGCGGCGCAACTGCTGGCGAGCGATGCGTCGGACGAAGATCGGACGCTGACGCGCATCATCCAGGAAGAGAGCGACCGGATCGTCAAGTTGGTCGACCGAATGGAAGTCTTCTCCGATCAGCGCCCGATCGAGCGCTCGGCGGTCAACATTCATTCCGTGCTCGAATATGTGAAGACGATCGCGGCCAATGGCGTTGCGCGCGACATTCCGATCGTCGAGCTTTACGATCCATCTCTTCCGCCGGTCTTTGCGAACCGCGATCAGCTGGTTCAGGTCTTCCTCAATCTACTGAAGAACGCGGCCGAGGCCGTCATCCGAAACGAAAAGCCCGAAATCAGGCTCACGACGGCCTTTCGCCCCGGTGTGCGGCTCACGATCCCGGGAACACGGGACCGCGTCTCGCTGCCGCTTGAATTCACGGTCGAGGACAATGGTCCCGGCGTCCCGGACGATATTCGACAGAACATCTTCGATCCTTTCGTGACCACCAAGCCGTCCGGGTCGGGACTTGGTCTTGCCCTCGTCGCCAAGATCATCGGCGACCATGGCGGCGTGATCGAATGCGATTCCCAGCCCGGGCAGACGATCTTCCGCGTCTTGATGCCGGCGTGGAAAAAGCAGTTCGAGGATGAGCAATCCCCGCAATATCCGCGCGCGATGAAGCGGAACGCCCCCTCTCAGGCGAATACGGACTAAGGCCATGGTACAGCAAATTCTCATCGCCGACGATGACGCAGCGATCCGCACGGTGGTCTCCCAGGCTATGATGCGAGCGGGCTTCGAGGTGCGGGCCACGTCCAACATCGCGACCCTCTGGCGTTGGATCTCCAGCGGTGAGGGCGATCTCGTCGTCACCGACGTTTTGATGCCCGATGGCAATGTCTTCGATTCCATGGCGAAGATGAAAAACTCGCGGCCCGATCTGCCGATCATCGTCATGAGCGCGCAGAACACCTTCATGACCGCGGTCAAGGCTTCGGAAAAAGGCGCCTACGACTACGTTCCAAAACCGTTCGATCTGGCCGAACTCGTCGGCGTCGTACGCCGCGCGCTGTCCGAGCCCAAGAAAGACCCGGCACGTCTCGCGCAGGAAGAAAGCGGCGAATCGATGCCGCTAGTCGGCCGGTCGCCGGCGATGCAGGACATCTACCGCGCGCTTGCGCGGATGATGCAGACCGACCTTACGGTGACGATCACCGGCGAGTCCGGCACAGGCAAGGAGCTGGTCGCGCGCGCGCTCCACGATTACGGTCGCCGCAAGAAGGGGCCTTTCGTTGCGATCAATATGGCGGCAATCCCGCGCGAATTGATTGAATCGGAGCTCTTCGGGCACGAGAAAGGTGCCTTTACCGGCGCACAGGCCCGCTCGACGGGACGTTTCGAACAGGCGGAAGGTGGCACACTCTTCCTCGACGAAATCGGCGATATGCCGATGGAGGCGCAGACGCGGCTGCTGCGTGTCTTGCAGCAGGGCGAATATACCACGGTTGGCGGTCGCACCCCGATAGCGTCGGACGTCAGGATCGTCGCCGCGACGAACAAGGATCTTCGCCAGTCCATTACGCGCGGTCTCTTCCGTGAGGATCTGTTCTACCGCCTCAACGTCGTTCCCCTGAGGCTTCCGCCGCTCCGTGAGCGGCTGGAGGATTTGCCTGATCTGGCTGCGCATTTCTTTGCTCAGGCGGCGCGTGAGGGCCTGCCTCGCAAGATGCTGACGACCGGCGCGCTGGAGGCGATGCGCCAGTACAATTGGCCGGGTAATGTGCGCGAGCTGGAAAACCTGATCCGGCGGTTCTGTGCGCTGTATCCGCAAGACGAGATCACCACCGAATTGGTGGAGAGCGAACTGGCAAACGACGTCATGCAGTTCGGTGGTTCCGATGACAACGGGTCCGGGCCTGTGGATCTCGGGCAGGCGACCGAGCGCTATCTGGCGGATTACTTTTCAAGCTTCGGGGATACACTTCCCCCGCCGGGGCTCCATGCTCGTATCGTCCGCGAGATCGAATATCCGTTGATCGCCGCCGCCCTTGCGGCAACGCGCGGCAATCAGGTGAAGGCTGCAGACCTGCTTGGCCTCAACCGAAACACGCTGCGAAAGAAGATCCGGGATCTCGATATCTCGATCGTTCGATCCATTCGCTGACGTCGGCCGTACCTCATCGGCATAGGGCCTGCCGCCAAGTTAGATGGTGCTTCGCGGCGCCATCGTCGCAACTTGAAATGCACGCGCCATGGCGAGTCGAAACATCACGCCTTGAAGGCAGTGCGCCCAAACGCTTGATTTTCAAGGCAATCTGAGCCGCACGGCCGGTGGCAGATATTTGAGTTGCATTTTTGACACAATACGTATCTCTACAGAGCCCAGAGGTACCGAACGAGACATGACGAGCGAACCCATCGATACGGCCGAAAGCGGTCCGTTCCTTCTGGAGCGGCGCCGCTTCATGCTCGTGCCCGGTCTGCTCGCAGTCTGCGGCGCGCTCGTCTGCGGCTGTATCTCGTTCGTCGTGCTCATGGGACTGACGCCGATCGCGCCGACCGATGCGGTTGTCACGGTCGCGACCGCCGTCAATGGCCTCTTTGTTCTGCTGCTCGCCGGGCTGATCTGGCGCGAGGCGGCGCGGATGTTCCGCGCGAGGCGGCAGGGCAGGGCCGCTTCGCGCCTTCATGTGCGCATCGTGCTTCTGTTCTCGATCGTTGCGGCAATCCCCGCGATTCTTGTTGCGATCGTCGCATCGATTACCCTCGATCTCGGTCTCGACCGATGGTTCGAGATGCGGACAAGGGCCATCGTCGATTCGTCGATCAATGTGGCGCGGGCCTATGTCAACGAGAACGCCCGCAATCTTCAGGGCTCGACCCTGTCGATGGCATACGACCTCGACCAACAGCGCCGGCTCTACAATCTCGATCCACGTGGCTTTGAGAACTTCATGACCGAGCAGGCGCGCGGTCGCTCGCTGCTGGGCGCCCAGCTCATCGGCGAGAACAAGGAACCGTTCCTGACAGCGGATGTCGAGACCGAGCAGCCGCTGCCCGTGCCGCCCGACGATGCCATGCAGCAGGCGATCGACGGCAATCTCGTCTTCATTCCGCCCGGCGTCACCAATCTCGTGGGCGCAATCATCAAGCTCCGGCAGGTGCCGAACGCCTATCTCTATACGGTCAGGGCGGTCGACCCGCAGGTGCTGGCGGCCTTGCGGCTGATGGAGGAACGGTCAGCGGAATATCAGAGCCTTCAGGACAACCGCTTCGGGCTGCAGCTTGCTTTTGCGCTGCTCTATCTCGGGATCGCGCTCATCGTGCTCTTGTCGGCCATCTGGACCGGCATTGGCGTGGCCGATCGTCTGGTGCGGCCGATCCGGCTCCTGATGAGTGCGGCCGACGAGGTCTCGCGCGGCAATCTTTCGGTTTCAGTGCCGGTCCGGGCGTCGGACGGCGATGTCGGTTCGCTGTCGAGCACCTTCAACAATATGACGCAGCAGCTCCAGAGCCAGCGGTCCGAGCTTGTGAACGCCCGCGATACGATCGACGAGCGCCGGCGCTTCATCGAGGCGGTGCTTTCGGGCGTGACCGTCGGCGTTATCGGTGTCTCGCCGAACGGTGCGATCTCCATGTTGAACCCGTCGGCGGAGCGAATTCTCGGGACGGACGCTCGTTCGACCGTCGGCGTTCCGCTCGCGAAGGCTTTTCCGGCCTTCGCCGCCATACATGATGCGGCGGCGGCTTCGCATCGATCCGAGTATCAGGAAGAGATCCGGCTGCGGATTCGCGAGCGTGAGCGTACGCTGGCGGTTCGGATCACAAGTGCGGAGAAGAGCGGCGACGCGCAGTCGAGTGTTGTGACGATCGACGACATCACGGACCTCGTCGATGCGCAGCGCTCCTCGGCCTGGGCTGACGTCGCGCGCCGGATCGCGCACGAGATCAAGAACCCTCTGACCCCGATCCAGCTTTCGGCGGAACGCATTCGCCGTCGCTATGGCAAGCGCATCGAGGACGATCGCGAGGTGTTCGACCGCTGTGTCGATACGATCGTACGTCAGGTCTCCGATATCGGTCGGATGGTCGACGAGTTCTCCAACTTCGCGCGCATGCCCAAGCCAACGATGGAGCCGACCGATCTGCGCGATGTGATCAAGGAAGCGATCTTCACGCGGGAGATGGGCGATCACGGCGTGACCTTCGAAAAGGACATTCCCGACGAGCCGCTGACCGGGTCCTATGACACGCGGCTTCTTGGTCAGGCCTTCGGAAATCTGGTGAAGAATGCCGTAGAAGCTCTTGAAGGCGCTGGGATAACCGACGGCCGTATCGTCGTTCGGGCGCGGACCGGGGAGCGCCATCACGAAGTGCAGATCATCGATAACGGGCAGGGTTTTCCCAAGGATGATCGAGATCGCCTGTTGGAGCCCTATATGACGACGCGCGAAAAAGGCACGGGGCTGGGGCTCGCCATCGTTCGCAAGATTATCGAGGAACACGGCGGCTCGATCGCGCTCGAAGATGCACCGGATAAGCCGTCGGGTGCGATGGTGCGGGTGATCCTGCCGGCAGGCAATACGAATTTTGACGACTTGAACGGTTAGAAAGGCGACAAACGCTATGGCATCGGACATTCTGATCGTCGACGACGAGGCTGATATTCGCGATCTGGTCGCGGGCATTCTGGAGGACGAGGGTCACGAGACCCGCACTGCCGGAAACGCCGATCTGGCGCTGCAGTCGATCGCCGACCGCGCGCCTCAGCTTATCTTTCTGGATATCTGGCTGCAGGGAAGCCGGATCGACGGTCTCGACCTCCTGGACATGATCAAGTCGCAGCACCCGGAGGTGCCTGTCGTCATGATCTCGGGCCACGGCAATATCGAAACGGCCGTGTCGGCGATCCGAAGGGGCGCTTACGATTATATCGAAAAGCCCTTCAAGGCTGATCGGCTGGTTCTCGTCGCAGAGCGGGCGCTGGAGACCTCTAAGCTCAAGCGCGAGGTCGTCGAGCTGCGCCGCAAGTCCAGCGATTTCACCGAGCTTCTGGGCAAGTCCCAGCCGATGAACCAGCTGCGGACCGTTATCGAACGGGTCGCTCCGACGAACAGCCGCATCATGATTCTCGGACCGTCCGGCTCCGGCAAGGAGATGGTTGCGCGCGCGATCCATACGGCCTCGGCCCGCGCGGAAGGACCGTTCGTCGCCATCAACGCCGCGGCGATCACACCTGAGCGCATGGAGATCGAACTGTTCGGCAATGAGACGCCTCCGGGCGTCGAGCGGAAGATCGGCGCTCTGGAGCAGGCCCATCGCGGCACGCTCTATCTCGACGAGATCGCGGATATGCCCCGCGAGACCCAGAACAAGATCCTGCGGGTTCTGACCGAGCAGTCCTTCGAGCGGGTTGACGGTACCAAGAAGGTGAAGGTCGACGTCCGGATCATTTCGTCGACGGCGCAAAATCTCGAATCATCGATCGCCGAGGGGATTTTCCGCGAGGATCTCTACCATCGTCTGGCGGTCGTTCCGATCAGTGTGCCGCCGCTCTCCCAGCGCCGCCAGGATATTCCGCTTCTGATCGAAGCCTTCATGAAGCAGCTGAGCGAGCAGACGGGAATCAAGCCGAAACAGCTCAGCCCCGAGGCGCTGGCCGTGCTTCAATCCTCCGAGTGGCCGGGCAATATCCGCCAGCTGCGGAACAATATCGAACGGTTGATGATCCTGTCGCGCGATGGCGACGAGGACGACATGATTTCAGCCGACATGCTGCCTTCCGAGGTCGGCGACATGCTTCCCCAGACGCCGAGCCAGTCGAATGGCCAGATCCTTGCGCTGCCTCTGCGCGATGCGCGCGAAGTATTCGAAAAGGAATATCTGGTCGCTCAGATCAGCCGGTTCGGCGGCAATATCTCGCGCACGGCCGAATTCGTCGGCATGGAACGCTCGGCGCTCCATCGCAAGCTGAAGTCGCTTGGAATCTGACGCCTGACATGGCGTTCCCGGCCCGAGCGTTTCGGGCCCTTTGCGCTCAGGCTTTCGAGCAGATAAAGCGAAGTCGGAACTTGGGTTTGAGGGGCATGCGCCAATGCGAGTCGTAATCTGCGGGGCCGGGCAGGTCGGCTACGGTATCGCCGAGCGTCTTGCCTCCGAACGCAACGACGTTTCGGTCATCGATACGTCGCCAACGCTGGTGCAGGCGATCCGCGACAATCTCGATGCCCGTGGCTTCGTCGGGCACGGGGCCCATCCTGACGTTCTGGCCGAGGCCGGGGCGGAACAGGCGGACATGATCATCGCCGTGACGTTGCACGACGAGGTCAACATGGTGGCCTGCCAGGTTGCCCATTCGCTTTTCAACATCCCGACGAAACTCGCTCGCATTCGCTCTCAGAGCTACCTCCAGTCTCACTGGCAGGACCTCTTCTCCACCGACAACATGCCGATCGACGTGATCATCTCGCCGG
Organism: Fulvimarina fulva; assembly: GCF_039652615.1. Lineage (NCBI taxonomy): Bacteria > Pseudomonadati > Pseudomonadota > Alphaproteobacteria > Hyphomicrobiales > Aurantimonadaceae > Fulvimarina > Fulvimarina fulva. The sequence goes on from NZ_JBDJAC010000001.1 coordinate 451,594, forward strand.
AGATTGAGGTCGGCGAGATGGTGCTGCGGCGCATTGCGCTTCCAGGGGCGATGGACGCGGTTCGCTTTGCCGACAACTCGATCGCCATGATCGCGATCGAATGTCGCGAGGACTGCCCGGTCGTGAATACGCCATTAGGCCAGCTGACCGATCTCTTCCCGGACCTCAACGCGACCGTCGTCGGGATTTTGCGCGGAACCGGCCTCTTCATTCCCTCTTCGACGGACCAGATGGTGCCCGGCGACGTCGCCTATGTGGTGGTCGAGCGGGCCCATGTGAAACGGACCCTCGGCCTGTTTGGCCATCTGGAGCCGGACGCAACGCGCATCGTTATCGTCGGTGGCGGCAATATCGGTCTTTATGTCGCCGGCGAGATGGAGCGGCGAAACCTCCGCGCAAAGCTCCGCGTGATCGAGGCGAACCGCGACCGCGCCGTGGCGATTGCGGATCAGCTGAAGCGGACCATCGTCCTTCACGGCTCGGGACTAGACCAGAACCTGTTGCGCGAGGCCGATATCGAGGAAAGCGATCTCATCGTTTCACTCACCAACGACGACAAGGTGAACGTCCTTGCCAGCGTCATGGGCAAGCGCCTTGGCTGTAATGGCAATCTCGCGCTACTAAACGATGCCGACTTCCAGGGCCTGACACGGCCGCTAGAGATCGACGCCTTCATCAACCCGAAATCCGTCACGATCTCGCGTGTTCTCCAGCATGTGCGGCGCGGTCGTATTCGCGCCGTTCACTCAATCCAGAACGGTCTTGCCGAGGCGATCGAGGCTGAAGCCTTGGAAACCTCGCCGATCGTCGGTGTGCCGCTCAGGGACCTCGACCTGCCGGAAAATCTGCGGATCGGTTCGATCTATCGGGCGGGCGCCTACGTCAAGCCGACAGGCGCGACGAAGATCCGCGCAAAGGATCGGGTCGTGATCTTCGCCAAATCCGGTGCTGTCCGTCGCGTCGAGCAGATGTTCAGGGTCAGTCTCGAATTCTTCTGACGGCAGGTCGATGGCCACTTTGGAACATCGCCCTTTCAGGCGGGCTTGTTTCGAGCCGTGCAAAGGCCGAAATCGTCGTTTGCACCGTGAGTGGTCTGGACTGGTTTATTTGTCGACATTTTTGGGAAAAAACCTCTCTCATTCAGGCGAGAACAAATCCTCCCGCCGTTGATCCACAGGCGGTAGCGTGTAAGCTGAACAAACGCCCGGGGCCGCGAGGTCTTCAATCAACGATAAAAAAAGGATGGCGCACCAGGTCATGGCCGAACGCTCTCAGAATTTGCAGGACCTGTTTCTCAACACCGTTCGCAAGCAAAAAATTTCCCTCACCATTTTTCTCGTCAACGGCGTCAAGCTGACAGGCGTTGTCACGTCTTTCGATAATTTCTGTGTGCTCCTGCGTCGCGATGGTCATTCGCAACTCGTCTACAAGCACGCTATATCTACGATCATGCCGGCACAGCCGGTCTCACTCTACGATGGCGACGACGGGAAGGCCTGATTGGCGGAATTTGGCGATAGCGGTTCAAAGGGACCGATCGAACACAAGGCGGATCCGACGAGGAGCGCTGTCTACGTCCCCGTGTTCAAGGACACCGGGCCCCGAGAGCCCGGATCGAAACTGGAGGTGCGGCGCACGCCGGATGCCAAGCTCGAAGAGGCTCTGGGTCTGGCAGCGGCTATTCAGCTCGACATCATCGACAGCGGCATCATCTCGCAACGCGCGCCGCGCCCGGCCACGCTCATCGGGCAGGGCAAGGTCGAGGAGCTGAAGGGCATCATTGCGGCCGAGGACATCGGCCTCGTGATCGTCGATCATCCGCTGACGCCGGTTCAGCAGCGCAATCTCGAACGAGAGCTCAACGCGAAGGTGCTGGATCGAACCGCCCTGATCCTCGAAATTTTCGGGGAGCGGGCGCGCACGAAGGAGGGCGGTCTTCAGGTCGAGCTTGCACATCTCAACTACCAGCGCGGCCGTCTGGTCCGGTCATGGACGCACCTTGAACGCCAGCGCGGCGGTGCTGGTTTTCTCGGCGGTCCGGGCGAAACACAGATCGAGGCCGATCGCCGGCAGCTTCAGTCAAAGATCAAGGCGCTCGAGGCCGAACTCGAAAAGGTGCGCAGCACGCGCCAGCTTCACCGCGCGAAGCGCCGTAAGCGTCCCCACCCGATCGTCGCGCTGGTCGGCTATACGAATGCGGGCAAGTCGACGCTTTTCAACCGGATGACGGGGGCTGACGTCTTTGCGAAGGATCTTCTCTTCGCAACGCTTGATCCCACTCTCAGGCGCACGACGCTGGCCCATGGCACGGAAATTCTGTTTTCCGATACGGTCGGCTTCATCTCGGAACTGCCGACTCATCTCGTCGCAGCCTTCCGGGCGACGCTAGAGGAAGTGATCGAGGCGGATATCATCCTCCATGTTCGGGATGTGTCGGACCCGGATACTCTCGCGCAGGCGGAGGACGTTCGGCAGATCCTGCGTGATCTGGAGATCGACGCCGACGACACCGATCACGTGGTCGAGATCTGGAACAAGATCGATCTGGTGGATGCCTCGCAGCGCGAGCGCATCGAAACGCTTGCCGCCAATGAGCCAGACAAGCAGCGGCCCCACATCGTCTCCGCTTGGACGGGCGAAGGGATCGAAGCGCTTCTCACGGATATCGAGCGCCGCATTGCCGGGAAGATCTCGGATCTCGACGTCACGCTCGATCAGGACGGTATGCGGCACCTGTCCTGGATCTACGAAAACGCGTCCGTTCTCGATCGCCAGGATCTGGAAGACGGCTCAATCCATCTGCAAATCCAGGTGACGGAGCAGGGCGCAAGTGAGCTTGTTCGCTTGAAGGCCGCCGGCGAGGGCATTCAGCTCGGCTGAGGATCGAGCGGGGCTTCGAGACACAGGATCCTTGCTGCGGTTCCTGTTCTCTGTTGGCTCGCCGCCGGCGCTCGTGAAGTCCGTTCGAGCCCTTCGCGGTGCTGAATTTCGAGCGCGCTCGCAGGGTGCCGCACAGCCTTCGGGTCAGCAGCGCGGCGGCATTGTCCAATCCCAATATCTCCCAAGAAAAAAAGCGCCGATCGAAAAGATCGGCGCTCCATTTCTCATATCTGTTCGACGCGTGTCAGGTTCCGGTAGCAATCAGCATGAAGGCCGGGATGTCATCGCCAAATCCAACGAGGGTGTTGCTGTCCTCGCGCGAGGGGCGACCGCGACCGCCGGCTCTACCGCGTTCGCTGGAACGTCCACGCGAATTGTTGTTGGCTTGAGCCTTCGGCTTGCGCGGGGCTTCGTTGTCCTGAACTGCGGCAGCTTGCACGGCGTCCTGGTCCTCACGTTCGATTTCGTCGGTTTTCGGCTCTTCAGCGGTCGCTGCGATTTCGTCCGGCTTGCTCTCGCTCTTGTCCCCACCTGAGCGCGAGCGCGTCTTGCGGTTCCGGGTGCCTCGGCCCGAACCGGCGCGTGAGCGGGATCGACGATCATCCTCGCCATCGTCGCTTTCGCTGGTGGTGACGCTCGAGAGGTCACCGTCGAGCCACTCGATATCCGTGCCGATCAGCTTCTTGATGGCGTCGAGATGCTTCGTCTCGGCCTTGGTTACAAGGGTAAATGCCTTGCCAGACCGTCCGGCGCGTCCCGTTCTGCCGATTCGGTGAACATAGTCTTCCGCGTGAATGGGGACGTCGAAGTTAAAGACGTGGCTGACCGCAGGTATATCGAGCCCACGGGCTGCGACGTCCGACGCGACGAGGAGCTGCAGCTTGTCCTCGCGGAAATTGTGCAGCATCGTCATGCGCGCACGCTGGTCCATGTCCCCATGGAGGGCGCCAGCGGAAAAGCCATGCTTTTCCAGACTGCGGAAAAGCGTCGAGACATCGCGCTTGCGATTGCAGAATATGATCGCGTTTGTGACGTCTTCGTTCGCGCGGAGCAGTTCGCGCAGACGCGCGCGCTTGTCGTAATCCTTGGCACCGGAGGCGACCAGACGCTGCTCGACCGTCAGAGCGGCTGAAGCAGGCTTTGCCACTTCGACGCGGACCGGGTTCTGCAGGAACTGTTCGGTCAGCTTTGTGATCTCGGGCGGCATCGTCGCGGAGAAGAACAGCGTCTGCCGCGTGAAGGGCAGCAGCTTGCAGATGCGTTCGATGTCTGGAATGAAGCCCATGTCGAGCATCCGGTCGGCCTCGTCGATGACAAGAACCTCTACGCCTGTCAGAAGCAGCTTGCCGCGCTCGAAATGATCCAGCAGGCGCCCCGGCGTCGCAATGAGCACGTCACAGCCGCGATCGAGCTTTCTGTCCTGTTCTTCGAACGACATGCCGCCGATAAGCAGCGCGACGTTCAGCTTCTGCTCCTTGCCGTAGCGCGCAAAGCTCTCTTCGACCTGCGCTGCGAGTTCGCGGGTCGGCTCGATGATGAGCGTGCGCGGCATGCGCGCTCTGGCGCGCCCCTTTTCCAGCATGGTTAGCATCGGAAGTACGAATGACGCAGTCTTTCCGGTGCCGGTCTGTGCGATCCCAAGAACATCCCTGCGCTCGAGGGCGTGGGGGATGGCTTCGGCCTGGATCGGCGTCGGCTGTGTGTACCCGGTCGCCTCTACGGCGGCCAGCACTTTCGCGCTCAAACCGAGTTCGGAAAAGGTGGTCAAATCGACAATACTCTCGATGTGTCAGGGAATGGCGGAAAACCAGTGCATTCAAGTCGCGCGATAGAGCGGGCCCAGCATAGAGTCAACCGTAGGGGTCATATAAAGGTCCAGAGCGGACGTTTGTAGTGGTCAGACCCAAAAGAATCTCACCACAGCCTGAGGGATTTGACGCATTTCGACCGGTTTTATTCACAATCCCGTCGTAATTCTCGTCAGTTCGTTGCGAAACCAAAATCATATGAGCCATCTGGCTGCGCACGCAGTTCGTAGGTTTCGGCAATCTCGCCGTCCTGCGGCACGATTTCAAAGAAAAGGGTCAGCGAGCCTTCCTGCCCTTCCGACGGCTCGTCGGCGCTATAGCCGACAACCGCGCCACCAAGAGCAGCAACCTCGTCAACCTTGATCGAACGAGCAATCTGAGCCCCGGTTGGTGAGGGGGCGATCTGTTGAAGGAAGAACTGCGACTTGGTGGGATCGGCCGGATCGCGAGCCATGACAGCGCGCCAGATACCGGATCGGCCGCCTTCCTCCCAAGGTCCTAGAACTTGGACGTCCTCGATCAGTGGCGAAAGCGTGCCGACGACCTGAGCCACTCCTTCAGTTCCTATGGAACGAGACTGCGCCGCGGCTTCCGTGTCAGCCGTCGCACCGTTCGTGGGAGCCGCCTCATCTGTGGCGTCCGATGTCGATCCTGTCCCTGTGGCAGGAGCTTCGGCTCCGGCTGCGGCGGCGTCTTCTGCCTGTGTTGCTGGTGCAGCCGGCGCCTCTTCGCTCTGGGCAAATGCCGGCAGCGGCCAAAGAGCAAGGCTCGAAACGAGCAACAATTTCGCGGATGCGTTTCGCATGTTTGTCCTTTAGGGGATGCACGTCGTTTGATGGCTCGTCCCACACTTAATGCAGCGAAACGAATCTTCGACCTGGTTTGAGCGATCTGCGCTCAGATATCGAGATCGTCCACAAAGGCGGATCGTTCCTGGATGAAACGGAAGCGCAGATCCGCCTTGTTCCCCATCAACGCGTCCACGGCGCCGGCGGTACCAGCTTCCGGAGCCTCGTCCATAACGACCTGAAGCAGTGTGCGCTTCTTCGGGTCCATGGTGGTTTCCTTGAGCTGGCCGGGAAGCATTTCGCCAAGTCCCTTGAAGCGGGAGATCTCGACTTTGCCTTTGCCCTTGAACTCCTTCTCGATCAGGCGTTCGCGGTGGCGATCGTCCCGGGCGTAGGCGGTCTTGCCGCCCTGGGTCAGCTTATAGAGCGGCGGCACGGCCAGATAGAGATGTCCGCCACGGATAAGCTCGGGCATCTCGCGATAGAAGAAGGTGATCAGCAGAGATGCGATGTGCGCGCCGTCCACATCGGCGTCGGTCATCACGATCACGCGTTCGTAGCGCAGGTCCGCGTCTCGATATTTTGAACCTGTGCCGCAACCGAGTGCCTGGATGAGATCGGCAAGCTGCTGGTTCGCACCAAGCTTTTCGCGTCCGGCGCTCGCAACGTTGAGGATCTTGCCGCGCAAGGGAAGGATCGCCTGGATTTTTCGGTCACGCGCCTGCTTGGCCGATCCGCCTGCCGAGTCGCCCTCGACGATGAAAATCTCCGCCCCCGATGCGCCGGATTGCGAGCAGTCTGCGAGCTTGCCGGGCAGGCGCAGCTTGCGGGTGGCGCTCTTCCGGCTGACTTCCTTTTCCTGCCTTCGCCGAAGCCTTTCGTCGGCTCGGTCGAGCACCCAATCGATCAGACGCGCCGCGTCCTGCGGCGAAGAGGCGAGCCAGATGTCGAAGGAGTCGCGGATCGACTGCTCGACGATCCGCTGGGCCTCGGATGTGGCGAGGCGATCCTTGGTCTGTCCGACGAATTCCGGCTCGCGAATGAAGACGGAAAGCATGCCGGAAGCGGTCGACATCACGTCGTCGCCGGTTATCACCGATGCGCGCTTATTGCCGGAAAGTTCGGCGAACGCCTTGAGACCGCGAAGCAACACCGCTCGAAGGCCGGTTTCGTGGGTGCCGCCCTCCGGCGTCGGGATCGTGTTGCAGTAGGAGCGGATCGAGCCATCGTCCGGCGTCCAGGCGACCGCCCATTCGACAGCCCCGTGCCCGGAGACCTTTTCCGTGCGTCCGGCAAAGATCTGCGAGGTGATCCGGTCCTTCCCGATCGAGGCGTCGAGATAATCCTTCAGGCCACCGGGGAAGTGGAAACTGTCCCGCGCGGGGATCGGGCTGTTGGCGTCGAGAAGCTTCGGATCGCATTGCCAGCGGATTTCGACGCCGCCGAACAGATAGGCCTTGGAGCGCGCCATGCGGAAGAGCCGGGCTGGCTCGAACCGGGCATGGTCACCGAAGATCTGCGGATCGGGCCGAAAGCGAACCCTTGTTCCCCTCCGGTTCTGCGTATCTCCGACAGGTTGAAGTTCCGTGACCGCTTTGCCACGCGCATATTCCTGCCGGTACAGCTTCCTGTTACGCGCGACCTCGACCTCGAGCTTTTCGGAAAGCGCGTTGACGACGGAAATACCAACGCCGTGGAGGCCGCCCGAGGTTTCGTATACCTTCGAGTCGAACTTGCCGCCCGCGTGGAGTGTCGTCAGGATGACTTCGAGCGCCGTCTTGTCCTGAAAGCGTGGATGCGGATCGATCGGGATGCCACGGCCGTTATCGCCCACTGTGCAGAAGCCTTCGGCATCCAGCGAGACCTCGATGACGTTTGCATGGCCAGCGGTCGCTTCGTCCATCGAGTTGTCGATGACCTCGGCAAAGAGATGATGCAGCGCTTTTGCATCCGTGCCGCCGACATACATGCCAGGACGGCGACGAACCGGTTCGAGACCCTCGAGAACCTCGATGTCGGCCGCCGTGTAGTCGCCGCCGAACGGCTGCTGATCGGCTTCGGCCTTCTGCGGTTTCGTGACACGCTGGACTGGTATCTTGCGTGCGGCGTTGCCGGAAAACAGATCGTCACTCATGAGCGCCTGCCGATGCGAGCGCGCACGACCGCTTCCCGTATCGGGAAGGGGAAGGGCATGAAAGTCCTGTAGAGGCGGGCTTGAACCATGCCCAAGAGGTACACTTTCACGTATTGTTCTTCAAGCGCAGTCGGGCAACAGCCAAGCGCGTAAGTGAAGTGAACGCAAGATTTCCACTGCTTTCGGAAATCGAAATCACTGCAAAAGGTCCGCCGGCTCAACCTGTCTGGCCGGCCGTATATTGCGCCACGGCCGACTTCAAACAGGCACGCGAATGGTGCGCGGGATCAGTTGCATCCCGTGTCTTCGGAGATTGCCGCATCGTGATAAGCCGCGCGCCAGTCGAAGTGATTTGCGCTTTCAAGCGCCCGCGCGGTGCTCTCGTCGGACCACCCATGACCGCGCTTTCTGACGCCGGCGCGTCCGCCCACCGGAAACTGATAGATGGTCGCCGACTGCAATTCGATGCCCGTGGTCATGTCTCTGTCTCCTCATCTCATGCGGATGGTTTTCGCCACCGATGGCGGCTCATTCTTAGTTCTTATCCTGCTCATATAATAATCATTTTGCACGAAAAAACTGCAAAATCGTATGCCCCTTTTTGCAAAGCCTAGCTTATCGAGCTTTTGGAGGTATTAATCACTAGAAAGTGATCGGATGTGCTTTCGACAGAGCAGCAAGCGCATTGCCGAGATTTCATCGCGTTTTAGAACCTTGCGCCTTCGATGGATCGCGACACGACTGGAACCGGCCTCGGGTTTGGCATGGATGTTGCACTTGCGAACGTGAGCCGGAAAACCATCACCTTGGCGCTCTCAGCGCGATGGCTATTCCATCCTCGGTCCCATCAGGAGGTCATCAATGACAAAGTACAAGCTCGAATATATCTGGCTCGACGGCTATGAGCCGGTCCCGAATCTTCGCGGTAAGACCCAGATCAAGAGCTTCGACGAATTCCCGACGCTCGAACAGCTTCCGCTCTGGGGCTTCGATGGGTCATCGACCAAGCAGGCTGAAGGTTCGAGCTCGGACTGCGTTCTGAAGCCGGTTTCCGTTTATCCAGACCCTGCTCGTGAGAACGGCGTTCTGGTGATGTGCGAAGTCATGATGCCGGATGGCACGACGCCGCATCCGTCGAACAAGCGCGCAACGATCCTCGATGACGACGGAGCCTGGTTCGGCTTCGAGCAGGAATACTTCTTCTATAAGGACGGTCGTCCGCTTGGCTTTCCCGAGCAGGGTTATCCCGAGCCCCAGGGCAAGTACTACACCGGCGTCGGCTATTCGGCGGTTGGCGACATCGCCCGTGAGATCGTGGAAGAGCATCTCGACCTCTGCCTCGAGGCCGGCATCAACCACGAAGGCATCAACGCGGAAGTCGCGAAAGGCCAGTGGGAATTCCAGATCTTCGGCAAAGGCTCCAAGAAGGCTGCCGACGAGATGTGGATGGCCCGCTACCTGTTGCAGCGTCTGACCGAGAAATACGCCATCGACATCGAATATCACTGCAAGCCCCTCGGCGACACCGACTGGAACGGCTCGGGCATGCATGCCAACTTCTCGACCACTTATATGCGCGAGACAGGCGGCAAGGAATATTTTGAAAGCCTCATGGCCGCATTCGAGAAGAACCTCGAAGAACACATCGCTGTTTACGGCCCGGACAATCACATGCGCCTCACCGGCAAGCATGAGACCGCGCCGTGGAACAAGTTCAGCTACGGCGTCGCCGATCGCGGCGCTTCGGTCCGCGTGCCCCATTCCTTCGTGAACAACGGCTACAAGGGCTATCTCGAGGATCGCCGCCCGAACTCCCAGGGCGACCCCTACCAGATCGCTTCGCAGATCCTGAAGACCATCGCCGAGGTTGAGGAAAGCAAGGAAGGCGGCATCTCCGTCGCCGCCTGATCGCCCCCGATCAAAACGATTTTCAAAAGCCGGGCATCGCGAGGTGCTCGGCTTTTTTGTGCCACGGCGCCGATCTGGACGGCCACGATGATCGGATAAAGGCGATGGCAGGAAGGCTGTCGCTGTCGCTTGTCCTGGGCTCACCGCCACAGCCCGTCCAGACGGCACCGGCTTGCTTGAGCAGGCCTGCTTTTCACCGAACACGCTTACGGATTCGGGGATTTCCTCTCCGCATAAGACCAAGAAAACGAACATCGATGGTCTGAGATGTCCGGTTCGATTGCCGGGCATATCTGCTCTCACGATCGGTTCAAATCAACGAAGCCCGCGCCATGCCTCCCGCCAGATTCAAATTGGCCAGGACAGCGTGATGGCTTTCGGCCCGATCAAGGTCTGCCCAACCTATCAGTTTTCCGCGTAGGCCGCCCGGACTGCGTCGCGCGTCATTATCGCTATGCGTCCTGTCTCAGCGTTCTGGCTGCTCTTGCCGATCTGAGTGGCGGCGGCATCTGGCTTAGCCAGGGAAGGGTCAACCTGGCTGGCTTCCAGTTGCCAGGCGGTGAATTTGGCGATTGCCTGAGCGCGTGCTGCTTCTCCGACAACATCGACCAGAGAAACCTTTGGCGGTTCCCCAGGCTTCGAGGCAGCAACAGGATTTGGTTCGGCCTGCGGTTTCTGGGCCAGTGCCCGTGGAGGCGCGGTAAAGAATGTGGAGATGAAGCCGTCGATAAAGTTGTTCATGAAACTGGTCCCGATTAACGGGCCCAATTTCGTTCATGAGATTTAGAAACCGCCTTTAAAAATCGTTCAAATCCGGTCTATCCGCAAGAATATTAGAATGTCGCCAGTGGACCTTTCAAAGCACCGCGAAGAAGGCTGGTCGGCAGCCCAGGCGGGGTGCCGCCGCGCGGTGAGTAAAATCTGAATCTGAGTCAATTTATTCGTCCTACGATTTTATAACAACGGGCCGCGCTAGCGGCAGGCTCTGACGCTTGCGTACATGGTGTTATCAGTCGTCTTCAGGACGTTGCGGTCCGGTCCGGCACGGTTCTGAAACAGAAAAGGAGCGCACGCGGCGCCCCTTCTCCCTTCGCTTACCGTTGCTGAACCGGTGGGCTCAACCGGCCTTAGACCGAGTAGTACATCTCGAATTCGACCGGATGCGGGGTCATCTCGAAACGCTCGACCTCTTCCATCTTGAGTTCGACATAGGCGTCGATCTGGTCGTCGTCGAAAACGCCGCCGGCCTTCAGGAAGTCGCGATCCGTGTCGAGGCTCTCGAGCGCCTCGCGCAGCGAACGGCAAACGGTCGGGATTTCCTTCAGCTCTTCCGGCGGCAGGTCGTAAAGATCCTTGTCCATGGCCGCGCCCGGATGGATCTTGTTCTTGATGCCGTCGAGGCCGGCCATCAGCATGGCCGAGAATGCGAGATACGGGTTTGCCGTCGGGTCAGGGAACCGGACTTCGACGCGCTTGGCCTTCGGCGACTGGCCGAACGGAATACGGCAGGATGCCGAACGGTTGCGCGCCGAATAGGCGAGCAGAACCGGCGCTTCATAGCCCGGCACCAGACGCTTGTAGGAGTTGGTCGACGGATTGGTAAAGGCGTTCAGCGCGCGCGCATGCTTGATGATGCCGCCGATATAGTGGAGGCAGCTCTCAGACAGGCCAGCATACTCGTCGCCCGCGAAGGTGGGCTTGGAGTCTTTCCAGATCGACTGGTGAACGTGCATTCCCGTGCCGTTGTCGCCAAAAACGGGCTTCGGCATGAAGGTCGCGGTCTTGCCGTAGGCGTTGGCGACCTGATGAATCACGTATTTGTAGATCTGCAGCTTGTCGGCATTGCGCGTCAGCGTGTCGAACTTGATGCCCAGCTCGTGCTGGGCCGCCGCCACCTCATGGTGATGCTTCTCGACGGAAACACCCATCTCGGCCATGACCGTGAGCATTTCCGAGCGCATGTCCTGGGCGCTGTCGATCGGCGGAACCGGAAAGTAGCCGCCCTTGATGCGCGGACGATGGCCGAGATTGCCGGTCTCGTATTCCGTGTCGTCGTTTGACGGCAATTCCGTGCAGTCGAGCTTGAAGCCCGTGTTGTACGGATCGGTCTTGTAGCGGACATCGTCGAAGACGAAGAATTCCGCCTCGGGACCGAAAAACGCGGTGTCGCCGATGCCCGACTGGGAGAGATAGGCCTCGGCCTTCTTGGCCGTCGTACGCGGATCGCGGTTATAGGCCTCGCCGGAAACCGGATCGAGGATGTCGCAGGTGATCGCCATGGTCGACTGGGCGAAGAACGGGTCCATGTGCGCCGTTTCCGGGTCGGGCATCATGACCATGTCGGATTCGTTGATCGCCTTCCAGCCGGAGATCGAAGAACCGTCGAACATCGTTCCTTCGGAGAAAAGGTCTTCGTCGACCTGGGACACGTCCATGGTGACGTGCTGCATCTTGCCCTTCGGATCGGAGAAGCGCAGATCGACGAATTTGACGTCGTTATCCTTGATCTGCTTCAGAATTTCATTGGCGTCAGTCATGACGGTCCTTCCCAGTTGATAAGCAGTTTTTTGGTTGGATCGGATCGGGGATTCCGGTCAGATCGCGTCGGTGCCGGCCTCACCGGTCCGAATGCGAATAGCTTCCTCGATGTTGGACACGAAGATCTTGCCGTCACCGATCCGCCCGGTCTGAGCGGCCTTGCGGATCGCTTCGACTGCGGTGGCGACGACGTCGTCACCGAGGACGAGTTCGACCTTCACCTTCGGCAGGAAGTCGACGACGTATTCGGCTCCGCGATAGAGTTCGGTATGTCCCTTCTGCCGGCCGAAACCTTTGGCTTCGGTCACGGTGATGCCCTGGAGGCCAACCTCCTGGAGGGCTTCCTTGACCTCATCGAGCTTGAACGGCTTGATGATTGCCTCGACCTTCTTCATCGAACATCCTCTAAATATCTGGTCCCCGACGCGGGCATTGTGCCCGGCGATCCGCTGCGATGCAGGCTGCGTGCCAGTACGGCACATGGAAACCTGCCGGGAGGCAAATAGTTTTCAAAGCGCGAAGTGCCAGTTCCGTCGAACGATTCTCAAGCTGTTTCGGGCTTGGGGTTTGCCGCAAGGCCCTAGTTCGTTCGACGTCGATCCATCCGAGCCCATTTCCGCGTCAGCAAAAATGCGATTTTCCGATCAAATAACAGGCATAATGAGCAATGAATAAGCAGCCAGGCCGCCCAAACGCGATGAACCTCGAATTGCTGACCCCCGATGAAATGGGGAGGGCGGACCGTCTGACGATCAAGGGCGGTTTGGCCGGGTTTGAGCTCATGAAGGCGGCCGGTGCTCAGGTGGCGGACGCCGCGCTCTCCATGATCGCAGAAGCCGTTTCAGGGAGTACCGGCAGGATTTTCTGTCTCGCAGGTCCCGGCAACAATGGTGGCGATGCCTTCGTGGCTGCCGAATTCTTGAGACGGGGCGGCTTCACGGTCGAAGTGCATGCCCTCGTTCGACCGGACCAGCTCTCCGGCGACGCAGCGCTTGCCGCGGAGTTCTATCGGGGCCCTGTCAAGCCGCTCGACGGGTTCGATCCCGATGATACGGTCCTTGTCATAGACGGGCTGTTCGGAGCAGGCCTTTCGCGGCCGCTGGAAGGCAGGATCTCGCAACTTGTCGAGGGGATCAACGCTTCGGCGGCCAAGGTCCTCGCGATTGATCTTCCTTCCGGTGTTTCCGGCGAAAGCGGTGCAGTTCTGGGAGCGGCCTTTGAGGCGGACAAAACGGTTTCGTTCTTCCGTGCCAAACCCGGTCATTATCTTGAGCCCGGCCGCTCGCGCTGCGGCGCCGTCGACATCCGTCAGATCGGGATCGAACGCGCGGTGCTCGAGACCATCCAGCCTAAAGCGTTTTTGAATACGCCGGGCCTCTGGAAAAATTTCCTCGCACTGCCAGCCGACAACGGTCACAAATACGATCGTGGACACGCGGCCGTCTTTTCGGGGCCAGCTTCGCAAACCGGGGCAGCGCGCCTTTCAGCTGGAGCCGCGCTCAGGGCAGGTGCCGGGCTCGTGACGCTCGTTTCACCGGCCGGTGCACTTTTGATCAACGCCGCCCATCTGACGGCCGTTATGTTGAAGCGCTGTGAAGGGGAGGAGGATCTTGTGGACCTGCTCGACGATCAGCGCCTCAAGGCGTTCGTTCTGGGCCCAGGCTTCGGGGCAGGGGATCGCGCCCGCGACTATGCGCTCAGCGTTCTCGGTGCCGGCCGCTCGCTCGTTCTCGATGCAGACGGGATTACCTCGTTCTCAGACGAACCTCGAGACCTGTTCGCCGCCGCAGAAAAGTCTCGCGATGAGCAAGGCGCAAAATTGGTTTTGACGCCGCATGCTGGTGAATTTTCCCGAATCTTCGGTGATATCGCGTCAGACGGGTCCCTATCGAAGCTGGGCAAGGCGCGGCGTGCCGCCGAACAGGCCGGAGCCGTCGTCGTGTTCAAGGGGCGTGACACTGTGATCGCGGCGCCCGACGGCCGGGCTGCGATCAATGCAAACGGCACGCCCTGGCTTGCGACCGCCGGGACGGGGGACGTGCTCACCGGTATTATCGTGGCACAGCTTTCCCAAGGCATGCCCGCCTTCGAAGCGGCGGCGGCCGGGGTGTGGATGCATGGACGAGCAGCTGAACACTTCGGCCCAGGGCTGATCGCCGAAGATCTGGCCGGTCAGCTTCCTCAGGTGTTTGGCGATCTTTTGGCGGGTTGATGGTGCGGCAAGCCTGATGCTGAAAGTCACGCATCGTTTCAGCATCAGGCTCCGGGACCGATCCGGCACAATCAGCCGTTGCGTAGAGCGTCGATCAGTTCGTCCTTGGACATGTTGGATCGACCGTCGATATCCAGCTCCTGAGCGCGTTCGTAGAGCTCATCGCGCGTCCATTCCTCGTAAGGCGGCGATTTACCGCCTTTCTTGGAGGGCTCCATGTCGGGATTGGCCTGTGCGTTGGAAATCGCCGCGGCCTTTCCCTTCGAATAGCCCTGATCACGGAGCTCTTCGTAGACATCGGGCGCTTTCAGCGAAGGATTGTTCTCGTTCTCTTTGCTCGCCATGTCGCGAACTCCGTTTTCCTGAGCCCATCAACCCGGCTATTTCGGCTCACGGGTGCCGGCTGCGTCCGGCCCGCCAAGGCTGCGGTCGTCATCGGGCGCACGTGCATCGGCCCGTCCCGCCGGATCCATTCCGACGCCTTCGGCCGTCGCATAGGTATGCCCGCCGTCTGCAAGAAGCCCGAGGGCCTCGCTGAGCTGCATCTCGATGGCGGACATCTCGTCACCGCGATCCGCGTTCTGTCGCGCTCCGACGCGTGAGCGGAGTTCTTCGAGACGCATCTGGCGTTCCTCGATGGTCATCGCCTGATTGCTCAGAATATCGTCGATCTCGTCCTGGGTTACAGGCTGCGCGATGCCGGGATTATCCGCATCGCCACCCACGGCCTGATCGACTGGAACGATATCGGCTTCAGTACGTGTCGGTTGATCTGACATTGCTCTGTTCCTTCTGGTAAATCTGATGGGTAAACGCGATTGGAAAGCTCGAAGTTCACCAGAAGCTGTTCGTGCCGCGCTTCCTGCGACGTTTACTGGGCTCCTTGCAGGCTCTCCTCGCTGGATACCATCCCTGTTCCGATCACGCTTTCCGCTTCGCTTTCGGCAGACGTCGTCTCCTGAGGGTCGATACCCGAGGCACTGTTAGGCGGGGTCGTTCCATACCCGATATTGAAGATGGCGATCGCGACCGCTATCGCTAGCGCGGCGTTCAGACCCACGAGCACGACCGTACCGGAAATCTCCGGGCCAGTGTCATTCGGATCGTGTTGCGACATGACGGCCTGCCATGGGTCAGAGATCGGTTGCCGGATCTGGCTCAGTTCGTGAGGATATCTTCGATCTTGCCGAGCGGATGGTTGGTCAGATCCTTCGCGATCTCACCGACGATCCGGTGTTCCACCTCCTTGTGAAGGTGCTCTCGGAGCTCGCCAAGGGTCGATGGTGAGGCGACGAGGACGATTTTCTCAAACCTGTGTTTGATCGCCATTTTGTAGAGAATGTCTGCGAGTTCCGCAGCGAACCGCTCTTTCGCCAGTTTGTGCCAATCGGTGTCCTCGAAAGCCGATCTATGAGGATTCGACGCCCCACCATCGCCGGCTCGACCGGGCCTGTTCGCGCTCTGCTCGGCGTCGGAGGGATTGTCCTGCTCCTCGACCCGCTGAATTTCGAAATTCGGAAGCTCCTGATCGCCGAGGTTTTTCAGGAAGAGGGCTTTCTCTCCATCGGCAATGAGCAACCAGGTTTCATAACCAATCTCAACCGAGCTCATGATTTTCTCCATTCTGGAATGAAAAAGGGCGCGTTGGCCACGCGCCCTCAAATTGAACGATGGCGAAGATCTAGTCGTCGTCGCCCTGAAGCAACCGCCACACACCGAAGCCCACGATTGCGACGAGTGGCGTCATGATCGCGGCTGCCTTCCTCTTGCGTGCCATAGCAAAGATCTTCGGCAGATTGGAAAGTGCGGTCGTGCCAGCGACGGAGGCGATATCCCGCTTCATCCTGTCCTGGGCTCGCTTTTCCGGTTTGCGCCTCACCACGATCGTGGTGATCCAGAGAACGACTACGATCGCCAAACATGCCGCCGACGCGATCAAGGCCGCGTTGAGCGCTCCGATAAACGAGGCGGCGTATACGAACAGGGCCGTGATAAGGAATGCGATTAGGAGCAGGATGAAGACGCTCATAACCGCATAAAGCGTCGCGAGGCGCTTGAGCCTCGCGAGATAGATGCCGATCTCGCCCTGAAATATCTTCGCTACAAGGAACCACATATTGGCTTAGTGGAAGATGCGAGCGTAGAGGTAACCGACCGCAGCGGCGATCAGAACGCTCTTGATCGGCTCATCGCGAATACGGTCGCTGAGCTGGTCTTCAAGATCGTCGGCAGCCTCTTGGGCCTGCTTGAGATAGCGCTCGCCCTTCGCCTTGTACTCGTCCCGCATGGCGGTGGCCTGGTTCCGGGCGTTATTGGACCGGTTCGTCGCCATGCTCTTCAGGGATTCTGCGACACCAGACACGTCTTCGCGCAGTTTCTGGATTTGCGCCTCAAGTTCCTCGCGATCGCCGCGCGTTGCTGCGGAGCTGGAATAGGACGAGCCCGGCGTCGTCGAGCCGGCCGTTGTGGATGAGGATGCCGTGCCGGATGCAGTGCCTGCGCCGTAGTTGGAGGATGAAGTGTCCGATGCCATGGGGTGCCTTTCTGGTCTTTAAAGCGCCGCACACTGGGTGTGCGGACATGTCCTTTGTCTCCAAACAGCGCACTTGCGAGAATGTTCCAGCCCAGAGTGCTGGACGGGTGCCTTATCTGTGGATGATTTGGAGTGATTTGGTTCTGGTGCCGGCTCTAAAGCCTGCTAAGAAGAGACCCAGCCCTTGAGGGCGGCGACAGGATGTGTCGTCGCCCTCATGGGCGTCGGGTCTGAGAATGCCGCGATAGCGCCGCCTGTCAGGCAGCGGGCGCAACGCCGATGATCTGCGAAGCGATCGAGTCCGGCCCATATTCGCCGTCGCCTTCGATTTGCAGGATCTGCCCGATGCGGGTTCGCGCGCGTGACACGCGGCTCTTGATGGTCCCGACAGCACAATGGCAGATATCGGCCGCTTCTTCGTACGAGAAGCCCGACGCACCGATCAGAATCAGGGCTTCGCGCTGGTCGTCAGGCAACATGTCCAACGCCTTGCGAAAATCCTGCAGATCGAGATGGCCCTGCTGTTCGGGATGACCGGCGAGTTGCATGGCGTGGATGCCGTCGACATCCTGAACCTCTCGGCCCTTCTTGCGCATCTGGGTGTAGAACTCATTGCGAAGAATGGTGAAAAGCCACGCCTTCAGGTTCGTGCCCGGCTGGAACGTATGCTGCTTGTCCCATGCTTTCACCAGTGTCTCCTGGACAAGATCGTCAGCACGGTCGAACGATCCTGCGAGCGATGCGGCGAAGGCGCGCAAGTTCGGAATGACCGAAATCAGGTCGCGACGAAAATCGGTCTCCGCGGTCATTCGACCTCCTCTTTGTCCGATTTACGTTTTTGCTCCCCTTCAGCCTGGTCCAGCTGTTCGAGGAGCGAAAGGAAACGATCCGGCACCGGCTCGCTCGCAACGTCGTTGTAGTAGGCTTTGAGGCGGTCGCCTATCGCACTTGGCAGCGCAAAGCTCATTTCGGATTCCTGCTTGTTTTCCGCGGGCCTCTCGGCGCCTGGCGCGTCCTTCTCGGCTTTGCGTGTGTCCATGTCTGGTTCCGGCATATCTTTCATATGGTCAATCTCGTCGTTGACTTCGAGGTCGGCTTTAACTGAAAGCTTATGCTGTCTCGATTTTTTCGCTCGCGACGAGGGCTGCAAGTCGAATGGTCCGAGTTTCAGCCGTATTCTCGTCGGCACATATGGGAGCGTGCGCTTTGCTCAAGGGGTGAATCCTCCTCCGAGCGTTTTCTTTAATATACCAATAGCCAAGTTCGTTCCGCCACTTCACATTGGGTTTTCAGACACCATAACTATGCCGGACCGACTTGATCCTTTTCAGGGGAACTTCGGCTGGATCGGCGCATTGTCGGCTTACCGCCAGGCAAGGTCGATCGATCAAATCCAATCGACACGAGGGGAGTATTCATGTCGATGTCATCCCGCATAGCGCCGCACATACCGTATCTTCGGCGTTATTCTCGGGCTCTCACTGGTTCGCAGTCTAGCGGTGATGCCTATGTTGCAGCCGTTCTGGAAGCGCTCATTGCCGATCCAGAGATTTTCCCGAACGATCAGTCGCCCCGTATTTCGCTCTACAAGCTGTTTTCTTCGCTTTGGCAGTCTCTCGACATCAACATTCAGGATGATGGGCAGACCGGTGGCTGGGAAGAGAAGGCCTCGCGCAATCTGAAGGCGATTTCGCCGCTGCCGCGTCAGGCGTTCCTGCTCGTCGCCGTAGAGGGCTTCACCACCGATGAGGCGGCCGACATCCTGTCGAAGGATGAGACCGAGTTCTCGAACCTGATCAGCCAGGCGAGCGCCGATATCGGTCGCCAGGTCTCGACCGACATCATGATCATCGAGGATGAGCCGCTGATCGCAATGGACATCGAGCAGATGGTCGAGGGTCTGGGGCATTCGGTCACCGGCGTCGCCCGGACGCACAAGGAAGCGATCGCGCTGTTCGAGCAGCAGCAGCCGGGTATGGTTCTTGCCGATATCCAGCTTGCCGATGGCAGTTCCGGAATCGATGCCGTGAACGATATCCTGTCTCATGTTTCGGTGCCCGTGATCTTCATCACGGCGTTCCCGGAGCGACTGCTGACGGGCGAGCGGCCCGAGCCGACCTTTCTGGTGACGAAGCCGTTCAACCCGGACATGGTGAAGGCTCTGATCAGCCAGGCCCTGTTCTTCGAAAGCGACCATAAGGTTGCCGCGTAAACCGGTCGGCGTTTATCGCCGATCGTCGATTAAGTTGGGGCCGTTGGCGGGCGAACACCGGCTTTCCGACCTAAGGTGCAAAGGTTCAAGCGTGGTCTAATGCTGGCAGCAAAGGTCATGAAAGCTGTTGAAAACACGGATATGTCCGTGTTCCGGCAGGACCACGATCTTCGCTATTCCTGGGTTTGCAATCCTGGAAGATCCTGGCTCTCCGATGTCCGAGAGGGCATGTCGGATTCCGATATCCTCAACGAATCGTCGTTGCAGTACGCGCTCGATGTGAGGAGAAAGGTTCTGACCACGGGTTCGCCGGTTCGCTTCGAATTCCTTCACGAGACGACCCGGTCCTCCCGGTGGTACGATATCCAGCTCGATGTCGATCGGGATGAGAACGGCTCGATTTCCGGGCTTCTCGGCACCTCGGTGGAGATAACCGAACGCAAGCGACGCGAAGATACGCTCAAGACGCTTCTTCGCGAGCTTTCCCATCGCTCGAAGAACCTGCTCGCGATTATCCAGAGCCTTGCGAGCCAGACGGCGCGCCATTCTCTGACGGTTCCGGAATTCCTCGTTCGATTCCGCGGACGGATTCAATCGCTGTCCTATTCTCAGGACATCGTGACCGATACGAACTGGCGTGGTGCCCAGCTGGACGAACTGATCACCCTCCAGGTCGAGCGATATGCCCCCGACGGCAATCAGCAGATAAAATCGGCCGTTGCGTCGGTCTATTTGTCGCCGACCGCCTCCCTTCATGTCGGTCTTGCCCTGCACGAATTGGCGGTCAACGCGGCTTCCTATGGTTCGCTTTCGGTTCCCGGCGGAGAAGTCCAGATTTCGACCGAATTAGAAGAGGTCGAGGATCATCAGGATCTCGTGCTCACGTGGAAAGAGTATAACGGTCCGCGTGTGCGCCAGAACCGCGATCCTCGCTTTGGTACGGCAACGCTTGAGCGTATCGTTCCAAACGCTGTTGGCGGCTCCGCCAAGCTGACCCATGAGCCCGACGGTGTTCTTTATCGGTTGCTCATTCCCGATGCGCAGTTCGAACTTACGAACGAGCCAAGCGGGCTCTAGGCCCTCGAATTTTCTCATTCGGACCGTGAGTTTCTTCCGTAACGCTATTGTGAAAAAGCTGCTTTGCGACTGAAGGTGCGAGTGGGCAACTCTCAGGTTGCTGCTTTGGCTTCACAGATTTCCGCGACTTCTCCAGCCGTTTGATCTCCGACCTTGGAAGGTTTGGGGCAAGCGCCTGATTCGAAAGGGTCTTTTCCTTCGGCCTGCCTGCGCATCCGTCAGCTCACCGGATGCCTCGCTCGAAGACGGTTTCGCTTTCTTCCTCAACGGAAATTTTACTTTCCCTTTCTGCGACGCGGAACGAAAGTGGGTTGACTCTGTTTTACCTCCAACATGGAGAGGTTCAATGGAACACATTGCTGCTTTGATGCTTCTGGTTGGCTGTTCATCGGACGTCACGACTTGCCGGGAGGTGCCAGTCGCGGCACCCGCATATGAAACGATCGACGAATGCCGCAACGATCTTGGCCTGCAGGTTCGTCTTGCAGAGACCCGGATGCCGAAGCTTTACGGTGCCTGCAAAGCCGTCGATCCGGCTTCGTTCGAGCAATCGGCGTCACTCGAATGGTCTGTGACACGGGACGGGCGTCTCGACATCGACCTCGTGAACAATCAGCAGCTCGTCGCTTCGAGATAAGTCACGGTTCATCTGCCGTTCATTTGAATAATGGTTTCAATACGCCTCGCGAACAGCGGGGCGTTTTTTGTGGACAAAACCATGTCCGGTGTCGTCGACCTCGACGGAAAGCCTGCCGCGCTGATCGGAATCAGTTTATGATGCGCCTGACGCTCGGTTGACGCGCTATTGAACAACGTCAGGGACGCGGTATTTTCTGCGTCACGGGACACACAGGAGAGGACCCAGTTCATGAAGAAGATCATCGCGATCGCAGCCTTGACGCTGACCGTCGCCGCTACGGGCTGCACGACCGAAGATCGCTACACCGGCGGTGGCGCGCTGGCTGGCGGCGCGGTTGGCGCACTGGCAGGTCAGGCCATCGGTGGCAACACTGAATCGACCCTCATCGGTGCAGCCGTCGGCGCTGCCGGTGGTGCGGTCGCGGGCAACGTCATCGGCCGCTCGCAGCAGCGCCCGGGCTACTGCCGCTATTCCGACGGCAACGTCTATCGGTGCCCGCAGGGCTACTGATCGGGAACGAATTTCCCGTCTTCGAAAGCCGCCGGCGCCCTGTCGGCGGCTTTTCCATGTCCGGAACACGGTTTCGCGACAGGATTATCGCGACGTATCGACACTCTCGCGGCAGGAACGGGTCGAGGAAATCCGTGATTGCCAAACCGTCGGAAAATGATGTGGTACGTCTGGATCGACGTTTCACGCTCGGTACTTGTTTTCGCGCACACTGTGAGCCGAAGAGTCGTGCCTTTTCGGCATCATGCTCAAAACGGGTGTCAGATGAGCGGATTCCATTCTTTCTGGTCCGAGGGGACCATTATAACGGGGCAATCAGACCAGTGAGACGCTATTCAAGATCGTTCGCACGCGTGGCAGCAGGCTTCGTCCTCGTCTCGGCGCTTGGTCTCGGTGCTTGTACCGGACGAGACGGAGCGCCTGTCGTTGACGCTTTTTTCGGCCTCGAGGACGGTAGCGTGAAGCCCTATCGACAGGGTACGATACCCGTGCCGACCGTGGAGCCGGGTGACGACCTGATCGGCACCGCCGCGAATGCGCCGGGACAGTGTATTTGGCGCCGGGCCGGATCGCCGCGCCGTTTTGAAGCCGATTGCCCTGATGGATACGGCCTCTGACAGGCGAAGGTCTCAAAGCTGAATTCATCTGAAGTCATTGCCTGACGAGCTCGACGAAGGCTTTTCGATAGCCGCCTTCTTTGGCTGGGTCCGACAGGAACTCGATCCGTTTCAGCCTGTCTGAGCGCGCGATCTCGAAGCCGCGTCGGTCTGCCGTCGTGATGCGCCATCCTGTCTTTGTCTCACTTGCCCTATGCGCGATATCATCGATGGCATCGGCGTGATCCTCGTTCATGTGATCGACGGCGCGAATGGCCGATGTTTCAAGATCTGGAACGGTCTCATCCGTCAGGTCGCCGACGCCCAGCTCGTAAGCTCTCGCAAAGCCGCCATTGAGGCTGCCCTCAATCGGATCGAGCACTGCAAAATGGAAATCGGGAAAGTCGATGTAGAGTTCGGCCTTCGGATGGCGGGCAAGAAAGCGGGCGCGAAGCCGGCCGCGCTCTTCAGCGACCGGCTCCACGAGCCTTGCTTTCGCGAAAATCGACAGGCGCGGATGGGCGAGCGGATCGCCTTTTGCCGGTTCACCGAGAAGCAGCGAACAGCGATTATCCACCGCGAGCGCCTTGGCATGCAGCGAAAGCCTTGAGATGAGAATGACCGGGTGTCCGGTGAAATCGGTCGCCGTCAAGACGCGGCTCACCGCTGGAAAGCCGTCACCGGGTCGCAACACGCTCAACGAACCGAAGCGGGCCGATCGCGTCAATTGGCGCGCCAGTTTGCGAACCTCGTCGTCGACGGGCTGGTGGGTCAAGGGCCCTTGCGTGCTGGCGTTATCTGGCATGGCGGTACCGAAGTGTTGATGAGTGGCTAGCTCGCCCGGGCTAAGAGCGAGGTCCCGTTTGCGTTCCCGAGATGAGGGCATATCTGCGTTCGTACGTGAAGATGAAAGCGAGGATACTCCGTGGCAGACGAATTGAAGACGACGATAAAGGCGATTCTTGGTGACATGAAAGCGCCCGACGGTGGGGCGGATGTCGTCTCGCGTGGCATGGTGTCCGATATTTTCATCGCGGACGGCAAGGCGTTCTTTTCCCTGACGGTTCCGGCAAAAGATGCGGACGCGTTCGAGCCATTTCGCAAGGCCGCCGAGAGCCATATCGAGAAGCTCGACGGTATCACGAAGGCCATGGTCGCGTTGACGGCGGAGAAACAGGCGGGCGAAGCCGCAGCCAAGCCTGCGCCAGTTCCATCCCAACAACCGAGCGCACCTGCCAGCCGCAGCGCGGAGCCGCGCGCGACGAAGCCCGGTATCCCGAATGTCGACAAGATCGTTGCCGTCGCGTCCGGCAAGGGCGGTGTCGGCAAGTCGACGACGGCCGTCAACATGGCGCTCGGCTTTCGCGATCTCGGTCTCAAGGTCGGCATTCTCGATGCGGACATCTATGGTCCATCGATTCCGAGACTTCTCGATCTGAAGGACAAGAAGCCGCAATCGGCCGGCGGACGTTTGCTCAAGCCGCTCGAAGCCTATGGCTTGAAGGTGATGTCGATCGGCCTTCTCGTCGCGGAAGAGACCGCAATGGTCTGGCGTGGGCCCATGGTGGTCTCGGCCCTCAATCAGATGTTGCGGGAAGTCGAATGGGGCCATCTCGATATTCTCGTGGTCGACATGCCACCGGGAACCGGAGATGCGCAGCTGACCATGGCCCAGCAGGTGCCGCTCGCCGGTGCCGTCATCGTCTCCACGCCGCAGGATCTGTCGCTCATCGATGCCCGGCGCGGGATCACGATGTTCCGCAAGGTCGACATCCCAATTCTCGGGATAGTGGAGAATATGAGCTACTTCATTGCGCCCGATACCGGTGCCCGATACGACATTTTCGGTCATGGTGGCGCCGAAGCGGAAGCAATCAGGCAGTCCGTTCCGTTCCTGGGCGCGATGCCCCTCGACATGCATGTTCGGGTTCGCTCCGACGAGGGCGTTCCGATCGTTCAGGCAGAACCGGACGGCCCCCATGCGGAACTCTACCGCGATATGGCTTCACGCGCGCTTGCCGGTCTGGAAGGCGTGTCAGCTACTTCAACGGGTCCCAGTATCGTTTTTGAATAAATGGTCAAAAATTCGGCTTGCATTAATCGGTTGAAAGCTGTCGGATAAAGCCTCGGCGGGCGACAAGACCCGCTCAACCCTGACAGGAGGCAATTCCCACATGAGGATGACCACGCGGCTTCTCGCCGCCACTGCTATGGTGCTTGCACTCGGCTCCGCCGCATCCGCCAAGACTTTGGTCTACTGCTCAGAAGGCTCCCCCGAGGGCTTCGACCCGGCGCTCTATACCGCCGGCACCACCTTCGACGCGTCGTCGAAGACGGTCTACAACCGCCTCTTCGAGTTCGAGCTCGGAACGACGAACACCAAGCCCGGGCTCGCCGAGAGCGTCGAAGTTTCCGAAGACGGTCTCGAATACACCTTCAAGCTTCGTCCCGACGTCCAGTTTCAGACGACCGACTTCTTCACCCCAACGCGTCCGATGAACGCCGACGACGTGGTCTTCTCCTTCGACCGCCAGAACAATTCGGAAAATCCGTACAACGAGTACGTGACCGGCGCGGCCTGGGAATACTGGAATTCGATGTCGATGCCCGACATCGTGAAGTCGATCGAGAAGGTCGACGACATGACGGTGAAGTTCACCTTGAACGAGCCCTATGCGCCGTTCGTCGCGAATCTCGCGATGGATTTCGCCTCGATCGTCTCCAAGGAATATGCCGATCAGCTGGCCGAGGCGGGCAACGAGGCGCAGCTCAACCAGCAGCCCGTCGGTACCGGCCCGTTCCAGTTCGTTGCCTATCAGCAGGACTCGGTAATCCGCTACAAGGCGCATCCCGACTATTGGGACGGCAAGGAAGCGATCGACGACCTCGTCTTCGCGATCACGACCGATGCCTCCGTTCGTCAGCAGCGCCTGCTCGCCAATGAATGCCAAGTGATGCCCTATCCGAACCCGGCGGATGTCGAGAGCCTGAAGGGCAATGACAGCCTTAACGTGATGGAGCAGGAAGGCCTCAACGTCGGCTATCTCGCCTACAACACCAAGGTCGCACCGTTCGATCAGGCCGAGGTCCGCAAGGCCCTCAATATGGCGATCAACAAGCAGGCGATCATCGACGTCGTGTTCCAAGGCTCTGGCGAGATCGCCAAGAACCCGATCCCGCCGACGATGTGGTCCTATCGCGAAGAGACCGAGGACGATCCCTATGATCCGGAAGCCGCGAAGAAGATGCTTGAGGATGCCGGCGTTTCCGATCTTTCGATGAAGGTCTGGGCTATGCCCGTCCAGCGTCCCTACAACCCGAATGCTCGTCGGATGGCCGAACTCATCCAGGCCGATTTCGCCAAGATCGGCGTCGATGTCGAGATCGTCTCCTATGAGTGGGGCGAATATCTGGAGCGGTCCAAGGCAGAAGATCGCGACGGTGCCGTCCTGCTCGGCTGGACCGGCGACAACGGCGATCCGGACAACTTCCTCGCGGTGCTTCTTGGCTGCGACGCGGTTGGGAACGCCAATCGCGCCCAGTGGTGCAATAAGGACTTCGACGCGAAGGTGAAGGAAGCCAAGACGCTTGCGACCCAGGAAGAGCGCACGCCGCTCTACAAGGATGCGCAGGCGATCTTCAAGGAAGAGGCTCCCTGGGCGACGATCGCCCACTCGGTGACCTTCATGCCGATGCAGAAGAGCGTCACCGGCTATGTGCAGGATCCGCTTGGTGGCCATTGGTTCACCGGCGTCGATATCGAGCAATAAGAGCCGACATTCGGGGCCGCATCGTCGCGGCCCCGTTCGCTCTACCAATTCGTACAGTCTACGCGAACCTTCTTGTCCGTTGCGTCTTTCTCGGTCGCAGCCGCTTCGCCTGACGTTCCGAACTCACCTTATCGATCGGCGGTTTTTATGCTCCGCTTTATTCTTTCGCGCATTGGCGTCCTCGTTCCGACATTCGTTGGTGTCGCTATCGTCGCCTTCGCCTTCATCCGGCTTCTGCCCGGCGATCCGATCATTCTCATGAGCGGCGAACGCGGCATTTCCGACGAGCGCTATGCGGAGCTGCAGGCCATGCTGGGGTATGATCGCCCGCTTCCTGTTCAGTTCTGGGAGTATCTGACCGGCCTCTTGCAGGGCGATTTCGGAAACTCGATCGTCACGAATCGTCCCGTGTTCGAGGAGTTCGTGACGCTTTTTCCCGCAACGATCGAGCTTTCTCTCGTTGCGATTACGCTCGCAGTCATCATCGGCATTCCGGCCGGCATCCTCGCGGCGATCAAGCGCGGGTCCTGGTTCGACCAGGTCACCATGGGCGCGGCGCTCACCGGTTATTCGATGCCGATCTTCTGGTGGGGTCTGCTCCTCATCATCTTCTTTTCGGGCTACCTGCAGTGGACGCCCGTCTCCGGCCGCATGTCGCTGATGTACTATTTCGATCAGCCGACCGGTTTCATGCTGATCGACAGCCTGCTTTCCGGGCAGGCCGGCGCCTTCAGGTCCGCCGTCTCTCACCTCGTTCTACCCGGTATCGTGCTTGCGACGATCCCCCTTGCGGTGATCGCACGTCAGACGCGCTCGGCGATGCTGGAAGTTCTGGGCGAGGATTATGTCCGCACGGCCCGGGCGAAGGGCTTGAGCGCGTTTCGCGTCGTGTCGGTTCATGCGCTTCGAAACGCCCTCATTCCGGTGGTCACGACGATCGGTCTCCAGATCGGCGTGCTGATGGCCGGCGCGATCCTCACCGAGACGATTTTCTCCTGGCCTGGTATCGGCAAATGGATGGTCGATAGCGTCTACAGGCGGGACTATCCCGTCGTGCAGGGCGGCCTGATTCTGATCGCGATGGTCGTGATGATCGTCAATCTCATCGTCGATGTCCTCTACGGACTGATCAATCCGAGGGTGCGCACACGATGAGCCATATCGAAGCGGAAGAAGCGCGCGAGGGCGTCGGGTCCGGCATCGAGGACCGCGAGCCCAAGATCAGTCCGCGCCGCCAGATGCTGAAAGAGTTCTGGTATTATTTCTCCGAGAACAAGGGCGCCGTAGCCGGCCTCTACGTCTTCATCGCGATCATCCTCATCGCGATCTTCGCGCCGGTTCTCGCGCCTTATGACGCGACCGCACAGAACAGGGATGCGCTGCTGCTCCCACCCGTCTGGGCCGACAACGGGAGCTGGGCCTACATTCTCGGCACCGACGCGGTCGGCCGCGACATGCTCTCGCGTCTGATCTACGGCGCGCGTTACTCCCTGACGATCGGTCTCGTGGTCGTCACACTTGCGGTCACAGTCGGTATCTCGATCGGGCTTGTAGCCGGCTATCTGCGCGGTTGGGTCGATATCGTGATCATGCGGCTGATGGACATCATCCTTGCCTTTCCCTCGCTCCTTCTGGCGCTGGTACTTGTCGCGGTTCTCGGACCGGGGCTGCTGAATGCGATGATCGCCATCGCGCTCGTCCTCCAGCCGCACTTCGTGCGCCTGACCCGCGCATCCGTCATGGCCGAGAAGCAGCGCGAATACGTGACCGCCGCAAAGGTCGTCGGCGCCAGCCCGCTTCGGCTGATGGTCGTGACGATCCTGCCGAACTGCCTCGGGCCGCTCATCGTGCAGGCGACGCTTTCGTTTTCCTCCGCCATCCTCGATGCGGCTGCCCTCGGCTTTCTGGGGCTCGGCGCCCAGCCTCCGACGCCTGAATGGGGGACGATGCTGGCGGATGCCCAGGAATTCGTGTTGCGCGCCTGGTGGGTCGTGACCTTTCCGGGCCTCGCCATCCTTGTCACCGTCCTCGCCATCAATCTCGTCGGCGACGGCCTTCGTGACGCGCTCGACCCGAAGATGAAGCGGAGCTGATCTCGATGTCTCTCCTCACGATAAGCAATTTGACGGTGACCTTCGACACAGCGTCGGGCCCGTTCAAGGCCGTTGACAGCTTCGATCTCTCGGTCGACCAGGGCGAAATTGTTGGAATCGTAGGCGAATCCGGCTCCGGCAAGTCCGTTGCGATGCTTGCGCTGATGGGGCTTTTGCCCGCGACCGCCACGGTGACGGCGGACGAGCTCTCGTTCGAGGGGCATGACCTTCGGAGGATAAGCGGGCGCGAGCGCCGCAAGCTGATCGGCGCGGAAATGTCGATGATCTTCCAGGAGCCGATGAGTTCGCTCAATCCGTGCTTTACGGTTGGCTTCCAGATTAAGGAAACGCTTCGCATTCATCTGGGGCTCGATCGGAAGGCGCGTCACAAGCGAGCGATCGAACTCTTGGAATCCGTCGGTCTGCCCGAGCCCGAGCGTCGGCTTTCGGCCTTTCCTCATCAGCTTTCAGGCGGCATGAGCCAGCGCGTGATGATCGCGATGGCGACGGCCTGCCAACCCAAGCTGCTCATCGCCGACGAGCCGACCACGGCCCTCGACGTCACGATCCAGGCGCAGATTCTCGATCTCCTCGTCGATCTCCAGAAAGATCACGGAATGGCGATGGTGCTGATTACCCACGACATGGGCGTCGTCGCCGAGACCGCCCATAGGGTGGTCGTCCAGTATGCCGGACAGCAGGTGGAGCGTCAGCCGGTCGAAACACTCTTCGACGAGCCGCATCATCCTTATACCGCAGCGCTGCTCTCTGCGATCCCGGAACGGGCGACGGGCGACCGGCTGCCGACGATCCCGGGCGTCGTGCCGGGGCAGGGCGACAGGCCCAGCGGTTGCCTCTTCAATCCGCGATGTTCGCGCGCAGACGACACGTGTCGCAAAGTCGAGCCGCCCCATCAGAGCGCGGCGCTGGGGCAGGCGCTCTGCCACTACCCGCTCAACAGCGAGGAGAAAGCGGCATGAGCGCGATCGTCTCTGCGGAAGGCGTCAGCCAGGTTTACGAGGTCAAGCGCGGTCTTTTCGCTAAGTCCACTGGTCTGAAGGCCGTCAAGGACGCAAGCTTCACGGTCGAAGAAGGGGAGACCCTCGCAATCGTCGGCGAATCCGGCTGCGGCAAGTCGACGCTCGCCCGCATCCTGACGATGATCGAGGAGCCGACGGAAGGCCATCTGACGATCGATGGTATCGATGTTTCGGCCGGTCATTCGAGCGATGTCAGAAGCCTGCGTTCGACGGTGCAGATCGTATTCCAGAATCCCTATGGCGCGCTGAACCCGCGCCAGAAGGTCGGCGCAATCATCGAGGAACCGCTCAAGATCAACACCAAGCTCTCGCGCACAGAGCGGCGCAATAAAGCGGAGGACATGCTGGCCCAGGTGGGGCTGCGCCCGGAGCATTACGCTCGCTATCCGCACATGTTTTCCGGTGGCCAGCGTCAGCGCATCGCCATCGCGCGCGCCCTGATCCTTGACCCGAAGATCCTCGTTCTGGATGAGCCGGTGTCCGCGCTCGACGTCTCGATCCAGGCCTCAGTTCTCAATCTTCTCGCCGATCTGCAGGACCGGCTGAAGCTCACCTATATCTTCATCAGCCACGATCTCTCAGTGGTCCGCCATGTGGCGGACCGGGTTCTGGTCATGTATCTCGGCCGGCCTGTCGAGATCGCGCCAAAGGCTGCGCTCTATGCCGAGCCCAAGCACCCCTATACCAAGGCACTTCTTTCGGCGACGCCCGCCACGAACCCCAATGATCGCGGCGAACGCATTCGTCTGACTGGCGAGCTGCCTTCACCCTTCGATCCCCCGCGAGGCTGTTCCTTCAATCCGCGCTGCCCGTACGCAAATGATCGCTGCCGCACGGAGAGGCCCGTGCTGACAGAGCACGGACCGACGCGGGTCGCCTGCTTTGCGGTGGACGAGGGACGCATCTGACTGTGCCTTCTTGCACTGCGGCATATTCGCCCTTGCCGAGGCACTCAGTGGCCCTTTGTTGATTCGAACAGAGGTTCGGAACCGAAGGGTATTCCATGCAAGTCACACGGCCGCTCCACAACCGCATTTCGCTCGCCTTCGATTTCGACGAGACCTTGGCGGAGTCGTCGCTCGAAGTCCTGGTCGAGGCGATGGGGCTCGATGTCGACGACTGGTATCGCGATTATCGCGAACCCCTCGACGAAGACACCTGGGATACGATCAATGCGCGTGCCTATGCCCTCATCAAGGCCGGACGCGAGCGCGGCAAGCCGCTGACCCGCGACGTACTGGGCGAGGCAGGCGCGCGTATCAAACTCTATGACGAGGTTACCGCGATGCCCGAGCGCATTCGCACGGCGGCTCAAGAGGTGGCGCCGGGCGTGGAGGTGGATTTCACGGTCATCTCCTCGGGCTATGTCGACATCATCGAGCATACCGCGATCAAGGATTGCTTCGATCGCATCTGGGGCTCGTCGCTGCACTTCGACGAGAACGGCGAGGCGGTGTTCATCAAACGGGCGCTCACCCATCCGGAAAAGGCCCGCTATATGGAGGCCATCTCGAAGGGGTTCAGCATCCATGGCTCGAACGCCCCTGAATCGACGACCAAGGCGGTCGCCGACGAAGACAAGGCGGTGCCGCCCAACCAGATGATCTTCGTCGGCGATGGTGCATCCGACCTCCAGGCGTTTCAATATGTTGAGGCCAATGGCGGCATCGCGATCGCCGTGCGTCAGAACGGCGGCTTTGCGGGAGCTAAAAAGATGCATGCCCGCCAGAGGCCGACCAATCTTGCGCCCGCGAGCTATGTCGAGGGAGGCGAGATGATGCAGTCGCTCACCTATGCCGTGCAGTCCATCGCCTCGAGGATCGCCCTTTCGCGGCTTGGCCAAAAGGGTGGCGAGTAACCGTTCTCCTCAGCCTCCCTGCCAGTGCGGGTAGGTTTTTTCTCGTCGTTCGGGTGTGGGGCGGAATTTCGAGCCTGGCTTATATCCAAAGGCAATGGCGCTGGGATCAGGCGCGGTCGTGAAACGCCGCGCAATGAGGAGATCGATCCGCTGTCGTGCCGAACCGAACGGGAGGAGCCTCATCATGAATGCACCAGTTTTTCCGGAACTTAAAATTCCCGATACGATCGCGGCCGGTCCCGGTCCGGGCAATACGGCACAGCGGGTCCTCGACGCTTATCACAACCAAGGCGTCGCCGATCATATGAACCCCGAGGTTCTGCGGGGCATGATCGAGTCCAAGAAGATGCTGCGCGAAATTTGGGGGACGAACAACGTCCACACCTTCGCTTGCGCCGGCACGGGCTGGTCGGCGCTCGACATGATGTTCAGCGTCGTACATCCGGGCGAAAAGATCGTCCTTTTCGTCAATGGCACCTTCTCCGGCATCGACGAGCTTTCCGTTCGCATGAAGGGCGCGACGGCCGAAGAGCTTGCTGCGAATTCGCTCGATCCGAAGGCGGCTTCTGTCATTACGATCAAGGTTCCGCACGGCAAGTCCGTTACGGGAGAGATTGTCGAGGAAGCGCTCAGCGAGCACAAGCCGAAATGGGCGGCGATGGCCCATTGGGAAACCGGCTCGGGCCGCGTCAATGATATCAAGGGGTTCAGCGACGCCTGCGAGAAGCATGGTGTCATGGGCCTCGTCGATGCCGTGTCCTCCCTCGGTATCGCCGAGTTCAGGGTCGACGACTATCCGGGCATTCACGGCTGGGCCTCGTGCCCGCAAAAGGGCGTCATGGCCCTGCCGCTCACCTATGCGCCGGTCACCTTCTCCGACACCTATATCGAGGAACTGAAGAAGGTCGGTGGTCGCTGCTTCGTTCACCATCCGATCATGGAAGCCCGCCACTGGGCGATCATCGACGGTCAGGATGTCGAAAAGGGCAGCTATCACCGCACCCATTCGCCCTATGCCGTCGCAAGCTTCCACGAAGCGCTTCGCATGGTTCTCGAAGACGGAATGTTGCAGCGCGCCGAGAAATACCGGCGGGCAGAAAAGGCGCTCAACGCCGCGTTGACAAAAATGGGCTGCAACGTCACTTCGAACATGACGAGCCTCCTGGTTCTCGATCTGCCGGACCAGCTGAAGGGTCAGGAGAAGGATTTCGTCAACAAGTGCCGCGCCGAGAATTTCTGCATCTGGCCGACGCTTTCGGAGCCGACCCAGATCCGCGTCGGTATCCTCAATCTCCTGTCGGAGGCTCAGCTCACCGAAATCGTCACGCGGTTCGGCGACATGCTGAACCGGCATGACTGCAAGACCGATGTCGATGCGGCGGTCGCAGAGTTGAAGAGCCATCTGAAAAGCTGATTGATCAGACTGAAGAGACCAATCGGTGGCCGGTGCCTTTCATGGGCGCCGGCCTTTCGCGGTTCTGGTCCGTCGCTACCCGATGATCGCGTGGGGCACGAACCGCGAGAGATTGCGCGTGATCCGGCTTCTGTCCTCGCGCATGCCAAGACCGCAGCAGGTGTTGCCGACGATCCATGTGCCGAGGACCGCGTAATTGCCGTCCGTTTCGAACAGGCGCGTCATCTCCTGAACGATGAATCCGCCTTCGCCATAGCTGCCTTCCGAAGCCTCAGTCTCGACGCCCGCTTCGATGAAGGTGATGTTCTCGCCCTCCCGGGAATGGAGCGGCTTCTTCACGGCGTTCGCCATGTCCGCCGCACGCGGATCGTCGGCGAAATAGGCAGGCAGCAGGTTGGGATGTCCAGGGAAGCGTTCCCACAGCAGCGGTAACAAGCCCTTGTTGGAAAGGATCGCTTTCCAGGGTGGCTCCACGAACTGGGTCTTTGATCCCGGTAGATGCTCGGCGAAAGGCTCGAGCAGCATGTCCTCCCAAGGATAGAGCTTGAAGAGAAGCTCGATCGTCCGGTCCTGCATGTCCGTGTAGCGGCCCTGCTCGTCGACGCCGATCTCGCGCATGTCGAGTAGTTCGGTGCGGTGGCCGGCCTGGATCGCACAATCCATCAGATAAGCGGCGGTGCCGCGGTCCTCGTCGCTTTCGGTGTAGGCCGCGAAGTGGAAGATCGGCTCGTCCGAAAACTTCCGGAACGCCTCGATCAGCGTCTCCTGAATGGCGTTGAACTGATCGGAGTCCTCCGGCAGCACGCCCCGTTCCACGTTATCGGTCAACCAGTTATACTGAAAATACGCGGACTCGAAGATCGAGGTCGGCGTATCCGCATTGTATTCCAGAAGCTTGGCCGGTCCAGTTCCGTCATAGGCGAGATCGAAGCGGCCGTAGAGGTGCCGCTCCTGGTCCTCGAAGGAGCGTCGGACGAGGTCCTGCATCGGCTCGGGGATCGCGAGCTTCGTCATCATCGCAGGTTCGCGGATGACGTCGGCAGCAACCTCCATGCACATCTGGTGAAGTTCGGCGCTCGGGTCCTCGATCGCTTCTTCTATTTCCGCCAGCGTGAACACGTAGGCGGCATCGTCCAGCCAATACGGCTCGCCGTACATTTCGTGAAAGCCGAAGCCGACGGCTTCAGCCTTTGCGCGCCAGTCTTCGCGCTCCGGCAGAGTGATCCGCTGCACTGTCGTTCGACCCTTTCGAAAAGTTCGCCGAGCGATGGGCTCGATCGACTCCGAGAATCACCTTGCCACGAGGGCGAAGAACCGCGATCGACGCGGTCCCTGATCTCGCGTCTAGCCGCCGAAAAAGCCGCGCGATGAGGAGCGTCCGCCGAAGCCGGAGCGAGAGACGGTGCGAGTATTGACGTTCACCGGACGCGAGACGCGCTGGCCGCCCTGAACCGCGCTGGTCACCGTCTGGCCACCGCGGGTCCGGTAGATCGGAGCCGAATAGCTGTAGGAGGGTGAAGAGCGATAGTTACGGTAAGCGGCATAGCTTGCCAGATTGCCGATCGCTGACGACACGAGATAGCCGGTCATGAACGGGATAAAGAACGAACCCGCGCCATTATTGGCCTGCTGGCCAACGACGTTGCTCGATTCCAGGCAGCGGCCTTCGCCATATTCGGCTTCGCAGGCGGCCTGACCATCAAAGCGTGGGGCGTTCTTCAGGTGCTCACTTAGCGCCGCCTGATATTCCGCCTGGCAAATCTGGATATCGACACCGGAGGCCGCGCACTCCGAGGGCGTCGTGTAGAGGGCTTCCGTCGGCGGGTCCTCGCCGCAGCCTGACAGAACCATGCCGGTCGCGGCGATCGTTCCGAGGGTGAGGAGAGGGGGGCGTGCCCCGATCTTGCGCTTTCGCATCACTCGAATTCCTCAGTAGGTCATGCAGGCAGCGTTGAGCAGACCGATCGCGATCGAGTTGCCGGCACTCCAGACACCGGCCGCGATCTCGCCCTTGGTTATACGCTCGTGCAGTTTCGTCATCGTCACGGACGCGATGAAAAAGGCAAGGATTTGAACGAGAACGCCGATGATGGCCCAGATGATGAAATCGACGATCGAGATCGAGTTCTCGGCTGCGGAGGAAAGCACGATGCCGAAGCCAATGATCGCTCCGAGATAGGCAAGGACCGCAGCCATGTTGCCTTCGCGGATCAACGCCACTTCCTTGTGCGGCGTCAGGGCTGTGTAGATTGCCGCGAAGAGACCGTAAAGAACGAGTCCCAGAATGAAATACGCCAGAAAACTAGGCAGGCCCGAAACGTATCCGAACATCGTCTCTCCAGTCTTTCTTGTCGATTGCCCCTGTCGCGGGCCTTCAAAGGTGTTTCTAGACGCGTCTCACATCCGCGGCGCCGAGGCCATAGCCGAGCAGAAATTCGATGGAGCTACCTTGCCGGGATGACCCCGCCGAGAGTTCGCGCTCGACATTGATGAGAAGCATTTCCTGTGTCCGGCCCAGCGGGCGGGCATAGAGCATGCAGGTCTGGTGGATCGCCCGTTTCCGGCGTCCGTCATCGATGTCCTCGACGAATTCCACGAGGTCCGCGCGGTCCTCGCCTGCGCCCCAGTACCGTTCGAAAAGGAGGCCGTCGGCGTCGTAGCGGCTTTCGCCCACCATACCGCGGGGCCCGATCCAGCGGTCCCATTCGCTTGTCCCTGCCGGGACCACACTGTCCCAGGGGTGGTAGATGCTGATATCGTCGATGGTGTCGCCGTAGCGCCCGCCCGCCGAAAGCACCTGAAGCAGCCGGTCGTCATCGTCGTAATAGCGCGAGAGCACGGTGTTCGCGTCGAGCCGCGCCTCACCATAGGCGACGCAGACGAACGTACCGCCCTGCGGGAGCGCCATGCCGGGCTCGCCCGTCGCCGCATCGGCTTCGAGTGACAGAAGATCGAGTTCGAGTGCGCCGCCGATCGGTATGCCCAGCGGGCCGAGCTCGTCCGGGAGGTCGGCGCCTGAATCCTTCTTGCCGAAGATCGAGAAGATCAAAGGCCTGCTCCTTCCATCGCTGCCCAGTCGATCGCATTCGCGTCGAGGCGCTGATCGCTGATGTAATAAATCGTGTCGCCGGCCGAGATTTCCGTTTCGGCAGGACAGTTGAGGTCCACCTTGCCGCGATGCCCGATGCCGACGAGCGTCGCGTTCGATTTACGCCGCAATCCGATCAGCGCATCGCCGTACCGAATGGCGCACTGGATCTTCGGGATTTCCATGGAATAGGCGGTATCGGCCGTGCTTGCCGATAAAAGCAGCTTGGCAACCTGCGAGGAACCGGGGTCGCGGGCGGCCCGCACCAGAAGTTCCGGGGAGAGCGAGGTGATCGTCTCGATCCGCGCGGCCTGGCGCTCTGCGATGTCCGCAGTTCTTTGAAACTCGAAATGGGCGACGACGTGCGTGTGGTCATTGAGCGTCGCCGCGACGAGCGCAGCAGCCAGCGTTTCGTCGTCGTTCTCTCCGCGCACCACGACGCCGCGCGCGCCCGCGATGCCGGCACGCTCGAGGGCATCGGGGGCGGCAAGTCGCTCCGTGCGAACGAAATCGATGTCGTCGGACATCGGATTTTCCGTCAGGCTGCGAGAGATGAGAACCGGATAGGCCTCGTCCTCCGTCCGCTCGCCGGAGAGCATGGTGAGAAGCTGCCGCGTCGCGCCTTCCTGCCAGCCGAGAACGATCATGTGGCCGGACCTTGAGCTAAAATCGCCTGCGCCCTGCATTCTCTTCCTCCAAACCCCGCTGATGCCCGCGAGCAGCTTGCCGAGCACGGCCGTGAAGATCGCGATCGCGCCGGGAATCACGAAGAAGGTCGCGATCAGCCGTCCCGGTGTCCCCACTGGCGACAGGTCACCATAGCCGACCGTCGTGGCGGTGACACCGTAGTAGTAGATGTAGGTCGCAACGTCACTGGTCAGTCCTGCTTCTCCGGCGAAAACCAGGAGGACGTATGACAGGAGGATATGGGCGAAGAAGAGGAAGAGAACCGCAGTCCATGTCAGCTCCGCAAGCGCGGTATAGGCGCGGCGGGCGAACTTCAGGAAAATTGGCATCTCGCATCCCTCGATCCGCCACCCCATCTAGGCGATGCCGCGACGGCTGTCCTTTGGAGCGCTTCGATTGAACAAGTCCTCGCGGCTGATGTAAAACCTGTCTCGAAACCGATTGCAAGAAAGGTCGTCCCGACGTGGAACCCTGGAATCTCGCGAGCCTCACCGAGCTCTTCGCCTCAGACCCGGACGAGTTGGGAGATGTCGATGTCTCAGTCGTCGAAGGAACCGACGTGTTACGGGTCACTCTCAAAGAAAAGGGTGATCTGGACATCCTCGTTACCGCGAGCGGCGATCAGGTTCTTGCGAGCGTCTCGCTCGTGAAAGCCAGCGACCTGCCGCGCCGAGAGGAATTCGACCGGATGATCCTTTCGACGCACAAGCTCGTACCACTCTCCACCTTCGGTATCGTCACCATCAACGGCGAAGAATGGTATGAACTGTTCGGTTCGCTTTCGGCACTGTCGAGCGAACATGCCATGGTCGAAGAAATTGCCGTCCTTGCGGAAAACGCGGTCGATGCGGCCAATATGATCGAAGAATGGAAGAACGGGGAGTTCGGACAATGAGCGTCTGGGGAAAGCTATTCACCGCCGTTCGCGGCGGAGCCAACGAGGCGGCCGAGTCGGTCGCCGACAAGCAGGCGCTGCGCATCCTCGACCAGGAAATCCGTGACGCCGAGACCTCGCTACGCAAGGCACGCTCGGACCTTGCGGGTATCATGGCGTCGAACAAGCGGCTTTCGCGCAAGATCGAAGAGGCCCGCGAGAAGGAGCAGCGCGATACTGAAAGCGCCCGGGCCGCGCTTCAGGCCGGACGCGAGGACCTGGCCCGGGGTCTTGCCGACCGCATCTCCGGTCTCCGGCAGGAAATCCACCGCGACGAGGGCGAACTGGAGCGCATGCAGGCGAGCCAGAGCCAGATGATGCGGGCGATTCAGGACACCGAGCACCGGCTGCAGCAGATGCGCCGCGAGGTGGAAAACGTGAAGGCCAATGAGTCGCTGATCAAGGCGCAGTCCGCGATCGCGCACTCCCAGTCTGGCGTCAATTCCAAGCTCGGCAACGCGATGGACTCGCTCGAGCGCATCCGCAAGCGTCAGGATGAGACGCGTGGCCGGATCGAGGCGGGTGCCGAACTCGCCGCCCTCGAGTCTGGCTCCGATCTCGATCGTCAGCTTGCCGAAGCGGGCATCGGCGGCAAGGGATCATCCTCGGCTGACGACGTGCTGGCCCAGATCATGGGCGAATCGAAGCCGGCGATCGGCCAGTCGAAGGATCCGCTCGGCATCGAGCGCAAAGACAACTGATCCACGCTTCCGGCTTCCCTGTAAGCCCAAAGCTTGAGCGCCGGACTGGAAACTCGACCCCGGCGCTCTCGCAGCCACAGATATGACGTCACCGGGCGCAGCATCTGAACCGATACCGATACCATTACCGATGTTTGAGGCTCACGCGATCAGTCATTCACTGGGTTTTTGATGCTCGCGCCATGCATCGGGTTCGAAATCCGGCAGGGCGTCGAAGGCCGATTTCAGCGCATCGGACCATCCGTCGGAGATCGTCTTGTAATAGGGATCTTCGCCGGTGATGCGTGTACGCAGGCCCGCTTCGTAAGTGTCTCTCTCGTAAAACTGCAGATCGAGCGGCAACCCCACCGACAGGTTGGATCGAAGGGTCGAGTCAAAGGAGACCATGAGAAGCTTCGCGCATTCGGCCATGGACATCTTCCGATCATAGGTCCGAATGATAATCGGGCGTCCATATTTGTGTTCGCCGATCTGGAAGAAGGGATTGTCTTCTCCCGCCTCGACGAAATTGCCCTCAGCATAGATGTTGAAGAGGCGCGGCGGCGTGCCCTTGATCTGGCCTCCCAGAATGAAGGAGCCGGAGAACATCGGATCGGGCGATTGCGCCTGCGGGCCGGACGAACCGCTGATGACCTCGCGAAGGGTCTCGCCGACGAGCTTGGCTGTCTGGAACATCGTCGGCTGCGAGAGAATGGCGGGCTGCCGCTCAGACGGCGCAACCGTTCGCTCGTCGAGCAGGGAGACCGTTGCCTGGGTGGTTGCGAGGTTGCCTGCGGACATGAGGCAGAGGAAGCGCTCTCCCGGCACCTCCCATGTCTTCATCTTCACGACAGTCGAGATGTTGTCGATGCCCGCATTCGTGCGGGTATCGGACATGAAGACGAGACCTGCATCCACAAGTAAGCCGACGCAATATGTCATGGAAGGTCTCCGTGATAGCAGCGAATGCGACCGAGTTTGGAATTCTTAAATTGAGTTTGCCAAACACCGCAATTGCACTGCCGTCACGCAGAACGATTTAAAATCACCGACCCAGCTTCACGCCAGTTTGCTCCGTCTCATGCACTCTGGTTCTGCGACTGGGACTGCGACTGGTTTGCTGGATCAACATCTGGATAGAAGCGATAGTTTTCCGCGATCAGCCCCGAGACCGTGTTGTTGTCGATAATGAAATTCTCGAGGAATTCGTGCAGTCCGCTCGCCAGCACCTCGCGGACGGTCAGGTTCGACAGGCGTTCGTAGATTTCGTTGACGCGCGCCGCGCTCGGGTTTGGCGTGTCGGAACCGCGATCGAGATAGGACATCGAATCGCGCATCATGCCGTAACAATGGCCGAGCGATCGCGGCATGCGCCGGTTCAGCATCAGGAAGTCGATGATGTTCGTCGCCGTGTAATTGGCGTCGTATTCCCAGGTGTAGGAGCGATGGGCGGAGACTGATCGCAGGATCGACGACCACTGGAAATTATCGAGCGACGAGCCGATCGAGGAGTGCTCGGGAAGGAGCACCCAGTATTTCACGTCGAGAATGCGCGCCGTGTTGTCGGCGCGCTCCAGAAACGCTCCGAGCTGGCAGAAGTCGAAGACCTCGTTGCGAAGCATCGTGCCGTAGAAGGCGCCGCGAATCAGGGCGCACCGCGTCTTGACAAGATCCAGCGTTTTGGGGAGCGTCCGGTGATTGATCGGACCCGCAAGAGCGGTCTTGATGGTCAGGTAGGTATCGTTGGTCGCTTCCCAGAGCTCGCGGGTCAGCGCGGTGCGGACCATGCGACCATTCATCCGGGCCGTGTCGATCGATGACCGGATCGAGGACGGATTGTCCTGATCGCGAAGCATGAAGTCGATGATCTTGGCCTCGTCGAGATCCCCGTGCTTTTCCTTGTAGAGATCTTCCACGCCAGCTGAGACGAGAACGGACTCCCATTCGTCCCGGTCTTCGACGGACAGGTTGGTCAGGGAAATCCTGGTTCCCGCGTCCACGAGGCGAGCCATATTTTCAGCCCGCTCAATATATCGGAACATCCAGAAGAGCCCATTTGCCGTCCGTCCGAGAAGTGCCATCGTTCGTCCTTTCATCTCTTGCGACTGTCACCGATCCAAGTTCGGTCGCCGCCTGTCGGCCTGCCGTTTTGAATGAGGTTTGAGCTAGTCGCGAAGCACCCAGGTATCCTTGGTGCCGCCGCCCTGGCTGGAATTGACGACGAGCGAACCTTCCTTCAGCGCGACGCGGGTCAGTCCGCCAGGGATGATCCTCACCTTGTCCGACACGAGGACGAAGGGACGAAGATCGACATGGCGCGGAGCGAGCTCGCCCTTCGACAGGATCGGCACGGTGGAGAGCGCAAGGGTGGGCTGGGCGATGTAGTTCTGCGGGTCTTCCTTCAGCTTCTGCGCGAAGGCTTCGCATTCCGCCTTCGTCGACGTAGGGCCCACCAGCATGCCGTAACCGCCTGATCCGTGAACTTCCTTGACGACGAGTTCCGGCAGATGGTCGAGGACGTATTTGAGGCTGTCCTCTTCCGCGCAGCGCCAGGTCGGCACGTTTTCCAGCATGGCGGGCTTACCGGTAAAGAACTCCACGATCTCAGGCATGTAGGAATAGATCGCCTTGTCGTCGGCGATGCCGGTGCCCGGCGCGTTCGCGATCGTCACCGCGCCCCGCTTATAGGCGTCCATGATGCCTGGAATACCCAGCATCGAATCCGGATTGAAGACTTTCGGATCGAGGAAGGCGTCGTCGATGCGCCGGTAGATGACGTCGATCGGAACATAGCCCTCGGTGGTGCGCATCTGGATGCGCCCGTCGATCTCCGCGACGTCCGAACCCTCGATCAGCTCCACACCCATCTGGTCGGCGAGGAACGAGTGCTCGAAGTAAGCCGAGTTGAAGATGCCCGGCGTCAGCACGGCCACCCGTGGCTTGCCTTCGCACATCGGCGGCGCGACGGCTTCCAGCGAGCGGCGAAGATGATGCGGATAGGTCTCCACGGGCCGCACGCGATTTTGCGCGAAGAGCTCGGGGAACATCTGCATCATCGTTTCGCGGTTCTCGATCATGTAGGAGACACCGGACGGCGTCCGCGCGTTGTCTTCCAGAACGTAGAACTGATCCTCGCCGGTCCGCACGATGTCGGTGCCGATGATGTGCGTGTAGACTTTGCCGGGCGGTGTGAAGCCGACCATCTGCGGAAGGAAGGCATCGTTGTCTTCGAGGAGACGAGCGGGAAGGATGCCTGCCTTCACGACCTCCTGATCGTGATAGATATCGTGCAGGAACAGGTTGAGCGCCTCGACACGCTGCTCGATGCCTTCCGCGAGCTTGTCCCACTCGCCCTTCGCCATGATGCGCGGAACCATGTCGAAGGGGATAAGCCGTTCGGCCGCTTCCTGCTGGCCATAGACGTTGAAGGTGATGCCCGTCCGCCGGAAGAAGGTTTCCGCGTCGGCGGACTTGGATGCCAGCTCGAGGGCGTCCTGATCCTTGAACCAGCCATGGAAGCTTTCATAAGGCTGCCGTACTTCGTCTTGGCTCAGTAGCATCTCATCGAACGGTGGCACGGCGGGCTCCTTCAGTGATTAGTTCTTCCTCACTATAGAAAGCGCGATTTCGTACGAACAAGACCAGACAGCGCCAGTTTTTTAATCAAACCCCGATTCTCAAGCCTGCAGAGCCGGCCGTTCGCGATGGTTTCGAGCTGGCGGAACGCCGAAAAAGACGGGTCCTGGAGACGGATTTCGCCAGCAAGAACCAGAGAAATCCACCGTCGCGATGGTCTGGCCCCGTGCCATTTTGCCCTCGGAGCCTTATCTGGAGGGCTTGTAACCGATTCAATCCGCTGGAGCTTAACCGTTGCTACAAGCGACTTCCCGGATCGACCCCGCCGATTATCGCGCTGCCATGCGCCGATTTGCGGCCGGTGTCTGCCTTGTCACGACGGACGGAGAGGCCGGGCCACGGGGTCTGACGGTCACTGCGACCTGTTCAGTCTCTTCCGATCCACCGACACTTCTCGTCTGCCTCAACACCGCGAGCCCGCTCAACAAGCGATTCGAGGCAAATGGCTGCTTTGCGCTCAGCGTGCTCAGCGCCGAGGATCAGAAGCTGGCGCGAGCCTTCGCCGGCGAGGGCGAGCTGGAGCCCGAGGAGCGGTTTGCGCTCGGGGACTGGGCCACCCTTGAAACCGGTGCGCCGATACTCAGGAGCGCGGTGACCGCCTTCGACTGCCGATTGACGGACACCAAGCTCGTCGCCACCCATCGCATCATCATCGGCGAGGTCGTCGGCATCGCCGACGAGATAGAAGCGTCTTCTTTAGTCTACCTCGACCGGACATGGCATTCGCTCTAGCCTTCCGATCCAGTGGAACAAGCAAACAAAGAAGCAGGAAATCCGCCGTGACGAAGACCCTTCCGGACACGATCGACGCGACCGCGGCATTGCTGGAGAGCGAAGGTTACGTGGCCGATCGCTCTCTCGCAACGGTGCTGTTTCTCGCCCTCAGGATGAAGCGGCCGATCTTCCTGGAAGGTGAGGCGGGTGTCGGCAAAACCGAGATCGCGAAGGTTCTGGCAGCGGGGCTCGACCGTCCGCTGATCCGGCTCCAGTGCTATGAGGGCCTCGATGTCTCCTCAGCCCTTTATGAGTGGAATTACGCCGCTCAGATGATCGAAATTCGTCTGCGTGAAGCATCCGGCGACACTTCGCGCGACGCTGCGCGGTCTGAAATCTTTTCTAACGAATTCCTCATCCGGCGGCCGATCCTGAAAGCCATGGAAGGTGAGCCGGGCAGGGCGCCGGTTCTGCTCATCGACGAACTGGACCGAACCGACGAAGCGTTCGAAGCTTTCCTGCTGGAAGTGCTGGCAGACAATCAGGTGACGATCCCCGAACTCGGCACGATCAAGGCGCCGGAGCCGCCCATCGTCGTCATCACGACCAATCGGACCCGGGAAATCCACGACGCCCTGAAGCGCAGATGTCTCTACCACTGGGTAGACTATCCGGAAGCTGATCGCGAACTCGAGATCGTGCGCCGAAAGGCGCCGAATGCGAACGAGGATCTGGCAAGGGAACTCGTTGCCTTTGTCCAGCGCCTGCGCGACACGGATCTCTTCAAGGCCCCGGGCGTCGCCGAAACCATCGACTGGGCGAACGCCCTGACCGAGCTCAATGCGGTCGCTCTCGACCCGCGCTATGTCTCCGATACGCTTGGTGTTCTGCTCAAATATCAGGACGATATCCAGCGCCTCCAGCAGGGCGAGAGCACGCGCATTCTCAACGAGGTGAAGCGCGACCTCCAGAAACAGTCCTGACGTGATGAGGGCGGACGAGCCGGAGCATCACACCAGGGATTTGATCGAGGCCGATCCAGATGGGCGTCTGGCCGACAACATCACCTATTTCGCGCGAGCACTGCGACGCTCCGGATTGAAGCTCGGTCCATCTGCGACGCTCGACGCCATCGAAGCTGTCAAGGCTTCGGGGTTCGGCTCGCGCGACGATTTCTACTGGACGCTTCATGCCACCCTCGTGACCCGGCATGAGGACACTGCCGTTTTCGACGAAGCCTTCCGGCTCTTCTGGCGGTCGCGCGAACTGATCGAGAAGATGATCGCCATGTTCTCGCCGAAGGCACCGCCACGCCAGTCCGAAAAGCGGAAGCCGAAGGCCGGTTCGCAGCGAGCGTCCGAGTCGCTCTTCGAGGGACAGGAAGAGCGGGTAACCCAACAGGAAAAACCGGAGATCGAGATCGATGCGTCGATGACGATGTCTGGCAACGAGGTTCTGCGGGGCATGGATTTCGCGCAGATGTCCGCAGCCGAACTTGCCGCTGCCCAGCGCGCCATCTCCAATCTTCGACTGCCGCGCGATCGCATCGAGACGCGCCGGTTCAGGGTCGATCCGCGCGGGCGAAAAATCGATGCACGCGCAACCATACGCGGGGCAATGCGCACCGGCGGCGACCTCATTCTGCCGCGCTTTCGATCTCAGCGGGTCGTCCAGCCGCCTCTCGTCGTTCTGGCCGATATTTCCGGCTCCATGAGCCAGTACAGCCGCATCTTTCTGCATTTTCTTCATGCGATCATGGAGAAGCGTCGCCGCGTGCACGCATTCCTTTTCGGCACGCGCCTGACCAATGTCACGCGCCAGTTGCTCCGCAAGGACCCCGATCAGGCCTTTGCCGAATGCGCCGACAGCGTGAAGGACTGGTCTGGCGGCACACGCATCGCCGAGGCTCTGCACAGCTTCAACCGCGACTGGTCGCGCCGGGTTCTTAGCCATGGCGCGATCGTGCTTCTCATCACCGATGGGCTCGAACGCGATAGCGCTTTCGACCTCGATATGGAAATGGAGCGGCTTCATCTCAGCTGCGAGCGGCTGATCTGGCTGAATCCGCTGCTTCGCTTCGACGGATTCTCGGCGAAGGCGAG
Organism: Fulvimarina fulva; assembly: GCF_039652615.1. NCBI lineage: Bacteria > Pseudomonadati > Pseudomonadota > Alphaproteobacteria > Hyphomicrobiales > Aurantimonadaceae > Fulvimarina > Fulvimarina fulva. The sequence continues at coordinate 495,446 of NZ_JBDJAC010000001.1, forward strand.
GGGCGTTCGCACGATGCTTGATCACGTGGATGAGTTCAGGGCGGTCCATTCGCTCGATGCCATGGCCGAGTTGTGTGCTGTTCTGTCCGCCGACAATCGACAGGTCAACGATCCAAAAGCCTGGCTGCGAACTGGCTAGGAAACACTGTCCGTCGCCGCAAACCTCTGGCTGGCACGGGTCCGACGTTCGGACCATTTCATTCGGCCGGCCGCGAACCTAGATTGAGCCAACTATGCAGAGGGACCTCGGAGGCCCTCAGGCGTTCCGATAACGAACCGAGGTGGCGAAATGAGCACCGCGACACATTTGGGCGGCGCAGCCGATGCAGCTGCCTCGCAACTCGACGTCCTGGGCACGGCGGCTGACTGGGCGTCGAGCGGTCGCAAGCTGGCGCTGGCGACGGTCGTCGAAACTTGGGGCTCGGCTCCGAGGCCGACCGGCAGCCATCTGGTCATCGATCAGGAGGGGAATTTCGAAGGGTCTGTCTCCGGCGGCTGCGTCGAGGGAGCCGTGATCGCAGAGGCGATCGACGTCATCGAGACCGGGACGGGCAAGATGCTGGAATTCGGTGTCGCCGACGAGACCGCGTGGCGCGTCGGGCTGTCCTGTGGCGGCCGCATTCGTGTCTATGTCGAGCCGGTGACCTGATGCGCCTCGATATTCTCAAGACAGTCAATTCTGAGCGCGAGGCCCGCCGGGCCGTCGTAACGATCACCGATGTCGAGACCGGAGATCAGCGGGTCCTCCGCGAGGCGGACATTGCCTCCGACCCGATGGCCGAGGTCGTCGAGAAGGCCGTGAGGACCGGCAAGTCCGGTATGGTGGAGACCGGGAGCGGACAAAGCTTCGTCAACGTCTATCTGCCGCCGGTCAGGATCGTTCTGATCGGCGCTGTCCATATTTCGCAAGCGCTTGCGCCGATCGCGCGGGTGGCGGGTTACGACGTGGAAATCATCGATCCTCGCACCGCGTTCGCGACGCCGGATCGCTTTGCGGGCTTCCAGCTCGATGCCGAATGGCCCGATGTGGTGCTCAAGAAACGACCGCTCGATCCCTACACGGCGGTCGCGCTGATCACACATGATCCGAAGATCGATGATGGCCCGCTAATCGAGGCCCTGAAGACCGGATGTTTCTACATCGGCGCTCTGGGCAGCCGGAAGACCCACGCACGGCGGCTGGAAAGGCTGCGGGAGGCCGGCATCGCCGACCATATGATGGAGCGGATCGACGCTCCGATCGGCGCTGATATCGGAGCCGCGACCCCCGGAGAAATCGCGGTCGCGATCATGGCGTCGATCATCGAAGCCTTTCGAAAGCGCAAGATGTTCGCCGAGCAAAGGGGCGAGCAGGCGCCGCGATGAAATTCGGTGAAATCGCCATCGACGAGGCTGACGGGGTCATTCTCGCCCATGCGGTGAAAACGGACGCGCTCGACCTCAAGAAGGGCAAGAAGTTGACACCGGCGGATGTCGCAGCGCTTCGCAACGCTGGAATGACGAGCGTCATCGCAGCGCAGCTCGACCATGGCGATGTTGGTGAGGACGAGGCTGCGGCGCGAATTGCCGAAGCGATGGACGCACCCTTCCTCAAAGTCGGATCTGCGGCGACAGGCCGGGTCAATATCCATGCGGAACGTGCTGGTGTCTTCAGGCCGGACCGGCGGCTGATCGACGCCCTCAATGCCGTCGATCCGGCGATCACGCTCGCGACGCTTGGGGAAAACACCTCCGTCCAGCCCGGCCAGATGGTGGCGACGATCAAGATCATTCCCCTGGCTGTCTCCGGATCGGCCTTGGAAACGGCATTGAGCCTTCTTGAGCATGGAGCGGCTCTTCAGCTTTCACCCTTTGCCCCCCGCGACGTTGCCCTGATCCAGACGACCCTGACGGCCACGTCGACCAAGATGTTGGAGAAGACGCGCCGCGTGACTGCCGACCGGCTTGCCATGTCCGGGTCGCGGGTCGTGGAAGAAGTGCGGATCCCGCACCGCGTCGATGAACTGAGCGAGGCCATTGCTGCAGCCGCCAACAGAAGCGCCCTTGTCCTGGTCTTCGGCGCATCGGCCGTGATCGACCGTTGCGACGTCATTCCGGCAGCGATCGAGCGCGTTGGCGGTGTGGTCGACTATTTCGGAATGCCGGTCGATCCCGGCAATCTGCTTCTCATCGGTCGGGTTGGTGATACGCCGGTTATTGGCGCGCCGGGCTGCGCGAGGAGCCCGAAGGAAAATGGTTTCGATTGGGTGCTGGATCGAACAATCGCGGGCATGGAGGTGACCCCCAAATTGCTTCAGTCCTGGGGTGTTGGCGGCCTTCTTTCAGAAATCGAGACACGACCGAGACCGCGTCAGACCGCTCCGAAAGCAAAACCGTGCACCGTCCACGCTGTTGTGCTTGCTGCTGGTCGTTCCACGCGCATGGGCGACAAGAACAAGCTTCTGGCTGAGATCGCACCGGGTCTGCCGATGATCCGCCATGCCGTGATCACTGCGCTTGGCGCTGATTTGCTGGGCAAGGTTTATGTTGTTCTGGGTCATCAAGCGGCAGAGGTTCGAGCGGTTCTCGACGATCTCGCCGTTGAGTTCGTGACCAACACCCGATTTGCGGAAGGCCTTTCTACCTCCTTACGCGCTGGCTTTGCTGCTGCCGGAACCGCGAACGGCGTGCTCGTCATGCTCGGAGATCAGCCATTGCTGAAGGCGTCTGATCTCGATCGTCTGGCCCAGGAATTCAAACAGATGCAAGGCAACACCGTCGTCGCCGCAGCCGATGGGTCGAAGCGGCGAAATCCGGTCATCTTACCCTCGAACTGTCGTGAGGCTATTGAGGCATTGACCGGCGATCGAGGTGCCGCTCCGATCATCGACGCTATGGCACAGGCACCTGTGCTCATTGATATCGGGGAAGCGGCAAGCTTCGATACCGATACCCCTGAACGCTTCGAGGAAGGACAGAAGAGAGTGTCCGTATAAGATCGAAGCGCTGAATCAATATCTTCGCCGCTCTGTGAACCAACACAGGCGGCGATCTGAATTTATCGGCAATTTCATTCATGCGTGATTCGTATCGGGAGAATTCACCGGGTCGGCACGCATTTCATGAAAGGTTGATCACGGGCGAGCCATCTCGTCGATCAGCGCTTCCAGGGCCTTCTTGCGGTCGGACGCCAGTTTGTTGAACTTGCGCGCCATGCCGATGTCGCGCGGGCTTGGCCCAATGTCGCTCGGCTCGTTGTCCGCTTCATCGAAGAACCACTGGATCTCGCGCCCGAGAATGTGCGCGATCTGGTGCAGACGGCCAGCGGAAACGCGGTTGGCGCCGGATTCGTATTTCTGGATCTGTTGCCAGCTGATGCCCAGTTGAACGCCCAGCTTCTCGCGGGAAAGGCCTGCCATAAGGCGGCCGAGTTTGATCTTGGCTCCAACGCTCTTGTCGATATGAGAAGCCGCTTTCGTGTCGTACATTTTCTTATCCTTCGTTAAGTGCAGCCTGTCGGTTTGACTTGTGACAGCGAGCGTCCCTCTGCCGACTGGACTGAGGCATCCCTTAAGATGACGTCATAACACTTTTAGTCGTTTCGGAGTAGCACGATCAGCCCACCTCATAAGAGGGGCAGTCTGCCCGATCGCCCGAAACCGCTTGCCGTCATAGTAACGCTTACGACAACGTAAAGCGGCTTAGCTCCATTTAATCCCTGAAATCACGCCGCGCAACAAGATAGCACTTGAAACACACCATATTTTCCAGAGAATTACGGCTTCCGATGGGCATGGATGCTTAAATCCAAATTTCTGCGATGAACGGCGCCTTTGAGTTCTCGCAAAAAAATGTATCAAATTCAGAATTTAGTTGGCATAAGCGAGTATGGCTCACTCGATAGATTGAGGTTTGTCACAAATGTTAAAAGTTTTCCATATCTGATACAGTGCGACCCCTACCAAACGTTCGTTTCTAGGCTTGTAATATTCTTGATGATCGTGAATTTGCTGGTTGATGACAAGGTATCGTTCCTGCTCTGCAGATGAGAAGGCTTCTTCATTGCGGACTTGTCGCTCTGCTCTGGCCTTCTCCATGCTGTCGCGGATCGGCCGATAAAACCAAGGCATGTGGTTTTCAAACCAAGGCGCGCTGTCCATGATTGCCACTGTCACCGGAGCGATGTGAGAGAGAGCCAGATCTATATATCCCGGTAAGTATTTGTTCGTGCGCGTGATGACATCCAAAGCGGTCATGCGTCTTTGCGGCTCCATTTTTTCAAACCGAGACCGTTCGCGTCGAAACCGCGAGGCGATGGAGCTGAATATCAGCTGCACCCCGATGCTCGTTTGGGGGGCAGGTTGGTTCGATCGCGACGCGATTTTCTGAGCGTCGATCATATTGCCGTAAGACTAAGCCCGCTGACGCCGCTGTCTCTAAAATCTGGAGCGGGCGATGGGGATCGAACCCACGACATCAAGCTTGGGAAGCTTGCGTTCTACCGCTGAACTACGCCCGCCTACAGCGGGGACAATGATACGTCCCCCGGCGGGCGTCAAGCGGGATTGCGCCGTTAGCTCACGCGGTGCTGTCAGCTGGCGGAGAGTTGGGCCGCCTCTTGTGCGATCCTGGTAATTTCATCCCATGCGCCGTCCTTGATCAGGGTCTTTGGCGCAACCCAGGACCCACCCACGCAAACCACATTGGGCAAAGCCAGATAGTCGGGCGCATTCTCAAGCGAGACGCCGCCTGTCGGACAGAACTTCACGTTCTGGAAAACGGGCGCCAGCGATTTCAGATAGGCCATCCCGCCGCTTTGCTCCGCAGGGAAGAACTTGAGAACCCCATAGCCTTCCTGAATCATGGCAAGAAGCTCGCTCGGCGTCGAAGACCCGGGCAAAAACGGAATCTCGCTCTTCTTGGCGGTATCCAGCAGCTCGACGGTCGCTCCCGGCGAAACGATAAACTTGGCTCCAGCCTTGACCGCATTGGCGTAGTCGGCTGGCTTCAGGATCGTTCCGGCGCCGCAGATGGCCTCAGGCACATCGACGGTAATTGCCTCGATCGCTTCCAGCGCCGCATCGGTGCGGAGTGTGACCTCAATCGCTTTCAGCCCCCCCTTCGCGAGTGCGCGCGCGAGGTTCACTCCCTCCTCAACACTGTCGACGGCGACGACGGGGATCACGGGCTGGCCGGTCAGGATGGGGAGCAGGCGGTCGGTCTTCTGCATCGGTCACTCGAAGGTTGTGTGTGGCGTTATCAGCGACGGGCAAACCAACACGGCAATTGGCGTGCGTTACCCGACGCATACAAAAGGGTTGCTGATGCGTTGCGCGGCATCGCTTGCCGCTTGAAACTGCTGTCGGTCGCTTATGCGCGTCTTGCGGGCGCTCTGGCAAGGCTCGACGCAAAAGAGCTTTGAAACGGCGTGTGACGCGGGACAAATGAAAAGACCGGCTGCGATGGTCGCGGCCGGTCATGATTGATGTCCAATATTTTCGCTCGAAGTCAGCTTTATATCGCCGGACAAATGAGTGGACCCGCAGGTTAATTCTCGTCCGACGATTGGCTCAGGCGCTGCTCGGGCTCTCGGCGGCCTTATGAAACCGGCGGTTTCAAAGGCCCCTCGGTATTACCAGCCGCCGTTATAGGTGCGGTAGAAGATGTGCTTGCCGATCCGATCGACCTTTTCCATCGCGTTGGCCCAGCGCGGATGGACATAGTTGGCGTGATAATGGGTTGAGGAACCAACTGCGGTCAGCCACGTTTTGCCATAGGTGACATCATGAGCCACCTTCTCGGCACGTGCGTAGGACTTCTTGTCCGCGATACGATCCTTGATGCCGTCGCAGGCGAAAGAGAACTGGCAGCGATTGCGCCAGTGCTGGTTCTGATAGACGACGCCACAGATCGTATCCGGGAATGACGGGTTGCGAACGCGGTTGAGCATCACTTGCGCGACGGCTGCCTGGCCATCCGTGCTCTCGCCGCGTGCTTCGAAATAGATGCCGCGGGCAAGGCAGGCTTGTTCCTTCTCGGTGAAGGACGATTTCGGTAGAACTTTCGCAGCCCACTCATGGTCGTCTTCGCCAATTGGCGGAACGAAGGCTTCGGGCTGGTCTTTCAGGACCTTCTCGAAAAGCGAGGCCGCACGGCCGCGGTTCTTCTCTTCGCCAGAAGCTGCGTAGCCAAGGGCGAGACCCTGACGTGGCTGTAGGGCGGCAAGCAGCAGATTGTCGTTGGTGTTCCGAGAAGGCTCGATTGTCGGCGGACCGCTCAGGCGATAGTTCGCGGCAATGCGCGTCGCTTCGTCGGCGGTTTGTGAAGGCTGAGCGAAAGCAGTGCGGATGCGTGAATTGCCGCCGGATACCCGCGAGCCCATAATGGGCTCATCGGCGAATGAACCCGATTTCGCTACTGTCGCGAGATAGGTGTCACGGACCGACTTTTCGAAGACGCGGCCAGTCTTGCCGGACGCTTCGATCCGGTCGCCATCACTCATCAGAGCAAGCTCCTGAGCAATCGCTTCCTTAGCGAGCCTCAGCGGATCGTTGACCGTCGCTCCGATTTCGGAAGACGCCACCGCTGCGATCGTGAGCGCGGTGTCCGCGTCGACCGGAATATCGTTGAGCACCGCCTGCCAGCCGGAACCCGAAGTTGTGCCACCCTTGATCCCGGACACATCCTGCAGGCCGGCAGTCGCCGGAGCAATCAGTAGTGCCGCAACCGAAGCGACTGCGAATATCGCGGTCTTGGACATAAGCGAAGCGTTCCCCCGAACACTGCGCGTGCCTTCCACGCCCCCAAAATTCATTACGCCCCCGTAACTTCCTGGTTACACCTTACCAGATGTTTTCCAACATCCCCCAGTGATCTTGTTCTTTGGTTAACAGAACGTGGCGATTTTCAGGACGAGCGTTTCTTTTTCGAGGCGTAAGGGTTGTGAGGCTTGCGCAAACCTAGCCGGATTGGCACGCCCTTCAGGTCGAACGAATCCCGTAACCCATTGATTATATAGCGCTGATAGGAAGCGCCGATCGCCTCGGGCCTCGTCGTCGACAACATGAAGGTCGGTGGCCGGGTCTTTACCTGGGTCATGAATTTTATCGACACACGCCGACCCGAAACCGCCGGCGGCGGATGATGCGCTGTGGTTTTCTCAAGCCATTGATTGAGCTTGGCTGTCGAAACACGACCGTTCCAGATGCGATGGGTGTCGACGACGGCCGTCATCAGGCGGTCGAGCCCTTCGCCGGTTTCGCCGGAGATCATGACGGTGCGGATGCCGCGAACCTGCGGCAAAAGGCGCTCCGTCTTCTCGCGCAGCTCCTTGGCGAGTTCCTGCCGATCCTCGGCGATATCCCATTTGTTGAAGGCGATCACAGGCGCGCGGCCTTCTCGCGCAATGAGATCGACGATCGTGAGATCCTGTCTCTCGAAGGGGATCGTCACGTCGAGGACGATCACGACGACCTCGGCAAATTTCAGCGCGCGCAGCGCATCGGCAACCGAGAGCTTCTCCAGCTTCTCCTGAACCCGCGCCTTTCGCCTCAGGCCGGCCGTATCGAAAATCTTGAAGCGCCTGTTCCGCCACTCCCAGTCCACGGAGATCGAATCCCGCGTAATGCCGGCTTCGGGGCCCGTCAGCAGGCGCTCCTCGCCGAGAATGCGATTGATGAGGGTGGACTTTCCTGCGTTCGGACGGCCGACGATCGCCATCCGCAGTGGCTTCGTTTCGTCATAGGGCAGGGGCGTGTCGTCATCCTCGGGAACCGGGACGTCCGTTATCGCCTCATCAGGGTGCTTGGCCTCACGGTCGAACGCTTCGACGCCCAGGGCCTCGACGAGCGCGTCACGCAGGTCACCCATGCCTTCGCCATGCTCGGCGGAAATGGCGACGGGATCACCGAGACCAAGGGAGTAGGCGTCGAGATAGCCGCTGTCGGAATCGCGCGCCTCGGCCTTGTTCGCGACGAGCACGATCTTTCGGCCGGAACGCCGCGCGACTTCCGCGAAGTCCTGATCCTCGGGCGTAATGCCAGTCTTCACGTCGACCATGAAGAGCGAAAGGTCGGCTAGGCGGATCGCTTCCTCTGTCTGCTCCCGCATGCGGCCGGAAAGGCTCTCGCTATGGGCGTTTTCGAGGCCGGCGGTATCGACGATCTCGAAAGACAGGTCCATCAATCGCGCTTCGCCCGGCCGCCGATCGCGGGTCACACCCGGCTGATCGTCTACGAGCGCCAGGCGTTTGCCGACAAGGCGGTTGAAGAGCGTCGATTTCCCGACATTGGGGCGCCCGATGATGGCGATCGACACCATGGTTTTGTCTCCGATTGCCATGCGCCTGAGGTCGGGCACTGGCTCGCTATTGGTTGGTTTCAGTGCCCTGGTCGGCCTGAGGCTCTGGCAGAATGACGGTTTCGGAATCTGCGGCTGTGCCGGCCCCCGAACTGACGGCATTTCCGGATGTCTGACCCTCTCCGGTCTCGCTCCTCGTCGAGGCAGAGGCCGCGTCCGTATCCTGAGGGGTTGGGCTTTCAGCTGGTGCCGGCTCGCTGCTTTGAGAAGTAGATGGTTCCACGTTCGCGGGTGCTGGCGTCGTTTCCGGCGCCGATCCGATCTCGTCATTTGCGTCCTGCGTGCCAGATTGAGGGGCAGGCTCTTGTTCTTCGACGGGCGGGGAATCCGTGGTATCCGATTGAGCGTCGGATGTGTCGGTTTCCTCGGACGCAGCAGCCGGCTGCTCCTGCGAGGGCTGGTTCGCGTTGAGAAGCCCGATGATCAGACCAGCGCGCTGTGAAATCCCGCCTGGCGCATCGCCGGCATCGAGGATCGACTGGTAGAGATCCCGTGCGGTTTCCGTTTCGCCTGCCTTCCATGCTGCAAGGGCAATCGCATCGCGGGCTGCATAACGCAGCGGGTTGTCGTCGCCCGTCAATCGCTCGGCCCGTGCCCGAACATCGGTAAGGCTGCCCTGATCGACCAGAAGATAGGCCGCCCTGAGGTCGGCCATTTCCCGCATGCTAGAGGGTATGGAGCCGTCCGCAGCGACTTCGCCATATGAGGCAATGGCTTGGTCGATGCGTCCGGCCTGAGCCTCGGCATTGGCGATCGACATGCGAGCAAGGTCGGGATACGCACCCCAGCCATCCGCTGCGATGGCGCGAAACGCCTCGATCGCTGCGTCGGTGTCGCCGGCGGCGACGAGATCCTGTGCCGCCAGATAGCGATCACCGCTCGCATTCGCTTCAGCGATTGAATAGCGCTCCCAGCCGACATAGGCGACAGTCAGCAGGATTATGGCCACGATGACCGAAATGATCACCGTGCCGAAGCGCGTCCAGATCGACTTTATTCGATCCTGGCGCAATTCCTCACTTACTTCGCGAAAGAAACTCTCGTCGCTCATCGCCTCACGCTCTTATCGTTATGCCGCATTGCCACCGTTCGAGGCGTTTTCAGCTTTTCGAGGCGTCTTCTAACAAGTTTTGTGGCTCAAGGAAGAGCGGAGCGGCTTTATCCGACGGGAGCAACCCCGAAGAGCCATCTATGAAGCCCCATAACGAAGATCGCCGTCGCGACGAGACCGACGACGATTGCGATGAAGTCGCCCGTCACCGTAACGTCTTTAGAAGCGACCGGCTGCGGATTTCGCCGGACTGCCGCGACGTAGTCGAGGACAGCCCAGGCGAGGAACGCGCCGAAGAGGACCACGTCAGCGACCATGCCGTTTGCGAGAAGATGGCCCGTTGCCCAGAAGCCGACGCCCAGCACCATCGGGTGACGGGACAGGCGCTTGATATGGCCGGCCGGTCCATAGGCAGCAGCCACGAGCACGAAACCGATGGGAACGAGGATGAGGGCGAGGTGGGACAAGCCCGCTTGCGGCAAATAGAGAACGCCCCCTGCAGCCTTTGCCGCCGGGTACCCCTGACCGATCAGGATCAGGCCGGCGAGCGAGATGACAGCGTAGGAACCCTTGTAGGGCATCTCCCCGATCCGACTGATCAGCGCGTGTCTTGGCCCCTCTCCGACGATGCGGATAGAATGCATGCCGATGAAGATGATGAGGCCTGCAATCAGCCAACTCATTCGGGCGTCCCTTCCAGTCTGTGAGCGCGTGCACAATAGCACGCATCCGAACTGCGCGATCGATCGGCGACAATTTCCCGCAGTCTGTTTATAGCTCACCGCGATGACGCAGAGGCGGGCCATTGTCCGTCAGGCGAATCCTAGTCGCCTGCGTAGGCGAGCACGGAATTCGCATGAGGTTCACTCGCACGTGGACCCTGTCAGGAAACGAACACGTTTTGGAGAGGAACCCAGATGGCCGACCAGACAGCGCTTGGGGCGGTGGCGATATATTGCGGCTTGAACGTCGCGATCCTGTTCTGGATCTCTCTTGCTATCGGACGCATCCGCATTCGCCATCAAATCCTGATCGGTGACGGCGGCAACGATCATCTGGCCAAGGCCATGCGGGGTCATGCCAACGCCATCGAGATCATGCCGATGACCTTGCTGGCTCTGACGCTGGCAGCTCTGCTCGGTGCATGGCCCTGGGTCATCCACGTTCTCGGTCTCTCGCTGACGATCGGCCGCGTCCTTCATGCTCTTCATTTCACCATCGCGAAGGCGCCGCTCTGGCAGCGGATGGCCGGTTTCGGCATGTCGATGGCAGCCATGCTCGGTTCGGCGGCAACCGCATGCTTCATGGGAATCATGTCATTTTGAGATAGGCCTGAAAACCGGCCTCGCTCGGTTCGCACTGATGGGCGTTACAATCCGCATAAACGACTTCCGTCGAAGCGCCTTGATCATCTGCGGGTGACCGGCGAAGCGTTCGGCATCGAAACTTGCCATTCGATGCAAATTCGTTCCTGATTTGATCTCTTCTGTTAACCGAACTCTGCTATCTTCCCGGTCATGGAGGCGAATCAAATCATCCAGTGGCTTGCTGCCGACCACTTCACGGTTGGTCCGATCGCCTTGAGCGGTATCTCGCTGGTCTTTGCCGGCTTGGCGGCGCTTCTCTTCTTGCTATGGACGAAAGCACTGCGCAGGGTTCGCTGGTTCAGGGCGGCGCTAGATTCGTCAGGTCACGGTCCTGATGGTCTCAATGCAATGCTGCGTGCCCAATCCGAACTTTCTGGCCGCCTGCAGACAATGACCGATGTGCTGGGAGCGCGGCAGGCCGAACTCACCACGACACTCGCCGGGCGTCTCGACGGGCTGACGAATTCCGTCGGGCGCTCCATCATGGCGACGGGCTCCCAGACCAATGACTCGCTGTCGGCCCTTGGTGAGCGTCTCGCGGTCATCGACGATGCGCAGAACCGGATCGGCCAGCTCGCCAGCGGCATTGCGAAACTTCAGGACATACTGGGCGACAAGCAAAGCCGCGGTGCGTTTGGCGAACTAAGGATGCAGACCATCGTGGCGGATGCGCTGCCGGCAAACGGCTACCGCATGCAGGCGACGCTATCCAACGGCAAGCGGCCAGACTGCCTGATCGAAATGCCGAACGGTGCGCCGCCGCTTGTCATCGACGCAAAGTTTCCGCTCGACGCATACGCCGCACTAAGCGCCGCCGAGACGCCCGAGGCCAAGCAGTTTGCCATGAGCCGAATGCGTCGCGATATGGATGTTCATATCCGCGCGATCTCCGCCAAATATCTGATCCCGAACGAAACGCTCGACACCGCCTTGATGTTCGTGCCGTCCGAGACCGTGTTCGCGCTGTTGGGCGAGCGCTTCCCGGACATCGTGCAGAAAGCGTTCCGGGCGAGGGTTGTCATCGTCTCACCGACACTGCTGATGTTGTCGGTTCAGGTTATTCAGAACCTTCTGAAAGATGCCCGCGTGCGCGAGGAAGCTGGGCGCATTCAGAAAGAGACGCAGTTTCTCGCAGAAGATATCGCGCGGCTGGAGGAGCGGGTCAGCGCCCTCAAGACCCATTTCGGCCGCTCGGCGAGGGATATCGACCAGATTCTGGTTTCGACCGAAAAAATCGTGCGGCGGGTCGATCGGATCGGCGACTTGCCGCTTCATGACGAGGCGACCCAAAGGAAGGATGCCGCGGAGTAAACATCACAGTTTTGTGATGGAAGCCGAACAAATAGCGGAAACAGGCGCATACTCGGGGTATCGACAGCTATTATTCCCCAGAAAAGCAGCTTATCCTTACCGGGAGGTTAATTTTTCCGGGATCGAAATGGCGCTGTCCGACGTTGCTACGCCAACTATCCGATCCTGAGGGGGATTTAAAATGCGACGCGCAGCGCGGACACTGTTGACGGCGATCAGCTTGGCCCTAGCGCCAGCTGTCGTACTCACGGCCCCTGCACACGCCATCGGCTTGGCGGAAGCATACAATTCCCAGACCGATGTCGATTTCCGCCAAGGTCTGCAGATCCGTCTTGCCTGGACCGGAGACTATCAGGGCTCCTTCGACGGCATCATTGGTCCTCGCTCCTTGCGTGCCATTCGCGATTTCCAGGCCCGTCACGGCATGGAACCGAACGGCGTCATCTCCGACGACATGCTTGTCCAGCTCGTCAACAAGTCCGATTCGGTCCAGAACCGCCTCGGCGTTGCGTTTGCTGACGACGCGCTGACGGGCGCGCGGATGCTGATCCCGTTCAACCGTGTTGTCGACTCCGGTGCGACCGACGTTGGTAACCTCTGGCGCTCGGAGGACGGCCGCCTGGAAGTGGAGACGGTTCGCGTTGCCGATACGGGCCAGACCTTGAAAGGTCTTTACGATGTCCTGATGACCGAGACGGACACGCGCAGCGTTTCAGACTCCGAATTCACCCCAAACTGGTTCCGCGTTTCCGGTGTGGACGCCGGCCGTCACTACCTCATGCGTTTCGAGGTCGGTTCGAAGAGCAAATTCGATCTCCGCGGTTTTTCCGTGTCCTTCGATCCTGCGATCGATGACGAGGTCAAACCCTTCCTCACCGTTGCCTCGGAGCTTTTCGAGCCCTTCGCACTCGAGCCCCGCCAGCCGCTTCTCGCAAGCCGCGAGGATCGCCCCTTCAGCGCGATGGTCGAGCGTCACCGCGCCGCAAGTGAGCCGCGTGATGGTCGCTATGCGCTCGCATATGCCGATCCGTCCCAGCCCAACATGTTCGCGATGCCGCCTGCGGAAGGCTCGGCGGCGTTCTCCGAGCGCAACCCGGATGATGTCGATTTCGATATGGCGGGTTCCGGCTTTGCGGTGTCGAAGGACGGCTGGATTCTGACGAACGCCCATGTGGTGAACGCATGCAACGCGGTTCTCGTCAGCGGCAAGGGGCGCATCATCGATCGGATGATCGATAGCGAAAACGATCTCGCGCTCGTCAAGGTCGACGGACGTTTCGAAAAGACCCTCAAGGTGTCAGCCGACAAACCGCGCCTCGGCGAAGACATTCTTGCCCTCGGGTTCCCGCTCCGCTCGATCCTCGCCGACTCGCTCAATGTGACCCGCGGCAACGTCTCCTCGCTGCTCGGGCTGATGAATGATCCGCGCTACATGCAGATCTCAGCGCCGGTTCAGCCGGGTAACTCCGGTGGGCCGCTGATCGATCTGGCGGGCCGTGTGGTTGGCGTCGTCACCGCTAAACTCAATGCGGTCGCCGTGGCTGATGCGACCGGCGACATCCCGCAGTCGATCAACTTTGCGATCGAGCCGAACGCCGTCTCGAAATTCCTCGATGCTAACGCGGTGAAGTACGAGGCTGCGGATGCCGGCGCATCCTTACAGAGCGTTCCGGATGCTGTTGCCGAGGTGAAGGATGCGATTTTTCCGGTTCTTTGCCTCGACGAATAACCGTCTTCACGACATGGCATGACTGGTAGAGCCGCGCGAGATATCTCGTGCGGCTCTTTGTCGTGCCAGTGAAATGCAGAGCCTCGGTGGCAGCAGAGCCTCGGTGGCACAGGCATGTTAAAAGGGAACAGGCGGCCGCCCCTTCGTGTTTCCAACGTAAGAACGTTCAACCTTATCAGGAAGCGAGCAATGCCCGACCTCAGCACAGAACCCAAAATGATGCGTTCGCAGCAGGACAAGGATACGCCCGAGCATCTCTCCGAAGACGAAACGCGCAGTGCCATAGCGCGTAGCGATGCTGATTCTGAAAGCCGCAAGGACCGCGAAGCCTCCAAGGCCGGCACGGCAACTTATCAATCCGAACAGCAGACCGCGATCTTCGAGGAAAACAGGCACGGCAATAACGACGGCCCCGGCGACGGAGAAGAAAAGACCGCCGCCAGCCATGCTGACGATGCCGACGACAGGGAGGAAGGTATGGCAAGTCGGGGTCGCTCCCGCCTCTGACGACCCCGATCCAGCACCGCGAGCGCTGGCTCGGTAGGCGCGCTGCGCCTCAGGATATCGCCGACGCTCAGAGAATCTTCTGCAAAAACGCGGTGAGATCGTCGGTCACGAAGTCGATGTGACTGCCGTCCCGGCCCTCGTGCTCCCAATAATCGCCGAAGGTCGTCTCGAAATTGCGCGGGACGACCAGAATTGTCTTCATCCCAAGCATTTTCGGCACGGTGAGGTTCTTTGCGAGATCTTCGAACATCGCCGCGTGCTCGACCTCGATGTCATGGAGACCGACAAACTTGTCGTAAGTTTCGGCGGCGGGTTTCGGCACAAGGTCCGAGGCGACGATATCGAAGATGTCCTCGAAATGATCGAGGACGCCGAGTTGCTTGGCAGCCCGTTCCGCATGGCCCCGATCGCCATTTGTAAAGATGAACTTGCGGCCGGGCAGGGCGGCGATCGCTTCGCCGAGATGCGGATTGGGCTCGAGCCAAGAATAGTCGATGTCATGGACGAAGCTTAGAAAAGCATCCGGGTCGATCTCCCGCTCGGCCATGAGTCCGCGCAATGTCGTGCCATGGCGTCTGTAGAGGTCCTTCTGGATGGTCCTTGCTTCATCCCTCGGCAAGCTCATCAAATCGGCGATATAGGTCGTCATCCGCTGATCTATCTGCGAGAAGAGATCCGAGTGGCGCGGATACAAAGTGTTGTCGAGATCGAAAATCCAGTCGCGAACATCTGCAAACGTGGTTCTGTCTGCTTCGGCGGTGACGGCCGTGTGGGTGCTTGTATTCATTCGTCCTGTCGCTGGTTGGATGTCGTCGGACCCTGAGTGTTTAGGGTCGCACGGAAAGGTTCATAATGTGGATCGAAATCACCGTCGCCGCGGCATTCTTCCAAAATCTTCGATCCGCTCTGCAAAAGCGACTGAAGGCGCAGCTTTCGACGACGGGAGCAACCTTCGTCCGCTTCGGCTTTGGTCTGCCCTTCGCGTTGATCTATCTCTTGATGCTGGAAAGCTTCGGATTCAAGACGCCCGCCGCCAATATCGTCTTTGCTGGATATGTGGTCTTTGCGGCAATCGCCCAGATAGCAGGGACGGCGCTTCTGGTGCTCGCCTTTTCCTATCGCAATTTCATGGCGGCAACCGTCTATTCTAAGACCGAGCCGATCATCGCTGCGCTTTTCGGCTTTCTCATTATCGGGGATAGGTTGAGTACGGTCGGAATATGGGCGATCGTCATCGGACTTGCAGGCGTTCTTTTGCTTTCGTTCGGCGGAACCGGAAGCATCCGCCAGATCATCAAGCCCTCGGCCATGCCCTCAGCCGTGATCGGTCTTTCTTCGGGTGTCGGCTTCGCGTTTTCCGCCATCGGTGTGCGCGGTGCCGCACTCGCGCTTGAAAACGCCGAGCTGGTCGTGTCGGCCGCGATGACGCTGGTCTGCGTCATCTCTCTGCAGACCGTCCTCATGACAGGGTTCATGCTGGCCTTTGAACGCCACACAATTGGTGCCATCGCAAGAAATTGGCGGGTTTCCCTCCTGGCCGGTTTTTGCGGGGCCGCCGCTTCCATCGGCTGGTTCACCGCGATGGCGATGCAGCCGGTGGCGCTGGTCAAGACGGTTGGTCAGAGCGAACTCCTCTTCGCCTATGCTGCATCCCTGTGGTGGTTCCGGGAAACCATCTCACGAACCGAGCTTATGGGCTGCGGGCTCGTGCTCCTCTCGGTTCTGCTGCTCATCCAGTTCGGCTGAGACGCTTAAAGCGTCTTACGGAACAATGAGCGTTCCGGCGCCATGTTCGGTCAGGAGTTCCAGAAGCACCGCATGACGCGTCTTTCCGTTGAGGATGACGACGCCCTCGACACCCTTGTCCAGCGCATCGATGCAGGTTTCCACCTTCGGGATCATGCCGCCCGAAATCGTCCCGTTGCGGATCAGCCCCTTGGCTTCGCTTACGCTCAATTCCTTGATGAGCTGACCCTTGTCATCGAGAACGCCGGGTACGTCGGTCAGGAAGAGAAGACGCGACGCGCTGAGTGAGCCGGCGATGGCACCGGCAAACGTATCGGCGTTGATATTGTAGGTCGCCCCATCCCGGCCGGGTGCGACCGGCGCGATGACGGGGATCATTTCCGAGCGCGCGAGAAGATCGAGCAGGGTGCGGTCGACCTCCACAGGTTCGCCGACAAAACCGAGATCGAGAACCCTCTCGATGTTTGAGTCCGGGTCCACAACCGTCTTTGTCGCCTTCTCGGCGAAGACCAGATTACCGTCCTTGCCGCACAGGCCGATGGCCCATTCGCCCTCGGCGTTGATCATCGCAACGATTTCCTTGTTGATCGAACCGGCCAGAACCATTTCGACGATCCGAACGGTCTCGGCATCGGTCACCCGAAGTCCCCCTTCGAAGCGCGACTCGATGCCCATCTGGCTCAGCATGCGGCCGATCTGGGGGCCGCCGCCGTGCACGACGATGGGGTTGACGCCGGATTGTTTGAGTAGCGCGATATCGCGGGCAAAGGCCCGGCCGAGTGCCGTATCTCCCATGGCGTGACCGCCATACTTCACGACGACGTTCTTATTCTCGTAAGCCTGCATATAAGGCAGGGCTTCCGATAGGAGACGAGCCTGGGTTTCGGCATTGTACATGGCGGAAGGGTTATCGCTCATCATCGTCTCTCGTTCGTCATTGCCGGGCCTTGATCGCGAGTCCATCACACGAGCGGCCCACCTTGGTTCCGGCGTGGTTCTAGCGGGAAAAAGGGACCGACTGAACCCGTCGCGAAAGAAGAGCCGACGTCATCAAACAAAAACGCGGGACGGAACGCCGCGCTGGCTCCCCGGGCTCGCTGCACCAGTTGCCTGACATGATCGAAAGACAGGGAGCCGAAGATGATAAACGAAAACGGGATTATTCGTTCCGGCGCTGCAGCCATGATGACGATGGCCGCGACGTTCGCGTTCGCTGCCGCCATGCTGGCGCCAGCAGCATTTGCGCAGGAAGCTGATCTCGAAGCGGCAAAAGAAGACGGGGTGCAGCTTCTCATGCGCCATGCGATCGCGCCCGGAACTGGTGATCCCGCCGATTTCGAAATCGGCGACTGCTCGACCCAGCGAAATCTCTCCGACGAAGGCCGTAGTCAGGCAAGGGCGATAGGCCAGCGTATCCGCGATGTGGGTATCGAGGTCGACGTCGTCCTCACCAGCCAGTGGTGCCGCTGCCGCGAAACCGCGGAACTTTTAGGTGTCGCTCCGGTCGAAGATGCACCGTTTCTCAATTCGTTCTTCCAAAACCGCGCGGCCAGCGAAGCCCAGACCGAGGCCGCGCGCGAGCGCATACGGCAACTCGTGGAGACCGGACGCAAGGCCGTGCTGGTGACCCACCAGGTGAATATCACCGCGCTGACCGACATTTTCCCCGCTTCCGGTGAAATCATTCTCGTTGCCACCGAAGAGGATGGCTCGATCGAAACACGGGGTTCGATCGAGCCCTGAACGCGGCTACTGGCGGACGGCGTTTTCGATACCGTCGATCGCCGAGGCGTCTTCGATGGTCGCCGGTATATCGAAAGCGCTTCGATCGACGATGGCCTTCATGGTCCGCCGCAGCACCTTGCCGGACCGTGTCTTCGGCAGTTTGTCGACGATGATCACGCGCTTGAAGGCTGCGACCGGCCCGATCTCGTCGCGCACCCGCTTGATGACGTCCGCTTCGAGACTGTCCTTCGTTGCCTGGTCGGTCTCCTTCAGGACGACGAAGCCGCAGGGAACCTGGCCTTTCAGCTCGTCTTCCATACCGATAACCGCGCATTCCACCACGGCAGGATGGCTCGCGACGACCTCCTCCATCTCGCCGGTCGACAGGCGATGGCCGGCGACATTGATGACGTCGTCCGTCCGGCCCATGACGAAGAGGTAGCCATCCTCATCCATGTATCCGGCATCGGCGGTGGAATAGTATCCGGGGAACTCGGCGAGATAGCTCTCCTTGAAGCGGTCGTCCGCATTCCAGAGCGTCGGAAGGTTGCCGGGCGCCAGGGGCAGTTTGATCGCGATCGCGCCCATTTCGCCGCGAGGCACTTCATTGGCTGATTCGTCGAGGATCACGAGGTCGTATCCCGGCATCGCGACGCTGGGACTGCCACGCTTGATTGGCAGAAGTTCAACACCGCGTGGATTGCCAGCGATCGTCCAGCTGGTCTCGGTCTGCCACCAGTGGTCGATGACTGGTCGGCCGAGCTTGTCTTCCGCCCATTTCACGGTTTCCGGATCGGCGCGCTCCCCAGCTAGATAGAGCGCTTCGAATTTCGACAGATCATACCGACCGATGAGGACGCCGTCCGGGTCTTCCTTGCGTACGCCGCGAATGGCCGTCGGGGCGGTGAAAAGCGTCTTGGCGCCGTGTTCTGAGATGATGCGCCAAAAGGTGCCGGCATCGGGCGTTCCGACGGGTTTGCCCTCGAACACGATCGTCGTCGCACCTTTCAGCAGTGGTGCGTAACAGATGTAAGAATGCCCGACTATCCAGCCGAAATCGGAGGCCGTGAAGAAGACGTCGCCTTCGTCGATGCCGTAGATCGCGCCCATGGACCATTTCAGGGCGACCATATGGCCACCATTGTCGCGCACGACGCCCTTCGGCTTTCCCGTCGTGCCGGACGTGTAGAGAATGTAGAGCGGATCGGTCGCTTTCATGCGCTCGCAAGGCACCTCGCGCCCGCCATCGATTTCTGCGTGGTATCGATCGCGAAGCGAGGCCCAGTCATAGTCTCGACCATCAACGAGATCGCAGGTCAGTTCCGCGCGCTGGAGGATGATCGTCGCTTCGGGTTTTGAGCTTGCGAGGTCGATCGCCTTGTCCATCAGCGGTTTGTATTCGACCTTCCGCGTCGGCTCGATGCCACAGGAGGCCGACAGGATCAGCTTCGGCTTGGCGTCGTCGATGCGCTTGGCAAGCTCGCTTGCCGCGAATCCGCCGAAGACGACCGAATGGATCGCACCGATCCGCGCGCAGGCCAGCATGGAGGTGAGCGTTTCGGGGATCATCGGCATATAGACGACGACGCGGTCACCTTTCTCGACGCCGAGATCGCTCATGGCCGCCGCCAGCGCTTTCACGTCGCGCAGGAGCTGAAAATAGCTGATCTTCTGCTTCACGCCGGTCACGGGTGAATCGTAGATCACAGCTGTCCGCTCGCCATTTCCCGCCTCAACGTGGCGGTCGAGAGCATTATGGCAGGTGTTGCAAACACCATCGGGAAACCACCGACCGTAGACGCCGAGCGTCTCGTCGAAGGCGATGGTCGGTTTCTCGAACCAATCGATCGCCTCGGCCTGCTCGAGCCAGAAGCCGTCGGGATCGCTGCGAGAGCGCTCGAAGATGTCTCTGTAAGCTCTGGTCATTCAGATGGTCCTCCCAAACCGGTTCCGAAGGCGGATGCCGCAACCGGCATACAAACGCGTCGGAGAGACAATAGCGCTCCCATTGAGCGCGAAAACCAGAACCTTGTTACGAGAGCATTGTGCAAACGTTTCAAAGGTGCCGCGTAAAGGCCGCGCATGGCCGTAGAGGAAGCGTTTAAGTGTTCACAGTAGCATTTGCCTGGTTGTGGGGTCGAAACGGATTGAAACCCGGCGTGGAGGGTCAGCATGGCGGTAATACAAATTCGATCGATCAGGTCTCGATGCGGTTTCGACGCCATCATCTCCGCCATCACGTTTCTCGTCGTTCAGCTTCCCGTCTCAACTCAGGCAGCAGCCTGGTTGCAGGACGAAGGCGACGGGCAAGCCATTGTCACCGGTCTCTTTTCTTCGGCAGACGAGGCATTCGCTGAGCGATACGACGAGACCGAGCCGGCCGACTTTCAGAAAGGCGCAGGATCTCTGCTCGTCGACTACGGCCTGTTCAGCTGGTTGACGGTGACCGCAGGGCTCGAATTTACGTCTGAGACCAGCGATAATCTTCCCTACAAGCGCCCAGGCCTTTCGCGGGCTTCGCTTGGCGTTCGAACGCAGCTTTACCGCTCAGATACCTACGCGATGAGTGCGGAGATCGGCGTGTTGACCGAAGATGCCTATGGCGAAGCGGATACGTTTGTCGACACCTACGGCTGGGACGCGCCGCTTCTGGAAGCGCGGTGGTCGGGCGGGGCGAACTTCATGATCTGGGGCAAGCCGGGCTTTTCCGATGTATCGGTGGGCTACCGCTATCGGATGGGTGAGGGACCCGACGAAATGGTGATCGATACGACGCTCGGCTATCGCATCTTCGAGAAGACCACGCTCCTCGCCCAGAGCTTTGCAACCTTCTCCGCAGCGAGCGATGAGGTATCTTACGGCTATCAGAAGGCACAGGGCTCCGTGGTCTACGATCTGTCGGAGCGGTGGTCGGTTCAGGCTGGTGGTTTTGCGACGGTGCTCGGCCATAACGCGCTCAAAGAACGCGGTGCCTTCTCTGCGGTCTGGTATCGGTTCTGATGCGGCATCGCGACGGTTCAGATTTTGGACCGTCGAAGGCTCGTCGCGAGCGAAACCGATTTGATCTGCGCGGTGAGCCGCTCTCCCGTTTTCAGATCCATACGAGAGGCTGACCGTTTGCTGACGCTGGCAACGAAGGCAGACGTCTTTCCGTCGCCGAGTGCCAGCAAAATTGCGACATGCGCGCGCCCGGAATTCTCGATGCCTCGAATAGTCACGTCCAGGCGATTGAGGATGGTCGATGCGGCCGTCCGGTCGCGAGTCAGGCTGACATCGCTTGCCTCGATGCGCAGGCGGCGGCGCGTTCCGATGACCGGTGCTTCTTCCAGCGCGACAAAGACCGTTTGCCCTCCGAGATCGAGCTCCGCGATGCCGTCCTCCTTGTCATAGGACGTAACCGCGGCGCTGAGGATCGCGGCCGCATCGCGGTCTGTCGCGAAGCCGAAGTCGCGGTCGACGAGCACCTCTCTCAAGGGGCCGGCGCGCGCGATCCGGCCGCGCTCCAGTACAATGATATCATCTGCCAGTCGCTCAACCTCGGTCATGTCGTGGCTGACGAAGAGAACCGGTATGCCGAGGCTTGCGTGCAGCGCTTCGACAAAGGGAAGGATCGCGTTTTTCGCTTCCTGATCGAGACCGGATAGAGGCTCATCCATCAGAAGGATTTTCGGTTGGGACAAAATTGCTCTGCCCATGGCCACCCGCTGGCGCTCGCCGCCCGACAGCTTTGCCGTATCACGATGAAGCAGCGGTTCAAGACCAAGAAGGGCGACAACTTGGTCAAAGCCTGCATCGTCCAGCCCGGCGCTCGTTCGCCGCGCTCCGAAGGCAAGATTCTTGCGGACCGAGAGGTGCGGAAAGAGGCTCGCTTCCTGAAAAACGTAGCCGGCCGCGCGCTTGTGCGGCGGCCGAAACGTCTTTTCGTCCTGCCAGATGTCGGCGCCGACGACGATGCGACCCTCGAAGCGTTCGAGACCCGCGATCGCGCGCAGAACGCTGGTCTTTCCGGAGCCCGAGCGCCCGAAGATGGCGGTCACGCCGGTCCCGGCCGCCTCGAAGGCGACATCCAGCGAGAAATCTCCAAGCCGGCCCTTCAGCGCGACCTCGACCGGGTGATGGTTGTGGCTCATGATCGTGCGCCACCGAGGTGACGGGTGATCAATGTGACCGAGAGCACGATGACAAAGGCGAAGACCAGAAGTCCGGCCGAGAGGATATGCGCCGCTTCGAAGTTCAGTGTCTCCACGAAATCGTAGATCGCAACCGAAAGAACCCGCGTCTCACCGGGTATATTGCCGCCGATCATCAGGACGACACCGAATTCGCCGACGGTATGGGCAAATCCGAGAACGGCGCCTGTCAGGAAACCCGGAATTGCGAGCGGGAGAGCAATCGAAACAAATCGGTCGAGGGGCGAGGCCCTTAGAGTCGCCGCAACCTCGAAGGGGCGATCGCCAATCGCCTCGAACGCATTTCGAATGGGCTGCACAACGAAGGGCAGAGAATAGATCACGGAGCCGAATACGAGGCCTTCGAAGGAAAAGGCGAAGCTGCGAACGCCGAATAGACCGCCGAGCCCATCCGGGCCGAGAGCGATTAGCAGGTAGAATCCGAGAACCGTCGGCGGCAGCACGAGTGGCAGGGCGACCAGCGTTCCGACCACCTCCTTGAAGCGGTTTCGTGAGCGCGCCAGCCACCAGGCCAGCGGCGTTCCGAGAACGAGAAGGATCAGCGTCGTCGCTCCGGCAAGCTTCAACGTCAGCAGGATCGGGTCGAGTAGCGCCGGTGTCAGGGTCATAGCGCGTCTGGGGATCAGCTCTTCGATCCTGGCGCATCGACCTTGTAGCCGAAGCGCCGGATGATCGAGCGTGCGGCAGACCCTTTCAGAAACGCCAGAAAGGAGATTGCGGCCTCGTTCTTTTCGCCTTGCATCAAAAGGACGGCGTCCTGTCTGACAGGCGAATAGAGATCGGTCGGCACGAACCACTTCGAACCGCCTCTATCGATCACCTGCGAGCTCGCGACGAAGCCGAGTTCGGCATTGCCGGTTTCGACGAACTGGAAGGCCTGGGCGATGTTGTTGCCGCGAACCAGTTTCGGAAGAAGAGTCTCGTAGACCCCGAGGGCCTGCATCGCCTGTACGGCTCCTGCGCCGTAAGGCGCTGTTTCGGGATTTGCGATCGCAAGCCTGTCGAAGTCGCCGTTCTTCAAGGTTTCGGCACCGGTGACGAAATCCACATCCGGGCTGTAGAGGACGATCGCGCCGATTGCATAGGTGAAGTCGCTGTCCGGGACGGCGAGCTCCTCCTTGATCGCAAGGGCAGGGCGTTCAGTGTCCGCCGAGAGGAAGACGTCGAACGGCGCACCCTGCTGGATCTGCGTGAAAAGTTGCCCCGTGGAGCCAAAGCTCAAGACTGCCGTGTGCCCGGTCTCTTCCTCGAATTTTGCCGCGATCTCTCGAGCCGGCTCCGTAAAATTCGCGGCGACCGCCACCATGGTTTCGCCAGCATAGGCGCTGGTCGATGACAGGCCGAGCAATGACAACGCGACAAGGCTCAGGGCGAGAGATAATTTCATGAGGCACTCCGTTAGGTTTCGTCGAACATCACGAACGAAGCGGTTACGTCTAGTGTGCATCTGAGCCCGACTCACGGCAGTGGCTTGGAAAGCGCTGCTTCAAGCTCTTCGAAACTTGGCATCGCTGTCTGTGCGCCCACGCGCCGGCATGCGAGAGAGGCGGCGACCGTCGCACGCCGGACTGCGGTGCGGGCTTCGAGGCCCGCGGCGATGCTGGCAGCAAAGACACCGCAGAAGGTGTCGCCTGCGCCGGTCGTATCCTCGATCTCGACACCGAGGGCGGGTTCAACAAACGAGTCCCCGCCTTGCAGCACCGCGGCGACACCATTTCCGCCAAGCGTCGCGATAATGTTCAATGCGAGAGCTTTGCCGACTTCACGGGCAAGATCGCTGATGGAGCCGGCTTTTACATCGAGAGCTTTTGCGGCTGCATCGAGTTCGAGCTCGTTGACGATGAGCCAGTCCAGCGGTTCGGCAAGTTCGCGCAGTGCTGCCGTCGTCAGATTGGCGGGAACGGGCGCAAGGTTGAGGATCGGTCGGCCGCCGGCTTCCTTCATGCGCCGTGCCGCAGCGGCGATGGCGCTCAGCGGCGTCTCCATCTGCAACAGGAGAACCGTCCGTTCGCTGATCTTGGAACCATCGAGCGCGACGGCATCAAGCGTCCTGTTTGCACCGCTTGCCACGGTAATCGCGTTTTCGCCATCGGTCGCGATCGAGATGAACGCCGCACCGGTCGGCTCAACGGAGCGGACGATGCCATCAGCATCCACACGGTTTGCCTCAAGATTGGCGATGATAGCGGTGCCGAAATCGTCAGTGCCGACAGCGCCAATCATCCGAACAGTCGTGCCGCTTGCTGCGGCGCGGGCCGCCGCGACGGCCTGATTGGCACCCTTGCCGCCGGGCAGCTGTTCGTAGCTTGGCCCGAGAACGGTTTCACCCGGCCTTGCGATCCGTTCTACGCGGCATACGATGTCCATGTTCAGGGAGCCGAATACGAGAACCTCGCCCTGCATCTCTGTCGCATTGCCGGCCATCGCGAATTCCTCCCGGATTGTCCTTTTCCTTAGTCTCATGGGGTCGGGCGAAACAGCGAAAAGGTCAAGTCGCTGGAGGCGAACTGACCAAAATGGCGGATGGGCAACAAGCCAGGTTTGGACAGGGCAAGCCAACCCGCCGTTAACCATTTGTTAACCATAAAGAACGAAATCTGAAGACCGAAAGTGCACCGTTTTAAGCGGCAAGTCTATGAAACTCAGAGGAAATCGGTCTCAGATGGTTCCTGTCATCGCAATCGGATCGTTAAAGTCGTCGGGTGCCACGACATTGGCGATGACGCTCGCCGGGGTCACCGCGGCAGCGAACATCCCGGTCACTATCGTGGACGCGGCCAAGGACGCAGATCTCGCCAACTGGGCCGCCAAGCCGGGTTGCCCCGCCAAGATTCGGGTCGTTCGCGAGACCGGTCTGACGAAGATCGAGTCGATCCTGCGCGGTGCGCGCCGGCGCGGCGACAGCGTCATCATCGATTGCGGAAGCGATCCGGAGCTCTTGCGGTTCGCCGAGCGCATGGCCGACCGGACCCTGATCCCGGTCCGCTTTTCGCCACTCTCGGCCTTCGCCGCGATTTCGACGGACCGGCTTTTCGACGCAGGCCCAGACATTGGTCGTCCGGGCCGGGAACGCGCGTTCGTCGCAAGCGCCATCACGCCGATTCACAGCCGGATTGCCCGTGCAGTCGAAACGATGATCGAAACGAGCGCGACCCGTCGTTTGCCGGTCGGGCTTTCGATGCGGGCGGCTTACGAGGCGCCGTTCCTGTCGGGCGGCACGCTCTTCACGCTCGACGACGCGGAGGCACCCGGCCTCGACCGTGCGCGGGCTGAAGCTGCGATGCTCGCTTACGAGGTGGGCATCCTACGGATGACCCCGTCAATTGGCGATCTGCCGCAAAAATCCGACACCCGTATCGCCGCCTGACAGCTCTTCGAAAGGGCGGTCACCGCCGTCAGAAAATTTAAAAGCGCCGGGCGGTCAATCGAGATCGCCCGGCGCTTTTGCGTTTCGTTCTGACGACTAAGGTTGGTCGAAAAAAAGATGTCCACCTTTTCGCCCGGCGCTTGGATATGTCGGCCTTCAGTTGAACGAAGGCGGCTGTGAGAGGTCCGGCGTTGAAGTTCCTGTGTTGCTGCCGCCGGACGGCGGATTGCCGTCCTGCGTCGCGCCACCTTCACTGGCATCTTGATCCAGATTCAAAGGCGGGAGACCGAACGAAGGCGTCGCGCCTGTTGTCGCTCCACCTTTTCCGGACGCTGGCGCAGCGGGGCCGGTGCCGCCGAGCTCGTTGGGCGTCTGGCCAAGACCGGACTGACCGCCAGCGGGGTTCGCCTGCGGTGCAGCGTCGCCGGACGGAGTGCTCGGCAGACCCAGCGGCGGGAGGCCGAAGGGATTGTTTTCGCTGGAGCCCTCCGTTCCCGAGCCTGAATTCAGGGGTGGCAGGCCGAACCCGCCTTCTCCACCGAACGACGGGACCTGGATGTTCTCCTCCGCCGAGGGCGCCTGCGCGGGCTCGTCCTTGTAGCGCATCACCATCTCCGGGAAGATGATCGTCAGCGCCACCATCAGAAGCTGGATGCACAGGAACGGGATCGCGCCCCAGTAGATCTGGCCTGTCGTCACCGGCTGCGTGTTCTTACCCGTCACCCTGTCCAGATAGGGGACCTTGGCGGCCACGGAGCGCAGATAAAACAGCGCAAATCCGAAGGGCGGATGCATGAAGCTCGTCTGCATGTTGAGGCCGAGCAGCACCCCGAACCAGATAAGATCGATGCCAAGACCTTCCGCCACCGGAGCGAGCAGCGGGACGATGATGAACGCAAGCTCGAAGAAATCCAGGAAGAAGGCAAGGAAGAAGACGAGCACGTTCACGACGATCAGGAAGCCGGTCTCGCCGCCAGGAACGGCGGTCAACAGCTCTTCCACCCAGATGTGACCGTTGACGCCGTAGAACGTCAGCGAGAACACGCGCGCGCCGATGAGGATGAAGAGCACGAAGGCCGAGAGCTTGGCCGTGGACTCCATGGCCTGTGTCATCAGGTCAAGGTTCAGGCGGCGCTTGCCAAATGCGAGCACGAGCGCGCCGACTGCGCCCATCGCTCCGCCTTCCGTTGGCGTCGCAACGCCAAGGAAGATCGTGCCGAGCACGAGGAAGATCAGCGCCAGCGGCGGGATGAGAACGATGATGACCTGCTGGGCAAGATAGGACAGCACCTTCAGGTCGAGCGCTTTGTTGAGGGCGGCGATCCCATAGATCACACCGACGCCAATGGCCGCGCCCCAGATCACGGCGCCCTGTTCGACCCTCGCTTCAAGATAGTGGGATGCACCATAGGCAATGGCCGTTGTCGCAACGAGGGAGACGATGAGCGAGGTCACCCCGCGCCCAAGGGTCCGCGCTTCCGGCGGCAAGGCCGGCGCGGAACTTGCCCGAAACATCGTCATGCCGAAGACGTAGACGAAATAGAGGCCGGACAGGAGAAGCGCGGGTACCAGCGCTCCGGAATACATATCGCCGACAGAACGCCCGAGCTGGTCGGCAAGGACGATCAGGACCAGCGAGGGCGGCACGATCTGCGCAAGCGTGCCAGACGCGACGATCACACCGGAGGCAAGCCGCCTGTCATAGCCGTATCGCAGCATGATGGGCAGAGAGATCAGTCCCATTGCGATGACGGAGGCCGCGACGACGCCTGTGGTTGCGGCAAGCAGCGCGCCGACGAAGATCACCGCATAGGCGAGACCACCGCGCAAAGGTCCGAAGAGCTGCCCGATCGTCTCCAGAAGGTCCTCGGCCATGCCGGAGCGTTCGAGGATCAATCCCATGAAAGTGAAGAAGGGAATCGCGAGCAGCGTGTCGTTCGACATGATGCCGCCGAAGAAGCGGTCAGGCAGGGCGCCCAGCAGCGGATAAAAGAGATTGATGTCCGGCGAGAGCGGCGCGAGCTCGACACCGATGAAGAAGAAGAGGAGGCCGTTCGCCGCAAGCGTGAACGCGACCGGATAGCCCAGGAGCAGGAAGATCACGAGCGAAACGAACATGATCGGCGCGAGATTGTGTGCGATGAATTCGATCACGACCGATCCTCCGCACGGCGGGCGGCCCGTGTCTTCGGATCAGGCCCATCTGCGCTCGGCGGAGGATAATCCGGCGCGAGTTGTTCCATCTCTTCGGCAAGCGGCAGATGCTTGGCGAGCGGCGTCGTGTCGGTCATTCCGCCGAACAGAATCGCGCCGCGCTTGATCAGTTCGGACAAGCCCTGAAAAAGAAGCAGGACGAAGCCGGCGAGCAGAAGAGCCTTTGCCGGCCAGATGATCAGACCGCCGGCATTGGGGGAAACTTCCTGCCTTTCGAACGATCCGATGACGTAAGGCACGAGCAGCCAGACCATCAGGATCGTGAAAGGCAGGAGGAAGAAAAGGTGGCCGAGAAAATCGATCCAGTCGCGGGTTCGCTTGGAGAGATGGTTCGAGATGATGTCGACCCGGATGTGCTCGTTGCGCAGCAGAGTCCAGGCCGCTGCCAGCATGAAGATCGCCCCGAACAGATACCACTGCACTTCGAGCCAGGCGTTCGAGGACATGTTGAATGCCTTGCGAACGATCGCATTGCCCGCGCTGACGAGAACTACGATGAGGACCAGCCATGACACGCCGCGACCGAAGAAGGTCGTGACGCGGTCAATGCCTTGTGAAAAGGACAAGAGGGCATGCATTCGTGTTATCCTCCCGGAAAGGACTTCCATCCTTTCCCCGTGCGCAGGTTCCGACGGTTTTTCTAAAGGCTGGTATTGCGGATCGCGCGGCTGAAAAATCGTCCGTTCGTTAAGGATTGAGCCGCCGTTTCGCAAGCCTTTGAAATATGCGATCCAAACCGGGCGATCAGCCGCAGCGTCTCGCCCGGCATGGCCGGATGCGGAAGGCAAGAGGGGAGATATTCAGATCGCCGACCGAGCGAAGAAACAACCGGGTCCCGTCACGCGGGAATGGCTGATGCGAGCGGGTGCCCATTATCTGGAGCGATACGCGACGTCGACGGAAAACTTCCGCCGCGTCCTCACCCGCAAAGTCCGTCGGCGCATGATGCTGCGCGAAGAAAACGAAGCAGATCATTCACAGTTGATCGATGCCGTGACGGCGCGTTTTGCGGAGCTCGGTTTTCTCGATGATGTTGGCTTCGCCGAGGCGAAGATGAGATCACTGCGCCGAAGGGGCGTTTCGAGCCGGATGGTCGAGGCCAAACTTGCTGAAAAGGGTGTCGAGCGCGGCGTGATCGAAGCCGTGACGGCGGAAGACGAGACGACGGAAAGCGAAGCGGCACGCGCCTATGCGAAACGTCGCCGCCTCGGGCCGTGGCGACTGCGCCATCGCATTGAGCGTCGGGATCGCGATGTCGCCGCCATGATGCGGGCCGGCTTTCCTTACGGCCTTGCGGTCGAAGTCGTCGACCTGCCGATGAACGATCTCGCCCCGGATGACGAAACCCATCACGGCTGAGCCGGATAGACTTCCGTCGTCAGAGCCGTTTCCAGGTCTGTGTCTTGCAGAAAATCTTCAGGGCACAGCCTTGCAGCTTGAGCGTGTTGCCGTTGATTGCGGCCGTACCGTCATAGGTCTTGTCTTCCCTCGGGTCGGTCACGGTACCGGAATAGGAAGCGCCGGTGCCAGACATGCGCCCGACCGACTTTCCTTTATGTTCGCCGCTCACGACCGTCGCGCAGAAGTCGCCCTGACAAGGCACCACTTCCACGACGCCGCCGCCTGGCGCTCGCCACTGGCCGACAATCGGTTCCGCCGAAACGGCGCTCGCCGCCAGTGCGGAAAATGCAAAAACTACGCTCGCGGCGAGTACGGATGTCCGCTTTAGCATCGGGTGACTTCCTCGTTTCACGTGTCATGCCGAAAATGAGATCCATGCGCGTCACCGACAAGGTGGAAGCGCGGCATAGCGCGGTTCGGCATGACACTTGTTTGTGAAAGGGAAGATGCCCGACGGTTCAGATGCGCGACCAGGTCTGTGTCTTGCAGAAGATCTTCAGCGCGCAACCGGTCAGTTTCAGGGATGCCCCATTGACGGTTGCCGAACCGTTATAGGTCTTTCCTGAATTGGGGTCTGTAACCGTACCGGAATACTTGCCTCCAGACCCGGACAGGCGTCCAATCTGCTTGCCCTTGTTCTCGCCGGTGACGATCGTCGCGCAATAGCCCCCGCCACAGCGCGAAACCTTGACGACATTTCCTGTTTCGGCACGCCAATTACCGACCAATGGCTCGGACTGGGCGTGGGCACCGCTCATGCCGACGCCAAGGGTTAGTGCTGCGGCAAGCGCAGTCGCAATCAGTTTCATTGTGGTCTCCTCCCCACTTCTCGTCTGGCTAATCGTCTGATGCCAAGTCGATTACGACTGGATGATAGGGCCGGCATTCTTCTGAACGCAACTGGAATCAGAGAAGCATAGGGTGTCAGGCCGATCGCGTCGGACGCCGTGCCAAAGCCTGAGCGGTCCGTCAGCCGGCGCGTTGCCAGTGTTGGACCGTCTTGCAGAAGATTTCCATGATGCAGCCGCTGAGTGCGACGCGCCCGCCATTCAGCGTCAGGGAGCCCGGGTAGCTCTTTCCATTTCTGGGGTCGTGAACCCGGCCCTTGTATTCCGGTCCCGGCCCCGAAACACGGGCAACGGCGGCGCCCTTGTAACGTCCACTGGTGACGGTCGCGCAAAGCGCTTCGCCACAAGGCGCAACGGAGATGATTTCACCGTCGGATGTGGCCCATGATCCGATGATGCCGGACTGCGCGGCAGTCGGCGTCACTGCGAACGGGCTGACAAGGAGCGCGGCACTCAAGGCCAGCGTAAAATAGCGATATCTGCGATGTGACATGATCGATATGCCGCTCTGAACTTCCTGATACGTCCCCTTGGTGCTCCATCGCCCGAAAACGTGCCAGCAAAGAGACGGCGCGGTGCGTCCAGGTGTTTTTACAGGGCGAAGGGTAGGCCTCGGCTGCAGACCATGGGTCTTGCTTCAGCCTCCGCTTGCGCTCACCCTTTCGACCGCGATCTGAAGCGCCTCGTCGAACCGCTCGATATCGCTCGGTGTGCCGGCGCTCACGCGAAGGGTTCGGTTCAGAAATTCCACCCCGGGGCGACGGATGAAGACGCCCTGTTCCTCGATCTCTTCGGCAATCAGGCGGCAATATTCACCGCCTTGACCGAGATCGATCGCGACGAAATTCGTCGCAGACGGCAAAGCGGTAAAACCCTGCTTTTCCGCGACCAGAGCCAGCTGCGTCCGGCTTTTGGCTACTTCTGTAAGGACCCAGTCGAGATGGTCCCGATCCGAAAGGGCCGCGAGAGCCCCGGCCATCGAGATGCGACTGACCGAGAAATGGTCGCGGACCTTGCTGAGCTGCTGAATGGCAACTGGATCGCCGAAGACATAGCCGACGCGGATGCCCGCGAGGCTATAGGCTTTCGAGAAGGTTCTGAACCGCAACAGGTTCGGCCGGGTGAGGTCATCCGCAGCGATCGCGTCATGCGGTGCGAAGTCGCAATAGGCTTCGTCGAGCGCGACGATCGTATCCTCCGGCACGGTTGCGAGAAGCGCGTCGAGGGTGTCTCGTTCGCGCCAGCTACCGGTCGGGTTGTCGGGATTGGTCAGATAAAGGATCTTCGGACGAATCTCCCTGGCGCGCGCGGCGAGCGCCTCCCAGTTCTGACGAAAATCCGTCGTATAGGGCACGGTCTCGATTACCGCGCCCGCAGCCGTCGCAAAATAGCCGAAGGTCGGATAGGCGCCACGACTGGTGAGGACGGTGCTGCCGGGTGAGCACGCGGCGGCGACGAGATCGCGCAGAAGCCCGTCGATGCCCGTGCCGCAGATTATATTGTCGATCGCAAGACCGTGCTTGGCCGCAAGGGCTTCGCGCAGTTCGAACTGTTCCGGGTCACCGTACATCCAGCCATCGGCTGCGACCCTGGCCATGGCCTCGATTGCCTTGGGTGAAGGACCATAAACGCTCTCATTGGCGCCTAGGCGAGCGGCAAATGGTCGGCCGTATCTGCGTTCAAGCGTCTCTGGGCCGGTAAACGGCGATACGGAAGCAAGGGCGCAGATGCGTCCATCGAACAGGCCGGTCATGGTTGTGAATATGCCCTATGTCTGGAAAAGGAAGGCCGCTATCAGGTCAGCCGCCGATCTCGGTCAATCCGTCGGCAAAGCGCTTGGCATTACGCACGTAATGCTGGGCCGACTCCTTCAGCTTTTTCGCCGCCTCATCGTCGAGTTCGCGAACGGCCTTGGCCGGTGAGCCGACGATCAGCGAATTTGGGGGAAACGTCTTGCCCTCGGTCACGAGTGCGTTTGCGCCGACGATGGAATTGTCGCCAATCTTCGCGCCATTGAGGATGGTTGCGCCCATGCCCACGAGAACATTGTCGCCCAGCGTGCAGCCGTGGACGATCGCATTATGGCCGATCGTGCAGCCCTTCCCGATCGTCAGCGGAAAGCCAAGGTCGCTGTGGAGGGTGCAGTTATCCTGAATGTTGCTGTCATCGCCGATCTCCATCCATTCGTTGTCGCCACGGATCACCGCGTTGAACCAGACGCCGACGTTCTTGCCCAATCGGACGCGGCCGATGACGTGTGCTCCAGGCGCGATGAAATGCGGCCTGTCATCTGCGGTCGCGGGCTTGTCGCCTTCCAGCTGATAGATCGGCATCGTTTCGGCTCTCCCTTATTGTCATCGGCCCATCTGCCGATTGTCCCATCATCAAGCGCAGGACCAAGCAAAAGCAAAGTGATTTGCCGAAAGGCGATCGCGACACAGCCGCCTTTCGGTTCAATGCGGGAAACACGTTTCGTTTATGGAGCGGAGAGAGTTCGATCCGGCGACGCGAAAATTAACCCTCAGTCAACCTTCAGCCTCGATAGTTGAGCAGCGATGCAGTTTCGACACGCTTTCCGCATAGGACACGCCATGTTCAATCGCGATCTGCCGAGAATGGAGGATGAAGCCGTCATTCTCCACGCAATTGAAGAGCTGATGAGGCAGGGCCTGGATCGTCGCATGATCGAAAAGGCGCTGGTTCAATATGCGCCGATCGATCTCGACATTTTCGCAGACTGCTTCGCGAAGGCCATGGCGTCGGTCAAACGTTCTGCGCGATCGGAAACGGAAGCGATCGCGGCCTGAGCCAGTGTCAACGAAGTCCGTTCGAGCGCTACGCGACTGCGGATTTCAGAAACGCATCGGCGATGCGCCGGCTTTGAGACTCCGCGCCGCTGGAACCAGCCGCGCTCCATGGCGCCTGAGGCGATATCAATCCGGTTCGTGCACGTTTAGAAAACGGCCCTCGCGGACATCATAGAGCCGACCGGTCTCGTCGAGGTCGGGTAGAGCGAGAGGCAGAATCTTGGAAGCCACCTCTCCAGCCGATGGCAGGGTTTCCGGATCTTCGCCCGGCATCGCCTGCGCACGCATCTGCGTTCTCGTCGCGCCCGGATTGACCGCATTGATCCGAAGGGTCGTCTTTCGTGTCTCGTTCGCCCAGGACTTCCCCAAGGCTTCGACCGCCGCCTTTGTCGCTGCATAAAGCGACCAGTAGGCCTTGGCCGAGTGCGCAGCGCCGGACGACATCAGAATCGCGCGACCGGCATCGGATTCGCGAAGCAGAGGATCGAACGAGCGGATCTGCCGCCAAACCGAGGTGACGTTCGTTGCCATCGTCTTTTCGAACAGCTTCGTGTCGATATGGCCGATCGGCGAGAGAACGCCCAGCATCCCAGCATTGGCCACGAAAACGTCGAGCTTGCCGTGGCGCTCGTAGATCGCGGCTCCAAGCCGATCGATCCCCTCGAAGTCGAGAAGGTCGAGCGGCACAAGGGTCGCGGTTCCCCCCGCTGCCTTGATTCGATCGTCGAGCTCTTCGAGACCGCCGACGGTGCGGGCCACGCAATAGACATGCGCGCCTTCCGTAGCGATGCGTTCCGCCAGCTCGCAGCCGATCCCACGCGATGCGCCGGTGACAAGCGCAATCCGTCCATCAAGTCGTCCCGTCATGCGATCCCTTGTGGTTTCTTAGGCGATGCCGCCAAGCAGCGAGAGCTGGCGCACGTTTTCCGATGCGTCCATATCCGTCAGCGCCGTCGGATAATCGCCCGTGAAGCAGGCGTCGCAATATTGCGGCTGATGGCGGTCACGCTCCGATTCGTCGCAGGCCCGGTAAAGCCCCTCGATCGAGATGAAGGCGAGACTGTCGACCTTGATGAATTCCGCCATCTGCGCGACCGTGAAGCGCGAGGCGAGGAGCTTGGCGGTCTCCGGCGTATCCACACCGTAGAAGCAGGCGCCCGTCGTCGGCGGAGACGCAATCCGCATGTGTACTTCCGAAGCGCCGGCATCGCGGATCATCTGCACGATTTTCTGGCTTGTGGTTCCGCGCACGATCGAGTCGTCGACGAGAACCACACGCTTGCCCTCGATAATCGCGCGGTTGGCGTTGTGCTTCAGCTTCACGCCCATATGACGGATCGCGTCGCTCGGCTGAATGAAGGTGCGGCCGACATAGTGATTGCGGATGATGCCAAGTTCGAAATCCAGATTGGCCTGCTGGGCATATCCCAGTGCTGCCGGTACGCCTGAATCGGGTACCGGCACGACGAGATCGACGTCCACATGGCTTTCGCGGGCAAGCTCCGCGCCGATTTTCTTGCGAATCGTATAGACGTTGCGGCCTTCGACATTGGAGTCGGGTCGCGCGAAATAAACGTATTCGAAGATGCAGAAGCGGCTCTTTCGCTTCTGGAAGGGGAAGAGCGATTCGATACCGTCGTCGGTGATGATCACCATCTCGCCCGGTTCGATATCCCGCACGAAATCGGCGCCGATGATATCGAGCGCGCAGGTTTCCGAGGTGAGAATCGGCGAACCTTCTAGATCGCCGAGGACGAGGGGACGAATTCCCAACGGATCGCGCACGCCGACGAGCTTCTTCGAGGACAGTCCCACCAGCGAGAATGCGCCCTCGAGCCGCGAGAGCGCATCGATCAGCTTGTCCCTGAACAGCCGCGCTCCGGATGTCGCTATGAGGTGCAGGATCGTCTCGGTGTCGGATGTCGATGAGAAGATCGAACCGCGCCGCTGCAATTCACGCTGCACGGTAAGCGCATTGGTGATGTTGCCGTTATGGGCGACTGCGAAGCCACCTGCTGCGAGTTCGGCAAAAAAGGGCTGGACGTTGCGCACGCCGCCGCCGCCAGTGGTGGCATAGCGCGTATGGCCGATCGCCGACTCGCCGGGCAGGCGTTCGAGAACGGCCTGCTTGGTGAAGGTGTCGCCGATCAGTCCCGGATGACGTTCTACGTGGAACTGGCTGCCGTCAAACGCGACGATGCCGGCGGCTTCCTGTCCTCGATGCTGCAGGGCGTGCAGGCCGAGTGTGACGAGAGCCGCCGCATCCGTCCGATTGTAAATGCCGAAAACGCCGCATTCTTCATGCAGCGTGTCGTCGCCGAAAGGCGTTTCGTCCATGGCGTTTCTCATTGCCAGCCGACGGGGGATGAGCCGGTCACTGGCTATTGGATAGACACATGCGCAACCGGATACATCCCGCTATCGGTTGCTCGTATCTTGCCATACGCCAGAGCGGCTCCGCCATGCAAATGAAAGTCGGGTTACTGTGCGTTTTCGATAACGCCTTCGACGCTTTCGCCGCCGCCGGCATCAGCTGCCGGCTCCTCTTCGCCCTTCAGATCGCCGATACGCTGCATGATCGTCTGTTCGGGGTCGTCGGGGAGGGCGGCAATGAGATCCTGCCCCAGATCGTCGAGCATCGGTTTGGACGCGGCGTTCGCGACCCATTTCGGCTGGTTTTCCGGGGTGAGCCAGTTGAAGAACAGCATAGCGACGACGACAAGAAGAAGGCCGCGAGCCGCGCCGAAAAGGAAGCCCAGCACCCGATCGAATGCGCCCACGCGACTGTCAATAATGAAGTCGGCGATCTTCAGCGTGATGAACGAGACGACGATGAGCGCGACGAAGAACACGATTGCGGCGGAAATTGCCATCGCGACCGTATTCGAACTGACATATTCGGCGACGTAGGGCACCACAAAGGGGTAGCCGTAGAAAGCTGCCACGGCAGCCACGACCCAGGCGACGATGGACAGAACCTCTCGGGAAAAGCCTCTCACCATGGCGAGAAGCGCCGAGACGAGCATGATCGCGACGAGGATCGCGTCGAGAATGGTCAGGGACATCGCAGTTTTCGGTCCGTATTCGTTGGCGAACGAGGCTTTCAGGCCGCCCGGAGACCGGCCATGGGGCGGCTCTTCGAGCTGCTCAGGCCTTTCACACCTTCCTTGCGTCAAGATCAAGACGGCTTCGGGGTAACATCGTCACCCGTTGTCGTCTGCGCCGGATCCTGCCGCGATCGTGGCGACGAGCTCGGCAAGGGTCTCGATCTCGCTCAACTTCAGGGCACCCTTTGCGAGATCCGGGATGTTGGCCGGGATCGTCGCGCTTGAAAATCCGAGCTTCTCCGCCTCTCGCAGCCGATGGCCCGCATGGGCGACGGGACGGGTCGCGCCCGATAGGCTGACTTCGCCGAAATAGACGGCCGCCGGCGGAAGCGTGACGCCTGAAAGCGAGGACACGAGCGCTGCGGCGACCGCGAGATCGGCCGCCGGTTCCGAAATGCGGAACCCGCCGGCCACGTTAAGGTAGACGTCGTGCTGCCCCAGCCGGACGCCGCATCTTGCCTCCAGCACCGCAAGCACCATCGCAAGGCGAGGGGCGTCCCATCCAAGTACCGCGCGGCGGGGGGTGCCGAGCGAGGAGGGGGCGACGAGCGCCTGAATTTCGACGAGCACCGGGCGCGTGCCCTCCATGCCGGCAAAGACTGCCGCGCCGGGAGCCTTGTTACTGCGCTCGCCAAGAAAGAGTTCCGATGGATTAGGGACTTCTCGCAGGCCCTTGTCGCCCATTTCGAAGACGCCGATTTCGTCGGTCGGACCGAAACGGTTCTTGACCGTTCGCAGGATTCGATAGTGGTGCCCGCCTTCGCCTTCGAAATAAAGAACGGCGTCGACCATGTGCTCGACGACGCGGGGACCGGCGATCTGTCCCTCCTTGGTTACGTGACCGACGAGAATGACGGCCGCGCCGGAGGCCTTGGCGAACCGGATCATCGACTGAGCGCCGGTCCGCACCTGATTGACCGTGCCGGGGGCCGATTCGGCGAGATCGCTCCACAGGGTCTGGATCGAATCGATGATGACGAGATCCGGTCGCCCGCTTGCAGCGAGCGTCGCGAGAATGTCCTCCACATTGGTTTCCGCCATCAGCTGAATGCTGGTGTCTGACGCATCGAGGCGTTCCGCGCGCAGCCGCACCTGCGCCACCGCTTCCTCGCCGGACACATAGATGACGCTCGCGCCTTTTCGCGCGAGGGCGGCGGAGGCCTGCATCAGAAGCGTCGACTTTCCGATGCCTGGATCGCCGCCGATGAGAATCGCCGAGCCGCGCACGATTCCGCCCCCGGTCGCTCGGTCCAGTTCGGCAATGCCGGAGGCGATACGCGGCGCCTCTTCCTTTTCGCCCGACAGGGGGAGCAGCTTGGACGGCGTGCCGCGCCGCCGCGAACGCTGCGGACCGCCCGCCACGCCGCCGGCAGATGACTCCTCGACGATCGTGTTCCACTCGCCGCAGGCTTCGCACTTGCCCTGCCACCGCGCATAGACGGCGCCGCAGGATTGGCAGATGAATGTTGTCTTCGCTTTGGCCATTACCGATCAGTATTTCCTGAACGGGGTGAACCGCAAACCCATTCTGAAACGCTTCAGTACATTATGGTCGCACCCGATCGGCCGACGTCTCTAAGGCTTCTTCGCGCAAGATCGCAATGGCCTCGGCGATCGAGGTCAGGTCGTTTCGCTCCAAGAGCAGACGCCGCGCCGTGCGGAGCGCATGGCTTTCGAGCCGCGCGCGGAGGGGAACATCCGATATTCGTTCAAAATCCTCCACATGGGATATGCCGATAATTCGGCGGATCATCTTGGCTCCGGCAAACCCGATCGCGTCGGCAAGCACCGATCTGAGATGGCCCGCGACGATCGCCTGCCGATCCGCGCTGGAGAGGACGTCCGGCGCAAAGAACTCCGATGCGTCTTCCTCGGCAAGACGAAGGAACCTTGCCGAAAAATGCTCCCAGACATCTGCTGCGGCCTGAAGCATCCACTCCGCAGCCTCGTCTCGATCGTTCTCGGCGGTGGCGTGGCCCGGCTGACTGATCGCCGCGAGAAAGAGATTGCCGATCAACGCTCCGAGATCAAAGCCCATGGGGCCGTGCAAGGCCCATTCGGCATCAATGACGCGCGTGTCATCTTCGGTGACCATCACCGAGCCGGTATGAAGGTCGCCATGGATGAGCGCCTCGGACTTCGTGCGGAAGACATATTTCATCTCGCTGGCCGCCCGCTTCAGGTCCTGGTCGGCGCGCAGCTCCGCTGCAATGGTTTCGTTGCCGGCAGTTACCCGGTTGAGCTCGCGATCAGCGTACGGGCCGGTGAAGATCACGTCCTCGGTCGTCTGGCAAAGATGCGCGTTGCCGGCAAAGCTTGCCGCCAAGGCTTTCTTCTCAGGCGTGGAGAGATGGAAATCCGACGAATAATAAAGAGAGTGAGCAAGAAACGCGCCCATCTGCCGCGCGAAATGGGGGAATGTCCTGCCGTCGACAAAGGCGTGCCGGGCAACCCGATGATGCCGAAGATCCTCCATGACGAGCAGGCCGAGTGCGTCGTCGGAATGGATGATCGTCGGCACGAACTGCGGGGCGATCCGCTGATGGTATTTGAGCGCCTCTGTCTCGAAAGCGATCCGCGTCACCGGAAACGGCCAGCTCTCGCCGATGACCCGGATATAGGGAAGGGCCTGTTTGACGATGATCGAGCCGCTAGGCCCTTCAAGGCGATAGACAGCGTTCATATTGCCGTCGCTCACCTCTTTCGCGTGCCACTGAGCCGCGCTGCCTCCAAGGTGGAGAGCGGCGTCGCCGGCTGTAGCGATGACCGAGGGAAGTTCGTCGGCGCGAAGAACGCGGTAGCCGGACGGCGTCGTGAAGGAGTCTGGCATCGGTCTCTTCTTACACTTTGTGCTGACTGAGGCGGGCGACAGTCGGATGACAGGCGCAGCGGGAAAGGCAGTCCCATCACCTGGCTAAAACGCTGACCTTGGCAAAGAGAACTACGCGGCATAGGGCCCGGAAGTCACAAGAGCCGTGCTCGATCGCGATCCTCTCGCCGCGCGATCCGCTTCCATGTCAGCGGTGTGGTGAAAAATCGGTGACAACCTCAGGCGCGCGACAATGGGGCACCATCAAAAAAACGTTAAAAAAAGGGTCTCAATCGCCATTCGCATTGCGTTTTTTTACGATTGTGGCAACTTCTAGACAGAATTCGTTGCGCTCTGGATACAATCGATGGGCAAAACGCACTGCTCGTTCTGCATCATGTGGGCATCAGGAAAGCAGGCGGCTGGTGTGTAGGAAATGCGCTATTCGCCAGCGCTTTATCGTGACAGAGAAGCGGTCACGCCCTTCGGCAAACTTTGTGAAATGAGATGCAACCATTCGTGCAGTTGCGACTTACCAAACCAAGTGGAAGGGCCGCGCCACGAAAATGTGGCAGAATTTACGAGGAATAAACAAACCGCATGCAAAATGCTCGGATGTCACACGAACAGGTACGGTTTCCAGTGCGTCGTACAGCCATCACGCTTCTTGCCGCTACAGGCGCTTTCGCAGTACTCACGGCGAGCTACGCGACGGCCGACCTTCCAGCTCCTACAGCTGCAACTGTAGCAGCGGAAACGACCGCTATTAACTGACGGCTTTTTCAAGACGGCTTCGATTTCCGAAAAAGGGGTCCAGTGGGCCCCTTTTTCGCGTCTTGAAGCAGAAACGACGTCTGCCTCGCAGGGAAAGCTGAAACCCAGCTTCTTGTTTGCAAAGTTCCCGATCTTCGCAGCGTTTTGCGCAGAAACAGCTGACCGGCGTGGCAGCCATAAGCTTGTTGTCTGAGCGCCGTCGTCACCCTTGAATTCGGCTACCGTGAACGGCTATTCCTCCGTCGACCGCTCCTGCGGCCGCCGGAGGAATAGCCGTGGCCACATCGTTCAACGGCGCTGATGGATTTGGGCTGGATGGCATCGCTTAAGCGCCTCGCGCTCCTGATTTTGACACTCTCGTTCGCTTTCGTCGCCGCCTCGTCCCTGGCGAGGGCTGAGGGATGGTCGCTGCGCGGTCTCTTCGGTGGCGGGAGTGAATCCCCGCCGATGGAACAGGTGGAGCCACCACAAGCGGCCTCGGCTGACGCGCAGATCGCGGATCCATCCCGCCGCGTCCCGGAAAACCAGTCGGAAATCACGCTGTCTTTTGCGCCGCTTGTGCGCAAGAGCGCTCCTGCGGTCGTAAATGTATATGCGGCGCGGGCGGTCCCGGAGCGGCTTTCGCCTTTCGCCGGCGATCCCTTTTTCGGGCAGTTTTTCGGTGCGCCATCGCGGCGCGAACCTCGCATGGAAAGTTCGCTTGGCTCCGGCGTCATCGTCGATCCGAGCGGGCTCGTAGTGACCAACAACCATGTGATTGCCGATGCCGACGAGGTCAGAATTGCTTTCGCGGACGGCCGGGAATTCGAGACGACGATCCTTCTCAAGGATGAAAAGGTCGATCTCGCCGTCCTGAAGATTGAGGAGGCAAGCGAAGAGTTTCCGGTTGTCGAACTTGCGGATTCTGACGGACTGGAGATCGGCGATCTCGTCCTGGCCATCGGCAATCCCTTCGGCATCGGTCAGACGGTAACGAACGGCATCGTCTCTGCATTGGCGCGGACACATCTTTCGCCCGGCGATCCGGGCGTCTTCATTCAGACCGACGCCGCGATCAATCCGGGCAATTCGGGAGGCGCGCTGATCGATATGCGCGGCCATCTGATCGGTGTGAACACTGCGATCTTTTCCAAGTCAGGTGGCTCGAACGGCATCGGCTTTGCGATACCATCCAATCTCGTCGCCAGCTTCGTTCGGGCCGCGAAGGCGGGAGGCGAGTTCAATCGGCCCTATGTCGGCGCAGCATTCGGACGGGTGACGCCGGATATCGCGGCGGCGATCGGCCTTGCGCGGCCGTCGGGCGCGATCGTCCATTCGGTTCGGCCCGGAACGCCGGCGGAAGAGGCAGGGCTCGAAGAAGGCGATGTCGTGCTGGAAGTCGGCTCGGTTGCGATCTCCAATCCCGATGCGCTGGGCTACCGCCTTGCGACCGCGGGGATCGGCGCGACAGTACCACTGACCGTGCTTCGCAATGACGATCGCCAGACGCTGACGCTTGCCTTGGCTGGCGCACCGGAAAAACCGGCCAGGGACGAACGCCTGCTTCGGGGACGCAATCCGTTCGCAGGTGCGACGGTGTGGAATATGTCGCCGAAAGTTGCCGAGGAACTGGACCTGCCACTCGAAACCGACGGTGTCGTGATTTCCGACATCGAACGAGGCTCTCTTGCGGCGCGCTTCGGTCTGCGGCCCCGTGATCTGATCATTGCGGTCAACGGCAATGCCGTCGACACGACTGCGACGATGGCCGACATCCTGTCCGAAAATTGGGGCGGATACGAGTTCGAGATCGAGCGTGGCGGACGCCGGCTCGTTCGGCGTGTGCGCTGAGATGGCGGATCTGTTCGCAGAGCCAGGCCGCCCGGAAAAAGAGAGCCGATCCGAAGGAGTGCCTCGCGGCCGAACCGGTGTGGGCCAAAGCCAGCGGCCCCTGGCTGATCGCCTCCGACCCGGGGCGCTGAGTGAGGTCGTCGGTCAGGAGCATCTGACGGGTGAGGGCGGTATCCTGTCACGAATGCTCGCGTCGCGAAATCTCGGCTCCATGATCTTCTGGGGGCCCCCTGGCACCGGAAAGACAACGGTCGCGCGGCTTCTCGCCAACGACAGCGATTACGCATTCGAGCAGATATCGGCGATTTTTTCCGGGGTCGCGGACTTGAAGAAAGTCTTCGAAGCGGCGCGTCTGCGACGCTCGAATGGTCGGCCGACGCTGCTCTTTGTCGACGAAATCCATCGCTTCAATCGTGCCCAGCAGGACAGCTTTCTTCCTGTCATGGAAGACGGCACGGTCGTGCTCGTCGGAGCGACGACGGAAAATCCCTCTTTCGAGCTCAATGCCGCCCTGCTGTCGCGGGCTCGGGTGCTGACGTTCAGGCCGCATGATGCCGAAAGCCTCGGCTCGTTGCTTCAGCGCGCCGAGGCGATCGAAGAACGGGCACTGCCTCTCGACGAGGAGGCGAGACAGGTCTTGCTGCGTCTTGCCGATGGAGATGGCAGAGCGGTCTTGAGCCTTGCCGAGGAAACCTGGCGCGCGGCAGGCGAGGGCGAGGTGTTCGATTCTGCAGCCCTCCAGATGATTGTCCAGCGCCGCGCTCCGGTCTATGACAAGAGCCAGGACGGTCATTACAACCTCATTTCCGCGCTTCATAAATCGGTTCGGGGATCGGACCCCGACGCGGCGCTCTACTGGCTCTGCCGCATGCTCGATGCAGGCGAGGATCCGCTCTATCTCGGCCGCCGACTCGTTCGTATGGCATCCGAAGATATCGGGCTCGCCGACCCCAACGCGTTGCGGGTCACGCTCGCTGCGAAGGATGCCTATGATTACCTCGGCTCGCCAGAGGGCGAACTCGCCCTTGCCGAAGCGACCGTTTACCTCGCGGCGGCCCCAAAATCGAACGCTGTCTACAACGCCTACAAGCAGGCGATGCGGTCGGCCAAGGCAAACGGCTCGCTGCTGCCGCCGGCTCATATCCTCAACGCTCCGACCAAGTTGATGAAAGACGAGGGATATGGCGCCGGATATCGTTACGATCACGACGAACCGGACGCATTTTCCGGACAGGACTACTTCCCCGACGAAATGACGCGGGAGACCTATTACCGTCCGACCGATTATGGCGTCGAGCAGCGGATCGGCGCACGCCTTTCGCACCTTTCGCAGTTGCGAAAACAGCGTGGCAAACGCTCATGATGCCTTACGATGCGGTGCGTTTTGCAGTGCGGGAAAGATGACGGATTCGTAATTTGGCCCGTTGAATTGCGGCAAACCGTGATTTAGTGTCGCCTGAAACGATTAGTTCGCGCCTGTCGGCCGATTGGCTTGCGGCAGCTCTTTTGAAAATCAGCGGTCTCGCCTTGCCGTAGCGCTGGCGCGTTCGCACCGATAAGCACCTAATTTCCACGGACAAGGAGAACCGCGATGTCAGCGGATCAGGATATGATCCCCGAGCAGTCGGTCACGAATTACGAAGTCGGACAGGACAACGTACAGAAATTCGGTCTCGACTATCACAACCCGGTCTTTCCCATATCGGCCGGTGTCATCATTCTCTTCGTGGCGTTTACGCTGATCTTTCCGGATGCTGCTGGCAACTTCTTCGGATGGCTACGTCCGCAGCTGACATCGACCTTCGATTGGCTTTTCCTCATTGCGGGCAACATTTTTGTTTTGTTTTGCCTTGCTCTGATCGTCACGCCGCTCGGCGGTATTCGTCTGGGCGGCAAGGATGCGACGCCCGATTACGGCTACTTTGGCTGGTTTGCGATGCTTTTCGCGGCCGGTATGGGTATCGGTCTCGTGTTCTATGGCGTGTCTGAGCCTGTCAGCCATTACCAGTCCGCTTTCGGCGGCATAACCCTGGACAACGGCATTCGTACGGACTGGGCTCCGCTGGGTGGCGCTGCTGGAGAGACGCTGGAAGCGCGCAGACTGGGTATGGCCGCGACGCTCTACCACTGGGCGCTGCATCCTTGGGCGATCTATGCGATCGTCGCTCTTTCGCTTGCGTTCTTCTCCTACAACTGGGGCCTGCCGCTCACCATGCGGTCCGCGTTCTATCCTCTGCTCGGTGATCGGGTCTGGGGCTGGCCGGGCCACGTGATCGATACGCT
This sequence comes from Fulvimarina fulva, assembly GCF_039652615.1. NCBI lineage: Bacteria > Pseudomonadati > Pseudomonadota > Alphaproteobacteria > Hyphomicrobiales > Aurantimonadaceae > Fulvimarina > Fulvimarina fulva. The sequence continues at coordinate 538,849 of NZ_JBDJAC010000001.1, forward strand.
CGCGGTGTTCGCGACGATCTTTGGTCTCGCCACATCTCTCGGATTTGGTGCGGAGCAGGCGGCGGCCGGTCTCAACTTCCTGTTTGGAATACCGGACACCACGCTGACGAACATCATTCTGATCGGCCTCATTACGCTCGTCGCGCTGATGTCTGTCGTCGCAGGGCTCGACGCGGGCGTGAAGCGTCTCTCTGAGATCAATATGGCGCTCGCGCTTCTGCTTTTGCTGTTCGTTTTCATCGTCGGGCCGACCATGGAACTCGTTCGCGGCTTCTTCGGAAATGCCGCCGCATATGCAAAAGAGCTCTTTCCGCTCTCGATGCCGTTCGGTCGCGATGACGACAACTTCCGTCAGGGCTGGACGACATTCTACTGGGCCTGGTGGATGAGCTGGTCTCCATTTGTTGGTATGTTTATCGCCCGCGTCTCCCGTGGCCGTACGGTACGTGAGTTCGTGACGTGCGTCCTGATCGTTCCGACCGTCGTCTCGATCATCTGGATGACCGTGTTCGGCGGAACCGCACTGACCGAGACGATCGGCGGCTACACCGGTATCACCGATGCCGAGCTGCCGGTGAAGCTCTTCGCCATGCTGAACCAGCTGCCGCTGACGACCATCACGTCCTTCATCGGTATCATCCTCGTGATCGTGTTCTTCGTAACCTCCTCGGACTCCGGTTCGCTGGTCATCGACACCATCACGGCGGGCGGAAAACTGGATGCCCCGACCGCGCAGCGCGTGTTCTGGTGCACCTTCGAAGGTCTGATCGCGGTCGCGCTTCTGCTCGGTGGCGGGTTAGCCGCACTACAGGCGGCTGCAATCGCTACGGGCCTGCCTTTCGCGATATTGCTCCTGATCCTGACCTTCTCGGTCGGTAAGGGCCTGATTGCGGAGCGAAAGAAGCCGTTCCTCCAGAATCAGCAACACTATCAGGCTGCCGAATAATCGTCGGACAGCTTTGATGAAATTCGGCCCCGGATGCTTTGCTCATCCGGGGCCGAACTTTTTTCGAGTGCATGATACGAAACGAAGCCCATGACAAATCTTCTCATTGTAATGGCTGGCGGCGGATTGGGTGCCGGCATGCGTCACCTTTCCAACCTGGCAGCTGCCCGCATCCTCGGTATGGGTTTTCCGTGGGGAACGGTCTTTGTGAATGTGTTCGGATCGTTTCTGATGGGCCTCGTCGTGGAGCTGCTGGCGCGCAAGTTCGGCATGTCACAGCACTGGCGTCTTTTCATCGCCACGGGATTTCTGGGCGGCTTCACGACCTTCTCGTCATTCTCGCTCGATACGGTGAACCTGATTGATCGGGGTGCGACAGGTATTGCCTTCGCCTACGTGTTGGCTTCTGTGCTTCTCGGCATTAGTGGTCTCTTCGCCGGCCTTTCGTTTGGAAAGCTCTTCACCTGAAGTGCCTCTCCAGCCTGTCGCGTTGCTCCTCTTCGGCAGCGCGGCTAGAACAACTTCGACCAAGCGATTGCACCCGACGGGTCGTCGCAGATGATCTCAACGCGAATGGACGGAGCGTCCGGCATATGGCAGCAGTCGAACAACGGCGGGTGGACGACGATGAGGCCGGTCTGCGCCTCGATCGCTGGTTCAAGCTGCATTATCCGGGTCTCGGCTTTGGCCAGCTCCAGAAGCTTTTGCGATCCGGCCAGATCCGCGTCGACGGTGGTCGCGCCAAATCCGATACCCGTGTCGAACCGGGACAGATGGTCCGCATCCCGCCGCTTGCGACCGATTGCAAGATCGCCAGCAACAAGCCGCTGACCGCCAACACCATGAAGGGCCGGCAGGATGGCGATGTCCTGTCGCAGATGGTGATCTACGAGGACGATAAGGTCATCGTCTTCAACAAACCGGCGGGTCTCGCCGTTCAGGGCGGTTCAGGCGTCGCGCGCCATGTGGACGATATGCTCGAAGCCTGGCGCAACAAAAAGGGCGAAAAGCCCCGTCTCGTTCATCGTCTCGACCGCGACACGTCCGGTATCCTGGTGGTGGCGCGGACGCGCGGCGCGGCGACGGCGCTCACGAAAGCCTTTCGCGAACGCGACACGAGAAAATTTTACTGGGCGGTGGTGAAGGGCGTCCCGGGCAAGAAGGAAGGCCGGATCTCGACCTACCTGAAGAAAGAGCAGACACCGGATGGTGACCGCATGCGCATCGCCAAACACGGTGAAGAGGGCGCCGACCATGCGCTTTCCCATTACCGCGTGATCGATCACGTCGCTCAGAACTTCGCCTGGCTCGAGCTGGAACCTTATACAGGCCGCACGCACCAGCTCCGCGTTCATGCCGCTGAGATCGGCCACCCGATTCTGGGCGATCCAAAATACTTCGATCACGACACGAACTGGGACTTTCCAGGCGGCGTCCAGAAACGCCTTCATCTTCACGCGCGTCGTATCGTGATTCCCCATCCATCCGGCGGCACGATCGATCAGATCGCACCGCTGCCTCAGCATATGCGTCAAACCTTCAACCTCTTCGGCTTCGACGAAGCCGAACTCGAAGATTGAACGGCCGGTGACTATCCTCAAAGCGGTTCTCTTCGATTGCGATGGAACCATCGCCGATTCGGCGGGTCTCATCTGCGACACCATGGAGCGGTGCTTTGTTGCGCATGGGCTGGAGCCGCCCGCGCGAGACGCCACGCGCTCGATCATCGGGCTCTCGCTGGAAACGGCGATTGTCGCACTTCGGCCCAGCCTGACGCACTTTGAGGCGGAGCGGCTGGCCGATGCCTATCGAAACGAGTACCGGCTGGAGCGCACACGTCCGCATTTTTCCGATCATCTCTTTGAGGGGATGGCCAATCTTGTCCTCGATCTTGCGGCTCGTGAGAGCGTTTTCGTCGGCATGGTAACCGGCAAATCGCGGCGCGGCGTTGCAGCCTTGACCGCATCTCACGGCCTGACCGAGGCCTTTTCGGTCGTCCGGACGGCCGATGATTGCCCGTCCAAGCCTCATCCGGCCATGGTTCTCGAAGCTTGCACCGAGCTTGGCGTCGATCCCGCCAATGCGGTCGTCGTGGGCGATACGACCTACGACATGGAGATGGCCCGTGCCGCCGGAGCTATGGCGCTCGGCGTTTCCTGGGGATCGCACACAACGGAACAGCTGACGCGAAGCGGAGCTCTGCAGGTTGTCGAGACCGTGCACGATCTCGCATCTGCTGTCGAAAACTGGCTGGCGCGCCAGCCTGCGAGCGCCTAGCTACGGGCGACCTGCAAACCAATCCGAAAGCCTTACACCAGCGATATGTCGAACAATCCCGATATCTTGCAGCGCCTGTTCGAAAACCCGAATGCCATGCGCCGCGATCTGCCGAAGCGGTTCTACGAAAAGGCTGCGCTTGGCCGCGCCGAGAGTGGCTATCAGGTTCTGCTTGATGGCCGCAGCGTGAAAACGCCGGCAAAGAAACCGCTGATACTACCGAACGAAGCAATTGCGACCACCATCCGGGATGAGTGGACCGCCCAGGGCGAACGCATCGATCCGGGCACAATGCCGGCGACGCGCCTTGCGAACACTGTGGTCGATGCCGTCGCCCTCGATCCGAAACCGGTGCTGGATGACGTGCCGCGCTATGCGGAAACCGACCTGCTCTTTTATCGTGCCGGCCATCCCGATAGCCTTGTCGAGCGCCAGCGTGAACGCTGGGACCCGATCGTTGCCTGGGCATCGGAATTGCTTGGCGTGCGGTTCGTTCTCACCGAAGGCGTGATGCATGTGGTGCAGCCGGCCAAAGCGCTCGATGCGTTTGCAAGGAGGTTGTCCCCGGTCACCGACCCGTGGGTGATTTCCGGTTTGCAGCAGGCAACGTCGATCTCCGGTTCGGGCCTTCTGGCGCTTGCGCTTCATGAAGGCCGGCTCGATGCCGGCGAGGCCTGGGCGCTGTCACGCCTCGATGAGGACTGGAATATCGAGCGTTGGGGCGACGACGAAGACGCGCAACTCGTCGCCAGGCGGCGCAAGGCCGATTTCGAAACGGCAGCGCTTTTCATGGGCCGGTGACCAAGGCGCGAGCCAGCGTCATCACCGCGGACAAGACGACCGTGCGTTTCGGAAAAAGACCGCGTCGAGGGCTGCGGCTTGAATACGAACCGTCTTATATATAGCCAAAGCACACCCGAGATCACATCCAGCCTGTGGACCGAGCCATGACCATCGTCGATTCCCGTGAACCCAACCCGAAGAGCTTTATTTCCGGGGCGACCGGGGACTGGGAGATCATCATCGGCCTGGAAGTGCATGCGCAAGTCCTCTCCGACGCGAAGCTCTTTTCCGGCGCCTCGACCGATTTCGGTGCGGAAGCAAATTCCCATGTGAGCCTGGTCGATGCGGCCATGCCCGGCATGCTGCCCGTGATCAACGAGGAATGTGTGCGGCAGGCCGTGCGCACGGGCCTTGGCCTCAAGGCGCAGATCAACAAGCGCTCGGTGTTCGATCGCAAGAACTATTTCTATCCCGATTTGCCGCAGGGCTATCAGATCAGCCAGTTTAAGGATCCGATCGTCGGCGAGGGAACGGTGACGGTCTCGGTCGGGCCGAACAGAGAGGGCGAGTTCGAGGATATCGAAGTGGGTATCGAGCGCCTGCACCTCGAACAGGATGCCGGAAAGTCGATGCACGATCAGCATCCGTCCATGAGCTTCGTCGATCTCAACCGCTCAGGCGTCGCGCTGATGGAGATCGTGTCCAAGCCGGACATGCGATCGGCCGACGAGGCGAAGGCGTATCTCACCAAGCTTCGCACGATCCTGCGTTACCTCGGCACCTGCAACGGCAATATGGACGAAGGCTCCATGCGTGCAGACGTGAACGTGTCAGTGCGCCGGCCCGGCGGTGCGTTTGGCACGCGCTGCGAGATCAAGAACGTCAACTCGATCCGGTTCGTCGGTCAGGCGATCGAATCGGAAGCCCGCCGCCAGATCGCCCTGATCGAGGACGGCGGCATGGTGGAGCAGGAAACCCGGCTCTTCGATCCGTCGAAGGGCGAGACCCGTGCCATGCGCAACAAGGAAGATGCGCATGATTATCGCTACTTCCCCGATCCGGATCTCCTGCCGCTGGATTTCGATCAGGCCTATATCGACGCGCTTTTGAGCGAGCTTCCGGAGCTTCCCGACGACAAAAAGAACCGCTTTATCGAAGAGGGCGGGCTTTCGACCTATGATGCCTCGATCCTCGTTTCGGAAAAGGCGGTTGCCGATTTCTACGAGGATGTCGCACGAGGGCGCGATGCCAAGCAGGCCGCGAACTGGGTGATCAACGATCTCCTCGGCGCCCTCAACAAGGACGGCAAGGGGATCGAGGAAACGCCGGTCTCGGCAGAGCAGCTCGGTGCCATTCTCGATCTCATTCGCGAGGGCACGATTTCCGGCAAGATTGCCAAGGATCTCTTCGAGATCGTCTGGAACGAGGGTGGAGATCCCAAGCAGATCGTTGAAGATCGCGGCATGAAACAGGTCACCGATACCGGCGCGATCGAAAAGGCTGTCGACGATGTGATCGCGGCCAACCCCGAGAAGGTCGAGCAAGCCAAGGCGAAGCCTTCGATGGCCGGTTGGTTTGTCGGACAGGTGATGAAGGCGACGGGCGGCAAGGCCAATCCTCAGGCTGTGAACGCGCTGGTCAAAGACAAGCTCGGCGTCGAGTAGGTGATGTTCTTCATCCGCACGGCCATGGAGCGTGATCTGCCGGCGGTGAGCCAGCTTCTCAGGAAAACGTGGCACGCGACCTATGACGCGATCTACGGCGAGGCTCGCGTCTCACAAATCAGCGATGCCTGGCATTCGGTCTCGGCTCTCAGGCCGCGTATCGGCCGTCCCTCGTCGGAATTCATTGTGGGCGATAACGGCGAGTTTCTCGGCGGTGTCGGATATGCCGCGTCTTCGGATGTCGATCGGGCGCTCGTCGTTCTTCATCAGCTTTATGTGCTCCCGGACGAGCAGCGGGCCGGCCTCGGGTCGGAAATGCTGCTGGAGCTCATGAACGCCTTTCCGGACGGGCGTCGCATGCGTTGCGAGGTCGAGCCCGCCAACGTCGGTGCGGTGGCTTTCTACAAGAAACACGGTTTCGAACCCACCGGCACCGCGATGGCGCGAGACTCCTCGACTGACGGCGTCGAAGTGACCGTGTTCGAACGACTGCTCGGCTGAGATCGGAACGTCTCTTTCACGCCCGTTAGCTGGATAGAAGCGGCGCTTATCGGCACGAAAAATTGGACAAGACGGCCGGGTGCGACACTTTCGTTGTGCGGGAGGCGAGGTCCTGACCCGAGTCGAGCATGATCGGGAGCTGTCGACAATGGCCTTGAAGATCTACCATGTATTCGAGCGCGGCATTGCCTATCTGCTTCTGCTTGGCATGGCGGTGGTCGTTCTCCTGGCGGTGTTCAGCTTTGCGCGCTCACTGATCTCGATTTTCACGGGCGTTGGCAATCCCTTGGAATACAACGCATTCCAGACACTGTTTGACAGAGTGCTCGCCGTCATCATTGCGCTGGAACTTGCCCATTCCATTCAGCAGATGGCGATTGGCGACCATCGGCTTGCACAGGTTCGCACCGTCATCGTCATCGGCGTGCTCGCTGTTGTTCGAAAGCTGATTCTGCTCGAGGTCGAGAGCACGTCCGGTACGTTCCTCGTAGGCCTTGCGGCGACGGTGCTTGCCCTCGGCCTTGCGCTTTTCCTTGTCAGTGTGATCGACCGCCGGGAGCACGCAAGCGAGAACTCGCAAGATAATCGAGAGTGATACCCTTTGATGCAGCGCCTGGACCGGCTGGACAATCACCGGCATCGGTCCCATAAGGGCTGCAAGACGCAGACGAGCATGGGCAGGTCGCGATGAAGGAATGGCTGCTACAAATCTTCACCTGGTGGAACGGGCAGACCCTCAATACGCGGTTCTACACCTGGCGAAACGGCAAGAAGGTCGGTGAAGACCCCTACGGCAATGTTTATTATACCAATAGCGACGGCACACGGCGCTGGGTGATCTTCAACGGCCCGGTGGAAGCGAGCGCCATTCCAACGGGGTGGCACGGCTGGATGCATCACAGGGTCGATACGCCGCCATCGGAAGAAAACTATAAGCCGCGCGATTGGGAAAAGTCCCACGAGAAGAACCATACGGGGACGGACGAGGCTTATCGCCCATCCGGTTCGCTGCTGCGGCCCGAGAAAGATCGCCCGCGCGTCACCGGCGAATACGACGCCTGGACGCCCTGAGCGTCTGCGCCGACTTTCTGCCGGATTGCGCACTTATGCGCAGCGCTTCCGGAACCCAACCGATCGTTCGGGTCTCCATAGTTGGGTATGGTGAGGAAGCGACATTGCGCCTCGCAACTGACCGGTGATGAGTTTGAGACTATTTGCGCCTTTGTTCGACATCCGCTTTGTTCGAAGCGCCGGTTTGATAACCGCTCTCGCGATGGCGCCCGGCTTTGTCATGATACAAGGAGCAGATGCTCAGCAGCGTATCGACAATCCCGTCGCCGTCTTTTCCGGCCTGGACAAGATCACTGGCCGCCTGACGGATTTCGACGTTTTCATTGATGAGACGGTGCAGTTCGGCGCATTGCAGGTCACGCCTCGCGTCTGCAAGACCAGCGCCGAGGGCGAGGCCACTCAAACGGATGCTTTCGTCGAAGTGGACGAAATCACGCTCGATCGCGACATTCGCCGGATCTTCTCAGGTTGGATGTTTGCGGCGTCGCCCGGCCTCAACGCGGTTGAGCATCCTGTCTACGACGTATGGCTGAAGAGCTGCAAAACCGACTCGGACGTGCCGGCGCCTTCCGAATAGAAGGTTGCGTCCGTCTCGACGGCCGTCGAGAGAAGCGCCTGATAGTCATCTCTCGGGATTTCGATCGCGCCGAACCGTTGCAGGTGATCGGTCAGAAACTGTGTGTCCAGCAGCGAATAGCCGCCTCGAATAAGCCGTTCGCAGAGAAATGCGAGAGCGACCTTCGAGGCATCGGTCATTCGTGAGAACATGCTCTCGCCGAAAAATGCCCCGCCAAGAGAGACCCCGTAGAGGCCGCCGACCAGTTGGTCGTCTTTCCAGGTCTCGACCGAATGGGCAAAGCCCTCGCGATAGAGTGAGAGATAGAGGTCGCGGACCGTCCGGTTGATCCATGTTTCGGTTCGCTCGGGCGTCGGCGCCGCGCACCCGTCGAGCACGGCGGAAAAGGCTGTATCGAACCGGACCTCGAAGACCTGCTTGCGGATCGTCTTCTTGAGGCTGCGTGGGATATGCACCGAACCAAGCGGCAGGATGCCGCGTTCCACGGGATCAACCCAGAAGATGTTCGGATCCTCGGCCGATTCGGCCATGGGAAAGATGCCGCAGGCATAGGCTTTGAGCAGAATGGCGGGCGTTATTCGATAATCCTGTCCGCCATTCTTCGCCATGATCCGTCAGCCAGCTTCGCCTTCGAGGAAGTGTTCCAGCCAGTGAATATCATATTCGCCGCGTCTGACGCTCTCGTTTGCGACGAGATCCTGAAAGAGCGGAAGGGTCGTACTGATACCGTCGAGCACGAACTCGTCGAGCGCTCGCTTCAGCCGCATCAGGCATTCGTCGCGCGTTCGGCCGTGAACGATCAGCTTGCCGACGAGGCTGTCATAGTACGGCGGAATCCGGTAGCCGCGATAGACCGCCGAATCGATGCGCACGCCCAGCCCGCCAGGTGCGTGGTAATGCGTGATTTCGCCCGGTGAGGGCACGAAGGTGCGCGGGTCCTCGGCGTTGATACGGCACTCGATGGCATGGCCGAAGAACTTGACCTCGTCCTGCGTCAGTGAGAGCCCTTCGCCGCTTGCGACACGGATCTGTTCGTGGACAAGATCAAGGCCGGTCACGGCCTCTGTCACCGGATGTTCGACCTGAAGGCGGGTGTTCATTTCGATGAAATAGAACTCGCCGTTTTCGTAGAGAAACTCGATGGTCCCGGCGCCGCGATATTTGAGGCCCTTCATGGCATCGGCGCAGATCATTCCGATCCGGTCGCGCTGTTCCTGGGTCAGGGCCGGGGAATTGGCCTCTTCCCAGACCTTCTGGTTGCGACGCTGCAGGGAGCAGTCACGCTCGCCGAGATGAATTGCATTGCCTTTGCCATCGCCGAAGACCTGAACTTCGATATGGCGCGGCTTTTCCAGATATTTCTCGATATAGACCGCGTCGTCGCCAAAGGCAGCGCCCGCCTCCGAACGCGCGGTTGCCAGCGCATTCGACAGGTCTTTTTCTGTTCGGGCAATCTTCATGCCGCGTCCGCCGCCGCCGGCGGAAGCCTTGACGATGACCGGAAAGCCGATCTCCTTGGCGATCTTCATCGCCTCGTCGTCCTCGGTCACAGCACCGGGAGACCCCGGAACCACGGGAATGCCGAGACGCTCGGCCGTCCGCTTGGCCTCGATCTTGTCGCCCATGGTGCGAATGTGATCGGCCGTCGGCCCGATGAAGGTCAGCTGATGGGCTTCGAGAATGTCGGCAAATCGCGCATTCTCGGAAAGAAAGCCGTATCCGGGATGGACCGCGTCGGCGCCGGTGATTTCGCAGGCCGCAACGATCTGCGGAATGTTCAGGTAGCTGTCGCGGGCCGCAGGCGGGCCGACGCAAACGCTCTCGTCTGCGAGCCGAACATGCATGGCCGAATTGTCGGCGGTCGAATGGACCGCTACCGTGGCAATGCCAAGCTCCTTGCAGGCGCGCAGGACGCGAAGGGCAATCTCGCCGCGATTGGCGATGAGAACTTTGGAGACCATCGTCTTCGTGCCCCTCAGTCGATCACGAAGAGCGGTTCACCGAATTCCACCGGCTGTGCGTTTTCGACCAGAATTTCGCGGACCGTGCCCGAGCGCGGCGAGGGGATGTTGTTCATCGTCTTCATCGCCTCGATGATGCAGACCGTTTCGCCTTCCTTCACCGCCTGGCCAACTTCGACGAAGGGCTTCGAGCCTGGCGAAGCGGCGTGGTAGACCGTGCCGACCATTGGGGAGGTCACGGTGCCCTCGGCAGGCCCGGACTTTGCTGGCGTAGCCTGAGCCGGTGTTGCTGTCGGAGCCGATAGCTGCTGCGGCGCAGAGAACTGGGGAGCCATCTGCGGCTGCTGGTAATAGACGGGCGCGGCCTCGATCTGGCGGGTCAGGCGAATACGCAGCGAGTCCCGTTCGACCTCGATCTCCGTGAGATCGCTCTCCTTGAGGATTGCGGCCAGCTCACGAACAATCTCGGGGTCCAAGCTCTTGTCGCTCATTGTATCCTATCCTGTCGCCCGTCTTACAATTCATGCGATATGAACGCACTGCGACGAGTTTGCGTACTCGTCAATGGTTTCAATGGTCGAGCGGTTGCTTGCACGTTCACGGCAAGAATATCAACGTCTCAACATGCCTTGGCGATCCGTGAGGCCCCAAATTCTCGCATGCATGAACCTTTCGAGCCACTCGATGGGGTATAGCCTGTGAAAGATTGATCTTTCAGCTGTCTCCGCAATCGGGTTTGCCGCATTCCCGCATGGCGGCCACCGCGCTCTTCAGGCCCTCGGTTCCGACGCGGGCCTGAATGACTTCCTCGCCGATGACATAGGATGGCGTTCCGTTGATTCGCAGGTCGTTGGCGAGAACCTGAATCTCCTGAAGTGCTTTCATGTTCGTCGACGAGGCCATGATGTCCTCAATCTTCGCGGGGTCGACGCCCAGGTCTTCGGCGACCTGAAGCGCAGAGGCCTTGTCGGCTGACCCGCGTTTGGACAGAAGTGTCTCGTGAAATTCGCGATATTTCTCAGGGGCGAGATCGCGGAACGCCATCGAGACACGTGACGCCTCCAGCGAACCCATGCCGAGAATCGGGAACTCCTTCAGAACGAAGCGGACATTGTCGTCCTCCTCGATAAGCGCGGTCATGTCCGCCAGCGCCTGTCGGCAATATCCGCAATTGTAATCGAAGAACTCGGTGACCGTAACATCACCGTCCGGATTGCCAAGGACCATGCCTTCGGGCGCCGAGTGCAGTTGGTCGCGCGCTTTGGCAATGACGTCCGCCTGCGCCGTCTTCTGTTCCGCATCCTGCTTCTGCTGAAGGGCGTTCATCGCTTCCACGAGGACTTCGGGATTTGTGACGAGGTAATCGCGGACGATCTTTTCGATATCCTGCTTCTCGGTCGCATCGAAGCTGTCCTGCGCAATTGCGGGTGCCGACAGCGTGCTTCCCAAGAAGGTTGCTGCGATGGCGAGGGTCGTGAGCAAACGCATGAAGCGGGGTCCCTTGCTGGGTGTAGGGTTGAGATGCATGGAGACACGATCTGGCGCGAAATTTGAAGCGATAATAGGACATCATCTCGAATTTCACGATCAGTTGCGCCAGTTCCGTGCGTTCTGACGACTGTGCTGGTCTGAGATCAAATGCCAATTTGTGGCAGATGGCGCGCAAAACGCATCAAGAGGAAACACTGCTAATGAGCGATCGTGCAATGGGACCGTCGGGGAGGTCGGGCGTCGAGCCGTTTCACGCGATGACTTTTCTCGCCGAAGCCAACAGGCTCAAGGCGGCGGGCGCGGATGTGCTCTCACTCGCAGTTGGCCAGCCTGCCTCGCCTGCGCCGAGGGCTGCCCGTGACGCCGCATCCGCGATGATCGAACGCGGCTCCGTTGGCTATACGGATGCGATGGGGCGGGTCGACCTGCGGGAAGCACTAGCCGATCATTACCGCCTGGCCCATGGCGTCAGCGTCGATCCGGCGCGGGTGATGGTCACCTCAGGGGCCTCGGGTGGCTTCAACATCGCTTTCCTAGCAGCCTTCGATGCCGGCGACAAAATCGCGATCGCCGCCCCCGGCTATCCCGCTTATCGCAATATCATGCGCGCTCTTGGCATTATCCCTGTCGAGATCGAGGTCGGGCCGAAAGACGATTACATCCTGACGCGCGACCATCTCGATGCGCGTCATGCGATCGAGCCGTTTCAGGGGGTCCTGATCGCAAGTCCCGCGAACCCGACCGGAACCATGACGCCGCCCGATGAGATGAAGCGGATAGCCGATTTCTGTCGTGAGACCGGTGTCTGGCTGATTTCCGACGAGATCTATCATAGACTGAGTTTCGGGCAGGACGAGCGTTCCGCGCTTCAGGACCTCGACGCTGCGATCGTCGTCAACTCCTTCTCAAAATACTACTGCATGACCGGATGGCGCATCGGCTGGATGATCTTGCCGCCCGGGCTGACCGATGCTGCGGAACGCCTCGGCCAGAACCTCTATATTTCAGCCTCCGATCTCTCGCAGACAGCCGCTCTCGCAGCGCTTGGGGCCGGCGAGGAACTGGACCGTGTGCGGGAAAGCTATCGTCGCAATCGTCTCACCATGATGGAGCGGCTGCCAGAGATCGGCTTTCGCGCGATTGCGCCGATCGATGGCGCATTCTACGCCTATGCCCGGATCCCGGAGGGCTTTTCATCCGCCACGGCGTTCGCAAAAGCACTCTTGAAGGAGAGCCATGTCGCGGTCACGCCCGGCACGGATTTCGACCTCAGACGCGGCGATAGCTTTGTCCGGTTGTCGTATGCGGGCGCTGAGAGCGACATCGTCCGCGCCCTCGACCGGATTGCCGCCTTCGTTGCCAAAGCGTGAATCAGAAAAGCGCTCAGACAACAAAAAAGGGGCCGATCGGACCGGCCCCTTTGTGTTTGTCAGATCAACATCGCTCAGAAGAAGCCGCGGCTCCACCAGCCCGTGCGGCGTGGCTTGCCATCGTCCTGCGCGGTTTCAGAATCCGCTTTGCCCGATGTGACCACCGGCTCGGTCAGCTGCGGCCTAACCGGCTTTTCCTCGGGTTCTTCGGTGCTTGCGGCTTCCACCGTCTCAACGGTGGATTGCTCGTTGTCGTTGGACGGAGCGGTATCTTCACCGCCAACTGCGCTAACGTCCACGGCTTCAGCTTCGCTCGAAGCATCGGACGAGGCCGGCTTGTCTTCCGCGCTTCCGGCTTCGGCCGCTTCTCCAATCACTGTTGCGACTGGATCGTCGAACCGCTCGTCCGCCGTTGAAGGTGACGCCTCATCCAGCTGCGGCTGCGCAGTTTCCTCACTAACGGCTTCGCTCGCATTCGTGTCCGTCTGCCCGGAGACGTCGTCGGCCTCGTTCGCAGCCGCTACCGAGTCCTCGGTGGCTTCATCCGTCTTCGAAGCCCAGTTCGAGCGCTTGCGGCCACGGCCACCGGTCTTTTTATCGTCCGTCTGGCCAGTTTCGGCAGCGTCGGCAGAATCGTCTCTCTCGTCCGAATTGTCTTCGCTCTGGCTGTCGGCCTGCTTGTCGTTGCCATCGCGATGGCGGCGACCGCCACGGCGGCCTCGGCGCCTGCGCCGGCGACCCGAATTGCTGTCTCCGTCCTGGTTCTCGTCGTCGGAATTATCCGAATCATCTGACGAGTCCGAGCTGTCCGAAGCGTCGGCCGCCTGCTGTTCGTCGCCGTTGCTGTCGTTGTCACCGTTATCGGAGCCGCCGCGCCGCCTGCGTCGCCGCTTGCCGCGGTTCTTGGAGCGGCCCTCATTATTTTCGTCGGAGTCCTGATTCTCATCACGGGCTTCGGCGGTGACGCCCTCGTCCTCGCTCGCCTCGTCATCCGTGTCGTCGTCTTCGTATGCCTCGTCCTCGGCGGCGACCGAGATCGGGCTGACGAAATCACGGGCGATCGGACGACTCGCAACCCCGCCCTGCTCGATCGAAAGGTCATTATGGCCGACGGACGGATCGGCCTCGATGAAGATCCTCAGATCGTGGTTCTGTTCGAGCTCGTCGATATGGTGCCGCTTCTCGTTCAGGATGAAGAGCGCGGTTTCGGTCGGCACCTTCACGATGAGGTCGCGACCCTTGTTCTTCTGAAGGTAGTCCTCGATGTGCCGGATCGCATGGAGCGCCAGGGAGGAGGTCGCACGAATCATGCCCGCGCCCTCGCAGACCGGGCAGGAACGCATCGTCGATTCCAGAACGCTGGCGCGAATGCGCTGCCGGCTCATCTCCATCAGGCCGAAATGCGAAATCTTGCCGACCTGAATCCGGGCGCGGTCGTTCTTGAGGCAATCCTTCATCTTCTTTTCGACGGCGCGGTTGTTCCGCTTCTCGTCCATGTCGATGAAGTCGACCACGATCAGCCCAGCAAGATCGCGCAGGCGCAATTGCCGCGCGATTTCCTCCGCGGCTTCGAGATTGGTCTGATACGCCGTATTCTCAATCGACATCTCGCGGGTCGATCGCCCTGAGTTCACATCGATCGCGACCAGCGCTTCGGTTTGGTTGATGATGATGTAGCCACCGGACTTCAGGGTCACATGGGGCTGCAGCATCTTGTCGAGCTGCGGTTCGATTCCCTGCCGGGTGAAAATCGGCGTGCTGTCGCGGTAGGGCTGCACGGCCTTCGACTGGCTCGGCATCAGCATCCGCATGAAATCTTTGGCCTCGCGGTAGCCGGCATCGCCCGAGACGAGGATCTGATCGATATCCTTGTTGAAGAGGTCGCGAATCGATCGCTTGATGAGGCTGCCTTCTTCATAGACCAGCGTGGGCGCGATCGACTGAAGCGTCAGGGTCCTGACCGATTCCCACAGCCGCATCAGATATTCGTAGTCGCGCTTCACCTCGGCTTTGGTGCGGTTGGCACCGGCCGTGCGCAGGATGATGCCCATGCCGCGCGGAACGTCGAGTTCCTTTACGACTTCGCGCAGACGCTTGCGATCGGCCTGATTGGTGATCTTGCGCGAAATACCGCCGCCACGCGCCGTATTCGGCATCAGAACCGAATAGCGCCCTGCGAGCGACAGATATGTCGTCAGCGCTGCGCCCTTGTTGCCGCGCTCTTCCTTGACGACCTGCACAAGTAGGATCTGGCGACGCTTGATGACTTCCTGAATCTTGTAGTGCTTTCGCGGCCGTGCCTGGCGAACCGGAACTTCTTCCAGCGCATCCTGCGAGCCCAACTCGTCGACTTCGTCGTCGTCTCCGTCGTCGCCGTCATTGTCGTTCTCGCCGCTATTGTCGTCGCCGCGACGCGACCGGCCGCGCTTGCCGGAAGAGCGGCGACCGCGTTTGCGCCGGGAACCGCGCTTGGACGAACCGTCCTCGCCTTCGGACGAGGGGGCCCCGTCATCGCCGTTCTCGTCGTCCGAATCGTCATCATCCGGGTCGTCGTCGGAGACATCGTCGCTCTGATCGTCATCGTCGTTGTCGTCGTCCTCATCGAGGTCGGCGTTGGGCTCACGGTCGTCGTCATCCCGGCGATCATCGTTTGCGTCGTCGTCTGATCCGGTCGCCTCCCAATCATCCGAACGATCGGACGTAGAGCGATCGCCGTCATCGTCCGAGGAGGCGTCTTCGTTGTCGGCTCTCTCCGAAACAGTGTCGTCGGATTTGCCTTCGCGACGAGCTGCCTTGGAGCGGGACTTGTTGCGCTTCTCCTCGCGCTCTTCTTCCTCGTCGTCCGCCTGACCGCGTGCCATTTCCTCGGCGAGGAGCGCTTCGCGGTCTGCCTTCGGGATCTGGTAGTAGTCCGGGTGGATTTCGCTGAAAGCGAGGAAACCGTGCCGACCGCCGCCATACTCGATGAAGGCCGCCTGGAGCGAAGGCTCTACGCGCGTTACCTTGGCGAGGTAGATGTTTCCCTTGAGCTGCTTCTTGTGCTCAGATTCGAAATCGAACTCTTCGACGCGATTACCGCGTACGACGACGACTCGCGTTTCCTCCGGATGGGAGGCGTCTATAAGCATTTTGTTGGCCATGGAATCTCTCCAAGGCCCGGCTTCTACGATTGGCTGATCTTCTGAACGATGATGAGTAGAATCGGATAGTGAACCGGGCGGCGGAGTAAGCCGTCGTCGACGTGGCCGGCTGCAGTCGCGCGGGCTGCGCGACCGGTAGGGCCGCACTCCTTGTCCGCTGCGTTGGCCGGATTTTCATCGTCACGACGGAACCCCGCAAAAATAAGGATGACCGCTTCGATCGAAGGGTCGATGATGTCTTGCTGCCCTCGGCGCACAAGGTCCGGGGCCGTACTGATCGCCGGGCGACGCTCGCATACTCGCATCGCGCTCAGCGCAAATTCTGAAAGCCCGAAGAGCGGCTGGTGGCTTTGGATGCATCTCAGCACGGAGCCGCCACGCTCCTCGCCAATTTCCGATCCTTCCTCGTCGAATGATCGGCTACCGGCTCCAGAAAGGCCGGTTTGGCGGGGCTTCTCATCCCTCTTATGCCTTGGTGCGCTGAGAAACAAGCCGTCTGGCTTGCGCGAATATGGTCACTCGGCGGGCCATTCGGGACATCTGCTCGTTATTTAACCCATCATATGGCCCGTTCGGGCTCCATTCTGGGGCGAGCGTCGCTTGCCATAATCGATACTCATCCGCGAGTTATGAGACGGCCCGCCCTTGAAGCCACATCCTGCCAGAAGGCCTTCCACCATGTTGCGAATCGGCGCTTGCGCCTGTTTGACGATTCTGGTCGCGTTCGCATTCGAGCTTCGCCCGGCCGCCGCAGAAACTGCGATCGTGACTCGCGTCGAGATCGAGGCGGAGCAGAACGGCCAGCAAAGCGCCATTTTCGATTTTACGACGGCGCCCGATGCGCGCCTCTTCATTTTGCGTTCGCCGGATCGGGTGGCGCTTGATTTGACCGATGCGCTGCCGGCGAGCGAACCTCTGCTGAAGGATGGCGGCGGCCTCATCGAAGGCGTCAGGCACGGTGCGACGGGTCCTGACCGTTATCGCTACATCTTTCGGCCGAAGTCCGGGGTGGAGGCGCGGCTGCTGCGCCAGGAGGACGGCGGCGCTCCTGCGACCTACGAGATCGTCTTTTCGAAGACGAATGGCGCCACGGTCGTTGCCGGTGAGCCGCGCCTTTGGGCCGAAGCGGACGCGCAGATCGTCACCCACGACGACATCTCCGACGAGGCGATCAACCGTCAGACCGGGTTTACGATCGTCATCGACCCGGGCCACGGCGGAGAGGACGATGGCGCGGTTGCCAAGAGCGGCGTTATGGAAAAAGACATCAACCTCGCCGCAGCCAAGGTTCTACGGGACGTGCTGGAAAAAAATGCCGGCGTTCGCGTGGTGATGACGCGTGAAAAGGATGAATTCGTCGGCCTTGTCGAACGCACCGAGATTGCGCGGCGAGAAAAAGCGAACCTCTTCATCTCCCTGCATGCCGACAGTATTCGGTACAAGGAACTGCGCGGCGCGACGATCTACACGCTCTCCGAAAAAGCATCCGATAGCCTTTCGCTGGAGATCGCCGCGAACGAAAACGCGGCCGATCGCTTCGGCGGCGAGAGTTATGGCGAGGAAGCCCCTGAAGTCTTCGATATATTGGCGGATCTTACTCGGCGGGAAACGGTCAGCTATTCCGAACATTTCGCATCCTCGCTCCTTGCCCGGATGCGGCAGTCCGATATCCGCTTCATCAAGAACCCGAAGCGTTCGGCAGCTTTCATCGTGCTCAAGGCGCCGGACGTTCCGTCCGTGCTGATCGAACTTGGCTTCATGTCCAATGCTCAGGATGCCAAACTCCTGGCCGACGAGACGTGGCGAACCGAGGCGATGACGACCATCGCGGAGGCGATCACATCCTTCTACGGGATTGGAAAGGACGGGTGACGCCCACCTCTGTCACTGCTTTGCTTTGGCCGGAGGCGGTGTTCTTTGCGGGAAATCGGAAACACATCATCGCTCTGCCGCATTTTGCTAGCAAAACGTAAATATGCACAGAAACGTGACTCGTTCGAAGGGGAACCCAGTTCGCATCGCCGTCAAACGCCCGTACGGGCTGTTCGTCGGCTGAGAGGCGGGGCAAAAGCGGGAAAAGGCGGCGCGGAACGACGCGTGTCGAACTGGTCCGGGCAGCCTTTACGAGGAACGAGGGGGGCAGGCGATGGGGATCGTCTTGCGCCAAGGGTCAGGAATCAGGGGTATCCGGATCGCATAAGCGCCGGAGAGTGGATAAGTCACCGATGATCAGATTGATCGGCTATTTCTTTGGGATTGGATCCGTTTTCTTCCTTATCGTGGCAGGCGGTCTCGCTTGGTATGTGGAAAGAATCGGTCAGGATCTTCCTGATTATGAGGTGCTTGCGGATTATAAGCCTCCCGTCACCACGCGCGTCCATGCATCGGATGGTCAGCTGATGGCGGAATATGCCCGCGAGCGCAGGCTATTCCTGCCGATCCAGGCGATCCCGGCACGTGTGAAGAACGCGTTTCTCGCGGCCGAGGACAAGAACTTCTATTCCCATCCGGGTGTCGATATCGAAGGTATCGGACGTGCCGTGGCTGTTATCGCGCAGGGTGGCCGGATGCAGGGTGCCTCGACGATCACCCAGCAGGTTGCGAAGAACTTTTTGCTGAGCAACGAGCGCACCTTCGACCGGAAGGTCAAGGAAGCGATCCTCTCGATGCGCATCGAGCAGGCTTATTCGAAAGACAAGATCCTCGAACTCTATCTCAATGAAATTTATCTCGGCATGGGCTCCTACGGCATCGCTGCCGCAGCACTCGCCTATTTCGACAAGGGCGTGAACGAGCTGACCGTCGAGGAGGCCGCTTATCTCGCCGCCCTTCCGAAAGCCCCCGAGAACTACAATCCCTTCCGCAATCCGGAACGGGCCATCGCGCGTCGCAACTGGGTGATCGCCCAGATGGACAACAACGGCTTCATCACGCACGAGGAAGCGAACCTCGCGAAGAACGAGCCACTCGGCGTCAATCCGCGCCCGACGGGCACCTATCTCGCGACGGCCGAATATTTCACCGAGGATGTTCGCCGCGAGATCGTAGATCGCTACGGCATCGACGCGCTTTACGAAGGCGGTCTGTCGGTTCGCACGACCCTCGATCCCGAATTGCAGAGTTACGCTCGGGACGCACTTCAATCTGCCCTCGTGAACTTCGACGAGAAGCGTGGCTTCCGCGGCCCCGTCGCGAATGTCGAGATCGGCAGCGACTGGGGTGAGGCCGTCGGCAAGGTCGAGGCATTCTCGGACGTGCCGCAGTGGCGGCTTGCCATCGTTCTTTCGACCGACAACGACAGCGCGAGCATCGGCCTTCAGCCGGCGCGGGACGCCGGCGGTAAGCTCGGCTCGGAGCGCGATGTCGCAACGATCACGAAATCCAATATGAATTGGGCGATGCGCCTCAACACCAAAGAGCGCCAGGGATCTGTTGGTGCCGTCTCCCAGGTGCTCAATCGGGGCGATATCGTCTACGTGGAGAAAACTGCGGACGGCGATGGCTGGAAGCTGCGCCAGCCGCCGGAGATCCAGGGTGGCCTCGTCGCCATGGAGCCGGGAACGGGACGGGTCCGCGCCATGGTCGGCGGCTTCTCCTACGGTGAATCCGAGTTCAATCGCGCGTCTCAGGCTTATCGTCAGCCCGGCTCGTCGTTCAAGCCATTCGTCTATGCGACGGCGCTCGACAACGGCTACACGCCGGCTTCGGTGATCCTCGATGCGCCGATCTCGATGCCGGATGGCAATGGCGGCGTCTGGTCGCCGTCCAACTACGGTGGCGGCTCCGCAGGACCGTCGACCCTTCGTCTTGGCATCGAAAAGAGCCGCAACCTCATGACCGTTCGTCTCGCCCGGGACATGGGCATGAAGCTCGTCGCGGAATATGCCGAGCGCTTCGGCATCTACGACAAGCTCGCGCCTTTTCTGCCGATGGCGCTCGGAGCCGGCGAGACGACGGTGCTGCGCATGGTCGGCGCTTATTCGGTGCTGGCAAACGGTGGTCGCGCGATCGAGCCGACACTGATCGACCGGGTGCAGGACCGCTATGGCCGCACGATCTACAAGCACGATCAGCGCTTCTGCGCCGAGTGCAATGTCGCTGGCTATTCCGGCCAGGGCGAACCGGAACTCGTCGATGAACGCGACCAGGTTCTGGATCCGATGACGGCCTATCAGATCACCTCGATGATGGAAGGCGTCGTTCAGCGGGGCACGGCAACCAAGGTCAAGGAGCTGGGCTTCCCGGTCGCCGGCAAGACCGGTACCACGAACGAGGAAAAGGACGTCTGGTTCGTCGGCTTCACGCCGGATTTGGTCGTCGGCGTCTACCTTGGCTACGACCAGCCGCGCCCGATGGGCCGTGGCGCAACAGGTGGCGGCCTTGCAGCGCCTGTCTTCATCGACTTCATGAAGAATGCGATGAAGGGCAAGACGCCCGTCGAGTTCAAGGTGCCGGAAGGCATGGAGGTTATCGCCGTCAATCGTTCGAATGGCATGCGGGCTTCGGGTGAGGGCGCAGGCACCATCATGGAAGCCTTCAAGCCGGGAACCGGTCCAGCCGACAGCTACAGCGTGATCGGCATGGATGCGATCGCTTCCGACGTGCGCCGGGGTGTCGTTTCCGAACAGACCCGCCAGGCGATTTCGCAAGGTGCCGGCGGACTTTTCTAGAGCCTAGCCAAGGCGTTTTCGCCTCGCTATATCGAACACTCGGACGAGGGCGGCGCTTGCGACCGCCCTTTTCCTTGAGGGCGTGCAGGACGGGAAAGGCCAGATGCGCTTTTCTCTCCCCACCCGCCACCAAACAGAGTTTACGGAGGACAGCGCCGTGCGCGCCGAAATCGAACACATTGTCGACGAGACCAAGCAGACCATCGGGCTGCTGAGGAGGCATCTTTGACTGGGATCAAGCTCTCAGACGTCTCGACCATCTGAATAACAAGGCCGAAGATCCCACGATCTGGAACGACCCGGCTGAGGCTCAGGCCCTGATGCGCGAGCGTCAGAACCTGGAGACCAACATAACCGCGATTCGCGATCTCGAAAGCGCGGTCGAGGAGAACGTCGAGCTCATCGCCATGGGCGAGGAAGAGGGCGACAGCGAGATCGTCACTGAAGCGGAAGCAACGCTCAAGGCGCTGATGACAGACGCGGCCAAGCGTCAGATCGAGACGCTGCTTTCGGGCGAGGCAGACTCCAACGATACCTATATGGAAGTCCATTCCGGTGCCGGTGGAACGGAGAGCCAGGACTGGGCTTCGATGCTTCAGCGCATGTATATTCGCTGGGCCGAGCGGGCCAAGTTCAAGGTGGAGGTTCTGGAAGAGCAGGGCGGGGACGAAGCCGGCATCAAGTCGACGACCCTCCTGATCAAGGGACACAACGCCTATGGCTGGGCGAAGACGGAATCGGGCGTTCATCGTCTGGTCCGCATCTCGCCATACGACAGTCAGGCGCGGCGTCACACGTCCTTCGCTTCCGTCTGGGTTTATCCGGTCGTGGATGATTCCATCGATATCGAAGTCAACGAGTCGGATGTCCGCATCGATACCTATCGCGCCTCGGGTGCGGGCGGCCAGCACGTCAATACGACGGATTCGGCCGTGCGTATCACGCATCTCGCGACCGGTATCGTGGTCGCCTGTCAGCAGGAGCGCTCGCAGCACAAGAACCGCGCAACGGCGTGGAACATGCTGAAGGCGCGGCTTTACGAGGCCGAGCTCGAACGACGGGAAGCCGAGGCGAACGCGGAAGCTGCTTCCAAGACCGATATCGGTTGGGGCCACCAGATCCGTTCATATGTCCTCCAGCCATATCAGCTGGTGAAGGACCTTCGGACCGGGGTTGAAAGCACATCTCCACAGGATGTTCTCGACGGTGAACTCGACGATTTCATGGAAGCGGCGCTGGCGCACCGGGTCGAGGGCAAAAAGGCATCGGTCGAAGACGTGGAATAAAATGGTTGGGCGAGGGGGCTTCGCGCACCTCCCGCCCGCCAAACTCCGACTGATGCCAGTCAGCTCAGGTCTTCGATCTTCTGGCCTGCGTGGATGAACCGCATCGGGTCGATCGCCCGTCCATGACGCCGGATTTCGTAGTGAAGATGCGGACCGGTGCTGCGTCCGGTGGACCCGACCGCGCCGAGCTGCATACCGCGTTCGATCTCATCCCCAACCTTCACATCGATGCGCGACATGTGCCCGAACCGCGTTTTCACGCCATTCCCGTGGTCGATTTCGACGAGGTTTCCGTAGCCGCCAGCGCGGCTCGCGCGAACGACTGTTCCTGCAGCGGTCGCGCGAATCGGCGAGCCCGAAGGCGCGGCGTAGTCTATGCCCGAATGGAGCGCACGGCGCCCCAGAAACGGGTCCGACCGGATGCCAAACCGCGAAGAGAGGCGCTTCATCGACATCGGTGCGGCGAATGGCAGTTTATCGGAAACGCCGCGAAGTCCCTCGAGGCGATCAAGGGCGCTCTCCAGTTCGGCATAAGTGAGTTCGAAGCCGGCCTCTTCGGGCGCAGGCTCGTATGGACCACCAAGGGCTAGATCCAGGTGATCTTCCGGCTCGATACCGACCGACGAAAGAACAGATGCAATTTTCGTCGATCTCTCGACGGCCTCGCTCGTCAAAACCTTCAGGTTCGCGATCTGCTGAATCTCAGCAAAGTCGATTGCTCGACCAAACCCCGACAGATCATCTTGCGAAAGGTTGGATGTCGAATGCCTGAGCGAGGCCGTCGTCAGCGGATCGATCGGATCGGCTTCTTCGGTGTCGCGCGCATCGTCGCCGCGAAGCTCCAACTGCGGGGCGGCAGAATGGAGATCACGAGTGAAGCCGGAGGCATCGCGGGAAGAGTTTGCAGGGTCGCTTGTCGCAAGTGAGGGCCGGGGTGTTGGAACGGGCGTTCCGTAGTCAGCGAATTCCGGAAGGATGCCGTTTTCCCTTGCGCGCTCGAAGATCGGTTCGAGCCGCTCGTAGCGCTCGGCGATCATTTCCTGCTGTTTCAGCAGAACATCGACTTTTGACTCGACCACCTTCTGGGCGACGAATTGCCGGCTGGTGGCTTCGTCCAGCTTGGTGCGCAGGGTTGCAAGTCGTGTTTCGTAGGACTGGCGAAGAGCGCTCTCCGTCGGGACAGATGACGGCGAAGCGTTTTCAGGGCTGTAATAGGCTAGTCCACCGAGAAACAGAGCCATCAGCCCGCCGATGACACTGCCGCGCAGAAGATGTCGATTGTCGAGCGTGACATGGCGAACCTGTTCGCCACGAGCCATGACGAAGGTGATCGGCAGCTTCCTGCGCCCGAAACCCGGCCTTTGTCGTGACGCCGCATTCATCCGAAAAAGCGCTCCCTTGCTCTGCTTGAGCGGCGCTTCTCAAACGATGAAGAGATGTATAGCCGCCTTCGCGGCATAAGACTTCATTATCGTTAACCAAACCTTTCTCCACGGGTGGTAAGAGCGAAATAGTCAGCCTACGCCTGCGGTTTGCGGGAGTATTCGCCGTTCGCAAAATTCATGAAATCAATGGCTTGATCGACGCGCCCTGCCAGTCGGGAGACCGGCGATTTTCGCGGTCTCTACCGTGAGAGCGGTGAGAGAGAGCGGTAGAAGGTCGGGGTCAGACCTGCTTCGGCCCGGGCGCGGTCGTTGAAGGGCGCCTTCACCTCGCCGCGGAAGCATTCACGCACAAGTTCCTGAAACCGCCGCGCCGGATCGATCCGTTGTCTGGCGCAAAGAAAGCGGAACCACTTGGCGCCGATCGCCACGTGCTTCTTCTCGTCGCGATAGATGATTTCGAGGATGGCTGCGGTTTCCCGGTCCTGAGCTTCCTCAAGTTTGGCGATCATCGACGGCGTGACGTCCAGCCCGCGAGCTTCCAGAATCAGCGGAACGATGGCGAGCCGGGCCGACAGGTCGTGCGCGGTCGCCTCGACGGCCTGCCAGAGACCGTCGTGGGCGGGCATCGCTCCGTAATGGGAGTCAAGATCGGCGAGACGGCCCGAGAGGAGCCCGAAGTGCTTGGCCTCTTCCAGCGCAACCGTCATCCATCCGTCGAAAAAGGACCGCGGCACCGGCTGATCGGCGAACCGTGCCACGATATCGAGAGCGAGATCGATGGCGTTGAGCTCGATATGGGCAAGGGCGTGGATCAGCGTGATCCGGCCTTCCACACTGTG
This sequence comes from Fulvimarina fulva, assembly GCF_039652615.1. Classification (NCBI taxonomy): domain Bacteria; kingdom Pseudomonadati; phylum Pseudomonadota; class Alphaproteobacteria; order Hyphomicrobiales; family Aurantimonadaceae; genus Fulvimarina; species Fulvimarina fulva. The sequence continues at coordinate 562,810 of NZ_JBDJAC010000001.1, forward strand.
AACCGACCGGCGCTTGACGAAGCGCGGATGAACGAGATCCGGCTTTTCCGGGCGCCCCGGACGATCGGGCAGTTTCGGATCGTCCGGCGCATGAAGACCGATGCGCCGCGCAAACCAGAGCCGGCAGGCAAGATTGGTCGCGCGGACCTTCTCCTCAACGTCCGCGGCGGCAAGCGCCTCGATCGACGCCCGCCGCAAAGTGCCGGGATGACGGCTCTCGCTCTCGTCCACCATCAGCCTTGAGCGTGCGCCTTGGCTGCTTCGAGAACGGCTTCAGCATGGCCCGGCACTTTCACCTTCGGCCAGAGCTTGACGATGGTTCCTTCGGCATCGGCAAGCACGGTCGTGCGCTCGACGCCCATGTACTTCTTGCCGTACATGGACTTTTCAACCCAGACGCCACAGGCGTCGAGGAAAGCCTTCTCCTCGTCCGCCAGAAGGCGAACCGTCAGGTCGTGCTTTTCCTTGAACTTGACGTGCTTCTTCACCGGATCGGGAGAAACGCCGATCACCGGAATGCCAAGCGCATCGAAATCGGATTTCAGCCCTGAAAACGCGATTGCCTCGTTGGTGCAGCCGGATGTGTCGTCCTTCGGATAGAAGTAGATCACGAACGGCTTGCCCTTCAAATCAGCGAGCGAGACCGTCGTTCCGGTCTCGTCCGGTAGGGAAAACTCGGGGAGGGCTGAACCTTCGGAAAGCGACATGGTGTTCGTCCTTCGTTGATTTTGATGTCGATGGCTGGCGACAGATCGGTTTCAGATCGGTTTTACCAGCACATGCTTCTTGCGGCCGACGGAGAGTTTGATCGCGCCATCGCGGGTCATCTCCTGATCGATCTGCATGCGTTCATCCGTTACCGGTTCGTCGTTCACCCTCACGGCACCGCCCTTCACGTGGCGGCGTGCTTCGCCGTTCGAGCCGGCAAGGCCGGCTGATACGAGGATGCTGAGGAGCCCGGTGCCCGCTTCCAGTTCCGCGCTCGGCACGCCGACCGATGGCAGGCTTTCGGCTGCAACGCCTTCCTCGAAGGTCTGCCGCGCGGTCTCGGCTGCAATATCGGCGGCCTCGCGGCCGTGCAGCATGGCTGTCACTTCCGTTGCGAGCGTCTTCTTCGCATCGTTGATTTCCGAGCCTCCAAGGCTCGCGAGCCGTGCGATCTCGTCCATCGGCAGAACAGTGTAGAGCTTCAGGAAACGCTCGACATCGGCATCCTCGGTGTTCCGCCAGAACTGCCAGAAGTCGTAGGGGCTCTTCATGTCCGGGTTCAGCCAGACGGCACCATCGGCGGTCTTTCCCATCTTCGCGCCTGACGATGTGGTCAGAAGCGGCGACGTCAACGCGAAGAGTTCTGCGCCTTCCATCCGGCGCCCGAGGTCGATGCCGTTGACGATGTTGCCCCACTGGTCCGAGCCGCCCATCTGCAAGCGGCATCCATAGCGCTTGTTGAGTTCGACGAAATCATAGGCCTGCAGGATCATGTAGTTGAATTCGAGGAAGGACAGCGACTGCTCGCGATCGAGCCGCAACTTCACCGAATCGAAGGAGAGCATACGGTTGACCGAGAAGTGGCGGCCGACATCGCGGAGAAATTCGATGTAATTGATGTCGAGCAGCCAGTCGGCATTGTTCACCATCATCCCGTCGGTCGGGCCGTCACCGAGCGTGATATAGTTCTCGAACCCGCGCCGGATGCCGGCGAGGTTCTCAGCGATGATTTCGCGCGTGTTGAGCTTGCGCGCCTCGTCCTTGAACGAGGGGTCGCCGATCATGCCGGTTCCACCGCCCATCAAGGCGATCGGCTTGTGACCGGTCTTCTGCATCCAGTGCAGCATCATGATCTGCATCAGAGAGCCGACATGGAGGCTCTTGGCGGTTGGATCGAACCCGATATAGCCGGTGACGGTCTCGGTCCGGAACAGATCGTCGAGACGCGTGTCGTCCGATGTCTGATGGATAAATCCGCGCTCGCTCAGCGCATGGAGAAAATCTGACCGAAATCCGCTCATATTATCATGCCTTGGATTGCTGGCCGGCCCTTGCAATGGATACGCCGGCTGATGAAGGCTCGTTTATCAGCCTTCCAGCTGAATTCCAGTGGCGGAGAGGAATTTGACGGTAACGGACAAGAGCATTTATCGCGCGATCGGCCTGATGAGCGGCACATCGCTTGATGGCATCGACGTCGCGCTGATCGAGACGGACGGCGAGCTTGAGGTGAAACGCGGTCCCGCGAGGACCTATGAATTCGACCACGCAATGCGCCTTCGCCTGGAGGAGGCGCTTCAGATGGGCAAGGCTTTGGTTAAGCGAACCGATCGCACGGACGCTCTCGCGGAGATCGAGATCGCTTTGACGGATCGGCATGCCGATGTCGTGCGCCGCTTTGCGTCGGAGCTCGGCATCGAGGTTTCCGAGATCGATCTTGTCGGATTTCATGGACAGACCGTGCTGCATCGGCCCGAAGAAGGCGTCACCGTTCAGATCGGCGACGGCGAGCGGCTTTCGAAGGCCCTCTGTGTGCCCGTCGTTTGGGATATGCGGGCCGAGGACATGAAAAAGGGCGGACAGGGCGCGCCGCTCGTTCCGGCCTATCATCGCGCGCTCACGTCCAATCTGCCTCCGGAGTTCGACGCTCGCCCGGTTGCGTACGTCAATATCGGTGGCATCTCGAACATCACCTATATCGATGGCGATGCTGATCCGATCGCCTTCGATTGCGGTCCGGGCAATGCGCTGATCGATCAGTGGCTTCAGCGAGAGGCCGGAATTCCCTATGACCAGAATGGTCGGATCGCGAGCGAAGGTGGCGTGATCGGGAATCTCTCTGCGCGCTATCTCTCTTCAGGCTTCTTCTCAAGAAAGGCGCCCAAGTCTCTGGACAGGTTCGATTTTCCTGTTCCGCAACCTGAGGACGGCGAGCTCTCCGATGTCGCGCGCACGCTCTGCTACGTGACCGCGCAAGCGATTGCCGCCGCGCGTGAGCATTTGCCTGAAATGCCGAAGCTCTGGATCGTCGCTGGCGGCGGTCGGCGCCATCCCTCGATCATGTCCGATCTCACCGACGCGGTCGGCGAAGAGGCGGATGTGGTTCTGGCGGAGGATTGCGGGTTCGACGGCGATGCGATGGAGGCCGAAGCCTGGGCCTATCTCGCGGTGCGCTCGCTCAAGGGCCTGCCGCTCACCTTTCCAACGACAACGAATTGCCGTGAAGCGGTGAGCGGAGGTGTTATTTCACGGCCGCCGGAGCAGCAGAGAGATTAGCGCAGCCGCTTCAGCTTCGGGTCCGACAGTTCGCCGGCGAGGCGCTGGTCGAGATAGTCCGAACAGTTGGCAAGCAGGGCGTCCGTCTGATCCTGGAAGAAGTGGTTCGCACCTTCCATGATTTTTTGGGTGATGACGATGCCCTTTTGCGTCTTCAGTTTGTCGACGAGCACCTGCACATCCTTGGGCGGCGCGACCCGGTCGCGATCGCCGTGGATAATGAGACCCGACGACGGGCAGGGCGCCAGAAACGAGAAGTCGTATGTGTTCGGCTGGGGCGCGATCGAGAAAAAGCCCTCGATCTCCGGCCGACGCATCAGCAGCTGCATTCCGATCCACGCGCCGAACGAATAGCCCGCGACCCAGGTTTCCTTCGAATCCGGATGAATGCTCTGGATCCAGTCCAGCGCGGATGCAGCATCCGAAAGTTCCCCGGACCCGTGATCGAATTCGCCCTGGCTCCGTCCGATGCCGCGAAAATTAAAGCGCAGCGTCGTGAAACCGCGTTCTACGAACATATAGAACAGCTGATAGACAATCTGGTTGTTCATGGTTCCGCCGAAACGCGGGTGCGGGTGGAGGACGATCGCGATGGGCGCGTTCTTTTCCTTCGCCGGCTGATAGCGGCCTTCGAGGCGCCCAGCGGGTCCCGTGAAAATGACTTCGGGCATTCGGCTCCGTTCCGAGATCGTGTCACAGCCCCAAATCACGGACGCGGCTTGACGCGCCGACTGGGGCTTCATAGTTTCCAGTTTAGAGCAATTCCAAACTACTGAATGGCTTAGGCTTATCTAGTCTGTTAGGGATCGGTTTTTCAAGGAATTTGCGCACCGGCCGAATTATTCGCCGGATGCGGTGGACGACAGGGAGCTCATGGCCGTCGCGGCAGACCGCATATACCTCGATTACAACGCTTCAGCGCCAATGCGCCCTGAAGCGCGTGAGGCGCTGATTGCTGCACTTGGTAGCGCCAATCCATCCTCCGTTCATTCCGAGGGTCGTGCGGCGCGCGCCCTTGTTGAGGACGCGCGGCGCGCGCTCGCAGATCTTGTCGGCTGCAATCCGGGTGAGGTGACCTTTACCAGCGGTGCCAGCGAGGCAGCGAACATGGCCTTGTCGCCGGAATGGCTGGTCGGGGGCGAACGTCGATTGCACGACTCTTTCGCCGTGCTTCGGACGGACCACTCGGCATTTCTCGAAGGCGGGCGGTTCGATGCGGCCCTTGGAACGCTGATCGAAGTCGATAGCGATGGTCTCATCCGCATGGATTCGCTGTCCACCTGCCTTGAAGCCATCGGCAAGTGTTCGGCCATTCTGGCAATCGGGCTCGCCAATTCCGAGACCGGTGTCATTCAGGATGTCATGGGTGTCGCAAAACTGATCGATGGGCGCGATATTCGCCTCATCGTCGATGCGAGTCAGTATGCGGGGCGCTTGCCCCTTGATTTCGAGTGCTGCCCGGCGGACGCCATCATCCTGTCCAGCCACAAGCTGGGTGGTCCGAAAGGCGTTGGCGCCGTTCTCTTCAAATCGACCTCCACGCGTCCGTTTCCGCTTATTCGTGGGGGTGGACAGGAAAAAGGTCGGCGCTCCGGCACCGAGCCGGTTGCGGAAATTGCGGGGTTTGGTGCCGCGGTGCGGGCCGCCGGCTTCGAGCTGCGCAACGAGGACGGCGAAATGGCGCGTCTGCGCGACGGGATGGAAGATGCGATTCTTTCCCGTTCGCCGGAAACCTTCGTCCTCGGGCAAAACGCACCGCGACTGCCGAATGTCAGCGCATTGGCGACACCCGGCCTGAAGAGCGAAACCGCCCAGATCGGTCTCGATCTCGCCGGTTTCGCGGTGTCCGCCGGTTCTGCCTGCTCGTCGGGCAAGGTTGGTCGCAGCCATGTCGTCGGCGCGATGGCCGAGGCAGGACTGGCGATCGATCCCGCCGATGGTGCCGTCCGCATGAGTTTCGGGCGCGACACCAGCGAGGCCGACCTTGCGCGATTCGCGGATGAATATGTGCGGCTTGCAACGAAAGCGGCGAAGAAGCCGCGGAGTATGAACCGCGCGGCCTGACGCCGCGCCGGAAGATTGAACGAACGGAGCGTCTGGCCCCTCAATATAAGGTCGGATCGTTCCTATCTTAATCGGTGTACCGGATCATCCTTTTCCGGTATGCGCACGACATGACCGTCCCCGGGCTTTGACCCCGGAGAGTATGGAGAAGAATATGCCGGCCGTTCAGGAAACGATCGACAGTGTCGCTCAGCTTGATGTCGACCAGTACAAGTACGGGTTCGAGACGCTGATCGAAATGGACGTTGCGCCCAAGGGGCTTAACGAAGATATTATCAAGCTGATCTCGACCAAGAAGCAGGAGCCGGAGTGGATGCTCGATTGGCGCCTGAAGGCGTTCGAGCGCTGGAAGACGATGGAAAGCCCGACCTGGGCGCGCCTCGATTATCCGCCGATCGATTTTCAGGACATCCACTACTACGCCGCGCCGAAGTCCATGTCGGGCCCGGCTTCGCTGGACGAAGTCGATCCCGAGATCCTCAAGACCTACGAGAAGCTTGGCATTCCGCTGAAGGAGCAGGAGATCCTCGCAGGCGTGCGAAAGGCGGATGAGCCGAGCGAGTTCGAAGATGATTCCGACACGCCGCCGTCAGGTCAGAATGGGCAGTCGCGCGTCGCAGTCGACGCCGTCTTCGATTCGGTATCCGTCGCGACGACCTTCAAGAAGGAGCTCCAGAAGGCCGGCGTGATCTTCATGCCGATCTCGGAGGCGATCCGCGAGCATCCCGAAATGGTCCAGAAATATCTCGGCTCGGTCGTGCCGGTCTCGGACAACTATTTCGCGACGATGAATTCGGCGGTCTTCACGGACGGCTCCTTCGTCTACGTTCCGAAGGGCGTTCGCTGCCCGATGGAGCTGTCGACCTATTTCCGCATCAACGAGCGCAACACCGGCCAGTTCGAGCGAACGCTCATCATCGCCGACGAGGGCTCCTACGTCTCCTATCTCGAAGGCTGCACCGCGCCCCAGCGCGACGAGAATCAGCTTCATGCGGCGGTCGTCGAACTGGTCGCCCTCGAAGGTGCCGAGATCAAGTATTCCACCGTTCAGAACTGGTATCCGGGCGATAAGGACGGCAAGGGCGGCATCTACAACTTCGTGACGAAGCGTGGCGATTGTCGCGGCGACAATTCGCGGATTTCCTGGACGCAAGTCGAGACGGGCTCGGCGATCACCTGGAAATACCCGTCCTGCATCCTGCGCGGCGACAATTCGCGCGGCGAGTTCTATTCGATCGCGGTCTCCAACGGTCGCCAGCAGATCGATTCGGGCACCAAGATGATCCATCTCGGCAAGAACACCTCGAGCCGCATCATCTCGAAGGGCATTTCAGCCGGTCACTCCAACAACACCTATCGCGGTCAGGTCTCGGCCCACCGCAAGGCAAAGAACGCGCGCAACTTCACCCAGTGCGACTCGCTTCTGATCGGTCAGGACTGCGGTGCGCACACCGTGCCGTATATCGAATCGAAGAACGCGACAGCGCAGTTCGAGCACGAAGCGACAACCTCGAAGATCTCCGACGATCAGCTGTTCTACTGCATGCAGCGCGGTATCCCGGAAGAAGAAGCCGTCGCTCTCATCGTCAACGGTTTCGTCAAGGACGTTATCCAGCAGCTGCCGATGGAGTTCATGGTCGAAGCCCAGAAGTTGATCGGGATCTCGCTTGAAGGAAGCGTTGGGTAATGCCCGACGGGGTCGTCATCGTCTGGTACGCCGCAATTTGCGGTTTTCTCGGAGCTTTCGCTCCGAGCTTCGGCGGAACGATCCTGAGGCTTGCAATCGGCGCGCTCGTGGGGATCGCTGCTGCGACCCTGCTTCCGTTTTTCAGGTCGAACGTCGGGCTGTAACGGTCGAGCGCCGGCCGAAAGCGGCGAAGATTCAAAGAAGATGAAATTGCGCTTTGAGCGCTTGTTGAACGACACTGGACGAACAAAAATGCTTGAAATCAAGAACCTTCACGCCCGCGTCGCCGATGAGGGGACCGAAATCCTTCGCGGTGTCGATCTGACCGTCAAGGACGGTGAAGTTGCCGCCATCATGGGCCCGAACGGCTCCGGCAAGTCTACGCTTTCCTACATTCTTGCGGGCCGCGAGGACTACGAGGTCACCGAGGGCGACATCATCTACAACGGCGAGTCGATCCTCGAGATGGATCCGGCCGAACGTGCCGCCACCGGTGTCTTCCTCGCCTTCCAGTATCCGCTGGAAATCCCGGGCGTTGCAACGATGACGTTCCTCAAGACCGCGCTCAACTCGCAGCGCAAGGCGCGCGGAGAAGGCGAGCTGACGACGCCGGACTTCATGCGCCGCGTAAAGGCTTCGGCGGCTGATCTGAAAATCAATCCGGACATGCTGAAGCGTCCTCTCAACGTCGGTTTCTCTGGCGGTGAAAAGAAGCGCGCCGAGATCCTTCAGATGGCGCTGCTCGAGCCCAAACTCTGCGTCATGGACGAGACGGATTCCGGCCTCGACATCGACGCGCTCAAGATCGTCTCCGACGGCGTGAATGCGCTGCGCTCGCCGGAGCGCTCCTTCCTCGTCATCACGCACTATCAGCGCCTTCTCGACTACATCGTGCCGGACACGGTGCATGTTCTTTCGAAGGGCCGCATCGTGAAGACCGGCGACAAGGACCTCGCGCTGCAGCTCGAAAAGGAAGGCTACAGCCAGATCATCGATGAGGCTGCGTAACCCCATGAGCACCGTCACTGAACTGAGACCGAGAACGCCCGCTGAAACGCGGCTCTTACAGCTTGCTGAAGCGCGCGGCGAAAACGAAAATGCCCGTCGTCCCGCGATCGAAGCATTGCGGCGGGAAGGCCTGCCGACGCGCAGGGTCGAGGCTTGGCACTATACCGACCTGCGCCAGCTGATGGGCAAGCGGCTCGGCGCTGACGATGCCGTAGAAGCGCTGCGTGAGACCAGCGAGACCATGCTCGAGCCGTTCCTGCACGGCTCTTCTATCGTTGACCTTTCGACGGCGAATGGTAGCCATCTGCCGGACGGCGTAACGGTTGCGAAATCCGATGCCGGGGCCGACTGGCAGGACACGCCGAACCGGCTCGACCGGTCTTTGGACACGGTGCGCGCCCTGAACGTTGCATTCGGCGCGGCCTCCACGGTGATCGCGGTGGCGGACAGCGCGCAGCCCGAGCATGCGATCGAGCTTCGGCCGGGGACTGGTATGGATGCCCATGCGTTCACCCGTGTCTCCCTCGGTGCGAAATCGAAGGCAACTTTTGTCGAGCGTCTCGACGGCGGCTCCTCGAATGCACCCTCCACAGGCGTCAGCGAACTTCATCTCGGCGAAGGCTCGGAGGTCCTCTGGATCGTCGATCAGGAGAAGGCTCTGGATGCGACCCATCTTGGCCAGCTTCATGTCCGCCTCGAAGCCAATTCGCTCTTCAAGCTGTTCGTCTTGAACGCTGGTGGCAGTCTGGTCCGCTATGAGGTTCACACGGACGTCGTGGGCGAGGGCGCCGATATCCAGATGCGCGGCGTCAATCTTATCAAAGATGGCCAGCACATCGACGTGACGACGACGCTCAACCACACCGTGGCGCACACCACGGCGACGGAAACGTTCCGCAATGTGGTGATGGGCGGACACGGCGTGTTCCAAGGCATCATCAAGGTCGCGCGCGGAGCCCAGAAGACCGACGCGAACATGGCCTGCAACTCGCTGCTTCTTTCCGACGAGGGCGATTTCTCGGCCAAGCCGGAACTCGAAATCTTCGCCGACGATGTGGTTTGCGGCCACGGTGCCACGGCAGGCGAGATCGACGCGGACCATCTTTTCTACCTCATGTCGCGCGGCATCCCCGCCGACGAGGCGCGTGCGCTTCTGATCAAGGCATTCGTCACGGAAGTGGTCGAGGAGCTTGAGGATGAGGCGATCGAAGAGGTGCTTGAAGCCCGCATCGACGCTTGGCTTGAGCGGAACGCGGCTCGCTGAGCCGCCGCGGCGATGGGAGCACTGGCCGGCGCGGCAGCGGCGGTCGACCTCCCTTAGCACAAACGACGTGATTTAAAGGCAATGACGATGACGGTCGATGCACCGACGCGAAACGGCACGAAGCCTTACGATATCGAGGCCATACGCCGCGATTTCCCCATTCTGTCGAAAGAGGTCTACGGCAAGTCGCTCGTCTATCTCGACAATGGCGCATCGGCGCAGAAACCGCGCCAGGTGATCGACCGGATCACCCATGCCTATGAGAACGAATATGCCAACGTTCATCGCGGCCTCCATTTCCTATCTAACGCCGCGACCGATGCCTATGAGGCGTCGCGCGAAACCGTGCGCAGCTTTCTGAACGCGCAGTCGAGCGAGGAGATCGTTTTCACCCGTTCGGCGACCGAGGCGATCAATCTTGTCGCCTATGGCTACGGAATGCAGGAGATCGGCGAGGGCGACGAGATCGTGCTCACCCAAGCCGAGCACCATTCCAACATCGTGCCCTGGCATTTCCTGCGCGAGCGCAAGGGGGCAAAGCTCGTCTTTGTACCGGTCGAGGACGATGGATCGATCACCGTCGAAGCATTCGAGAAGGCGATCACCCCTCGTACCAAACTCATCGCGACGACCCATATGTCGAACGTCCTTGGCACGGTCGTCGACGTGAAGGCCGTCACCAAGCTCGCCCATTCGAATAACATTCCTGTTCTGGTCGACGGTAGCCAGGGCGCGGTGCATCTTCCTGTGGATGTGACCGATATCGGCTGCGACTGGTACGCCTTCACCGGACATAAGGTTTATGGACCTTCCGGCATCGGCGTTCTCTACGGCAAGCGCGAGATGCTGGAGCGGATGCAGCCCTTCATGGGAGGCGGCGAGATGATCGTGGAAGTGACGGAGGAGGGCGTATCCTATAACGCGCCTCCCCATCGCTTCGAGGCGGGCACGCCGCCCATCGTTCAGGCCATCGGACTTGGCGCCGCGCTTCAATATATGGACGGGATTGGCCGCGAGGCGATCGCACGGCATGAGGCGGAACTCGGCGCTTACGCCCATCAGCGCCTGAAGCAGATCAACTCGCTGCGCATCTATGGCGAGGCACCCGGGAAGGGCGCGATCGTTTCCTTCGACATGCAAGGAATACACGCTCACGACATTTCCATGGTTATCGATCGTGAGGGGATTGCGGTGCGCGCGGGAACGCACTGCGCCCAGCCGCTCTTGAACCGGTTCGGCACCACGTCCACATGCCGGGCATCCTTCGGGATGTACAACACCATGGCGGAAGTGGATAAATTGGCCGAGGCGCTCGAAAAAGCGCGCCGGTTCTTCGCCTGAGGAGCTTTGATGACCGAAGAGAACGAGACCAAGCCGCAGATAGCCGAGGACGATACCGCCGCCGCCAATGTCGCGATGGCGCAGGGCGAGGCTGCCACCAAGTCGGCAATCCCGCCGGAAGAGCTGACGCGGCTCACCGACGATATCATCGGCGCCCTCAAGACGGTCTACGACCCGGAGATTCCGGCCGATATCTATGAACTCGGCCTGATATACAAAGTCGATATCGACGACAGCCGCGACATCGATATCGAGATGACACTCACCGCGCCCGGTTGCCCTGTTGCGGGTGAAATGCCCATATGGGTGGAGAATGCCGTCGCTTCCGTCGATGGTGTCGGGCAGGTGAAGGTCGAAATCGTGTTCGATCCGCCGTGGACGCCTGAGCGGATGAGCGAAGAGGCGCAGGTCGCCGTCGGCTGGTTCTGACCGGTCGAACGGACACCCGATGCGAGACTGTCCGGCTAAGCTGCCGGAGAAAGGACCGAAGCAATGGGCCGTTTTCAGGTACTCTCGATGACTGACGCCGCTGCCGAGCGCGTCAACGCCATACTTCAAGCCCAGGGCGAGGGCGCTCTGGGTGTGCGCATCGGCGTCAAGAAGGGCGGCTGCGCTGGCATGGAGTACACGGTCGATCTCGCGACCGAGGCCAAGGCCAACGAAGACTCGGTCGAAAAGAACGGCGCACGGGTTTTCATTGCTCCAGAAGCCGTTCTTTTCCTGCTTGGAACCGAGATGGATTATGAGGAAACGGTCCTGCGTTCGGGGTTCGTCTTCAACAATCCGAACCAGACCTCTGCCTGTGGCTGCGGCGAATCCGTCGAACTGAAGGCGGCTGACCTGAAAGAGCTTGCCGAGCAGCGCGCCGGGGCCTGATCATAGGCGCTACGCTTACACTTCCGACGCGATCAGGCCTTGGGTAACAAGCCATCTGTTTACATTGGCGGTTTTCGCCTCATGTCTGCGGGAGCGGCCGCGCGTATCGTCGCGGCTCCGTAACTATAAGGCAGAGGGAGGGACATTATGGGCAATGTGCTGGCAGTCGGCCGTTATGATCCAATCAGCAAAACCGCGATTGAAAACGAGGGCTGGATTTTCTTGCGGTCCATGAAGGACGCAGCCGAACTGGACGAGGCGGCCCGGCGCGATGTCCACGCAATCGCATATCTCGGCCATCACGCGTTTGACGGCGCATTGATGGACGAATTCCCCAATCTTGGACTGATCGCCAATTACGGCGTTGGCTATGATGCCATCAACGTCGACGCGGCGTCCGCACGCAATATCAAGGTCACGAACACGCCGGACGTTCTGTCCGACGACGTTGCCGACCACGCCGTTGCGATGCTTCTCGCGCATCTGCGATCCGTGCCGCATGCCGACCGCCATGTGCGCTCCGGTGCATGGGACCGCAAGGAAGCCTTTCCTCTTCAGCGCAAGATGAGCGGGCAGAAGATCGGCATCGTCGGCCTCGGACGGATTGGTCGCGAGATTGCCGATCGATTTGCCGCCTTCAAGATGGAAATTCACTACTGGTCCCGGAATTCCAAGGACGTGCCGAGCGGCTGGACCTACCATGACAACGCCCTCGACCTGATGCGCGCCGTGGACTTCGCGGTCATCGCGCTCGTCGGGGGATCGGAAACAGAAGACTTCGTGTCGAAGGATATGATCGAGGCGCTGGGACCTCGCGGTGTTCTGGTGAATATTTCGCGGGGATCGACGATCGACGAAGACGCAATGATCGAGGCCCTGCAGGACGGTCGCCTGGGCGGCGCCTGCCTTGATGTCTTTCGCAACGAACCACATGCAGACAAGCGGTTATACGAGCTGGAAAATGTCGTTCTTCAGCCGCATCATGCCTCCGCGACGGTCGAGACTCGGGCCGATATGGGCAAGCTCCAGCGGGACAATATTAAGGCTTTTCTAGCGGGCAAGCCGCTCCTGACACCGGTGAACTGACGTCGATTCTCGAATTGTGCTCGGCGCAGTCCGTCAGAGATTGGCACGCCATCCGCCGCAGCGATGGCTCACTCACAGGATCGCCCGGACCTTCGAGAAAAGTCCTGGCGATCATTTGTTTGCGGTTTTGGCTCGAAACACCGGGGTGATCATACCGAGGGGCCTTTGAAACCAACGGTTTCAGAAGACTGCCGGGAGCCCGATAGGCGCCTGAGCCAATCGTCGGACGAGAATTGACCTCTGGGTCAATTCAATTGTCCGGCGGTCAAGACGGAGCGTCCCGGTAGCGCCGGAATCCGTCAGAACAGACCTTCGATCTGGCCTTGATCGTTGAGGCGGATCGATTCGGCAGCAGGCGTCCGGGGCAGGCCGGGCATCGTCATCACGGCGCCGCAGATCACCACGACAAACCCTGCTCCGGCCGACAGCCGGACTTCCCGGATCGGGATCCTGAAGCCTGTTGGCGCTCCGCGCTTGGCGGGGTCTGTCGAGAAGGAATACTGGGTCTTCGCCATACACACCGGCAGGTTGCCGAAGCCTTGGTCTTCCCAGTCTTTCAGCTGGGCAAGGATTTTATCGTCGGCATCGATTCCGTCCGCCCGATAGACTTCCCTGGCAACGGTCTCGATCTTCTCCACAAGCCCCATCTCGTCGGGGTACAGCGGCTTGTATTCGGATTTACCGCTTTCGCAGACCTCGGCCACCTTGGCCGCGAGTTCTGTCACACCCTTTGAGCCCTCGGCCCAGTGTTTTGCGACGATCGCATCCTCGGCGCCGGTCTGCTTGGCAAAGTCGACCACAGCCTGCAGCTCGGCTTCGGTGTCCTTGATGAAGTGGTTGATCGCCACGATCACCGGGACACCGAACTTCTTGAGATTTTCGATATGCCTGCCGAGATTCGCGCATCCACTTTTGACAGCTTCGACGTTCTCGGTTCCAAGGTCGTCTTTGGCAACACCGCCGTTCATCTTGAGGGCGCGAACCGTTGCGACGAGCACCACGGCCTTCGGGTTGAGGCCGGCCTTACGGCACTTGATGTCGAGGAATTTCTCGGCGCCGAGATCGGCCCCGAAGCCGGCTTCGGTCACGACGTAGTCCGACAGTTTGAGAGCCGTCTTGGTCGCGATCACGGAATTGCAGCCATGGGCGATGTTTGCGAAGGGACCGCCATGCACGAAAGCAGGGTTGTTCTCGAGCGTTTGAACGAGATTGGGCTGGATGGCGTCCTTGAGGAGAACCGCCATCGCGCCTTCCGCCTTGATGTCCTTCACCGTGACCGGCGATTTGTCGCGGCGCTGACCAATGATAATCTTGCCGAGGCGCGCCTGAAGATCGGCGAGATCGGTGGCGAGGCAGAGAATGGCCATCACTTCAGAGGCGACGGTGATGTCGAACCGGTCTTCACGGGCAAACCCGTTGCTGACACCGCCCAGCGCAATCGCAATATGGCGCAGGGAGCGGTCATTCATGTCCATCACCCGCGGCCAGGTCACGCGGCGCGAATCAATGTCCTGTTCATTGTCGTGATAGATGTGATTGTCGATCATCGCCGACAGAAGATTGTGGGCTGTGCCAATGGCGTGAATGTCGCCCGTGAAGTGGAGGTTCATGTCCTCCATGGGAACGATCTGGGCGAGACCGCCGCCTGCCGCACCACCCTTGATGCCGAAATTCGGCCCGAGCGAGGCTTCGCGGATGCAGATCGTCGCCTTCTTGCCGATGGCGTTCAGGCCGTCGCCGAGACCGACCGTCGTCGTGGTCTTTCCCTCACCGGCAGGCGTCGGATTGACGGCCGTGACGAGGATGAGGTTGCCATCGGGCTTGTTCTCCAGGCTCTTGATGAATTCGGCGGTGACCTTCGCCTTGTCGTGCCCGTATGGAAGGAGGTGTTCTGCCGGAATTGAGAGCTTTGCGCCGATTTCCTGGATCGGCTTCTTTTTTGCAGCGCGCGCAATTTCGATATCGGATTTTACATCGCTCATTCATCACCTCCCTGAGCCACACGATATGGCAACTCAGTAATGTTATGGGCAAATCCCGGGCGAAGGAAACGGCTTTGAGACGAGAAAGCCCAAGGGGCAATCGATTGTCACCAAACGGGTAGGTCAAGGCCAGTATTCAGGCTGAAATCGTTATGCCCAGACAAACAACCGATCGCTTTGCACGTTGCGATTTTAAAAGAAACGGCGCACAAAACCCTCTTTTCTCGCACACAAGCTTGGGGAAACATGGTTGCCGCGGCAACGGGCGATTGGGGTGGGCCACTTGGAACCGACCGGCGCGGCGCATGGGCGGTTTCGGAATCGCGGGTCGTGAAGCGATCCCAAAGTATGTTTTCATACGGCTGATCGCGAGACTGACAGGGCCTCTTGCGGATGATTTCCGAGCGGTCTGTCGCCGGGAACGTAGAAATCCATGATTGAAATTTTGCGGCAACGCGTTTGACCGCTTGTCATTGGGCCGCTCCTGTTGTTAAGGAGCCTGCATGCGCCCGAACCAGGGCCCAGCGACCACGGATTTTTCTGGTCTCGCCTCGGATCACTCCGATCCGGCGCATTTCAGGAAAAGCCGATCGTTTCCGAAAGGAACGCCTCGCGGAGAGGTGGCAGAGTGGTCGAATGCACCGCACTCGAAATGCGGCATACGTTAATAGCGTATCGGGGGTTCGAATCCCCCCCTCTCCGCCATGAGTTTTCCACTCTCCGCTATTTAAAACCCCGCTTGTCCAGGCGTTTGACCCGGTCGACACACCCGTTTCGGGAGTGTGAGAGTGTCAATCTTCGCTGGTATATGGTCCGGTGTATCGTGCCGTGTATCGCGTGGCGGATCATCGAAGCGGAGCGCATCGGACGTCAATCGACGCGGGGCGGGTCCCTATCTCGTCCGGTCCGGGACGATCTATCTCTTTCAGATCCGTCTCCTGAAGGATCTGGGTGGCGGTCGCGCGAGGCCGTCGATCTGGATCAGTCTCGGCGCCTGTTCGGCGCGCGAGGCACGGCGGAAAGCCGACCTCCTTGCAGCTCATGCACGGTGGCGGTTCGAGGAACTGAATGGCAGACGGTTGGCTGAAGGCAAAGATGAGGACGGCGGGCAAGTTGAGGACAGGACGCCGACCTTTTCCGGAGAAACCCCGGAAGAGGAATGGTCGAGATGCGCGGATGGCTGAAGGCGAATCACTCCTTCATCACTGGCGAGGCCCCCGCCCGAATCCAGAGCAGGACGCTGCATTCGAGGGATGGCGCGGTCTGGTCAACATCGGACGTGAGATCGCCAAAGGCTCCGAAGGCAATCCGCTGATTGTCGACAGTGCGGATATTCTGAAATAAAAGTACGTCGACAAGGTCATGGGGACAGTATGGCAACATGCCCGCTGACAGAAACACAGTTGCTATTCGATGATCGTGATCGCCGCCATCGAGACGATGTTACGGCCACCGGCTGCTTCGCATTTGGCACCGAGGCTCGAATTGCCGTTGAAGTCGATCGTGTTCGCGATGATCTGGGTGCAGGCATCGCTATGGGCGGAGTTTCCGCGATATTCGACGTCGGAGGCCGGAAGGTAGACCGCCCCCTGGATCACCGATCCAGTCGTGCCGGCGATCTTGTGTCCGACGCCGGTCTGATCGCGCCCGCCGAAGAACAGGAGGCCTGAATAGGGACCGCTGGTCGGCGCGGACAGGTTGATCTCGCCATTGCCCGACAGCTTCATGGACGCGTTCTTCGTCAAGTAGATGGTGACGCCCGTGCCCGTAATGCTTGCGCCACCACTCATCGTGACATCGCCGTTTTCTACAATATAAAGGCCGGGCTCCAGCGTAACCGGGCCACCAAGAGAAAGCCCACTGCAGAATCGCATGACCTTGAGGCCGCTTGGATGGTTTTCCGTCGGGATGAGCGTCGTCGAGCGGTTGGGCTTGCCGACCTTGGCGTTCGAGCAGGTTCCTTGGGCCGCCGGCTCGGCAACGCTCCTGTAGGGATCGGAGACCGGCGCTGCCTCTTCACGCACTTTCGGACAATCGGTCAGGGTCAGATTGGTCGTGGTCGCGGCCCGTCCGACGGTCTGCATGCAGCCGGTCGAGAGCAACGCCTCGCCGAACATGTTGATCGAGTCCGACGCGTTCGAATTGGAGGCGATATCGCATCCCTCAAGTGCAACATCGGTCGATCCGCCCACGCTGACGGCGCCGGGAGCCGTCTTTGCGAGAGCGAGAATGCAGGCGTTCGATTGCTGCTCGATCCTCGCCACCGCACGGGCATTGAGAACGATCGGGTCGGCGTCGAGAATGGCTGAGAACAGCCGGGTCTGGGTCGTCGAAACCCTGAGCTCCACGGTACTCGGATCGCCGGCATTGGGGCCGGTCGCCGCCGGGGCGTTGAGAAGCAGGGCGTTGTCCGCGATCGGGAACCCGGTCTGTGCCGCGATGTAACCTGCGGCAGCGCGCATGGACTCGGCGTCGGCGCCGGAATTCTTGCGAAGCGCTGCCGCGTGAACGGCGACGTCGGCGGCATGCTGGAGCCCGCGCTGCTCGGCGTACCACAGCCCGGTCTCGACACCGAAGCCGATGCCCGCGACCAGCATGGGCACGAGGACAGCCGTGATGACCGAGGTGGAGCCCCCGTCCTCGCCTCGAAACCGGCGGACCAGGCGGCAGGCTATCGATGCTGCAGCTGCAACGCTCATAGCGCGACGACCCTGATGACCACCGGCGAAATGATGACGACGAAAAGCACCGGAAGGAAGAACACGATCATCGGCACCGTCAGCTTCGGCGGCAGAGCGGCGGCCTTCTTTTCCGCCGCCGCCATGCGCATGTCTCGATTCTCCTGGGCGAGGACGCGGATCGCGTGTCCGATCGGCGTGCCGTATTTTTCGGCCTGCCCAAGGGCCGTCACGACCGCTCGCACGCCTTCGAGATCCGTCCTGAGCGCGAGATTTTCGAGCGCCTTGCGTCTGTCCGGGAGATAGGAAAGCTCCGCGGTCGTGAGATTGAGCTCCTCCGACAAGGGAACGGACTGGCTGCCGATTTCGTCGGACACCTTCCGAAACGCTGCCTCGATGCTCATGCCGGATTCGACGCAGATCAGCATGAGGTCGAGCGCCTCCGGCCAGGCCCGGCGGATCGATATCTGCCGCTTCTTCGCCTTGTTGGCGACGAGGATCGCCGGAAGCTTGAAGCCGAACAGGGCCGTCGCAAGCGCGATTGCGATGTCTCCGATCAATGGCAGGTCGATCGCCAACGATGCGTAGAAGAGGGAGAGAACCAAAGCGACGACGGCGAAGATCACCTGAGCTGCGAGAAACTTGATGATCGGGCCGCGACCGCGATAGCCGGCGACCCGCAAGGCCTGGACCGTCTTGCCGTTTTCGGCCTTCACCGAGAGGTTCAGCCGGTCGACGATCAGCTGGTAGAGCTTGCGCGGTTCGGCGAGGAGAAGTCCTTCCCTGCGCTCGCCGAGCCTAGAGCGTTCGCGGACGCGGATCTCCTCGCGCTCGTCGGCGACGAGCTTCATGCGCGCCTTCAGATTGTCGCCCGGCGCGAGATAGGGCCAGGCGACGACCACGATCGCAAGCATGGTAGCGAAGGCGGCCAGAACCGACGTCAGGGCTTCGGTGTCGTCGGCTAGGTTGGAGAGAACATTCACGACAAGCAATTCTCCCTAGAAGTCGAAATTGATCATTGTTTTCATCACGAAGATGCCGATCAGCATCCAGATGGCGCAGCCGAAGAGGATGATGTTGCCGACGGTCGTCGTGCCGAGCACCGAGATGAATTCCGGGTTGCTGAAATAGACGAGCAGACCGACAAGTACCGGCATGGCACCGATGATCGCGCCGGATGTCTTTGCCTCTTGGCTCATCGACTGGACCTTCGCAGACATCTTCTTGCGTTCGCGCAGCACCTTGGACAGATTGCCGAGCGCCTCGGCCAGACTGCCGCCCGTTCGCGCCTGTACGCCGATGACGATGGCGAAGAAGTTGGTCTCGGAAAGCGGTACACGTTGGACCAGCCGTTTCAGGGCCTCCTCGATCGGCACACCGATCGTCTGGTCCTCGACGACGGTCTTGAATTCACTGCGCACCGGCTCCTCTATTTCCGTCGCGATGATGCGAAGGCAGTCTGGCAGGGGCAGGCCGGATTTGATGCCCCGCACCACAACGTCGACGGCGGTCGGAAAGAGATCCGCGAACTTCCGCAGCCGGCGGGTTCGTTTGAAGCTGACGAAGAGGTGGGGCAGGAGAAGGCCTGCCGCAAAGCTGAAGCCGAGGCTCGCATACCAGGCGAAAGAGAAGATCAGACACAGGGCGAAGGCAGTGATCGCGACACCGAGACTGACGGCGAAATAGGTCGACTTGGACCAGGCGATATCGGCTTGCCGCATCCGCTGCACGAGGCTTGGCCGATCGGTTGTCTTCGCCAAAGCCGCCTTGTGCTTCTCCTCCGCCTCCTTGAGCGTTGCCTCGACGGACCGCTTGCGGCGCGAGCCATCGCTGCCATGGGATGTCGATACTTTCGCGTTTGTGGCTGCGCCGGCGATTGAGGCGAAGCGCTCGTCGTAGCTCTTGCTAGACGAGAGGCGTCCGGCGAGCAGCGTGAAGGCGATGCCGGTCACGCTCGCCGTCGTCAGCGTGAAGATGAGAACTCTCTGGAGCGCGGGATCGAGTTCGGCGATCATGCCGCGATCTCACGGCGTTCGGCCGCGTCGAGGGCCGCGGCAAGGCGCTTTTCCTCGCCGAAATAGCGGGCGCGCTCCCAGAATGCGGGGCGACCGATGCCGGTGGAACGATGGTGGCCGAGAACCTTGCCGTCGGGGCTTTCGCCGGTCATCTCGTAAACGAAGAGGTCCTGCGTGATGATGACCTCGCCCTCCATGCCGAGCACTTCGGTGATGTGGGTGATGCGCCGCGAGCCGTCGCGCAGGCGACTTGCCTGAATGATGACGTCGACCGAACCGACGATGATCTCGCGAACGGTCGCGGCCGGCAGGGTGAAGCCGCCCATCGCGATCATGGATTCCATGCGTTTCAGGCATTCGCGGGGCGAGTTGGAGTGGATCGTCCCCATGGAGCCGTCGTGGCCGGTGTTCATCGCCTGGAGGAGATCGAAGACCTCTGGACCGCGCACCTCGCCGACGATAATCCGCTCGGGGCGCATGCGCAGGCAGTTCTTGACCAGCGCCCGCATGGTGATTTCACCTTCGCCCTCGATATTGGGCGGGCGGGTTTCGAGGCTGACGACGTGCTCCTGCTGGAGCTGGAGTTCGGCCGAATCCTCACAGGTGATGATGCGTTCGTCGTGATCGATATATTTGGTCAGACAGTTGAGAAGCGTCGTCTTGCCGGAGCCCGTACCGCCGGAAATCACGACGTTGCAGCGCACCCGGCCGATGATTTCGAGAATGGTCGCGCCTTCCGGGGAGATCGCTCCGAACTTGACCAGCTGGTCGAGGGTCAGCTTGTCCTTCTTGAACTTTCGGATCGTCAGGCTCGGCCCGTGGATCGACAGCGGCGAGGCGATGACGTTGACGCGGCTTCCGTCGGCAAGGCGTGCGTCGCAGATCGGGCTCGACTCGTCGATCCGTCGTCCGACCTTTGAGACGATACGCTGGCAGACATTCAGGAGCTGTTCGTTGGAATGAAAGCGGATATCCGTCTTCTGGACCTTGCCGCCCACCTCGATGAAGATCGGCTCGCACCCATTGACCATGATATCGGCGATGTCATCTCGCGCGAGAAGCTGTTCCAGTGGGCCGTAGCCGAGAACGTCGTCGCAGATTTCTGCGACCAGCGCGTCCTGGTCGGCGACGGAGATCTGCAGCTTCTTGGCTGTGATGATCTCGTTGACGACGGCGATGATTTCCTGGCGCGCTTCTTCCGGTTCGATCGTCGAAATCAGCGAAACGTCGATCGCATCGACCAGGGCGTCGAATATCTGCGATTTGAGTTCGCGGCGCCGCTCGACCGAGCCGCTCTTGGCGGTTTGAAGCGCCTGGAGACTGGCCGCCGGTTGGCTGGCGGACATCTTCTCGATCGCTGTCGCCGACTGGTGATCGGCAGGCTTTTCGGCGAGGGAGAAATCCTGCTCCAGCTTCTTGCCGAACATTGCCTTCTTCTCCTCGCTACCCCACGGCGATTGTGCGGTTCGACCCGATGGGCTGGCGCGCCACCTCTGGGTCGGTAACCCGAGTGCCCGTCGCCGGCTTGACTTATGCCGATGGTAGGAGAGCGCTGTTTCGGTTGGATAAAGACGATATTTTCAATTTGAATTGTTCTTGCCGAGAGTGCCGAATGATAGCCAAGCGACTGTTGTGTCATAGGAGCAGGGTGAACGACCGGTTTCGCTTCCTGGCCTATTCCGTGGGCACGCGCCGCGAGACGCTGAGGGTAATCGGGGTGTCGGAAACCGCCGTCGCGACGAATTCGAAGGAATAGCTGAGTGTCATCGTGCGAAAGGTGACGCCATCGGTCACTTCCGTACCGTAGGCGATCTGCAAGCTGTCCGGATTACCCCCGACGAAGGCGGCCCGGATCGTCTGCGTCAGATCGGCCTCCGAGATGGCATTGTTCGTCAGGATCGCACGGCTGGCCCTGCCGGCCGCGTAGCTCAGATTGTTGTTCGCCTGAAGCGCGCGGGCAAATTCGAAGCAGCCGAGAAACGTCAGCATCAGCGGAAAGCTGATCAACGCAAATTCGACGGCTGTCGCCCCGCTTCCATCCGATCCAAAGCGCCTCCAGATCATCGGACCTGCACCTGAATGACCGAGTTCACGTCGATGTTCTTCAAGATGATCGCGTCGAAGGGTTTGACTGCCACCGCGCGGTAAAACGCAGCGGTCGGGTTCGAGCCCTCGCAGGTGGTGCCGGCGGCGACGTCGACATTCGGCGCCTCCAGGCAGGCGAAATACCGCGTCACCGAAAGGGATATCTGATCGACCGTCGCAGCCTGCGGAGAAGGGACGACGCCATAGTCGGTTCCGGCGGTTGCCCCGATCCGGTCATAAACCGCCTGAGGGCCGGGATCGGTCATCGCGATCTGGGCGCCTGAGCGCAGGATCTGATCGACAGCGAGCTTTTCGGTAATCATGAGCCCGGTATCGATCATTGCCAGGAGAGCGAAGACGAGAAATGGCAGAACAAGCGAGAATTCGACCGCCGCGACGCCATCCATCCGAGAGCGCAAATCGGCAAATGCCGTTCGCAACACCAGCGGGTCGGGCCAAAGGATCTTGGCCGGTCGCGGAAGGGGGGCGTGGCGCGAGCGCGACATTCATCCGGCTCGCTTGAAAATCCGGGCGAGCGGCGAGGCACCGGCTTTCTTTACCGGGCTTGTATCGCCGCTCACCAGCCGGTCGGCGAACGCGCCGATCGCCCTTGCGCATTGCACATTGTGAGTGGTCTCAGAAAGCATCTGCCCGTTATTGGCGGCGCGCCCGAAGAGAATGCCGTTATAGGCGATCTCCATCTCAAGGTTCGCGCCCGTTGCCTTTGCGAAGTCCGCTGGCTTGATTTCGGGCCGCTTCGGCAGACCAATCTGGTTGAGAACGAGCCGCGTCGGCCGGTCGTTTGGCCGGGACGTCTTGAGGTAGTCGGCGAGCTTCTTGAAATTGCGCATGTTGGCGAGATCTGGAACCGCGGTCACGACGATCTCGTCACTTTCCAGAAGAAGCTCCCGCATCCATGGCGCCCAGGTATGAGGCAGATCGAGAATTGTGACCTGAGACGCTTTTCGGGCTGTCTGGATCAGCTTTTCCAAGTTTTCGCCATTGAGTTCGAGATCCGCATCCATCGCTAGCGGCGGGGCAAGGATCGAAAGACGCTCGCCCTTCCTCGCAACCATTCGCTCGAGGCGCGCCTCGTCGAGCTTGGATATCTCGAGCAATGCATCGGCGATCCCGGCGGGCGGGGACAGGTTGAAGTCAAGGCCGGACGTTCCGAAAGGCAGGTCGAGATCGATCAGAAGCACGTCTTTCTTATGATCCGTCGCGAGCGACCAAGCCACATTGTGCGCCAGAGTGGACGACCCGGCGCCTCCGCGTGCGCCGAGAAAGGCGAACACCTTGCCGAGCGTCCGGCTGGCCTGGCTTCGATAAAGGCGGCCGATCGCCGAAAGAAGGCTCAGACTGTCGATGGGACAAGCGAGATATTCTCCGACGCCAAAATCGATGAGATCGCGATACAAGGCGATGTCGTTGCGCTGCCCGACAACAATGACTTTGGTGCTCTGCAGACATTCTTCGGCGAGCGCGGTGAGCCCTTCGAACAGGTTCGTTTCGTCGGCCGGCGCCTCGACGATGATCAGGTCTGGCGTCCGAGTGGACTTGTAATGCTCAATCGCGACCGGCAGTGCGCCAGGAAAAACCTCCAGCTTCGCGCGCCGCATGCGCCGGTCGGCCTTGAGGGTTTCCGCAGCCTCGCGGACCGACGGATGTTCGGCGAAGACGGCAATGTCGATGCGGGGCGTCAGGATCGGCTCGATCGCCGGGCGGTTCCCGACATCAGCTTTTATGACCTCGCCGGACGCACCGTTCGCACCGATGCCTTCGCCTTCAACCATCATCCGGTCACTGTCGAGCATCGGTCAGTTGATCCTCTGTCCGGAAACGCGGGTATGGCGCTTCACTTCAACGGTTTCCGGCTTCCCGTTTCGGGTGACGGTGACGACGAGCTGTTTCCGCTTTCGGGTCCCGACCGCGGCGCTGGCCGGGTCTTCCGGCGTCAGAAGCGGCGTTGCTTCCGCGACATCCGCGATCGAGCGCAGCGCCAGTGTCAGGGAGCCGGTCGCCTGGGCGGCCGTGATCGTCCGTACCTGGGCGATATCGAGTTCGAGCGTAGCGGTCTGGCCGATGACGCTTTTCTGCGCCGCATCGTCATTGCCGTCCATCTGGCTCTGATCGACCGCCAGAACACGCACATTGTTCAAGATGACACGGCTTTCCGTCGAAGCGCCTACGTCGCCTACGGATCGGGTGATCGTATGGATGACGTCGACCCGGTCGTTTGGCAAGACGAAGCCGCCGGCGCTGCTTTCGGCCGAAACCTTCACGGCGACGGCCCGTTTGCCGGCCGGAAGAAGCGCGGACATATAGCCGCTGCTCTTCGGGGCGAGCTTTGCTTCGATGATGGGATCGGTTTCGCGAAGCGGTCTGCGCACCAGCGATCCTTCGAGATCGCTCATGGCGTTCGGGCTTGCCGTTCGCGTGATGAAGTCGTCTTTGACGCTGGCTTCTGGCCAGGGCTGCCAGCGCAGCTTCTCGGCGGACAGCCGGCCACCTTCCACGATATCGGCGGCCGCGACGAGGACATCCGTCATCGCGATGGGTGTTTCGACGACGGGTTTGGTCATCTCGGGCGTTCGACCGCCATCGACGGTGAGCCAGGCGGCGGCACCTCCCGAGGAGACGGCCGCAGCCAGAATGAGATAACGAAGCATGGCCTCCACCTTCCAAAGAAGCGCCCGCCATCAAGGAGCGGGGTCCTGAAGCGGCAAAGCCTACCGGACCGTCATTGCAAGCCGGTTAATGAGAAAAACGGCTTTTCACTCCGAAGCTTGGCATCGGAAACGCATGGGGGCGTCAGGTCTTTGAAAGAGGGGGCGCGGCGACCGGATAGACCGGAGCCGCCGATCCCCCGCGATGCTTGCGCATCGTTTCCGCCGCGCGCTTGCCGTCGGTCCAGATGCCGGTCGCCGCACCATATTGCGGATAGGGATCGGCACGATGGACGGCGAGATTATGCTGCATCGCGTAGCCCGCGCCCGCATAAATACCGTCGCTCGTGTTGAAATAATCCGTCGTGCAGCCCGCGACGGTGAAGACGGGAAGGACGAGTAGAAGCCTAGCGATAGCTCTCGGCATTGACTGCGCCCTCCTGAAAATCGATGAAGTGGCCGAAGGGCCCGGCGACACCATCGCCCCGCTGGATGGAGCCGATGATCGTCCTGTCCACCTCCAGAAGACCGAGGCCGAAAAGCTCGAGATCGTTCGAAGGCCTCGTCATGTCGAGCGGCGAAGCCAGCCGCTGGCCGGCAGGAGCCGGGCGCACGATGCGCGGCGTCACGACGATAACGAGATCGGTCTCCTGCTTCTGGAAACTGACGGAGCGAAAGAGCGAGCCGAGGATCGGCACGTTTCCGATCCACGGAAGCTGCTCCACCGTGCGCGAATTGACGGTCTGCAGGAGGCCGGCAAGCGCAAAGCTCTGGCCGTCTCTCAGTTCGATCACCGTCTGGGCCTTGCGGGAGGTGAAGCCCGGATTGCCGTTGACTATAATGGACGGGTCGATCTCGCTGACTTCGGTCGTCACCCGGAGGTTGACCAGCCCATGGTCGAGTACCGTCGGCAGGAATTCCAGCCTGACACCATAGGGGCGGTAGTCTGTCTCCGTGGCTGCCGTCCCGCCGATGCCCGTCACGGCCGCTTGGATCGGAACTTCGCCGCCGGCATGAAAACTCGCATTCTCGCCGCTGACGGTGGTGAGGTTCGGCTGGGCAAGCCGGCGGACGAGCCCTTTCTTCTCAAGGGCATTGATGACGACGTCGACGCGCACGCCTGCGCTTTCCAGCACCTGCGCGATCATGGAGCCGAAAGGCGTTCCTTGAGAATTGCGACTGGAATTGCTCTGCAGAAAGGCTTGCGGGTTACCCAGGTCGTTGGCGTTCAGCGTGAGACGCGATCCCGCCACTCCGATACTCGTACCGCCGGTTCCGCGAAAGTTGATGCCGAGGTCACGGCCCGCCGTGCGCCGTGCTTCCAGAACCCTGACTTCGAGGGAGACCTGCTGCGCGTCGCTGACCGAGATGGCGTTGATCACCGGCTCCGAGGAATATTGCTGGGCGACTTCGACGACACGCACCACATCCGGCGCGCTCTTCACGGTGCCGCTCAGATGAATGCGGTCGTTGAAATTCGTGACACGGACATTGCCGCCGGGAACCGCCGCCCTCACAGCGTTCGCCACATCCCCGAGATCGAGCTGAACGCGCGTATCGACGACGCCGAGAAGTCGGTCTCCACCGTCGTAGATCGAGATGTTCGTGGTGCCCTGACCGATCGCCTGGACGTAGAATGTGCGATCCGACAACGGCACGACATCCGCGATCGCGACATCGCCGACGACGAGATTGGCGAAAGGCTGGCTCGTTGCGATCGTCAGTGTGGAGCCGGGCCGCACCACGATATTCGACACGGTGCCGTTGCCGATGCTGATGGATCGCTGCTGGGCCTGAGCGGAAAACGTCCCGGCCATCGTCGCGATTGCGGCAAGGGCGAAGAACAATCCGATCGCCGACGCAAAAACCGGCGAACCTGTCTTTACTCGTTTCGCCATCGCCAAGATGGGACGCCCGGTCATTCAGCCAACCTTCATTACTCTGCGCGGGTGTTTTGTCGGTTCACCTGGCGCGGATATTTCATTCCATCTAAGAAGTGATCATTACGTATTTGGGTTAACCGATGCTCAACGCCTCGGCTCTCCAGCGTCACTGGATTCGCCGGTAAGCTACGGAACCATCGGGCATTTCATGCCTCTCGAACTTCGAGGACGCCTGTCGTGAGGCGCCGGGCGACCGGGTCGGAGCAGGAACGCGAACAGGTTCTCCTTCACCCGACGAAAGGACCGCCGCGATGGTCTTCGGTCCGCTTTTGCGTGTCTCCGGCGAGAAGGATACTGCCGTCTGAAGATCGGCGAGCGACATCATCATGTCCGACAGCTGGTCCTCGACCCGCACGTCGCTCTGGCGCATGGCGCTCGAACTTTCCGCGACGCTGTCCCGCAGGCCGCCGAGACCCGTCAAGAGCTCGAAATGGGCGGCATCGGAGTGATCCATGCGAAGTTGGATCAGGCCGTCGGTCCGGGAGGCCGAATGAGTTATATCCGAGCGCAGGCGCTGCTCCGCGCCCTCGATAACGCCCAATTTGTCGTTCATTGCGGCGATTGTCTGCAAGGGCTGGTAGCTTGCCGTGAGGATCGCGCCGATCGAGACGGTCGCGGTGAGGCATGCGACATTGAGGCACAAGACGATCTTCGACCATTTCGAAGGTGGATCGCCTTCCCTGGCTTCGTTTTCGGAGACGCTGCCCGGATTGTCCCAGACGATCCGGGGCGCTTTCGGCGGGTAAGCCATACTGGTATCGATTGGCGGGACGATTTTGACGTCAGCTCTTGCATCGGCCAGCGAGAAGAGCTTCGCCAACGGCCGGTTTGGTTCGGTTTCGCCCGCGAGAACCGTCGACATCAGCGCTTGTCCTTTGACTTTGAGCCGGAGCGCAGAAGCTGCAGGTTGTTGGCGATGCGCTGGCTGCCGGGGGCTAGCTCTTTGGCCTGCGCCAGATAGGCGTAGGCGCGCTTCACATTGCCGCGCAGAAGATGGGAATAGCCGAGATTGTTGTAGACGGTCGGATCGCCGGGTTTCAGCTTCGCGAGCTTTGCATAGGCGTCGTCGGCGGCAGAGAAGCGCTGAAGCCTGTCGGCCGAGGCCGCATAGCCGAGCCAGGCATCGCTATCGCTTGGATCGGCCTCTAGGACTTCCTTGAAGATGTCGAAGGCCGCGTTGTAGTTTTCGGCCCGGAACTGCGTCTTCGCCTCGACGATCTGGGCCTTGGAGGAAACGGATATGCCGGCCGGATATCCGAAGAGACCCGACGAACCATTCTCATCGAGCCCGGCTGACTTGCATCCGGCAATTGCGAGGAATGCGGACAGACAGATGGCAGTGACTGGTTTGATCATCGGGATGCAACTCTCACAAACGGCACTGTGAGGCCCCGGCGACGGATCGCTGTCGCAGGGCCCCTCTCCAATAAATTACCCCGCCAGCGTTAATGAGCGATTTCCGCTGTCAACCTTACGGCTGTGCCTCGGGGCCATGGATGGACTTGCTTCGGGAAAGTGGAAAGCTCTTCTGAGAGAAAGAGGAGCATTTCATGGGCAGATCCCATCGCCGGTTCGGCAAGGAGTTTGAGGCGGAGGCCGTTCGTCTGGTCGAGACGAGCGGCCAGACGCAGAAAGAGAGCGCCGAAGATCTAGGCATAGGGTTGTCGACGCTGCGCCGCTGGCTCGACAAACGTCGGGACAAGGAATTGGAAGCTCCGCTACCCGATCGGCAGGAGGACCTTGCGGCGGAGCTGAAGAGGCAGCGGCGTGAGAACGAGATCCTGCGCCAGGAGCGCGAGATCCTGAATCGGGCCGCGACTTTTTTCGCCAATGAGGGAGTGAGGCCGGAGCGCCACCGGTCCGAGCGAACGGCCGAACGATGAGGTTTGAACTCATCGATGCGGCGAAGAAGGATTTCCCCGTCCAGCGTCTTTGCAAGGCCCTCGACGTCAGCCCAAGCGGTTACTACGCCCGGAGGGCCCGTCCGGCCTCACGCCGACAGCGCGATGGCCTCGTGATGCTGGTGCACGTCCGATCGGCGTTCGCTACGTCGAACGAGACGGACGGAAGCCCGCGTATGGTCCACGAGCGTCGCGCTGACGGTCATGCTGTCGGCCGCCGCAGTGTCGCCCGGCTCATGCGCCGGAACGAAATGAAGGCGCGACAGAGGAGGCGTTTCAAACGAACGACGGACAGCCATCATGCGTTTCCTATCTCCCCGAACCTGCTTGATCAGGACTTCACCGCGACGGGGCCGAACCAGAAGTGGGGTATCGACACCTCCCACATCTGGACCCGTGAGGTATGGCTGTATCTCGCCGTCGTGATTGATCTGTTCGCCCGACGCGTCGTTGGGTGGGCAACAAGTAATCGGCTGAAGAAAGACCTGGCTCTTTTGGCGCTTCGTCGCGGCATTAGGTAGCAAAAACCACCGAAGCGAGTCCAAACCGTTGGTAA
Organism: Fulvimarina fulva; assembly: GCF_039652615.1. Lineage (NCBI taxonomy): Bacteria > Pseudomonadati > Pseudomonadota > Alphaproteobacteria > Hyphomicrobiales > Aurantimonadaceae > Fulvimarina > Fulvimarina fulva. The sequence continues at coordinate 591,226 of NZ_JBDJAC010000001.1, forward strand.
CTATGCTGTTTTATTGATCGAAATATAGCATTGGGAACCACTGCGTCGGGCCTATTCCGTTGAAAAACTCGGCGGTTGAACGGAAGGCTCATCAAGTCGCCGACAGAGCGCCACCGGTCCGAGCGACCGAGGCGACGCATGTTCAGGCATTCGGCGCGGAACTTGCCGTTGAAGGTGAGGAGGGAAAAGCAATCGATCCAGTGAATCGATTGCCCCGACGCAAGATGAACGCGTTATCCGTCGGCTTTCCCGATCGTGAGACGTCGAGGATGACGTCCTTCTGATAGGCCCAAAGGTCAAGATCGCGGGAGACGAACTCCGAGCCCCGATCGACCCGGATCGCTCTGGGATAGCCGACCTTGGAACAGATCCGTTCCAGTGCCTGTACGACGTCTTCGCCTCGATAGCTGAACCGGGGATCGATCACCGGGGAGAAGCGCGAGAAGGTATCGACGACCGTCAGGATCCGGAGTTTGCGGCCCGTCGCCAACTGGTCGTGGACAAAATCCATGGCCCAGGTCTGGTTCACATGGGTTGCCACCGTGCGGTCGTCTCGAAGCCGGGCCTTCACGCGCCGCTTCGGGACCTTGTTGCGCAGTTGAAGGTCCATCTCCTTGTAAAGCTTGTAGATTCGCTTCGGGTTCACAGCCCATCCCTCGCGCCGCAGCAGAACGTGGACACGGCGGTAGCCCCCGGATCAAGTCCGGGGCAGGCTCCTCTCACGCGTGTCTCGGTGATTTCCTTGATCCACTTCTTCAAAGCAGCCTGATCGTCGCGCCTGGCTTTATAGGCGTAGAGGGAACGAGCGACCTTCAGGGCAAAGCAGGCGCGTCTGGCCGATACCTTCCAGCTCTCCCGGACCTCGTTCACCAACTGGCGACGGCGAGAGGCTTTTAGAGTTTCGGCAACGCGCTCGGACCGGTGGCGCTGCGTTGCCTCAATTTGAAAACACGTCCTGCAACATCGCCTTGTCTAGCGAGAGGTCCGCAACCAGCCGCTTCAGCTTCGTGTTTTCCTCCTTGAGCTGACGCAGCTTCTTCACCTCCGACGGCGTCATTCCGCCGTAGCGCTTGCGCCAATTGTAGACGGCCGCGTCCGAGATCCCGGCCTTCCGGCAGACCTCGGCGACGGCCGTCCCCTCATCGGCCTGCTTCAAGACAAAGGCGATCTGCGCCTCGGTGAACTTCGACTTCTTCATGGAATTCTCCTCGTCCCGATCACGGGATCATAATTGGAAAATTCCAGCTCAAAACGGTCCGATTTCGGGAAGCACGTCAGCGCTGAAGTGCCAACACAAAGTGAATGAAATTGTGCTGTACCGACCCTTCCGGACACGGGTTGATTTGAAGTCCTCTGCGGCAACCGAGGCAGTATCAAGTTTTGTGTTACAGTCAGCTTCCGCATTGCTGTTCGCCGCTTTCCTGCATGAATCGCGACGAGACGCGCTTCATACGGGCATCGGGCGACGGGTGACCATGGATACGAGCAAATCCATGAAGACGCCCTCCCATTCCGAGGATTTTTTGTGACGATGGGGACATAGATTTTACTCTTTGGCGACGAAGCACTACTGACAGCGCCGGAATTAGATGAAATCCTGCCCCGATCGACGCTCGATGTCCTGAGAACGAGCGGATTGAACCGCAGTGCGATCGCGAACGTGAAGCTTCAAAGGTTGCCAGGCGCGGCAATCGGCAAATGTCTACCGGGATACGAAAAGAAGGAGATGACTCGACGTGACCGAAGCCTTGACGCACAATGACATTGCTCCGGTCATCTTGTGTGGCGGTGCAGGGACACGACTCTGGCCGGCCTCGCGGCGCACGCGTCCCAAACAATTCCTGCCCCTGTTCGGCGATATCTCGCCTTTTCAGAGCACGCTCATTCGCGTTCATGCAAAGGGATTTGGAACGCCCATTATCGTTGCAAGCAACGATCATCGCTTTTTGGCAGCCGAACAGGCTCAGGAGATCGGTGTCGACGTAACCATCCTTCTTGAGCCCGAGGGGCGAGACTCCGGACCCGGCCTTGCTGCTGCCGCAGCTTTTGCGGCGGCTCGGCATGGTGCCGAGACGCTGATCCTCGCGCTTGCCGCTGATCATCGCATCGAGAATGCGGACGGTTTTCGTGACAGCGTTCGGGGTGCGTGCGATGCCGCTCGCGACGGATATATCGTGACCTTCGGCATCAAGCCGGAGAGTCCTGCCACCGGCTTTGGCTACATCGAACCCGGCGAGGCAATTACCGGGTCCACCGGCGAAGTTCGGAGCGCCAAGCGTTTCATCGAAAAGCCTGACCGCGCGACCGCTGAAGATTACGTCTCAAAAGGCTATCTTTGGAATTCCGGAAACTTCCTTTGCCGCACCAACGTGCTTATGGAAGAATATGAGAAGCGCGACGCGGCAACCATGGCTGCCGTCGATGCCGCGGTTAGGGCGGCGGTCACCGATCTCGACTTTGTCCGGCTCGATCCGGAGAGCTTCAAGAAAGCTGCCAAACGGTCGATCGACTACGCGGTGATGGAGCAGGCCGAGCGGGTGGCGGTTGCGACCGCGAATTTCGATTGGTCGGACATCGGCGGCTGGGACAAGTTGGACCCGATTCTCGATCATGACGAAGCGGGAAATGCTGTTCACGGCACGGTGGTCACCGAAGACGCGGAGAACAACGTCGTCTGGTCTAATGGCACTTTTGTCGCGCTCTCCGGGGTTTCCAACCTCGTCGTGGCTGTGACCGAGGACGCGGTTCTTGTCGCGGACCGCAGCAAGGGCGATCTGATGAAGAGCCTCGTTGCGAAAGTGAAAACCGCACGGCCCGGCCTCACGGAAGAGCACGTCCAGAGCTTCCGCCCCTGGGGCAATTACCGCTCGCTTGACAAGGGTGGCCGGCATCAGGTGAAGCGAATCGTGGTGAAGCCCGGCGCCCAGCTCTCGCTGCAGCACCATCACCACCGCTCCGAGCACTGGATCGTGGTGCGTGGCACAGCGCTTGTCACCATCGACAAGACCGTGACACGAATGACCGAGAACGAGGGCACCTATATCCCGCTTGGTTCGGTTCACCGGCTGGAGAATCCAGGCAAGATCGACCTCGAGCTTATCGAGGTGCAGACCGGGTCCTATCTCGGCGAGGACGACATCGTTCGCCACAAAGACATCTACGCTCGCGCAGGTACCTGATACGGGCCTGGTCCGCGCCTCGTCTAGAATTCCAGGCGATCGCCGAACCGTCCATGTCTTTGGGAGCTTGGGCGCAGTAGCCTCTGAGCATTTGCTCAAATCTGACCGAGCTGCCGCTGCATCTTGAATGCGACTTCAAGAACTATAACGTGTCCGACGGGATCAGTCGGACACCTTGTTTATGTTCAAGACCGCCCGGCCGAGCCCTGGTGTCGTGGCAGCTTATAGCGATGACGGGTGTTGCACGCGCCAGCGTCGTGTCACCAAACGTCAGCGATGATCCAGGCCAGAATTGCGACTCCCTCCGCACAAAATGCGACGATCACCCACACGATGATAAGCTCCGGCCGATAGACGTCCCGAACGTTCCTGACGGTGCTGGACGAGATCAGATTTTTCATGGTGAGATACCATTCCTTGGTGTCAGATCGCGCCTCGTCTGGAACGACATCCGCTCGCTCGCTTTTCGACGACGGAACTCAAATGCACGAAAGCGCCGCATGGGCTTTCGTTACTGCCGAATGTGAATCGATCTTGAGGGTCTCCTCACATTCGGCGAACCGCGCTGACGCATAGGACCGAGAAGTGGCAGCCGGTTTTCGTAACATCCGATGCAAAATTCAAAAGGAGGAGCATCAGAGCCATTTCTGACGTAGGGGTCGATGCTCTAACGACCTCGGCTCCTGAAGATCCGCCGGCAGGCGACGCTTTCCGCTCGGGCCAACCTGACGCCGCATCAGGTCTTACCCGGCATCAGGCCGAGGGAAATCAGCCGCTGTTTCAACTTTGTCTTGTAGTCCGGTGGGATACGCGGCTTGATGTGTTGGTGAAGCATGATCTCGCCTGCAACTGATGGAAGGTGGAAAAGCGCTGCGGGCACCCCCTTTCGGACGAGATGCAGTGTCGCATAGTCTTCCTGCGGCATGTTCCAGTTTCGGTGCCAGGATGCCGCGCTCATATGATTGAGTTCGAACAGATCCGTACGCTCATAGGCCGCCGCGTTTACCTCGCCGGTGAGCAGTGTACCGGGCTGATAGGCGGAATAGTCTTCGTCGAAGGCAATGCGCGGCAAGACGAGCGATCCACCACATCGGATACCGAGGCCCGCCGCGATGAGGCGTCCGTCGAGCTTGATGAGATGCCATTCGAGTCGTTGGCGTTGGGCGAAATTGCGAACGAGAGAACGGAAGAACGCTGTTTCGCTCGGTCGTTGCAAAAGGGAGGTCCCGGCTTCGCCTTTCCAACCGGAATTCTCGAGCTCGAGAAAGGGTTGGAGCCAGCTCTCGTCCGCTGCTGGGCCCGTCAGGAACTCCACACTTACTTCGCCGATGGCGTCGAGCTTCTTGCGGTAACGTTTCAGGTTCCGCCTGAGATTGCTGCCGAGCTGGTTCTGATAGGCCGCGGAACCGATAGTCAGATCGATCTTGTCGAACGGAAAGGTTCGGCCCCGGATCGGGACATGGCCCGGCACCCCACCCGATATGGCACGCCAGATCGGTGAGTTGCCTCGGGCGGCTGGAAGGGCGAGCCCGAGGTGTCGCGGTTCTGCGCACCGCGCTTCCTCAAGAAGGGCGGCAAGGGCAGACGCCGCATGTCCCCTTGAGAGAATGACGTCGCCAGAATTGGTCAGATTGTCGAAGGGCGCGTGAAGAATCGGAAACAATCGCCCGAGGACCGGATGCGGCTTGACGATGACGGGGAGCACGCCGACGAGTTCGTCATCGAGATAGGCAAAGCTGCAGAACCATCGCTCGCGCTTCGTGACCCGGTGCTCGAAATAGGCCAGCACCCAGCCGGGCAAGAGCAGTGGAAGGCCCTGAGGCGCATCCCAGGCCAGCCGATCCCATGCGTCGACATGCTCCGAGAGCTGCGCAAGGTCTCGAACTGTGAAGGTCCTGATCCGTCTTTCATCCTGCATTCTGGATCTCTTTTCTTTGCGACACGCAATTCAGGTGAAGATCAGCCGGCGCGATACCGCCACACGTAGATATCCGGCGCTGTAAACGCTCAAATACCGAACTTGATGTGTGAGGTCGGAAAGACCGGTGTTCGTCTCGGCCGGGCATCATGCGAACCCCGGTGTCGGTGACCAGTTGCCTGCGTGGTTGCGGCGTCTCATCGACCGCTCGATACCCTGAACCGCGAGTGTCAGACCGAGAACGACCCAGAGATTTGCGGCGACATAGGATATTCCGGAGACTGCATCGACGGCGATGACCGCCAGAAGGGTCATGCGGAAGCCGGCAGACAGCCTGGTGAGCTCAGTTGGCTGGTCCTGCGTGGTGCCGCGCCCAAGTCCCCCGATGAGCGCGTAGCCGAGGAGAGCGAAGAAGCTTAGAAGGCCGACGATCCCGATGTGGAAAAGCAATGCGCCGAACAGGTCGTAAGAGGCCAGTTCGTCCCAGCCATGGCCGAACAAAGGCTGCCGGTCGAAGCTCTCCAGAGCAGCGAGGACGGTGCCGAGGCGATCGTAGAACGAGCCGCTCGAGGCCTTTCCCGCGGTCACTGACCAGAGGGTACGGATGAAGTCCGGGTTGACGATACTGAGAAGAGCAACGCCCAGCACCGCGCCCGCAAGGAGAGGGATCAGCCTGCGCATGTCCGAGGCCACCCAGAGCGAGGCGAGCACCGCAAGGCCGATGTAAGCGCTGGTCGAGGTGGAGAGGAAGGCGGTCGCCCCGATGAAACATGCAGCGCCGTAGAAGGCGAGCCTGCGTCGTCCCGTCTCCACTTCCGCGGTGAAGAGCGCGATACCGGTGGCCGCGACAGCATATCGTGCGAAGAACGAGGGCTCGATGGCGACAGCACTGATCCGCGTGACGCCCTTGATGTTCTGGTCGAAGAAATCAGCCGAGTCGCTGATCGAATTGTTGAACAGGAATGCGGGATATTGAAAGCCGATCGTGCCGGAGGCGAACTGCAGAAGGCCCCAGGCGGCAACGAAGACAGCGCTGACGACGAAGACGTCGATCGCCGTGATCAGCCGGTCCGGCGTCGATACGAAGAAGGCAACGATGGCCGTGATCAGGAGCCCGTCAAGTGCAATCGCTGCCTGGGTGAGGTTGGAGAGGGTGGCCTGGCTGTCAAGGACTTTCGTGAAGATCGACAGGACGATCGAGGTAAAGAAAAGGATGAGCAGAATGCTGATGGTCGCAGCATGGCCGGTTCGTGGAATGGTGAGCGCACCGAAAAGAAAGAGAAGTCCGGCGATTGCCGACAGCCAATGGGTCGGCTGGAGACCGAACGTGAAGGCGCTCACATTGACGAGCGCCGTGCCGGAGAAGGCCGTGAATGCGATGAGGAGGTAGACGATCCAATTCGGCGCGACGAAGGCCAGAACCAGGGTCAGAGGGAGCAGGATATATCCGGCAAGCGTCAGCGTCATCGGATCATCACTCGGCCGCCGCGATGGTTTCGCGAAGCGAGCGTCTCAGACGAGCACCGTCCTCGGCATAACCGTGATCGCGTCTGGATGAGTCTGACGGCGTCTTCGGCACCGTGCGGGGCTGACGGCTCGCGGCCGCAAGCTGCTCGGTGACGATGACGAGAACGAGACCGACCAGGATGCCGATCGTGCCAGCAAGGGTGAGAACGAGAATGGATTTCGGATGGGTCGGCTCGAACGGAGGCTCTGCGGACGAGATGACCCTGATACCGGCAACGAAGAGATCGGCCTTCTGGATGCGCTCAAGCATCGTCTCGCGCTTCAGGAGTTCGGAATAGACCGTCGCCGTCGCATCGGCCCGACGATCGAGTTCAGAGGCCTTGAGTTCATTTCGTTCTGCCGTGGCGATCCGGTTTTCGATCTTCGTGATCGATTGCAGGATGCGGCGCTGTTCGTCAGAGCTTGCAGACGCCGTCTGACGCATCGACGAAACGACGGTGTCGGTTTCGGCGCGCAGGCCGGCATCGATCTCTTCGAGCTGAGATCGCAGACGCTTGATACGCGGGTGTCGCTCCCCAAGGCTTGTGCTTGCACTGTTCAGTTCGGCGGCGAGAGCCGAGCGGCGGCTTTTCAGCTGCTGTACGGAGGGCGAGGACAGCACCGTCGAGGCGGCGTCCGAGGTTTCGGGCGAAACAGAGTTGAGCATCCCGATCCGAGATTGCATCTCGGCTTCGTTACCACGGACCTCGGCAAGCTTGCGGTTGAGCGAGGCGAGCTGCTGGACGAGAGCCGTTGACCCGCCTTCACCGAAGAGATTGTTGTCTTCGCGGAACCGGCGGGCCTCTTCCTGCTGGAGTTGCAGTTCTTCCCTAAGGCCCTGGACCTCGAACGATAGCGGCGAGACCGCATCCGCGTTGACAGTCGCTGCGCGGCCCTTGGCCTGTTCGACGGCAATCGCGGCTATGTCGTTCGCGACCTTTGCCGCAAGTTCCGGGTCTTCGGAGGTGAAGGCGATCCTGACGATGGCCGTGAGGCCGATTTGCGAGACCGAAATCGCTTCAGAGATCGTCTGCTTAATGCGAATCTCGTTCTGAGCCTCGCTCAACGAGCGCTGCTTCATGCCGAAGAGGACCTGCAATCGATCGCGCAAAGTAGGGCGCTCTGGCGCCAGCTTTTCGAGTTCGTTCGGAGAGAGCTGCTTGATCAGGAGGTTGACGACGCGCGGAGCGCGAATCGCTTCAATCTGGGTCTGAACGACTTCCGTCGCCTGATAGGTGTTGCCCGCTGTCCGTTCAGCAATGGCATCGCCGCTCTCTCCGGTAACCTCGATCAGAGATGTGGCTGTGTAAGTCGGTTCGGTCACGACGATGTAAGCTGCGGCGAGCGCCAACGCGATCGCCAGGCTCGCAACGAGGATCGGCCATCGCCGGAGACCGCGCAGGACCAGGGCAAAGACGGAGATCTGCTGTGTCGCCTGATCCTCTTTCGTTCTGCTCATCCTCATCGCCCATCTCCCCTTCGAGACTGGAACCGGTTTAGACCCGCCTGATGCAACTCCGATAAGGTCCCGTCGGCCCCGGGGCTGCGCGCGTTGTGTCGATCTGCGGAGCGGACCGACTCAAGCAAAAATCCAGAATATGCTTTCCAACCAAATATATATCGAGGTTGAAAGAGGCAAACAAAGTGTTAACTCATAATTAACGCTTAAAGATTGACTAAAAATGATGGCTTTTGCGAGCCTTTACTTGAATTGTGTCGGCCATGATCGGTTGACCGCCGCGCGACGTGAGACACCGATGCGCTCCGCGCTTCTGGGCCGCCAGATCGGAAACTGCATTCCGGTTGGGGTTGAGTGATCCACGCGGAAGAAGGAACGGGGCCTCGCCATGATCGGCAAAGAGGCTTCCCTTTCGCGTGCTGAGACCGGATCTGAAGCCCGAGGCCTTCACGATTTCCGCATCCCGCGGCCCGCAGGATTTCGGATCTCCATGGGGATAGCTGAAATGCGCCACTTCCTGGCCCGTTACCTCGACGAGAAAATTTCGATTGCCGCAAATCTCTGTTCTCACCGCCCGCTCGTCGAGACCGGAGAGCGGGCGGTGGGTCTCCGTATGTCCGCCGATGGTCACCAGTGGGCTTTGCGCGAGGGTCCGGAGTTCTTCTGCCGAGAGCGCATCCTGATCGAGAAGATCTTGAGGCCTGATGTCGTGGCGATCGAAGGTTGGTGCGAGCAGGGCCCGACGGTCCGTCACATCGTCTTCCACCCAGCGGGTCATCACCCGCAAGGCTGCGCACTTCTCCTTAAATGTCCGGCTGGCCAATGTTAGTCGCAGGGAATCGAAATGAACGCTGGCATTGCGCCGGACGAGAAGCTTCAGGCCCTCCCACCAATAGTTCAATGTCCGCTCGATCATCCCGCTCGTGACATAGACGCTGAACGGCGCAGCATGTCGTTCGAAAAGCGGCAGAGCGTGGGATAGATTGTCCCGGTATCCGTCGTCGAAGGTGAAGACGACGAAGCGGCGATGATCGTCCTCGTCGCAAAGACGGACAAGAGCCTCGTCCATCGTGACGATGTCGATGCGCTCGCGTCGGCAGTAGGACAGCACCCCATCCAGCGCTTTCGTCTCGAAACAGATGTCTTGGTAGAGATGGTCGCTCGCCGACGGCACGATCCGATGCAGCATGACGGCGAGACCCTTGCCGCCGTAACGTCTGTCGACGAGGTGTGAGAGGGGAGGAACGCCGGAAAGACCGTTGAGGAAGCCGATCAACCTGTGCGATGCGACCGATGGCGCTTTGGTAGGCCGGGCTTGTTCCGGCTGAATCTGATGCCCCTCCCGGGCGCTCTGCTGCAACCCCGCGGCACTCATTTGTCCGCCATCCCGGATTTTGCGCCTCGGCGGGCCACAGCATCGTTGATGTGTTTGCGGAGTTTCTTCGCATTCTCCAACATGACGGGACTGGTTCGAAGGGCCGCTTTAACCCGCCGCCGCGTCCATTCGATCCCGTTTATTCGCGAACAGTGAAGACGACCCCGAAGTGTGGCCGCATATCGCGCGCGGTGCAGCGCGATCCGATGGTTTTCCCAGGAGAATTTGTAGGCCTCGTCGCCCCAGGTGAAGTCCAGGAGACGGACGTGGTTGTCTGCACACCAGGCGAGCGTGTCCTGGAGATAAAGCAGACCGATCGACTCACGCGGGAACCGATCCGCGTCGAAGGCCGACAACAGCATGCAGATCCAGTCGCCGCGCCGGATATTGAAGCTCATGGAGATTGGTTCGCCATTGAAAGAGATGGCAGCCATATGGGCCAGACCATCCCATTGGTTCGCCGCCAGCTTCGTATAAAATGCCGCATAAGCAGGCTCGTCGAACAAATCCTTCACGCCCGTGTCGCGGTAGCGTTTCGATTTGAATTCGACGACCCGTGCAATGATATCGCATGCTTCCTGCTTCGATCGAGCAGGCGAATAGCTGAGCTCCCCTCGGCGCTCCAGGCCACGTCGCCTTCGGCCAAGATATTTCAGCAGATTCTTCGACCGGCTCTTTTGATAACTCTCGAAGCCTTCCGACAGATCGGTGGCAAAAGCCATTTCGTGGATCGTCGTGGAAAGGGCGAGAAGAGGATTGCGAACACCCTCGATTTCGGCAGGCATCTTCGGAAGCTCGACGACATCGAATGGACCGACGAGCTCCTCGATCATTTGCCAAAGTCCGAGAAAGCGGCTTGGCGTCATCGCCTCGGCAAAACCCCGATCGATCACGGGAGCGAAATAGTCGGCCACCTTGAAGTCAGGCGCCGTCAATGTCGTCATGCCGCCGTTTTCGACGAGAACGAGCGGAAGGATCATCTGTGGTTTCCCGGAGCCGTCCTTGACAAGGACGATGCGCGGGACCGCGCCCTTAGCCTTCCCGACCGTCTCCAGGAGCGTCGAGACGAACGCATGAGACTGGAACGGTGTCGCCGCGCCTGAAGCTTCAAGATCCTTCCACTGGTCCGCAATCTCTTCGCAACGATCGTAGATCCCGATCATGGTGCCGTTCATGCTGGTCCTGGAGCTATGCATTGCGTTTCCTCCACGAGGGTGGGATGCCGACGGATTGCTGCGTGAATTCAATCGCTTGGATTATGAAGGATCGTGCGAAGAGGGCGATGAAGGCGAGATACAGAACGCCGCTGATCGCAAACAGAAAGGCAAAGTGCATCGGCCTCTCCAGATCGTCGATCGTCGGCATACTCGAAAGCAGGAGGAGAACCAGAGCAAGCGCCGCGCCTCCGATCGCGCCTGCCGACAGGGTGAGGGCGATCTCGCCGATCGGCCGACCGAAGAGCCGACTGAAGACCACGGCAGCCACGGGGAGATAAAGCCAGGCCCGCACGACGAGCGCCATGAGGCATACGTAGAGACCGATGGGGAGCAGGGTGACGAGGATGATCGCGTCGAATATGACCGCGGTTGCAAACATCCAGAAATTGACGTGCGCACAACCGATTGCACGGAAGGAAATACCGAAAAGGTAGACCATCAGAAACGCGAGGCCTGCGACCGACAGATAAGGAAGGATGAAGGCCGCTTCGGACCATCGTTCACCGAACATGAGAATGATGAGATCCGGTCCGATGAGGGCAAGCCCGACGAAAATCGGAAAGGCCAGGATCGCGGTGTTCCGCGCATAGATCAGCAAGACATCGGCGACCTGGTCGCGATCCTTCTGAAGCGGGCTGAGAACCGCAAGGATCGATTTCGCCACCCCTTCGCAAAATGTGTCGTTGACGGTCTCAACCACCCGATGCGCGATGGCGTAAAATCCGAGAATGGTCGGGCCGAGGACCATCCCGATAATGAGCCGATCGGTATTGTAGCGCGCGAAATAGGTGAGGCGGAACGCGATCGTATTGGCCCAGAAGGCAAACAGCGTGCGCGCAATCGAGAAGCGGAATATCAATCTTGGCCGCCAACCTGCGCCGATCCATGCGAGGCCAGACTTCAGAAAGGTCACGACAATCTGGTTGGCGACCAGTGCCCAGATGCCCCATCCGAGGAGTGCCAGTGCGATCGCACTCGCCCCGGCAATGATTTGCGCAGCGACGGCAATCTTGATCGAGCGTTGAAAGTCGAGGCGCTTCTCCAAGATCGCAAGTGGAATATTGCCGAGTGTGCCGAGAAGCGTTGCGAACACCAAAACCCGCAACACCGGTACAAGATCCTGCGAGCCGAGCAGAGATGCGATGGGCTGTGCCAACACGAACGCGGACGCAACCAGAATGATGGCGAGACCGACATCCATGAAGAAGGCCGTCGAAAGCATCTCCTCGCTCGGATCGGACCGCTGAATGACGACTTCGCCCATCGCCTTGTCGACAAATGCCCCGATGAACATCTGGACGATGAGCGCAAGCGCGAAATGCCCGATATCGATCGGGGCAAGGATCGTCACGAGGACGAGGAAAGTTCCGAGCGAGATGAGCTGGCCGCTCCAGAAGCCGACGGCCGCCCAGCCGATCGCGCTCGCTGGCTTCTTCTGAGGCGCTGCCGGCTTTTTCGCGGGTGTGATCGTGGACCCGGAGTCAAACGGCTCTTCGAAATTTGCGGTCATTCAGCCTCTCCGCTTTGCCGCACGGGCTGGCGGCGCCGAGGCGTTCCCGGAGACGATGACAATGGCTCGCCGTCGCAGATCTGCCTTGACAGAGGCGGGAGACAACCGCGCCGGATGGCCAAAACGATCATAGGATGAAATACCGGCGAAGGAGGCGCGGCATCGCACCGATCCATCCGAAAGGACCGACTTCGGCCCACATCAGACGGTTGTTTGCGACATAGTCCTGATACCAGACTTTGCGCTGCGCCGAGCGCGTGCCGCCCGAGGCATGCTGGCGGTGGATCATGATCGCGTCGCCGCAGTAACGACCATAATGGCCCCTGGCCGCCAGTCTCAGCCCCCATTGAGGCCCGTAGCCCCAGGCATTTCCGCGAAAGCGCTCGTCAAAACCTCCGCTTTCCAGAAAGAGATCGCGGCGGATGGCGAGATTGCCCTCCGCAGGCGCATTGATCACGCAGGAGCCTGGCAGGAAGAAGTTTCCGAACACCACGCCAAGGCCATTCGTCCATCCCACAATGCGGCCGCGTAGCTTGGTTTCGCGAGGCAGGAACAGCCCGAATACAGCTTCAGATCCCATGCGTGCGAGTTCGGACATTGGTGAGCGCCAGCGCGTGGTGTTAACCTCGCGCCCGTAGCAGTATGCGGCTTCCGGATGCTCGCTCATCGTGCCTAGATGGGCTTCCAGCCAACCGTCGCACGGCGTGGCGTCGTCATCGAGCAGGATGCAGATCTCGGCTGGTGATCGTCTGATCGCGTCGTTGAGGGCAGGGATGAGCGCGGGGGTCTCCCGGTAGTCGACTGTGAAGTTCGCGCTCCCCATCGTGCGGTAAAGCACGTCTCTTCGATCTTCTCCCTGCAAGGCCACACGAATGGGAAGCTCAGGATAGAGCCGCCGGATCGCGGCCAGTGTCGAGATCAGGACTTCGAGCCGTCCGAGGCTCGGAATGATGACTTCCGCCTTGATGCTCATTGGGCACTCCAGGTTCTGCCACGTCGGCGATCGTTAGTGGACGCGCCTCGGGTCGGGTGCGATGTTTCGAGGGGATAGGTGATGAACCTGCCGGCACAGGCAGGGACAGGCGAGCGCGAGCACACGATTCCGTTTGCGCTTTGAGATGCGCGTTCGTCCGACTGGATGAGAAAACGGCTCACGGGTCTATCCGTTCGTAGGCGCGGATGTAGTCGATCAGAAGCCTAGCCGGAAACTCGGTCGTTTCGTCTGGATTGCCGCCCCAGTTGCCGCCAACCGCCAGATTGGCGATCATGTACGCTGGTCCGGGCAGGCTGACCTCTGCCCGCGCTATGCGCTCGCGATTGACGTAGAAGTCGACATAATCTTTCTGCCAATCGACGCCGTAGGTGTTGAATCCCGCGGTCGGATCGAGGCCGCCCGACTCCTTGCCCCACTCTATTCCCAGATCGTTGGTGTGGATTGAGTGATAGATCCGCTCAGGCTCGTGACCCAGCATCTCGAAGATGTCGATTTCGATCGCCAGCGCGTCGTCATGGGTCAGGCCGACGAGCCAGAACGCTGGCCAAAGTCCTTGACCGGCCGGCATACGGCAGCGAATCTCGAAATACCCGTAGGTCTGCGCGAACGACTCCTCGGTCGTCACGAGGCCAGAGATGTAGGGGAGGTCAATCCGCTCGCGCGCCGACTCGGGGGTCGGCTGTGCGATGATCTCCAGATTGCCGTCCCTAACCTCGAAGGGCGCCGCGACATCGCCAAGGTCCACCGCGTCGAGATAGGTACGGTCGACGTAGAGTTGCTGCTCCTCGTTTCCTGTAAGGGTTCTGAGGTTGCCCCAGCGCCGAAAGTGATTGATAAATTTCTCGTTCAGATCCTGTTCGTCGTTGAATTCTGCGGAAAAGCGAAGCGCGAAATGTTCGATGTCGAGTTGGCCCTGACGCGGTGATGCCTCTGCCGTGCCAGCGATGAGGAGAGCCCACATGGCGAGGGTCAGCCGCGCAGACAGATTGCTCGGGGCGTAATTTTTGGGAATGGCGAAGGATTCGATCGACGCGAGCTTGCCGCGACAGGCTTTGACGACAGAGCCAGACAGGGCATTAAGGCCTCGGTAAGATCTGGACTGCATAACTTTTGTCGTGAACGCTGCGGCAAAGGACACGAAAATGACAGTGGATTCGGCAAAGTTACCGGCGCGAACCATCGCTGCTGGGCGCTTCGAGCCTGTCTTCAGATCCACGGCGAGGCGGAAGCGCGACAGGGGTGAGACGATGTCGGGTCCGACGATCCGTATTCTCGCGATCGCTTTCTGCATCCTTTTCTGGATTGCCGTCGCCGTGTTGCTCCTGGGCTGAGACAAGTCTGGAGCGCGCCGCTCGAAAGCTTGTGCGCTTTTCGTCCTGCATCCAATGCCGCTCGCCCGGTCGTCGATCCAACTCATTTCGAGTAGTCGCCCTTTGCCAGAAGAACGATCGGAACGGTCTTGATGAGTATGATGAGATCGTTGCTCAGAGAAAGCTGTTTGACGTAGCTGGCGTCCAAATCCACCCGTGTCTCGTAGGTGAGGGTGTTGCGTCCGCTCACCTGCCACAGACCTGTTATTCCTGGCCGAACGGCCTGATAGGCGAAGAACCCTTCGCCATAGAGGTCAACTTCCGCCTCCACGATCGGGCGCGGTCCGACGAGGCTCATCTCGCCTTTGATGACGTTGATCAGCTGCGGTAGCTCGTCGAGGTTGGAGCGACGAAGGATATTACCCACCCTGTGGATGCGGGGATCGTTCGAAAGCTTGCGCGTTGTCGCCCATTCTTCGGCGATCGCGGGCTGTTCTGCGAGAAGACGGACAAGGATTGCGTCGGAGTCGCACCGCATGGTCCGGAATTTGAGACAGTCGAACGATTGTCCGCCCTTGCCGAGACGCTTGTGCCGGTAAAAAACCGGCCTACCATCGCTGATGAGGAGCGCGAGAGCGATCAGCAAGAAAACCGGCGCGAAAAAGACGATGGCGACAATCGCCACTGTGATGTCGATCGGTCTCTTCCACCAGTGCGCGGCCTTGCGGCGGTCGCCTTTGCGCCGATCACGGAACAGCCCTGGTTTGCGGCCGGTGCGCCGATCCTGAAATCTGCCGTTCAAAAACGGGGTCGGGTTGCTCAGGTCACTCATGGATGGCGGCCATTCGTGGCTCACGAGATGAAGTGGCGCGGACATCTCCGGAGCGCGCGTCGAACACCGCCTCGTCGCCTGCATGGTCCGGGAACAGGCGACGCTCAAGCGTCTGCCGTATCCGCCTTTCGAAGCTTGCCTCGTCGAAGCGCATCGCCCCGCGCCGTATCGCCGCTGGATCGAACGAAGGCTCTCGCTTTTCAAAACTCTCGACCGCGTTCGTCAGCGCTTCGACACTCTGCTCGTCGAAGAGAGTGCCGTATTCTGGAGAGGAAACGGTTTCCAGAAGTCCACCCCGGGCATAGCCGATGACCGGTCGGCCGGCGGCCATTGCCTCGACTGGGACGATGCCGAAATCCTCTTCCCCCGGAAATACGAGGGCGCGGCATCGCTGGAAATGGTCTTTGAGGACATGGTCTGGCTGACGGCCGAGAAAACTGACGCTAGGCCCTGCGATATTTCTGAGAAATTTCTCCTCGGGACCTCCGCCGATGACGACCAGCTTCTTGTTCATTGCCGTGAAGGCGCGGACCGCAAGATCGACCCGTTTGTAGGAAACGAGCTGACCGGCGACGAGGTAGAAGTCGGACTTGGCGGTGCCGGGTGTGAAATGATCCACCGCGACCGGTGGATAGATCACTTCGGCATTCCGGCGCCAGTAGCGCCGGATCCGGCGGGCGACATGATTGGAATTGGCAACGAAGTGGTCGACGCGCGCTGCGGAGTTGACGTCCCAGTTTCGGATCAGTGGGCCGGTCAGCGACATTCCGATACGGGCAAGTCGGCCAGCGCTTTCGTAATATTCGTGATAGTGATCCCACATATACCGCATCGGCGTGTGGCAGTAGCAGAGATGGAAGGCGTCCGGACGCGTCACGACGCCCTTCGCCGGACCGGATTCGCTCGATATGACGAGATCATATGAGCGAAGATCGAACTGCTCGAGTGCGAACGGCATGAGCGGCAGAAGCTGCGTATAGCTCTTCGTCGCGCCGGGAATTTTCTGAAGAAACGACGTCGTCACCCTGTGTCTGCGAAGGGTCGGCGAAAGCTTGTCATGGTCGCAGACGAGGGTGAAAATGTCTGCATTCGGAAACATGCGTGCAAATGCTTCCAAAACCTTTTCGCCCCCGCGCATCTCGACCAGCCAATAATGAACGAGCGCAACACGCATGGTCGAAAGTGGTGAACGAAGACCGTCCATGGACGCATATACCCTTAACACTTCCAGCGAGTCTGCAGTTCGATGCTGCACCGCGTTTAACATCTTGTAGACGTTGCATGAAAGACATGGATGCAGTGCGTATATGAACCAAGAGTTTTATCAAATCAATGAGTCAAAGAAAAACTTTTATACTTGGATTTAATTAAAATTTTCATGAATTGAAATGTTGTAAGCTTAGTTGAAAACTTTTTGAAAGAATGAGGCTTTCAGTTTCAGCTCGCTGTCGTGGGCGAGGGGGTGACGCGTCGGCTTCCGGTTCGCAGCAGATATCCAGAGGTGTGATGTCCTGATCGGAAGGCAGTCTACCGCCCACGCCACGGCCGTCTCTGGTGCCGCCTCGCTCGGTTCGGATCGGATAGGCCAAAGCGCCTGTTGATAGCAGTGCAGAGCGAGATTGGCCGAACATTTACGGCGCCGAACGCCGATACTCGATATTCAAAAATTCAAGAAGTTCCGCCATCCGATTCTTCAGACAGCCTCATTGTTATTCAGAACAGGAGCATTTCCGCCGGCTTAGGGCATCACCAAATTGCTACCATAACGGTTGATAGCTTTGTTGTCGTTCGGTCTTCACGTTCAGCTCAATCTGAGCCATGTTGGTCAAAGCCGCTGGCTCTTAAGGCGGCAACTCACAGAAAATAAAGAAATGGAGTGAATAAATTATCGCGGGCTTTTCCCGTCCCGCTCACAATTAAGCGTTCCTAGGTATGAAACGAAAAACGGGCGGGGCATCGATGAACAGGGGCTGCTACAGTGCGTGTGTTAACTATCGACGATAGTCGATCCATCGCAATGGCCGTTGCGGGCAAGATCGAAGAGATTCCTGGCCTCGTCGCAGAAATCAGCCTGGATCCGATGTGCGCGCTCCAAACATGTGCGGAAAAGCAGTTCGACTTGATCCTCATCGACTATATCATGCCGAAGATGGATGGCGTCGAAGTCGTCGAGGCCCTGCGATCCCTCGAAACCTACCGGCTTGTGCCGATGATCATGATCACATCGACCATCGATCCGGACCTCAAGCGCCGTGCCATCCAGGCTGGTGCCACCGATTTCCTCACCAAACCCTTCGACTGGATCGAGTTGCAGGCGCGCGTCCGCAATCTTCTTGCTCTCAGACAAGCTCAGATTGAGCTCATCGAGCGCGCCGATGAGCTTTCCGCCGAGGTCGAGAAGGCAACGGCGTCACTTGTTGCGCGTGAGGAGGAGATCATATGGCGGCTGGCCCGCGCCGTCGAATACAGAGATGGAACCACCGGCGATCATGTTTCGCGCGTCGCCGAGATCTGTCGTCTCATGGCCGAGACCTTGGGCCTCGGGACCGAACGCGCACGCATCCTCTATCTCGCTGCGCCGCTTCATGACATCGGCAAGATCGGCACGCCCGATGCCATCCTTAAAAAGCCTGGACGGCTGAGTGCCGAGGAAATGTCGATCATGCGTCAGCATGTCGATATCGGAGCGGCGATCCTGGGCGATGCGTCCACCGAGGTAGTCCGCGTCGCGGCCGAGGTGGCCGAGACCCATCACGAAAAGTGGGACGGAAGCGGCTATCCCAGAGGCCTCTCCGGCAAGGATATACCAATTGAGGGCCGCATCGTCGCCCTTGCGGACGTTTTTGATGCACTATGCTCCGAGCGGCCCTACAAGGCCGCTTGGCCGGTTGAAAAGGCTTATGACGAGATACTCGCCTGCAGCGGCAGCCATTTCGACCCGGCTTGCGTTGAAGCCTTCGAAGCGGCTTGGCCACGGATTCTCGCGCTGATGCCAGATAACCTGCCGAAGACGTTTGCCAAGGCCGTTTGACTGCCCGCGCTGTCCCAGCTCAGGTTCCGCAGAAGGTTCGGTAGGGTATCTCGCGAGCCGGCGGCAGAGCTGACAGTTCGGCAAAGTCTGTCCGGTCCTCATAAGGCTTGGCGAGAGCGTCGTTCATCCGCTCGAAGGGGGCTAAATCACCCGCGAGGGCTGAAGCGAGCGCCTCCTCGACGAAGTGGTTGCGCGGTATAATGGTCGGATTCATCCCGTCCATTAAAGCCCGCCGCTCGCCCGCGTCCATCGGCTCGGTCGCGAGGCGCTGACGCCAGTGAACCAGCCACTCATCAAGGCCGGACGGACCCTCGAACAACGCGCGCAAAGATCCATCCTCTCCCTCCGCGGCCTGACCAAGCCTGCGGAAGGTGAGAGTGAAATCAGCCCTCTTGTGCTTCATCAGGGCAAGAAGCTCGTTGATCAGCTCTGCATCCTCCGGTTGCGAGGTCTGCAGGCCGATCTTTGAGCGGAAGCCATTCAGATAGGCGTTTTCGAATGCCGCCGCGAAGCTCGAAAGGATCTCTTCCGCTATTTTGACGGCGTTGTTCTGGTCGGGATCGAAAAGCGGAAGAAGACACTCGGCGAGGCGCGCGAGATTCCAGCTCGCGATGCTCGGCTGGTTTCCGTATGCGTAGCGCCCCTGCCGATCGATTGAGGAAAAGACCGTGGCCGGGTCGTAGCTGTCCATGAAGGCGCAGGGTCCGTAATCGATCGTCTCGCCGGCAATCGACATGTTATCAGTATTCATCACGCCATGGATAAAGCCGACATGCATCCACCTCGCGACTAGGTTCGCCTGGCGCATGGCGACAGCCTCGAAAAAAGCGGGGTACGGATTGCTCGCTCCCGCAGCTTCCGGATAGTGGCGCTCTATGGCGTAATCGGCGAGCTGGCGTATGGCGGACTCGTCGCCTTGCGCTGCGAAAAACTGGAAGGTGCCCACCCGCACATGGCTGGAGGCAACACGCGTCAGGATTGCCCCCGGTAACACGGCATCTCGGTAGACGGCGTCCCCGGTTGCGGTGGCCGCAAGTGCACGGGTCGTCGGAATGCCGAGCGCGGCCATCGCCTCGCTGACGAGATATTCGCGCAGGACCGGACCAAGGGCCGCTCGACCATCGCCGCTGCGGGAGAACGCGGTCGGCCCGCTGCCTTTCAGCTGGATGTCGCGGCGTCGCCCTAGTTTATCGATGATCTCGCCGATTAGGATCGCACGCCCATCGCCAAGCTGCGGAACGAAGTTTCCGAACTGATGGCCGGCATAGGCGGCCGCGATTGGATCGGCGCCGGAAGGCAGCCGATTGCCCGAGAGGATCTCGGCACCTTCTTCCGTATCGAGCGCATCCGCGCCGAGGCCAAGGTCGTCGCACAGCGTTCGATTGAGCTTGAGGAGGCGCGGTGCCGTCACCGGCGTCGGCAGGATCGGCTGGTGAAAGCTCTCTCCCAGCCGCGCATAGCTGTTGTCGAAGGAAAAATGTGCCGTCATCCGTTCCACCCTGATCCTGAAGCGCGCTCGTTCGGTTGTCTGGAACGTGGCGTCGGTGACGCGCGATTTCGAGGGGCGAGCCTGCCGTCCTTGCGCTGGCTCCCCCAGATCGGGTCAATCGATCCGACGGCTGACAACGCTATCCACTCTGCTTCATAGGCGCGTGGCTGGCCGACTCAGGTGTGTCGGTGGTCTCCCTCAGTGCGCGAACCAGATATTCGCGCATGTCCCACATGGGTTTTGGGGCAACGCTGTCATCCGGGATCATGCCTTTATTCAGACCGAGTGCGTCGAACCGCGACAGGATCTCCGGATCGTTGGCGATGACATGGAACGGCACGTCACGCGGTGCGCCGTCGCCCGTCAGAAGGCGTGCCGGCTGATGATCGCCGAGCACGATGAAGACCGCCCCATCGCCGAATTTCTCGATGAACGAGCCGATCGTTTCCAGAGAATAGTCGATCGAACGGACGAAATGGTCCCGGATGCTTTCCGGCGTGGACCATACGACGGACGGCGGATCGCCGGCCGTCGCCTGATCGTTGAAGATCTCGCCATTGCCGACCTTGTCCCATGGCACGAGTTCGGCGATCGGCGTCCAGGGCGCATGGCTCGAGATGAGCGCGATCTCGGCCATTACCGGCTTATCTGCGGCGTCCGCGATCCGCCGAGCCGCCGTCAACGTGTACTGATCGGGCATCGTGACCCAATTGTAGGGAAGACCCTCGTAGCCAAGATCATTGGCGGCATAAACAGCATCATAGCCGTAATAGCCGCTTTCCGGCCAATCCATCGTGATCGCAGGCATCACCGCGATGGCATGCCAGCCATTGCCCTTAAATAGCGCATTCAGGCTCTTTCTCTCGCTTGCGATCATCAGATCGTAGCGGTTCTGGTCCGTCGTCGGCAGACCGGAAAGCAGCGCGCCATGGGCGAGCCAGCTCTGGCCACCGACAGTCGGCGAGGTCAGCCAGCCGGAGCGCGCCTCGTGACCTGAAGAGGCGAGGGCGCTTTCGACCGATTGAAGGCGGGGCTCGATCACGGCCCGGTACTCGGGATCGGACAGAACCGTCCGGCCGTAGGATTCGACGAAAAGGACATAGACGTCTCGTCCTTTGAGCGCGGCGAACAGCGGTGTATCGGCGATGTCCTCAATCGGGTCGTCTTCGAGCGAATTCTGAAATGCGATGAGGTCGGCGGATGCTTTGCGGATGAGTGCAATCCGCTCGCTTGCGAACCGCGTATTGTCCGCCGCGAAGAGCTTTCCGGTCTTGTCGTTCGATTGTCCGACGAACGTGAGCACCGCACCGAAGGCTGCGAGAGCAACGGCTGCTCCACCGACAGCGCGCGCGTGCGCTGATACGATCCTGGCGGCGCCCGCAAGACAGTAGGCAAGGAGCAGGATGATCCCCACCCAGACGGCGAGAGAGGCGACGATGGTGAGAAGCGCTTCCGCAAGGCCAACGGTGCCGGTGAGGAGGTTCCAGCCATCGCGCAGGATGATCATGTCGAGCAGCGGATTGAAGGGCCGTCCGAAAGCCGTGTAGGTGCCGAGATCGGCGAGCTTCAGGAACAGAAGCGCGCCTGATGCTGCCACGATCGCCGTGAGAATTATCCGGAACAGCCAGCTGCGGGAAAGGAGAAGAAGACCGACGACGGCGAGTAGTTCGAGGGGAAAGGCGATGTCTGCCGGTACAGGAAGCTCAGATGGCCGTCCGGGCATAAGAAGGATAGCCCCAAGTAGAAGACAGCCGATGAGAAAGCGAACCCTGCCACGTCCGCCGCGTTCCCGTTTTCGTATTGCATCTGATGTGCCGTCGGCTCGCGTTTTCAAGTTGCTTTGTCCCCTTCCGGTCTTGTCCGCACTTGCCTTCATCGTCATTCATGGCGATCTCTCGGCGATCCGGCTGCCTGCTGCGAGAGTTTATGCCTTCAGGCGCCAATCCGACCGAAAAGTTTGTCCTTCTTGCTGCGACCATTCTTCCTGCTGCGTATTTTCGTGCCGCTCGCTCTGTTGGCGGGCCTTCTGTCGGTCGTCGATGTCCGTGCGGCGTTTAACCTTGTCATCGGTGCCTCACCGGTTCCGCTCATTGTCGCGCTGGCTCTGGTTCAGGTCCAGATCGTTCTTGCGGCTGTCCGATGGCGTCTGACTGCCCTGAGCATAGGTCAGCACCTTGGTCTGAAGCGGGCGATTTTCGAGTATTACGGAGCCTCGCTCCTCAACCTCGTGCTGCCTGGCGGCGTATCCGGGGACATGGTGCGCATTGCCCGCAATCATCACGATGAACACGGCAAGGGAGATCTGGAACGCTCCGCCCACGCTGTGATCCTCGAGCGTGCGTCTGGTCAGCTCGCCTTCGCTTTGGTCGCCGCCCTTGGCTTGGCGATTTGGGCAATGACCGGCGGAGACGCGCCAGATGAGGCTGCGACGGGCGTCAAGACGATCGCGCTGATCATAGCAGGGATCGTCGCTGTCTTGCTCGTCATCGCAACGGTCGCTCACGGCCGGGTCCGCAAGGCTCTTCAGCGTTTCGGAGCCGCGCTTCGTCTTGCCTTCCTGCGCCCGAAGCAGGCGGTTTACCAGCTGGTCCTGTCGTTTGCGCTCGTTACGGCTTATCTCGCCGTCTTCGGCCTCGCGAGCTATGCTATCGGCGCGCCGCTCGATCTATATCAGATCCTGCTCTTCGTCCCTCCCGTCCTTCTCACCATGCTCGTGCCGGTTTCCGTCGGCGGCTGGGGCGTCAGGGAAGCGGCCGCCGCCGCACTCTGGCCGCTTGCTGGGTACGCGCCGAGCGAGGGCGTTGCCGCGAGTATGCTCTACGGCCTCGTTTCGACGGCGGGCGCACTGCCTGGACTGTTCGCTTTTGACTTTCCGAACCCGCTGCGGCGGGGCAGGCGCACGTCGTGAGGAAAGCGACGTCATCGCTCCTTGCGATCGGTCGCAAGACCGGACAGCCGGGCATAGACATCACCCGACGCACCGGATCTGCTCGCTTCGTGCAGGACTCGCCGAAAAGCAGAAAGCGGCACCCAGTCGGTGCGGGCAAAATATTGCGTCTCTCCGATAACGAGATTGCACTCGTACGCGCCGAGTGCGGCGAGCCGATCGAGGCAGCGCTCGGCAATGTCCATCGCCGCCGGAAGATACTCGAACGCGACCAGGGGAAGTGGTTGGGAGAGGCCGTCGAGGATGTCGGCTTCGCTGCCTTCTACGTCAATCTTGGTAAAGTCCGGCAGTCCGTGATCCGCGATCAGCATATCCAGGGTGACTACGGGAACGTCGACTGTCTCGTCCCACGTCACGCGCTCGAAGCCCGCCGCCGAGCCGAGGCGCTCCGGCCAGCCGGAGACCGTTGTCGATAAGGTCGGATGTCGCCGCGAAATGCTGAGGCTTGCAGAGCCAGAAGCCCGTCCCACCGCCTCGCGGCGCACGGTTATGTCCCGGTCCCGAGCGATCCGGTCAAGAATGTTCGCAAAGGCAGGCTGCGGCTCCAGTGCAATGACCGTCGCGCCGGCTTTCGCGAGCGCAAGCGATCGGTTCCCCGCATGGGCACCGATATCGAAGGCGAGCGATCCGGGACGAACGAGCTGGCGCACGAAGCGGCGCAGCGGAATGACACGCCATGGTTGGCCGTGATAGACAACCAGCGATCTTAGGAGCCCGAGGCTCGCCACAAGATCTGGCATTACCACCGCTCGCCGTCAGGACGCGGATATCGTTGAAATTGCGATAGAAGATCGCGGCCGAACGACCAGACCAGAAAGGCCAGGGCGCCGAGTGCAATTATGTTCGACGCGGGTGGCGCGACGAGGGGCGTTGCGATGAGGCACAGGGCCGATACCTGGATGACGCACACGGCCTTGCGGGCAAAGCTCGGCGAGAGCGTATTCGGAAGCTTCGGCAAAAGCGCGTGGATCGCCAGATAGGCGTATCGCATCGCACCCAGCAGGATCACGAACGCCCCGGCCTTGTCCGAGACAAAAGCAAGCCCCGAAAGAAGAAGAATGAGAAGCGCGTCGACTTCCATATCGAAGCGCTCGCCGAAGCGAGACTGCGTCCCGTTTCGCCTTGCCGCGTAGCCGTCCAGACCATCGAGCAGAAGCGCCAAGGCTGCGATTGCTGCAACCGCCCAGGAAAGCGCGGTTTCGCCTTGAGAGCCGAGCCGACTGGCTTCGATCAGCGATGCCGCGACGATCGCGGTGAGCGCCGCCCGAAAAACGGTGATCATGTTGGCGAAACCGAAGTGTCGGTGTGGATGGTTCCGCAACCCGAATGCAGCCAGCGCCACGATGGCCATATAAACCACAAGGGCAACCGTGACGAAGCGCCAATCGGAACCTGTCAAATACATGGCGACGGGGGCAGCCGCACCAAGCGCAAGGCCGATGATGGAAAAGACGGTCAGTGCCTCCACCAAAAGCGGCCTGACCCTGACATTCAGCCTTCCGATTTCGTATTGAGTGGTGATTGGCCGATCGGCCAGGCCAGGTTCGCTCACTTGTTCACCAGCGCCGAAGCGATCGCCCCGATGTCAAACGTATGCCCCGCCCGTTCGGCCTTCGTCGTCAGGTAGCCGCGATTCTCTTCGGTCACAGCGCCGAGAACGGCCGTGCGGCGCGTGACCGAGATGCCTGCCTTTTCGAGGAATGCGGCTTTGTTCGGATTGTTTGTCAAAAGCTCGACCGAAGCGATACCGAGTGCCCTGAGCATGGCCACCGCTGCACCGTAGCGGCGGGAGTCCGCTCCAAATCCCAGTGCCGCATCGGCGTCGATCGTGTCGAGGCCATGGGATTGATATCCGTATGCGCGCATCTTTGCGCCGATACCCGTGCCGCGACCCTCCTGGTCGAGATAGAAAAGAACGCCGCCGCCGCGCATCTCGATAAGGCGAAGCCCCTCCCGGAGCTGATCGCCGCAATCGCATTTCAAAGAGCCGAAGAGATCTCCGGTCAGGCACGACGAATGAATCCGGATGGGAACGGGGCGCGCGAGGTCAGGATCACCCACGACGATCGCCACCTGATCACGCTGCGACAAGCCGCCACGAAAGACAACGAACTCCGCTTTCTTCACATCTCGAAGAGGCACGACCGTCCGTGCGACGATTTCGTAACGGGTTTCGGCGTCTCCTGCTGCCTCGATGTCCTCTATGGCGATTTCGGCCGCGCCGGCAAAGGTTGCATCATTGGGGTCGATGCGTGCGACGACGAGCGCCGGAAGGAGCAGGGCCAGCCGGGACAGCTCGTTGTATGCGTTGAGAAAGGACGGTGCATCCGACCAGTCCTTCGGCTGCGGACTGTTGAGCTCGTAGCCCAGCGCGCAGGCTTCCTCGTAGGACATCTCTTTCAGTGGGACGAGGGCGCCATCGGGGGCATCCAATGCCAATGCTTCAGAGCGCTCAGGAGTCAGAAAAAGCGAATGGGCTTCGTCAGTGGCCGCCGCGAAGCGCCCGAAATCGTGAGCGGTAGCGGTGTCGAGTGCGATGGCGACATAGGTTTCGTCGGCGTGGAGGATCACGGGACGACCAAACCGCAGTTCGGCTGCCGCAACTTCGCAATCGCGTCTCGCGGTATCGGACGGATCGAGGAAGCTCGGTGTATCTCCAGTCTTGGTCTCGACTGTCTTCAACATAGGTGCAGAGTCCGCATTCATCCGATTGTCACAGACTCGTTCAGGTAGGGGTGTCGGTGTGCTTTGACAAATGCGACACTCTGCGACACCTGCAACAGGTCGGGTGTCCTGAGGGTTTTGCTTTCTATATCGGGTCCTACCAAGGAACTGTGAGCAGACCCCCAGGTCTTGCAAACCCCAAAGATCCCGGAAGATTTATTCGTGCCAGATCATCTCTCGTCGAACGCCCTATGGCTTGAAGCAAGGGACGAGGCTCGCCTCCGCAAGGAGACGCTTCCTCCACTATCGGAAGGAGAAGCCCTTGTCGTTTCGCATTTCGGCGCGATCAGCCGCGGTACGGAGCGTCTGGTCAGTGCGGGTGAAGTGCCGCCCAGCGAATTCGGTCGAATGCGCGCGCCCTTCCAATCGGGAGATTTTCCGTTCCCGGTCAGCTACGGCTACAGCGTCGCCGGGGTCGTTGAAAGTGGGCCTGACGGATGGTCTGGATCGCGGATCTTTTGCCTTCATCCCCATCAGGATCAATTTGTCGTGCCCGTCGAGGCCCTGCGGCCGATTCCCGACGACGTGCCGATGGAGCGGGCTGTTCTCGCCGCAAACATGGAAACGGCGATCAACATCGTCTGGGACGGAAACGTTCAGCCGGGAGACCGGGTCGCGATCGTCGGTGCCGGTGTCGTCGGGCTTCTGGCAGCCTTTGTCGCGGCCGCAATTCCCGGCACACTGACCTATCTTATCGACCACGATCCGGCGAAGGCGGATGTCGCCAAGGCTCTGGGTCTCATCTTTTCGGGTCCGGAAGACGCGCCGGAAGACTGCGATGTCGTCATCCACGCGACTGGCTCGGACGGCGGATTGACGACGGCCATCGGCGCGGCGGGTTTTGAGGGACGGATCGTCGAAGCGAGCTGGTACGGCACCCGCACGGCAACCGTCCCGCTCGGGGCGGCCTTTCATTCGCGCCGCCTTCAGATCGTCAGCAGTCAGGTCGGACAGGTATCTCCTTCCCATCGCGCCCGGTGGACGCACGCCCGGAGGCTCGATCTTGCGCTATCGCTTCTGGAAGACGTGCGTCTCGATGTCCTGATTTCCGGCGAAACGCCTTTCGCTGAGCTGGCAGACACCTATCTCGACATCCTGAATGATCGGCAGGTTCTTTGCCATCGTATCCGCTACTGAGAAAGAAGACGCACCATGTTCGCTGTCGAAGTGACCGACCACATCATGATTGCCCATTCTCTGCCTCGGCCGGTATTCGGCCCGGCGCAGGGCATGCACGGCGCGACATTCACCGTGGACGCCGCCTTCTTCACTGAGGATCTCGATGACGACGGTCTGGCCGTCGATATCGGGGCGGCCAGCGATATTCTCAGCAAAGTCCTGAAGCCGCTGAACTATCAGAACCTCGACGAGATCGCCGAATTCAAGGGCAAGGTGACGACGACCGAATTCCTTGCCCGGCATATTTTCTCTATGATTGCCGAAGCGATCTCGGCAGGCCGTATGGGCGATGCCGGCGGCCGGGTCTCGAAGCTTCGGGTCCGCTTGCACGAATCCCAGGTTGCCCGTGCATGGTATGAGGCCGCTCTTTGACCCGAACGGTCATCTTCGCGATCCCCGGCGATTTAGAGACGCGAACCGGCGGCTACGGCTATGATCGTCGGCTGCTCGCAGAACTGGAAGCCCTTGGCTGGACGGTCCGCCATTTGGAGCTGCCGGCGGGCTTTCCCCACCCCTCGGAAGACGAGATCGCCGCGGCGACACGGCTTTTCGGGGATATCGAGGACGGTTCGACCGTGCTTGTCGATGGGATGGCCTACAGCGTGTTACCGGCGCTGTTCGAGGCAGAAGCCAAGCGGCTGGACGTTGTTGCGCTTATCCATCATCCGTTGTCGCTCGAAACCGGACTGAGCGTGGAGCGAGCCGAAACGCTTGCGGAAGAAGAGCGGCAAGCACTTCGCTTTGCACGCAGCATCATCGTCACGAGCCCGGAAACGGCCCGCATCCTGAGGCGCGATTTCGGCGTTGCCTCCGATCAGATCACCGTCGCGCTGCCGGGAACCGACAAGCAGCCAATACGATCGCGCCAAGCCGATGTGCCGGCTATTCTTTCGGTCGGAACCCTGATCCCGCGCAAGGGCCATGATATTCTGATCGAAGCGCTTTGCAGCCTGAAGGAACTCTCCTGGACGTGCCGGATCATCGGTGGTGGTGATAGCGACCCGGCCCATGCGGCCGAACTGAAAGTGAAGATCTCTAGGGCCGGGCTGGACGATCGGATCGTATTGGCTGGTTCCGTGGACGGGCTGGAGAACGAATACGCCTCAGCGGACATCTTTGCCCTCGCCACCCTTTACGAGGGCTATGGGATGGTCTTCGCCGAAGCGCTTTCCCATGGGCTGCCGATCGTCGGAACGACGGGCGGGGCCGTGCCCGACGTTGTTCCGCAAAGCGCAGGCCTCCTGGTCGAGCCCGGCGACGCCGCTGCTCTGGCGGTTGCGCTTCGCAGGACGATCGGAGACCCGGAGCTCAGAGCCGATTTATCTGCCGGCGCAAGAATGGCCGCCGAGGCTCTACCTGAGTGGCGCGATTCAGCCCTCGTCGTCGATGAGGTTCTGCGGGAGGGGGGGCAATGAGTGGTTTCGAAGCCGATTGGCTGACCCTTCGCGAACCGGCTGATCGCCGGGCCCGCGACGCCGGTCTCCTGACCTCTGCCGCCGATCACCTTCAGGGCGCATCCTGTCCAGTCGTCGATCTCGGTTGCGGCACCGGGTCGACGTTCCGCGCTCTCGATCCCGTCGCAGCGGTGGGACGCCAATGGGTGTTCGTCGACGATGATCCGGTCCTTTTGGAGCGAGCACGAGCGGCTCTGCCCGAAGCCGCATTGGACCGCGTGACAATGCTGAAAGCCAATCTGGCAGATCCGGTCGATGAACTTTTTGCGAGTGCTGGGCTCGTCACGGCCTCGGCGCTCTTCGATCTCGTCTCCGCCGACTATATTGCGGAACTGGCAAAGGCTCTGCGCCGGAACGCGGTCGGCCTCTATGCGGCGCTCACCGTCGACGGACGGATCGTCTGGGAAAAACCGCACGCGCTGGACGACGTGATCGCGGCAGCCTTCGCGCGAGACCAGAAAAAGGACAAGGGCTTTGGAAGGGGCCTCGGCGGCGATGCGGCCGGGGTGCTTGAGAACGCCCTGCGGGCAGAAGGCTTCACCGTTCGCGCGGCGGGCAGCGACTGGGTTCTCGGCTCCGATGATGCCGATCTACAGAATGCCTTCCATGCCGGTTTTGCGGAAACCGCGCGAGGGCAAATCTCAAATCACGACATCGAAGAATGGCTCTCGTTCCGGGCCGAGGCGGCTCGCGAGGGTGCGGCCCTGCGAGTCGGACATCGCGATTGTCTTGCGATCCCTGCCCACTGAACAGCGCGAAACCTACGTCATCCGGTAAAGAGTCGCGTCTCTCTTGAGAATGTGGTGCTGCAGGATGCCGCCCATATGCAAAAGGAAGAGAACGAGAATCGTGTAACCGAGCGTGACATGCACGGTCATGAAGATATTCGCGAGCGCGTTGTCCTTGCCGATCGGGGATGGGATCGGGATCACGCCGAAGAGGCTGAGCGGAAACCCGAATGCATTGGTTGCGAGGAAGCCGAAGATCGGCATGGCGATCAGGGCAATGTAGAGCAGCACATGCACGGTATCGGCGAGCCGCTTCTGCCAGAGTTCCATTGGCGGGTGAGCCGGTGCCCCGCGAACGAGCCGGACCGCGAGACGGGCGAGCATGATCCACAGGATCAGAAAACCGAACGACTCGTGGAGCATGTAAAATGTCATCTTTTCATCTTGAGCGATGAACTTGATGACCATGCCGAGAGGCCAGACTGCCAGGACCATCAGCGCGACGACCCAGTGGAAAATCCTCGAAATGGGTGCATAGCGCGCCGTCTGAGGCAGGCCCTCCGCGACACCGTTCTCGTTGTAGATCCCGTGGTCCATGCGTCTCTGGTCCCGTAAAAGCATTTGGCTTGGCAAGTCTTTGTGCCTGCAAGGCGCTGCGTCAACCCGGACAAAGCAGCGCCATGTCCGACGGAACGTGAAGGCAAGGGGACAGCACACGTAAACAAAATGACCTGATACCAAGGCGGAAAATTTTGAGGCCGCACTCTCTGGATTTTTACCGAGGGAGGAAAGCCGTTCCGATAGCCATTGGAAATTCTATGAGCGGCCAAGCTCGGAAACAGCAGTTCTTTTCGGCCGGACAGGCTTTCAGCCGGCTCGATAATCCCGCGCTTGGTACCGGCATGGCTTCATTGTTCACGTCTTGCCCACCAATCTCAAAGGTGGCGCGCTGCCCATCTTTCACGCTACGCTTGCCAAAATGCCCTCCGGGGCGGCCCGGTGCTCAAGGAAATCCGGTTGGAATGTAAAAGTTCGATCATGCGCTGAGATGTGTATTCAGCAAGCAGGAATTTACGCGCGTAAAGTTGCGTGCGAATAATCGCGTCTATCTGGTATATGGGATTCGGCAGGATACGAACGCAGAGCGAGCGATGACGACGGGACCGATCCGAAACATGGAAGAAT
The DNA here is from genome assembly GCF_039652615.1 of Fulvimarina fulva. Classification (NCBI taxonomy): domain Bacteria; kingdom Pseudomonadati; phylum Pseudomonadota; class Alphaproteobacteria; order Hyphomicrobiales; family Aurantimonadaceae; genus Fulvimarina; species Fulvimarina fulva. The sequence continues at coordinate 621,263 of NZ_JBDJAC010000001.1, forward strand.
TTGCCGCTCGATGCGGCGTCTCGCGGCCGACGGTATCGAAGTATTTCAACGATCCGGCAAGCGTCCGGCCGGGCGTTCGCGATCGCATCGAAAAGGCGATCGCCCGCTATCAGTTTCGGCCCAACATGTATGCGGTCAACCAGAACCGCCGGCTGACCAAGACGATCGGGATCGTCGTTCCCTATCTTGCCGATCCGTTCTTCGCCGAGATCTCGCGCTACATCGAAAACCGGGTGATAGAGGCAGGCTTTTCCCCTTCACTGTTCAGCTCTCACGGCTCGCAGGCGCTCGAAGGCGAAGCGCTCGACACGCTCAAGGCCATGAAGGTGTCGGGGCTTTTGTTCGCGCCGCTCGGCCTCCAGTCGGATCGCTCTGCGATCGAGCGCTTCACCAGCACGGTTCCGACGGTCCTCTTCGACAGCAACCTGGATGGCGTCGGTTCGGCCTTCGTGGGGCTCGACAATGCTCAATCGGTTCCAATGATGGTCGAGCACCTGTGCGGGACAGGAAGTCCGCCGTGCTTTATCGAGATGCCGCCCATCAATCCGAACGTCGACAATCGCAGACATGCCTATGTTTCGGCCATGGAAAGGCTCGATCAGGAACCGCAGGTGATCCGCATCGACGGAAACGACTGGAATTTCGAGGAGATCGGCTACCGCGAGGGCGGGGCGCTCATTGCCGAGAACCGCCTGCCGTCCCAGACTGTTTTGTGCAGCAACGATCGCCTGGCGATCGGTCTTCTCGCGGCCGCCTACGAACAGGGCAAGCGTGTCGGAACAGGCTCGGATTGCGATCTGAGGATCGCCGGCCATGACGATCATCCCTTCTCGCGCTTTACCTGCCCGGCACTCACCACTGTCGCCCAGGATTACGACGCGATTTCGTCAAATAGTGTCAAAACGCTCGTTGCACTGATCGAAGGCGGTCGGGCCCAGACGCCCCGCGCACAGACGCTGTACGAAGGCCGCTTGGTGGTCCGGAAATCCGCATAGATTTTTACGCGCGTAAAAATCCCTTGCATTCATGATTTTTCAGGTCTAACCTTCCATGGACTCTTGCTAATCGGGAGTTCAAACGGGAGGAATTCATGACGATACACGCACGTGGCCTAGTCGGCGCGGCGGCCCTTTCGCTGCTCGCATCGACCGCCCTCGCTCAGGAAACCACGATTACAGTTGGTACGGTCAACAACTCGGACATGGTCCGCATGCAGGGCCTGACGAGCGACTTCGAAGAAAAGAACCCGGACATCAAGGTGAACTGGGTCACGCTCGAAGAAAACATCCTCCGCCAGCGGGTCACGACCGATATCGCCACAAGCGGTGGTCAGTTCGACGTCATGACCATCGGCACCTACGAGGTTCCGATCTGGGGTAAGCAGGATTGGCTGGCGCCGCTCGATAATCTCGGCGACAATTACGACAAGGACGATCTGATTCCGTCGATCCGGAACGCGCTTTCCGTTGATGGCAAGCTTTACGCTGCGCCCTTCTACGCAGAGAGTGTGCTGACCCTTTACCGGACAGACCTTTTCGAAAAGGCCGGCATCGAAATGCCGGACCAGCCGACTTGGGACTTCATCGCGGAGGCTGCGGAAAAGACCGCCGACAAGGCCAATGGTGTCTACGGCATCTGCCTGCGTGGCAAGCCCGGCTGGGGCGAGAACATGGGCTTCCTCGGCAATATGGCGCGTGAATTCGGCGCGAATTATTTCGACGCCAACTGGCAGCCCCAGTTTGAGTCGGAAGGCTGGAAGAAGGCCATCACGCTCTACGTCGATCTGATGAATAAATACGGCCCTCCGGGCGCCGCATCGAACGGCTTCAACGAGAACCTCTCGCTGTTTGGCCAAGGCAAGTGCGCGATGTGGATCGACGCTTCGGTTGCCGCGTCCTTCGTGACCGATCCTGCTCAGAGCCAGGTCCCGGACAAGGTTGGGTTCGGCGCAGCTCCCTGCGGAACGCCAGATTGTCCCAACAAGGGCTACAACTGGCTGTGGGCTTGGTCGCTCGCCGTTCCGAACAGCTCCCAGAAGCAGGAAGCCGCGCAGAAGTTCATCAGCTGGGCGACATCCAAGGAATACACGCAGCTCGTCGCCGAGAAGGAAGGTTGGGCAAACGTGCCTCCTGGAACGCGCCAGTCGCTTTACGAAAACCAGAACTATCTCGACGCCGCGCCGTTCGCGAAGGCAACGATCGACGCGATCAACAATGCCAATCCGGAGCCGACAGACAACAAGCCGTATTACGGCCTTCAATTCGCGGCTATTCCCGAATTCCAAGGCATCGGTACAGCTGTTGGCCAGCAGATGGCAGCGGCGCTCTCCGGTTCGACGCCTGTCGATCAGGCCTTGAGCCAGGCGCAGGCGATCGCGACTCGCGAGATGACCCGCGGCGGCTACATCAAGTAAGCTGATTTCGGTTTGATATATTTCCGGGCGGTCTTGCACCGCCCGGGGCTTCGGCATCGGGAGGTTAAGCCGGAGCAGTCGGACTTTCGTTCAAGGCCTCGTCATCGAGTGCCTGATCGAAAACGTCGGTTGTGACCTGCAGCGTTCAGGCCAGTTCGACCGCGGATGGTACCAATGTCCATCCCCGCAGACGCGATTCGACTCCGCTCTTTGATCTCCCTGCAGATTCATCGACCCAGCGACGCCGAAACCGGCGCCGAAACGCGGGGGGGACTAGCATGGCGACGCGAAATACGAGCAAGCTGGCACGGGCTATGATGGCGCCTTCCGTCATCGCGCTGCTTCTCTGGATGATCGTTCCGTTGGCGATGACGCTGTACTACTCGACGCTCGGGTACAGCCTCTACAACCCGCTTTCGACGCCCTTTGTCGGTTTCGGCAACTACATCTACTTTCTCACCGATCCGACCTTCGCCGCAGCGCTGATCAATACGCTTGTTCTTGTTGTGGGTGTTCTGGTCATCACGGTGGGCGGCGGCATCCTGCTGGGGCTTTTGCTCGATCAGGATATTTATGGCGTCAACATCGTGCGCCTTCTCGTCATCGCCCCGTTCTTTGTCATGCCGACGGTCGCCGCGCTGGTCTGGAAGAACATGATGATGAACCCGGTCTACGGCGTCATCGGCCAAGGGATGTCGGCCATCGGTCTGGCCCCGATCGACTGGATGACGGATGTTCCGCTTTTGTCGATCATCATCATCGTCGCCTGGCAGTGGCTGCCCTTCGCTACGCTCATCCTTCTCACCTCGCTACAGTCGCTGTCCGCCGATCAGAAAGAAGCGGCCGAGATGGATGGCGCGGGCGCGTTCTCGATCTTCTGGTACATCACCCTGCCGCATATGAGCCGCGCGATTACCGTCGTGGTCCTCATCCAGACGATCTTCCTGCTTTCGATCTTCGCCGAAATCCTGGTGACGACGAATGGCGGTCCGGGATCGCAGTCCACCAACATCACCTACCTCGTCTATCAGCAGGCCATTTCGTTCGGCGATATCGGTGCCGCTTCGGCCGGGGGTATCGTCGCCGTCATCATCGCCAACATCGTCGCGATCTTCCTGATCAAGGCGATCGGCAAGAACCTCGACGCTTAAGGGAGGGACACCGCCATGGCGCGCCAAGTTTCAAAGCAACGCAAGATCGGCATGACCGTCCTGGCTTGGGCGGTCGGCCTTCTGATCTTCTTTCCGATCCTCTGGACGTTCCTGACCTCGTTCAAGACGGAACTCGCGGCCATTTCGACGCCGCCGCAGTTTCTCTTTTTCGACTGGACGACGGAAAATTACGCGACCATCCAGCATCAGGCGAATTATTTCCACTACATGGCGAATTCGATCTATCTGGCACTCGGATCGACGCTTCTCGGACTGTTGTTCGCCATTCCAGCCGCCTGGGCGATGGCCTTTTCGCCGACGCCGCGCACCAAGGACATCCTCCTCTGGATGCTCTCGACCAAGATGCTCCCGGCGGTTGGTGTCTACATCCCGATCTATCTGCTCTTCATCAATCTCGGCCTTCTCGACTCGCGCTTCGGCCTGATCGTGGTGCTCTTCCTGATCAATCTGCCGATCATGGTCTGGATGCTCTATACCTATTTCAAGGAAATCCCGGTCGACATTCTGGAGGCCGCGCGGATGGACGGCGCGTCCCTCAGGCAGGAAATCACCCAGGTGCTGACGCCGATGGCGGTTCCCGGCATTGCCTCGACCGTGCTGCTCAACGTCATTCTCGCCTGGAACGAGGCGTTCTGGACGCTGAACCTCACGACCACCAACGCCGCGCCGCTCACCGCATTCATCGCCTCCTATTCATCGCCTCAGGGCAATTTCTACGCCACCCTTTCGGCTGCCTCGATGCTCGCCATCGCGCCGATCCTCGTGGTCGGTTGGTTCAGCCAGAAGCAGCTTGTTCGCGGCCTCACCTTCGGCGCCGTTAAGTAAAGGATCAGACCAATGGGTAAAATCCAACTGAAAAGCGTCACCAAGGCGTTCGGCGGCGTGAAGGTGATCCCGGATCTCGACCTCGATATCGAGGATGGAGAGTTCGTCGTCTTCGTCGGCCCGTCGGGCTGCGGAAAATCGACGCTCCTGCGGCTCATCGCGGGTTTGGAAGATACGACCTCCGGCACCATCGAGATCGATGGCAAGGACGCGACCAATCTGCCGCCGGCCCAACGGCGGCTCGCCATGGTGTTCCAGTCTTACGCGCTCTATCCGCATATGAGCGTGAGGAAGAACATCGCCTTCCCGCTCAAGATGGCGGGTATGGACAAGCAGGAGATCGACAAGAAGGTCGATAACGCGGCGAAGATCCTGAATCTCGCCGACTATATCGATCGTCGTCCGGGTCAGCTCTCGGGTGGTCAGCGCCAGCGTGTTGCGATCGGCCGCGCGATCGTGCGCGAGCCTGCGGCCTTCCTGTTCGACGAGCCGCTTTCGAATCTCGACGCGGCGCTTCGCGTCGGCATGCGTCTCGAAATCTCCGAGCTTCATCAACGCTTGAAGACGACGATGATCTACGTGACCCATGATCAGGTCGAGGCCATGACGATGGCGGACAAGATCGTCGTCTTGCGGGCCGGCAATATCGAGCAGGTCGGATCGCCGCTCGAACTCTACACAAGGCCGCGCAACACCTTCGTCGCAAGCTTTATCGGTTCGCCGAAGATGAATCTGATGGGCGGTGCGGACGCAAAGAAGCACGATGCCGATACGATCGGCGTGCGTCCCGAGCATATCGATCTCTCTCAGTCCGATGGTCTTTGGCGCGGCGAAGTGAAGGTGTCGGAACATCTTGGTTCGGACACGTTCCTTCACGTTGAAACCAGGGAGCACGAGGAGCCGCTCACCGTCCGCGCGGGAGGAGAATTCCCTGTGCATGCGGGGGACACGGTCTACATGACGCCGCAGCAGGACAAGATCCATCGTTTCGACGGGAAGGGTCTGGCGCTGCGCTGAGGCGGCTTTCGACGGCAGCCCGAAAGATCGGTCAGGCCCGCGTCATGGCGAGCTTGATCCCGAAGCCGATGAACACGGCTCCCGTGACGGCCTTGATGAGCCGCTGGACCCGGTCGCTTCGCGCAGCTGCCACCATCCGTGAGAACAGAACGATCATCGCCGAGAACCAAAGGCAATTGATCGCGGCATGGAGCGTCACAAGGCCAAAAGCGATCGGCACCGCTTCGGATGAGTGCGGCACGAATTGCGGGAAGGCAGCGAGATAGAACATCGAGACTTTCGGGTTCAGCGCATTCGTCAGGAAACCTTCGCCATAGGCGTTGAGCAGAGAGCCTTTCCGGTCAGCCGGCTGTAGCGGTCGAGTGACCGGCCGCATTCGGATTGCATCGCATAGCGCCTTGATGCCGATCCAGACGAGATAGGCGGCGCCGATCAGCTTCACGACCATGAAGAGTTCGGCAGAGCGCATGAGAAGCGCAGAGATGCCGAGGATCGAGAGAGTGCCGTGCAGATAGAAGGCTGAAACGAAGCCGGCGACATTGGCGAAACCAGCCATCGGCCCCGATGCCGGCACGGTCTTGGCGATGAGGACGCCGTTTGGTCCGGGCGAAATCACCAGAAGTGCGGAAATGAGCGCGAAGCTCATGATGCTGTCGAATGCCATCTTGCGCTCCGGAATGCGGGTGGATCTTTCCCTTATCCGTATCTTCGGAAGATCGCCAGCGAGCGCTTTCACGCGTGGCTCTTCGCGCTTTTACGTTGGTGATTTAAAGGGGGGTGTGCCGTCAAGGCAAAGTGGTGATAGCGTCGGATTCGACGAAGATGTCGGCGACAGAGGAATACGGCGTGAACAAGCAAACCAATTTGAACGACCTGTCCGGCGTGATCGAAGCCGATCGCCGACATGTCTGGCATCATCTTGTGCAACATAAGCCCTATGAGACGACCGACCCGCGTGTGATGATCGAAGGCAAAGGCATGCGGGTCTGGGACGCGATCGGCAAGGAACATCTCGATGCTGTGTCCGGCGGGGTCTGGACGGTCAATATAGGCTATGGCCGCGAATCCATGGCGGATGTGATCCGCGAGCAGGTGCTGAAGCTGAACTATTTCGCAGGCGCCAGCGGCACCGTGCCGGGTGCGATCTTTGCCGAGCGCCTGATCGAAAAGATGCCGGGCATGAGCCGGGTCTATTATTCGAACTCCGGCTCCGAGGCGAACGAGAAGGCGTGGAAGATGGTTCGCCAGATCTCCCAGCGCCAGCACGGTGGCAAGAAATCGAAGATCCTGTTCCGCGAGCGCGACTATCACGGCACGACCTTCGGCGCTCTTTCCGCCGGTGGACAGGCCCAGCGCAATGCCCAGTATGGTCCGTTCTTGCCGGGCTTTGTTGAGGTCCCGCATTGCCTTGAATATCGCAGCCAATGGGGATCGGTCGACAATTACGGTGAGCGCGCCGCCGATGCGATCGAGGAGGTGATCCTGAGGGAGGGCCCCGACACCGTAGGCTGTCTGTGCCTCGAACCGATCACCGCTGGCGGCGGTATCATCACGCCGCCGGCCGGTTATTGGGACAGGGTTCAGGACATCTGCCGCAAATACGAGATCCTGCTTCATATCGACGAAGTCGTCTGCGGCATGGGGCGCACGGGCACGTGGTTCGGTTACCAGCACTATGGAATTCAGCCGGATTTCGTGACGCTCGCGAAGGGGGTCGCGTCCGGCTACGCTGCGATCTCCTGCACGGTGACGACCGAAGCCGTCTTCGATTATTTCAAGGATGACGCGGACGATCCGCTCGGCTTCTTCCGCGATATCTCCACCTTTGGCGGATGCACGTCGGGTCCGGCCGCCGCGCTCGAAAACTTGCGGATTCTCGAAGACGAGAACCTTCTCGACAACAGTGCGCGCATGGGCGAACGTTTGATCGCTAACCTTCAGGTGTTGATGGAGAAACATGCCGTCATCGGCGATGTGCGGGGGCAGGGGCTTTTCGCCGGTGCCGAGCTTGTGACGGACCGGAAAACCCTCGAGCCGGCTCCTGAGGCGAAGGTCAAGGCCGTTGTGGCCGATTGCATGGCGAACGGCGTCATCATAGGCGCGCAGAATCGTTCGCTCGCCGACGGCATGAACAACACGCTCTTGTTCGCTCCCGCGCTGATCGCAACACAAAGCGATATCGATGGCATCACCCATGCGGTTGATAGCGCGCTCACCCGGGTGTTCGGATAAGCGGCATTGCAGCGGCGTTTCTTGTTGAGAAACGTCGCCGCTGCCGCAGACATTGCAGAACCGGGCGATGGAACCGGCCAATATAAAGTCGCCACTTCTTCAACGAAGCCCTACGGTCCGCTGGCGACGGCAGGACCCGAAGGTCTCTTGGCGTCGCTCCTCGCTTGATTCTGCCGATATTTCGGGTCCGATGAGCGCATGCGTACGCAGAGAAGGGGTGCGCTACTGTGCTGGGGTCACGCCCGATGGGGCATCCGGCAACTCAAGCTGGACGGTAACCGATAAACCCTCCGGTGCGTAGTCGAACTCGCAATCGGCGCCGATCTGACCGACCAGAACGCGCTGCAGGAGTTGTGAGCCAAATCCATGCCGCTCAGGCGGCCGGACGGGCGGACCGTGCCTCTCGCGCCAGCGAAATTCGAGCCTCCGGCCCTGCGGCGTCTCGTCGATCCACCAGGCGATCGATAGACGTCCTTCCGGCACGCTGAGCCCGCCGTATTTCACGGCATTCGTCACAAGCTCATGGAGTGCCATGCCAAGAGGGACGGCGATATTTGCCGGAAGACTGACCGAAGGACCATCGAGAATGACGCGAGCGCCGGTCTTCTCGTCGTGAGGATCGATGACAAAGGGGGCGACCTCGTTCTCGATGAGTTGGCGCAGATCGGCTGACTGCCGCATTCCCTCCGTCAGGATCGTATGTGTGGCGGCGAGTGAGGACAGGCGATTGACGAACGTCTCCGTAAAGGACGAGACATCCGAGGCCGAGCGTGAGGAGAGTTTCAGCACCGCCTTGATTGTCGCGAGCATATTCTTCACGCGGTGATTGAGCTCGTCGATCAGGACGCGTTGTTCGCTTTCCGCTGCTTGGCGCGCGGCGATCTCGTTCTGGGCTTCCTCAAAGAGTGCGGCATTGTCGAGGGCGATGGCGCCCTGGGCGGTAAGGCCGCGGATCAGATCCTCATGTCGCTGGCTGAAGCGACCGATCTCGGGGTGACCGAGAAGCACCGCGCCATGCGCCTTACCTTCCCAATTGACGACGGGGACGCTCAGATAGCTGCGCACCGGCAGGTGGCCGGGCGGCATGCCGCCGGGATAATCGGCGCTCCGCGCCCCGCCAGCCGGATCTCGGTCGCCGTCGTCGACACCGCGCCCATAGCGCGGATCTTTAGTGATGTCGTCCGAGCGAATGACGCGATGGTCAGCGAATGTCGGAGCGAAAACGGCCGTCTCCCGGGGATCGGCGAAGCGGGCGAAGTCGTCTTTCTTCGCTCCCGAGAGAACATGAAGGCGCAGACGTTCGCCGCCCGGCTGGCTCTTCAGATAGAAGAACGCGCCATAGCGAGCGCCCGACAGCGCGGTGGCCGTATCGATGACCATCTGCACGATGCCAGCCTGATCGAGCTTGGCGCTGAGCGACAGGCCGGATTGGTTGAGAGTGTCGAGAAGCCGTGTTTCGGCGCGCAACTCCGATGTGCGTTTGCGCACTTCATCGTCGAGCTGCCGTCGGGTTCCCTCGGCAGACAGCGCCATACGCCATGCGACAGCCATCAGCGCGAGAAGAGCCAGAAGGCCGAGACCGGCAAACAGGACAAGCGGGCGAAACCGCTCCCAGAACTCTCTGGACAGCGCGTCAACGGACTGCGTGACCCGCACGTAGACCGGCAGGTCGCCGACCCGTTGATAAGCACCGAACCGCAGATCGTCGGCTTCGGCGAACTGCAGTTCGCCGGCTCTGTCGAATTCGCGCATGTCTTCGGAGAAGGATTGCAGCTTGGCCGCGCTCGGCGCCATCTCGGGCCAGGAGGTCAGAATATCCCGGTTCTCGGCGCGGAAAATTGACAGCCGCATCCCCTCGGAAAGCGTCAGTTGTTGCCAATACTCGTTGAAATAGCCAAGATCAACCGTAGCGATCGCCGTGCCGGCAAATTCGCCCGCCGCGTTCGTAATCCGGAGCGAAACCAGGAATGTGCCTTTCGAGGTGACGCGGCCGGTGATGAGTTCTCCGACATAAAGACCGGCATCGCTTTCGATCTGCGCCTCGAACGCGTCCCGATCGGCAGCTGTACTTTGCGGCGTCGGATATTTGAAGCTGGTCAGCCGCAGTGCGCCATTGGCGTCGTTAAGCCACAAATCGTCGATATAGGCGATCTCGTTTCGAAGGCCGACGAGCTTCTCATAGGCTGAACGTGAGTTGCCGACAGCATCCCAGTTGCCCTGGTCGGCGATCTCGACGGCCTCGTGCAAGGCGAGATCGGTGACGGTGAAAAGCTGATCGGCATGCTCCGACAGAAAAAACGCTGTCCTTCTCGCCTCGGCGTTTGCCCGGTCGATCGCCTGATCCCACTGGCTGCGCCAGATCTCGGCCCCAAGGCCTACCACGATGACAATGCCCAGGACGCTTGCGAGGAGGATCGAGCGGGCAAGCGACAGATCCCAGACATGCCGGGGTGGTTGACCTTCCGGTTGCGGTTTCTCCTCGGGCAGACCAGGCTCTCCCTGCATTTCCATATGCGACTATCTGGTCCCGGGTAGCTGCCGGCCCGACGCCATGTCAGTTCTGCGTCCTCATGACCGAGCGAAGTGCTTCATGAAGCTCCTCCGCGCGAAACGGCTTGGAAAGCATGGCGATCGGTTCGAGGTCGACAAGGCGTTCGCGGGTTGCCTTGTCGAGATTGCCGCTGATGAAGATCGACCGAACACCGAAGCGCTGGAGAATTTCTCGGGCCGCATCGCTGCCGTACGAACCGTCTGCGAGCTTCAGGTCCATCAGAACAACGTCGGGACGGCGTGCCTCGACAGCTTTGACCGCAGACCCCGCGGTCGTCTCGATACCCACGACGCGGTGTCCGGCGTCCTCAACCGACTGTTCGACATCCATGGCGATAAGAACCTCGTCTTCGACGATGAGGATATCAAGCGGACGGGGCTCGGCTCTGGTGGAATGGTCGCGCGCGCCTGCGACAAGCGGTGCGGTGTCGCCGTTCTCTCGATGGGCTGCGATAGTCATCTGCAATCATTCACATCTGTTAAGATAGGCAAGCTTATCTCGATTTTGGCAGCGCACGTAAAGACGCGTTCGAAACCACCGACTGGCATCGCATCGATCGCTTCCCGACGGAACGGGAAGCAGTTACTCCGAATGAGGCCGCGATACCATCACGGCTCGCCTTGTGCTTGCCGAAGCGTGTAACGTTCACGTGAGTTCCATAGTTGGGCTGGTCCGCATTTTTGTCCATCGCAAAGCCGGAGATGGTCGTCTGTTCGGAAAACATCTCACCGCATCCGCAGCGAGACGCGGGAGCACTGCTCGGATGTAGAGGTCCGGAAAATCTTGGACCGCGGCGGTATGCAGATTTGTGCTGGTCTTCGATCCTCTCTATCTGGATAGCCAGCGATACGAAGACGAAGGCAACCCTTTATGAAGACCGGTTCCAAACGCTCGTCCGAGGACCTCGATACGCGCCGGAAGAGGGCACTGTTTCGATCTTGGCACAGAGGCACGCGGGAAATGGACCTCGTGTTCGGCCGCTTCGCCGATGCGGAGATCGCCACGCTCTCCGACGACGATATGGACAGCTACGAGGCGCTGATGCTTGCGCCGGACCCTGACATTTTCAAGTGGGTCTCCGGCGAACGGCCAGTGCCGGACAATTACGACACGGCGGTTTTTCGGCGGATCAAGGAATTCTATACAAGCTTCGATGTGGAAGACCTGACGCCGGCCGAAAAGGGCGCATAGCTCGCGCTGTCAGGTTTGGTATTCGCCGCCATCAAGCCGGGAGCTTCCTTGGATATCATCGCCCATAAGCTCTAAGACGCGGTCGCGTTCCTGTGGAAGATGACGAATAAGGGGCGGCCCTTTCGGAAGCGTTGATGCACCGCATGGCCTCCGCCCTTGAACCGCGCGGCGCGAAGGGCCATTGAAGCGGCACGCATAAAAGCTTCCCTTAAGATCCGCTATAAAGACGCCAGCCGATGAACCTTCCCGAACCATTGAAGCGCGCCCTGAAAAAGGGTGGCGGGCTTGAAGTCGGCAATGTGCTCGACGGAACCGAGGCATTTCTCCTCGCTGATATCGCGCGCGACCGGGGTGGCAAGAAGCCGGTCGTCTTCGTGATGCGAGACGGAACGCGCATGGGCGAGGTGGAAGAAGCGCTGCGGTTCGTGCAGCCAGAGCTTCCGGTGCTGACCCTGCCAGCCTGGGATTGCCTACCGTACGACCGTGTCGGCCCCTCCGGTGAAGCTGCGGCGCGGCGGCTTTCGGCGATGGCTTCGCTCAACGCGCTCCGCCAGAACCCGCATCGCGCGGTGATCCTGACGACGGCAAACGCGCTTCTCCAGAAGATGCCGCCCGCTGATGTTCTGGCGCGCGAGGCGATCAAGGCCGAAGCCGGCGGCACGGCACGGATGGACGACATCGTCGAAGCGCTTTCGCGGGGCGGTTTCGAGCGGGTGGCCACCGTTCGCGAACGCGGCGAGTTCGCGGTGCGCGGCGGCATTCTCGATCTTTTCGCGCCGGGCTCGGAAGAGCCGGTGCGGCTCGACTTCTTCGGCGATACGCTTGAGACGATCCGGGCCTTCGATCCGGCGACCCAGCGAACGACCGAGCAGCGGAAGAGCTTCGAGCTCGCGCCGGTTTCGGAAGTGTCTCTGACCAAGGAGACGATCAGCCGGTTCCGCTCCAACTACGTCAAGCGCTTCGGCGCGGCCCAGCCGAGCGACGCGCTCTATGCCTCGATCTCCGAAGGCAAGCGTTTCGCGGGAATGGAGCATTGGCTGCCGTTCTTCTACGAGCGCGTGAACACCCTTTTCGACTACTGTGACGGCTTCCCGATCGTTCTCGACCACCTGACGCTGGAAAGCGTTGCCGAGCGCCGCACGGTGATCGAGGATCATTACGAGGCACGCAAGCGAACCAGCGGAGAGAACGCGGCTAAGAGTGCCGAGGGCATCGTCTACAATCCCGTCGAACCCGGTGAGCTCTATCTGACAGAGGATGAACTGAACGGCGCTCTCGCGATCACCGACCCGATCCGCTTTTCGGCCTATGGCGCAGCGGAGACCGGGGCCCGCGAGGTCTACAATCTCGATGTCTCGCGCGGGCGCAATTTTTCAGCCGAACGGCAGTCGGAGAACGCCAATGTCTTCCAGGCTGCGGTCGACCACATCTCCCACGAGCGCGCGAACGGCAAACGCGTCGTTCTCGCGGCCTGGACGGAGGGCTCCCGCGATCGCCTGACACAGGTTCTGGAAGAGCATGGCCTTGGCCAGATCAAGCCGGTTCAGAACCTGAAACAGGTGCGCGAAGCACCGAAGAATTTCGTCGTGACGGTGATTCTCGGCATCGAGGCCGGTTTCAAGACGCCGGACATGGTCGTGGTCGGCGAGCAGGATATTCTCGGCGATCGGTTGGTGCGGCGCTCCAAGCGCAAGCGGCGGGGCTCGGACTTCATCTCGGAAGTCTCGGGGCTCGACGAAGGCGATATCGTCGTCCACGTCGACCACGGGATCGGGCGCTTCGTCGGCCTGAAGCAGATCGAGGCGGCCGGGGCGCCTCATGATTGTCTGGAACTGCATTATGCAGGCGATGATCGACTGTTTCTGCCCGTCGAAAACATCGAGCTTCTCTCACGCTATGGCGGAGAGGGCACGGAAACCACGCTCGACAGGCTGGGCGGAGGAGCCTGGCAGGCGCGCAAGGCCAAGCTCAAGAAGCGCCTTCTTGATATGGCGGACGGGCTTATACGGGTCGCTGCCGAGCGGGCGATGCGAGGCGCACCGAAGCTGATCCCGCCCGAGGGTCTTTTCGACGAATTCGCCGCACGTTTTCCCTACGAAGAGACAGACGATCAGGCGAGCGCGATCGATGCGGTCGTGGACGATCTTGGCGCGGGCCGCCCAATGGACCGCCTGATCTGCGGCGATGTCGGCTTCGGCAAGACCGAGGTCGCGCTTCGCGCGGCCTTTGTCGCGGCCATGAGCGGCTTGCAGGTGGCGGTCGTCGTCCCGACGACATTGCTCGCGCGCCAACACTTCAAGACCTTCTCGGAGCGCTTTCGCGGCCTGCCGCTGAACGTCGCCCAGGCCTCCCGCCTCGTGACCGGCAAGGAGCTGGCTGCGACGAAGAAAGGCATCAAGGAGGGCACGGTCGATATCGTCGTCGGCACCCACGCGCTGCTCGGCAAAGGCGTCGACTTCAAAAGCCTCGGCCTCCTCATCATCGACGAGGAGCAGCATTTCGGCGTCAAGCACAAGGAGCGGCTGAAGGAGCTGAAGTCGGATGTTCACGTGCTGACCCTGTCGGCGACGCCCATCCCGCGCACCTTGCAGCTGGCGCTCACCGGTGTGCGCGAGCTTTCGCTGATTACCACGCCGCCGGTGGATCGCATGGCGGTGCGAACTTTCGTCGCGCCGTTCGATGCTCTGGTGGTGCGCGAGACCCTGCTGCGCGAGCGCTATCGCGGTGGCCAGAGCTTCTATGTCTGCCCGCGCGTGTCCGACATCGCCGGGGTGAAGGCATTCCTCGACGATCAGGTGCCCGAGCTGAAGGTCGCCGTCGCCCATGGTCAGATGCCCGCGAGCGAGCTCGACGACATCATGAATGCCTTCTACGAGGGGCAATACGACGTTCTGCTGTCGACGACGATCGTCGAGTCCGGTCTCGACGTGCCGACGGCGAACACGATGATCGTTCATCGCGCCGATATGTTCGGCCTTTCTCAGCTGTATCAGATCCGTGGACGCGTAGGACGCTCGAAACAGCGCGCCTATGCCCTGATGACGATCCCGGCGAACAAGACGCCGACAAAGGGCGCGGATCGGCGCCTCAAGGTTCTTCAGTCACTCGATACCCTCGGTGCAGGGTTCCAGCTTGCGACCCACGATCTCGACCAGCGCGGGGCGGGCAATCTTCTCGGCGACGAGCAGTCCGGCCATGTGAAGGAGGTCGGCTACGAGCTTTACCAGCAGATGCTGGAGGAAGCCGTCGCGGAAATGAAGGGAGCCGAACCGGAGACGGCTGGGCACTGGTCGCCGCAGATCGCGATCGGCACCGCGGTTATGATTCCGGAACGCTATGTGCCCGATCTTCAGCTGCGCATGACGCTCTATCGCCGTCTTGCCGAACTGACGGAGATCCGCGAGATCGACGCCTTCGGTGCCGAACTCATCGACCGGTTTGGGCCGATGCCCGACGAGGTGGAGCATCTCCTCAAGGTGATGGTCATCAAGGCGATGTGCCGCAAGGCGAATATCGAGAAGCTTGATGCCGGGCCGAAGGGTCTCGTCGTCCAGTTCCGCGAGAAGAACTTCGCTAATCCGGCCGCGCTCATCCGCTATATTTCGGAGCAGGGTGCAAGCGCCAAGATAAGGGCGGATCAGTCCATCGTGCTGATCCGTGACTGGCCGACGCCGCAGAAGCGGCTCAACGGCACCGCCACGATTGCCAGCCAGTTGGCGAAGATGGTGGACGAGGGCCAGAAGCAGGCGGCTTGACCGATACCCGATGCGCTTGACGTCATACGTGTTGTTTCAAAAGCGCTTCCTGACCTCGGCTCGCTCCCGAGGTCAGGAATTTCGAGACCGCGCCTCGGCCCGCAGGCTCTCGGCGCGCAGCCTCTTTCCAAGCGAATGAGCGCCAGATCACCCCTTGCTGACATCCTTGAGGATCAGCAGGAAGCTCGGCTCCAGTGAGAAGTTCTGAACGTCCGCACGGGTGACGGCATTCTGCTTCCAGTTCGCGACGAAGGCCCAGGGCGCATCGTCGTGCACGATCTGCTGGACCTGATTGTAATACTCGGCGCGCTCGTCCTGATCGGTCGTGCGGCGAGCCGCGTCCAGCAGCTTGTCGACCTTCGGATTGGAGTAATAGCCGGAGTTGAAGCCGCCTTCGGAGGGCAGTGCGTCGGAGCGCAGGGCGAGGAAGGGCAGGGTGTCCGGATCGTTCGTCATCCAGGCCATTTCAGCCATGTCGGCCTTGCCTTCGAGGCCCGGGTTCACGTTGGAGAGGAAGGTGTTCCACTCGTAGGTCTCGATATTGGCCTTGAGGCCAACCTCGGCGAGATCAGCCTGGATCGCCGTCGCCATCGCGACGGGATCGAGCATGCCGGAGCCGCCTTCCGCGACATAGAAGGTCAGCTCGGCGCCGTCAGCACCGGCTTCTGCGATCAGCTGCTTGGCTTTTTCCGGATCGTGCGGATAGGGCTCGACCGAGCCGTCGTTCGCCCATGCGAAGGCTGGTGGAATTGGTCCTGCGGCAACTTCCGCCGTGCCCTGAAGCACGTTCTCGACGATCGCTTCCTTGTCGATGGCGTAGTTCACCGCCTGTCGGACCTTCTTGTCGGCGAACGGCCCTTCCTTTGTATTGAGGATCAGGAACCAGAGGTGCGGGCCGGCTTCTTCATAAACCTTGAAGTTCGGATCGTCCTCGAAGGTCCGCAGGCTGTCGGGCGGAACCTCGACCATCAGATCGAGACCGCCGGAAAGCATTTCGGCAACCCGAGTATTGGCGTCTCCGACCGGGCGGAAGACCACGACTTCAAGGTCCGGCGCGCCTTCCCAGAAGTCAGGGAATTTGCTGACGACGACCCGCTGGTTCGCCTGCCATTCCTCGAACTTGAACGCGCCCGTGCCGACCGGATGCCGTCCGAAATCAGCGCCATACTGTTGGACGGCTGCCGGCGAAACGATGAGGCCGGTCGGATAGGCGAGATTGGAGAGGAACGGCGCGAAGGGCTCCTTCAGCTTGAATTCCACCGTGGTGTCGTCGATCGCGGTAACGGTGTCGACCGAGGAGAAGAAGAAGGCGAGGGGGAACGGGCCGGTGTCGTGAAAGGGGTGATCGTCCTTCAGCATCCGGTCGAAGGTGAACTTCACGGCCTCCGCGTTGAACGGCGTACCGTCCTGAAAGGTGACGCCTTCGCGCAGGTTGAACGTGTAGGTCGTTCCATCCGCGGAGATGGTCCAGTCTGTCGCGAGCGCCGGTTCGACTTCGAGCGTTCCCTTCTTGAAGCGAACGAGCCCATCATAGATGTTGACCAGAATCCGGAAATCGTTGACCGCCGTGACGGCTTGCGGATCAAGGGATTTCGGCTCGGCGATCTGACCGACGAGCAAGACGTTCGGATCGCTCTGCGCGTTGGCCGGTGCTGTCGTCATCAATCCGATTGCCGCTATGGCGGCAGCCAAGAGCCGTTTCATGGTCACTCCTCATTATGTCTGACGGGCAGTAGACAGGCTCGCCCGTGGGCTGACAACCGGTCGACACATTAAATCGCCCGGTCTTCACCCTTCGCCCTGAAGACGGCGCTGGCGTGACATTGGCTTCGCGAACAGGTTTTTCTAAGGGCGACCAATCGTGGAGGTGGTTTTGAAACCGGATATACGGATCAACGAAGAGCGTCTGAAAAGCCTTCTCGACGGCATCAACGGGTTCGGTCAAAATCCGGCGACCGGCGGCTATGATCGCATTGGGTTTTCCGATGCGGACATGGCCGTCCGCAAATGGTTCGCCGATCGCATGCGCTCGGAGGGATTGGTCGTTCGGATGGACGGCGCGGCCAATGTCTGGGGACGGCTTGGTCCGTGCGATGGAGCAGCGGTCGTCGCGGGCTCGCACCTCGATACCGTTCCCTCTGGCGGTGCGTACGACGGCGCGCTCGGCGTCGCCGCCGCGCTGGAGGCCGTGCTATCGCTTCGCGACTCTGGTTTCGTGCCTCGCCGTGCGATCGAAGTCCTCGCAACCTCGGAGGAAGAGGGGCGCTTCGGCGGCATGCTCGGTTCACAGGCGATTGCTGGGCTGTTGAATGAAGAATGGCTGGAAAACGCGCGGGATTCCGAGGGTGTCCTGCTGGCCGACGCCATGAGGCTGCTAGAGCTCGAGCCGCGCAAAGCGCTTGGCGCACGCCGAACGAAAGACGATATCGCCGCCTTCATCGAGCTTCACATCGAGCAGGGGCCGGTTTTGGAAGCCGGGGGCCTCGATATCGGTATCGTGCACACGATCTCGGGGATGGCGTCGCTGTCCGGCCAGCTGATCGGGCGCGCCAACCATTCCGGTACGACACCTATGGACATGCGGGCCGATGCCTTCGCGGGGCTCGCTGATTTCGCCGCCACCCTGCCGGCGCTCATTTCTTCTTTGGGCACCGAAGCCACCCGCATCACGATCGGCCATGTGGAACTAGAGCCCAACTTTCCGCACACCATTCCAGGTTCGGCGGGCTTCACGATCATCCTGCGCGATGCGGATGCGGCGTCCATGCAGCGGCTGGCGAGCGCGCTCGAAACTTCTCTATGCGAATCGGCCGCGCGGCATCGGCTAAAGCATCGTCTGGATGCCATCACCTGGCTCGATCCGGTCCGGCTCGATGCCGGGCTCGCCGATATTGTCCAGGCTGCCGCCGTGCGGCTATCCCTGTCCTATCGGCTGATGGAGTCTGGAGCCGGACATGACGCGCAGACCATGCAAACGCTCTGTCCGTCTGCCCTGATTTTCGTGCCGAGCGTCGACGGCATCTCCCATGCGCCGGAAGAACAGACCGAATGGCAGGCAATCATTAAAGGCGCAAATCTTTTGGCAGCGGCTCTTTTCGAGCTTTCCGGTGCACCGACTTAACGATCACCAAAGTTTTTCGGATAAGCTTCCCCGGTTTAACCGATTTATATTGGATAAGATCACGGCCGATGACTGGACCTCGTTGCGATCTATCGGCATGAAGGCCGGGACCGCTGGTGCAATGGCCTGCGTAGTGACCTGTTTTGAGGAGAGCATTTCATGCTGAGAACGGATACCGTCCGCAACATCCTATCCTGGTATGAGGGCGAGACGCCTGGGCTGAAAGCCAATCTTTCACGCCTCCTTATGCATGGACGGCTTGCCGGCACCGGCCGCCTCGTGATCCTCCCAGTCGACCAGGGTTTCGAGCATGGCCCCGCGCGCAGTTTTGCGCCGAACCCGGTCGCCTACGATCCACACTATCTCTACGAGCTGGCGATCGAATCGCAGGTTTCGGGCTATGCGGCCCCGCTCGGTCTTCTTGAGCAGGGCGCCGACACGTTCGCTGGCGAGGTTCCCCTGATCCTCAAGCTCAATTCCGGTAATTCGCTGGTTTCGGGCAACGATCAGGCCCTGACAGGCAAGGTGGAAGACGCAATGCGCCTCGGCTGTGTGGGCGTTGGCTTCACCATCTATCCGGGCTCGGAATCTTCCTACGAGATGCTCGAGGAATTGCGCGAGCTGAGCCTTCAGGCGAAGTCGCGCGGCCTGATGACGGTTGTGTGGTCCTATCCGCGTGGCGGCAAGGTGACGAAGGACGGCGAGACCGGCCTCGACATCATCGCCTATGCCGCTCACATGGCCGCGTTGATGGGCGCGACCATCATCAAGGTGAAGCTGCCGTCCGATCACATCGATCTCGATGCTGCGAAGTCGACCTATGAGAAATATCCCGTCGATACGAGCAATCCGGCCGAACGGGTCAAGCACGTGATGCAGTCGGCCTTCAACGGCAAGCGTCTCGTTGTGTTCTCGGGCGGTGGCCATAAGAATGAGGCCGAGCTTCTGGACGAGGTTCGCGCGATCCGCGACGGCGGCGGCAACGGCTCGATCATCGGCCGCAACTCCTTCCAGCGTTCGAAGGAAGAGGCGATCAAGCTTCTGAACAATGTGATGGACGTCTACGCCTGACGCTCACCCGTCGAATTGACGTGAGATCGAACGGTCGGCCCTCCCGGGCCGGCCGTTTTTCTTTGTGCCGTTACGGGGGCATTGGCCAGCGCGTCCCGCCGGTCGATCCGTGATAGTCTCCATATCGGAAGCGGAGGAGCGGAGATGAATTTCAGTGCGGCACTATCGGGGTTTGCCGGCGTGGCAGCGCTCTGCGCGGCAAGTTGGGTGTCACCCTCCCCGGCCGCCGAACTCCTGATGTTCGAACGGGACGGCTGCCCATACTGTGCGAGGTTCGACGCCGAGATCGCCCCGGATTATCCGCATAGCGAGGCGGGCCGCATTGCGCCTCTCAAGCGCGTCGACATCACGGACGATCGAAGAGGTGGCTACGAGGACATCGCGCCAGCAGTGTTCACGCCGACCTTTGTCCTGATGAACGATGCGGGCAAGGAGGTCGGTCGTCTCAAGGGGTATCCGGGCAAGAAATATTTCTACAGCGAAATCGAGCCGATGCTTGAAAAGCTGCGCCAGGACCATCCGCTTCGAAATTCGCAGTAGGCCACAAACCGGGCCTTGATTCGCTTAAACGCAACAAGGCGCGGGCATGAACCCGCGCCTTGTTGCATGTCATGCTTTGTCAAACGCGCTTACTGCGCGGTCGAGCCGTCCTCGTTGAAGGTCTTGAGGTAGGCGATGACGTTGTCGATGTCTTCCTGCTTCTTCAGACCGGCAAAAGCCATCTTCGTGCCTTTGACCGTTCCGCGCGGATCGGAAAGCCAGGTCGTCATCAGCTCTGGGGTCCACTCTTCCTTGTCGGCTGCCCACTTTTCGAAAGCAGACGAGAACTTGTACCCCTCGACGACGCCGGGCTTCTCGCCCATTACGCCGTTCAGTTCGGGTCCGATCCCGTTCTTTGCGCCTTCGCCGACCTTGTGGCAGGCCTGACAACGCTTGAAGATATTAGCTCCAGCTTCCGCATCCTGAGCCTGCGCCGGTGCGCCAAGCGCCAAGGCAAGTCCCGCGCTCGCGGCAAAAAGGGTAAGATAACGCATAATGTCCTCCCGATAGTGGTGGTGTGGTGCCCGCCGAAGCCAGTCATATGTGACAAGGCGGTCCGTTTACAATTGTTCCAGAGTAGAACCTAAGGAATTGTCACGGCAGCTGGCAACAGCATGCCATGCGGTGCCTTTCTGGCCTTGGTTTCAGAGAGGCGCGAGACCGAGATCGGACCTGCGCGGCAAATCAGCTCCCTGCCGGGAGCAGGTGACGGCCGCGGCCTTCATGGCAAAGCTGAGCATCGCATGCAGCTCTCCTTCGGAGCAGCCTGCAAGGCCTTCGCGTGAAAGCCGGTCATTCTCCATGAGCCAGACAATCAGCCCAGCCTGGAACGTGTCGCCCGCGCCGACCGTATCGACGACCGTGATCCGCTGGCTCTCCTCGAATGACTGAAGACCCGAGCGAGACGCGGCCTTGGCGCCTTTTCCACCGAGTGTGATCACGACGAGTTCCGGCCCCATGGTCAGCCAATCGGCTTGCACGTCCTCTATCGAGCGTCCGGGATAAAGCATTTCGAGGTCCTCCTCGCTTGCCTTCACCAGCGTAGCATGGGGAACGAGCTGCCGAACCTTCTCACGCCAGACCTCCACATCCGGTTCGATCGATAGCCGGATATTCGGATCGTAGGAAATGAATTTCGTCGTGCTTTCGCGTTCCGCGAGCGTGGAGAGAGCGGATGCGGTCGGCTCCGTGACGGTCGCATAGGACGCCAGGTGTATCCCGACGACATCGTCCAGGTTTTCAGGAAGTTCGGTCGGCTCGATCGAGCGATCCGCCGTGCCTTCGATATAGAAGTCGTAGACGGCCGTGCCGGTCACGTCGAGCGACACGATGGCGAGCGTCGTATGGCGATCCGTCGGGATCGAATAGCGCCGGTCGATCTTCTCCTGATCCATGAAGCCGGCAAGCCGCTTGCCGAAGACGTCGCTCGAGATCTTGGTGAAGAAGCCGGCGGAATGTCCGAGCCGCGCAATGCCGAGAGCAACGTTGAGAGGCGAGCCGCCCACCCGGCCGGAAAGATCGATCGCGGCAATATCTTCGCTTTCCTTCGCACCGAAGAGATCGAACAACGCGTCTCCGCAGGACAGGTACATCATGCCATTTCTCCCAACTCCGAACGCACATTATCTCAGCCGGCGCGATAGGCCAGACCGAGCGCCATGAAAAGACGGGGATTTCGAAAGACTTTCACTCTTCCCAAGCCAGGTCAGGATTTCCTCCGCACCCCGGTAGATCAGGAAAGCGAGTAGGTCCCGAAGGCCGGAATGGTGATCGCGTAATCGAGCGGGTTTAGTCCCGCAACGAGGCCGAAAAGATTGATTTCGAGGCCTGCCTCCGGCCCGACGACGAGTCCTGCGTAGCCGAAAAGCGAAACGCGAAATTCCGAACGATCCGCATCGAAGGAGGCGAGCGATCCGTCCACGGGAAAGTCACGTCCGACGGCCGCCGGCGGCAGCACCACGGGGAAGGACGGAACGTCCCGCAGCACGGTCGCGACGAAGGTATTCGAGTTGGGGCCCGGAAAAATCGTGTAATCGCCGCGATTGGAGAAACGATAGGCGCTGATCGCCTTGCGAAGCTGGGGGATCAACGCGGCCGCCTCGTCGCCATGAACTTCGGCCACGATCCGGGGGACATTCGAATACCAGCGTCCATCGGCATCATAAGCGTTCTGTCGGACGGGATTTCCCCACCCGACGACATCCCACCGTTCATAGCGTGATGCACCCGCATCCTTCAGCACGAGCCAGGAATGCTCCGAGACTGCGCCTTTCAGCCCGCCTGTCCGCGCGGCCATGACATAGACCGCTGCTTCGGCCGTTTCGGTCGCGACCGGCAGGATGCGGGCCGAGGACCAGTCCGCTTCCCGCCACGAGCGCGGATTGTCGCCCGCCCACCAGATCAGTGCAGAGAGGGCGGAAGGAAGGATGAAGACGATGAGGAACAGGAGGAAGAGGGCTCTGAGAATCTTCATGTCGCCGTGGAAGTGGCGGCGCAGGCGAGCGAAGTCGCCGGGCAGCCAGGAATATACGCGATGGAGCTCTTTCTGCTAGCTGAGGAGTGAGTTGCAAATAGGGCGTCGCGCACGCTAACGCATCGCGCATGTAAGGTGAGATGCGTGCAAAAAGCGCCAACGAGCCAGAAATGAAGGACGAAGAGACCCGTGACCAATCCCGTTCTCGTCGAAGCCACACGCGGCTCGCTGGCCGAATGCCTCTATCGTGGCGCTTTCGCTCTCGTCGACGGCGATGGCCGGGTCGTCCGCAGTGAGGGCGATATCGAACGCCTGGTCTTTCCGCGCTCGGCCATCAAGGTGTTTCAGGCCATTCCATTGATCGAGACCGGGGCGGCGGATCGGTTCGCCCTGAGTGATGCGGAACTGGCTCTCGCCTGCGCGTCCCATTCGGGCGAGCCGGGCCACGTCGTACGTGCCGAAGGGATGCTCGCAAAGGCCGGGCTCGATAGCTCGCGGCTCGAATGCGGTTGCCACTGGCCCTTCGACTTTCCCGTCGCTATCGATCTTGCCAAGACAGGTGAGAACCCGACGCCGCTTCACAACAACTGCTCGGGCAAGCACGCCGGCTTTCTCTGTACGGCCATCCACGAGGGCGAGGACCAGGCGGGCTATGTTGCGGCGGACCATCCGGTACAGCGAAGAGGTCGGCAGGTGATCGAAGACCTGACGGAAACCGAACTCGGTGCCGATGTGTGCGGCACGGATGGTTGTTCGATCCCGACCTATGCGGCGCCGCTCCGATCCTTCGCGCACGGCTTTGCCAAACTCCTGTCCGGCAAGGGCGTCGATGCGAACCGGGCGAAAGCCGGCCAGCGGCTGATCGCCGCCTGCATGGCACATCCCTGGGAGATGTCCGGCACCAAGCGCGCCTGCCTCCGGCTGATGGAAGCAGCGCCCGCCCGGGTCTTTGCCAAGACCGGTGCGGACGGCGTCTATTGCGGCGCAATCCCCGAACTCGGCCTGGGCTTTGCCCTCAAGATCGACGATGGCGCGACACGTGCGGCCGAGTCGCTGGCCGCAGCCGTGATCGCTGAGGCATTCCGTGCCTCGGACCCAGCCCTCGCGAAGGTCTATGACGGGCTCGCCCGCACGATTCTCAAGAACTGGGAGAAGATCGAGGTCGGCGAGGTTCGCCCTGTTGTTTCTGGGCGATGATCGGCCGGAAACTGAAAACGGCGGACCCGGATTCTCAATCCACGCCTAATGCACACGAAAGCTGACCTGATGACGACTGTCTCCGATCGCGATTTTCTTCTGGCCCTCGCCGATGCCGCCGATGCGGTGACGTTACCGCTGTTTCGGCGTCAGATCGGCATTGAAAACAAGCTCGAATCCGATTTTGATCCGGTAACGGAGGCCGATCGCGGCGCCGAGCGCGCGATCCGCGATCTGATCCAGCACACCTTTCCGGACGACGGGATTCTCGGGGAGGAATATGGCGAGGACCGCAGCGACGGCCGACGAAAATGGGTGATCGATCCCATCGACGGTACACGCCTCTTCATTACCGGCGTGCCGCTCTGGGGAACGCTGATCGGCCTCACTGAGAATGGCCGTGCGACAGCCGGTA
The DNA here is from genome assembly GCF_039652615.1 of Fulvimarina fulva. Lineage (NCBI taxonomy): Bacteria > Pseudomonadati > Pseudomonadota > Alphaproteobacteria > Hyphomicrobiales > Aurantimonadaceae > Fulvimarina > Fulvimarina fulva. The sequence goes on from NZ_JBDJAC010000001.1 coordinate 645,236, forward strand.
TCATGTCGCAGCCCTATACGGGCGAGCGCTATCTCGCGGGAGCCTGGGGTGCCCAGCACCTGAGAGGCGGCGGAACCACTTCGCTTGCCGTCAGGCAGACGCAGCGGATCGAAGACGCCGTGATGTTCTCGACGACGCCCCGTCATTTCACCGGAGACATCAAGGAGCGATACGAGGCACTGGAGGCTCGAACCAAGCTCACGCGTTTCGGCACCGATTGCTACGGCTTCTGCATGCTTGCGGCGGGTCACGCCGATCTCGTCGTCGAACGCGATCTGAAGCCATACGATATCGTCGCGCTGATCCCGATCATCGAGCGCGCAGGCGGGATCGTGACGAACTGGAGCGGTGGACGCATGGAGGAGGGCGGCGATCTCCTCGCCGCTGCCACGCCGGAACTCCATGCAGCGACGCTGGCCATGCTCAACGGCTAAGGGCGCTGAGCAAGCGAAGACAATCGCGTGCTGTTCGGCTGCCATGGCGATCTGAGCGGCCGCAATCGATCGGCAATCAGAAAAAAAGCACCGGGCGATCCATGGAGATCGCCCGGTGCTTTTTTATGTCTTGATGATGCGTGACATTCGCGGCCCGATGGCCGGGAATGACGACGGCTCGTCTGAAGTCGAAGCCTCAGGCGTAGGCGCCGTGGCAGTGCTTGAACTTCTTGCCCGAACCGCAGGGGCAAAGCTCGTTGCGGCCGACCCGGCCCCATTCGTCCGGATTTTCCGGATCGACCTGCAGGCCGTCGGCCTCCGTCGGCGTGAAATTCGCAGTCAGGAGATCGTCGCCATTGCCGAACTCGTCCTCGCCGGTGGTGGCATCGACGTGATGCGGTGCCATTTCTTGCGGCGGCTGAAGATTGCGCTCCGCCTCGTCCCGCTGGACAAGCTCGACCTGCATGACCTGGGTCGTGACACGCTCGCGCATGGTGGCAAGCATCTTCTGGAAGAGCTCGAACGCCTCCGATTTGTATTCGATCAGCGGGTCGCGTTGGGCATAGCCACGGAAGCCGACGACATTGCGCAGGTGATCCAGATTGACGAGGTGCTCACGCCAGAGACCGTCGATCGTCTGGAGAACCAGTGAACGCTGGACATAGGCCATCGTATCGACCCCGAAGCGCTCGGTCTTTTCGGCAATGTGCCGGTCGGCAGCTTCCACCATGCGCTCGCGAATATCGTCTTCCGCGACGCCTTCTTCCTGAGCCCACTCGACGACGGGCAGATCGAGGTTGAGGATCTCGCGGGTCTCGTCGCGAAGCTCCGTCATCGTCCACTGCTCCGGATAGCTCTTTTCCGGGATATGCAGTTTGACGAGACCTTCGACCGTCTCGTGGCGCATGTCGGTGGTCGTCTCGGCGACCTCCTCTGGGCTCGCCTCCATCAGCTCGACGCGCTGATCGAACACCACGCGGCGCTGATCGTTCATCACGTCATCGTATTTCAGGAGGTTCTTGCGGATATCGAAGTTGCGCGCCTCGACCTTCTTCTGGGCGCGCTCCAGCGCCTTGTTGATCCATGGATGGACGATCGACTCGCCCTCCTTGAGACCAAGCTTCTGCAGCATCCCGTCCATGCGATCGGAACCGAAGATCCGCATCAGATCATCCTGAAGGGACAGGTAGAACTTCGAGCGGCCGGGGTCGCCCTGACGACCGGAACGGCCACGCAGCTGGTTGTCGATGCGGCGAGATTCGTGGCGTTCCGTAGCGAGAACGTAGAGCCCGCCATTTTCGATCGCCTGCTTCTTGAGCAGAGCCACTTCGGCGCGGATCGCGGCTTCCGCCTTCTGGCGTTCCGGGCCGTCCGGCATGTCTCCAAGCTCGTTGTCGATGCGCATCTGCGGATTGCCGCCGAGCTGAATGTCAGTACCGCGACCGGCCATATTGGTCGCGATCGTCACCGCCCCCGGAACACCCGCCTGGGCGACGATGCCCGCTTCTTCCTCGTGATGGCGTGCGTTCAGAACCTTGAAGTTCTTGAGGCCGTCCCGCTTGAGGATCTCCGCGAGGTGCTCCGATTTCTCGATCGAGACCGTGCCGACCAGGATGGGCTGGCCCCGCGAATGGGCGTCCTGGATTTCCTGACTGATCGCCTTGAACTTTTCCTCGAACGTCCGGTAGACCTCGTCGTCTTCGTCGATACGCGCGATCGGGAGGTTCGTCGGGACTTCGATGACGTCGAGCCCGTAGATGTCGCCGAACTCTGCCGCTTCCGTCTGGGCGGTGCCGGTCATGCCGGACAGCTTGTCATACATACGGAAGTAGTTCTGGAAGGTGATGGACGCCAGCGTCTGATTCTCGGGCTGGATCGTCACGCCTTCCTTGGCTTCCAGCGCTTGGTGAAGACCTTCCGAGAAGCGCCGCCCCGGCATCATGCGGCCGGTGAACTCGTCGATGATGACGACGTCGTCACCGCGAACGATATAGTCCTTGTCGCGCTGGAAGAGCTGGTGGGCCTTGAGCGCGTTGTTCACGTGATGGACGATCGCGACATTCTCGATGTCGTAGAGCGAAGCGCCCTGAAGATGACCGGCTTCCTCGAGGAGCCGCTCAAGCTTCTCGGTTCCGTCCTCGGTAAATGTCGCGGTGCGCTGTTTCTCGTCGAGATCGTAATCCTCAGAGGTCAGCTGCGGGATGAAGGCGTCGATCGTCTTGTAGAGCTCGGAGCGGTCGTCGAGCGGGCCGGAGATGATCAGCGGGGTCCGCGCCTCGTCGATCAGGATCGAGTCGACCTCGTCGACGATGGCGTAATGATGCCCGCGCTGAACCATCTGCGCGCGCTCATACTTCATGTTGTCGCGAAGATAATCGAAGCCGAGTTCGTTGTTGGTGCCATAGGTCACGTCGCAGGCATAGGCATCGCGCCTCTGCGTATCGCTCATGCCGTGGACGATCACGCCGGTGGTCAGGCCGAGGAAGCCATAGAGCCGGCCCATCTCGGCGGCATCGCGGCTGGCAAGGTAGTCGTTCACCGTGACGACGTGGACGCCCTTGCCATCGAGTGCGTTCAGATAGACCGCCAGCGTCGCGACGAGGGTCTTGCCCTCACCGGTCTTCATCTCCGCGATATTGCCCTTGTGAAGAACGATACCGCCGATGAGCTGTACGTCGAAATGGCGCATGCCAAGAGTGCGCTTCGACGCCTCCCTGACGACCGCGAAGGCGGGGACGAGCAGGTCGTCGACCGTCTTTCCCTCGCCGATCTGCGCCTTGAACTCATCCGTCTTGGCACGCAATTCGGCGTCGCTAAGCTGGGAGTATTCGTCCTCCAGCGCGTTGATCGCATCGATTTGGTGCCGGTATCTTTTAACGAGCCTGTCGTTCGACGAACCAAGCAGTTTGCGGGCGATTCCGCCGAAACCCAGCATGAACCAGTCCTTCTCGACCTGTTGCGATTGACCGGCATGTCGCGCCGGACCGAGCCCGGCCGCCGCGCTCTCGTATCGACCCGCAAATGGCCACGGGGAGCCTTGGTAAAACTTAATCCGAAGGCGGCTGGACTTTCGGGACGGGCGAGAGATAAGAGGGCCCCCAACCGTTGTCAACGGCGCTCAGGCCTGCAATTTCAGAGCGTAGAGGCATCGAATGGCCATGTTTTTCCCGATCTTTCCAAGGTCGAGCGATGGAATCTGGCCCTCAGCGTTTCATCGAACCATCACATCTGCAAGGACGCTTTCCATCATGCTCTCCAGCAAACGTCTCGGCTTGATTTCCGCAACGACCGCCATCGCCCTCATGGTTGCAGGGCCGGCCCTTGCCCAATCGCCTGTCATCGCGACTGTCGGCGACGATGAGATCACCGAAGCCGATCTCAACGCCGCACAGCAGGAGATTGGCAGCGATTTCCAGCGTCTTCCCGCGGACCAGCAACGGATCGCGGTTCTCGCAGCGCTCATCGACATCAAGGCCCTCTCTCAGGAAGCCGATGCCGCCTCCATGCAGGATGACGCGGCGACCGCCGCAACGATCGGCTTCCTGCGCGACCGGACGCTTCACAACGCCTATTTCGCGAAGGAAGGCGTCGATAAGGTCACCGACGACGAACTTAAAGCGCGTTACGACAAGGAAATCGCAGCGATGGAGCCTGAAGAGGAGGTCCACGCCCGCCACATCCTTCTGGAGACCGAAGACGAAGCCAAGGCCGTCATCCAGGAACTTCAGAATGGCGCCGACTTCGTCGAACTCGCCAAGGAAAAGTCGACGGGGCCGACGGGGCCGAATGGCGGCGATCTCGGTTTCTTCGCAAAGGGTCAGATGGTGCCTCCCTTCGCAGAAGCCGCGTTCGCGCTCGAACCGGGCAGCATTACGACCGAGCCGGTGAAGACCGATTACGGTTGGCACGTGATCAAGGTCGAAGAGAAGCGTCAGGCCGAACCGCCGACGTTCGAACAGGTCAAGGACCAGATTCGCCGTGCGGTGCTTCAGGAAAAATATGTCGCCCTCGTTGGCGATGCGCGCCAGAAACTCGGCGTCACCTATGTCGATCCAGCCGTCAAACAGCAGATGGACGCGCTGAAGGCCAAGGCAGACGAAGCTGCCTCGCAGTTACGCGGCGGGTCCGAGAACTGACGGGTTGCTCTTTGCGTTGACCGAGATTTGAAAGCGCAATTGGCCGTCTTCGAAGGAGGCGGCCATTTTGTTATAGGAGACGGCACGCCTGTTTCCGGCCCTCTACGAGACTAAGACCATGTCGCATAATCCCAAGCCGAAAACGGCACCCCATGTTTCGCCGCTCGCTCCTGCCTCCATCCCGGACGTGCCGCCGATCGACGGACTGCGCATCGCGACGGCCGCGGCGGGCATCAAATATGCCGGCCGAACCGATCTGATGTTGATGGTCTTCGACGAGCCGGCAGCGGTCGCGGGCGTCTTCACGACATCGCGCTGCGCCTCGGCTCCGGTCGACGTTTGCCGACGCAATCTGGCGTTCGGCCGGGCAAGGGCGCTCGTCGTGAATTCCGGCAACGCCAACGCCTTCACCGGCAAGAAGGGCGAGGAGTCGACGCGGCTGACGAGCGAGGCTGCGGCCAAGGCTGTTGGCTGCGCGCCGGAAGAGATCTTTCTCGCCTCTACCGGCGTCATCGGTGAACCGCTCGATCAGACGAAGTTCGTCGGTCTTCTCGACGATCTTGCGGAAGAGGCAAAATCCGATCGCTGGAGGCAAGCCGCCGAAGCGATCATGACCACGGACACCTATCCCAAGCTCCTGTCGCGAACGGTATCGATCGATGGCGTGCCGGTGACGATCAACGGCATCGCGAAGGGTGCCGGCATGATCGCGCCCGACATGGCGACGATGCTGTCCTTCATCGCCACGGATGCGCCCATCTCCGCGCCTGCCTTGCAGTCGATGCTCGTCGATGCGGTCGCGCCGAGCTTCAACTCGACGACGGTCGACGGCGACACGTCCACATCCGATACGCTGCTTCTCTTTGCGACCGGTGCCGCCCAGGCAAGGGGCTGCACGCCCATCGCTGATGCGCTCGATCCCCGACTTGCCGAATTCAAGGACGCCCTCAGCGGTCTCTGCCTCGATCTTGCGCGCCAGATCGCGCGGGACGGGGAGGGCGCAAGAAAAGAGATTGTGGTGAACGTGACAGGTGCTGTCAGCGATCTGTCGGCCAAGCGCATCGCCATGTCGATTGCCAATTCGCCACTCGTCAAAACGGCGATCGCGGGCGAGGACGCCAATTGGGGGCGCGTCGTCATGGCCGTCGGAAAAGCCGGAGAGGAAGCGGACCGGGACCGATTGAAGATTTCATTTGGTGATGTGCAGGTCGCGGTCGACGGCGAACGCGATCCGAACTACGAGGAAAGCGTTGCCGCTGCCGTCATGAAGCACGATACGATCGAGCTTGGTGTGGATATTGGTCTGGGCGATGGCCGTTGGACGGTCTACACCTGCGATCTGACGAAGGAATATGTCGCGATCAATGGCGACTACAGAAGCTGATACCAGCAGCCGGCTCGCGAAGATCAGGCGCCTCGAAGCGCTTGGCTTTCGCGCGTTTCCTGCGACCTCGACCGAATTCGATGGTACATGGGCGATCCGGTTGACGCCGGCCTACCCGGCCAAACGCCTGAATTCCGTCAATCCGCTGGATCCGGGCGACAATGCGCGGATTGCCGAACGTATCGAACGGGCCTCGAAACGCTTCAGGGATGCGGGGAGACCGCTCACATTTCGCCTGTCGCCGCTTGCGCCGAAGGCTCTCATCGATCACCTCGATGGCGAGGGCTGGAAGCGCTTCGACGAAAGCTGCGTCCTGACCGCGGATTTGTCTGCGATCGACCTGTCGGGTTCGATCGACCGTCTGCCGTTCAAGGACGTCGAACGATACGTGGAGGCGAGCCTGGCTGTTCATGAGCGCTCGCCGAAACTCGCAAATGGCTTGAAACGCATCATCGAGGACATCGCGCCAGTCAAGACGATGTTCATCCGTGAAGATGCCGACGGCAGGCCGCTCGGTTGCGCGCTGGCCATCCACGAACGGGACATTTCCGGCGTTCTCGACGTCGCGGTTTCGAGCGCACGGCGGCGCGAGGGATTCGGGCGAGATCTCGTCAGCTCGGTCTTGAACCATGTCCGGCATCGGGGTGCCAAGACCGCCTGGGTGCAGGTCGAAGCGACGAACGATGCCGGTATCGCGCTCTACCGTAACTTCGGTTTTCAGGAAGCCTATCGCTATGAATACCGCGCTTTGAATGAGCCCGCATCATGAGCGAGGCAAAGGATAAACCCATCCTGCTCGTTGTCGCCTGTGCCCTGATCGACGCGGACGGGAGGGTTCTTCTGGCGCAGCGTCCCGAAGGAAAGAACCTCGCCGGCCTCTGGGAGTTTCCCGGCGGGAAGCTCGAACAGGGCGAAACGCCCGAGGAAACGCTCATCCGGGAACTTCGCGAGGAGCTCGGGATCGAGACCCAGTCTGCCTGTCTCGCGCCCCTGACCTTCGCCAGCCACACCTATGACGCGTTTCATCTTCTGATGCCGCTCTACGTCTGTCGGCGATATGAAGGAATTGCCCGAGGGCAGGAGGGGCAGGCCGTGAAGTGGGTTCGCGCGCGGGACCTCAGATCCTATCCCATGCCACCAGCGGACGAGCCGCTCATCGCGCCATTGATCGACCTCCTCGGATAGAGGCCTCTTCAAAAGCGATCAGGGCGACATACTTACTTAAAGTCATGAGCGTTCTTACTTCCTCAGGATATCCGTTCGATCGCTGGGCGATGACGGATTTCGAAAAGGGTCGTATGCCGCGCGAACATTGATACGCAGCCCGGCTGAACAGGCTCGGCATCGTATCAAGGGGATGATTTTCGTTTCGTTGGAAAAATGATTTTAAGCGAAAATTTATCTGTTTGGAGCAATGATTAACGCCTGTGCTTGAGGGCAGGAGCGGAAAATCGATGACCGAATTTGAAATCAGAAGTAAAGACATCGACGATTACGATCTGATTTCGCCCCTGAGCCGCTTCAGATCGGTCCTCATCCGGGGTTCAATTCTCTTCGGTCTCGCCGTCGGAGCCGTGACGATGATCGTGGCTCCGGCCATGAAAGACGGGCACAACAGCACATTGGCCTCCATGAACGGCGCGAATATAGATCCGATCATGACAGGCTCGACCGGCTCGCAGGGACAGTCGACGACCTATCGCGTCCAGCGCAGTATCCTTCAATCCGGTTCTGGCCCCTGTCTGATGTGGCCGGATGGCCGCCAGCAGGGTGCGTGTTGATGGAAGAAGAACCTGACGTGAATCCGGTCCCCGGCGGCAAAAACGCGAGGTCCCTCCTTGTCGATCGAAACGGAGCGACCGCGATCGAGTATTCAATCATTGCGGGCATTATCGGCGTGGGGTTGATCGCAGGTCTCGCAGCTCTCGACCTGCCAGCTGCCTATGCCGTCGTGTCGCAGAAGGTCGCCGATGCGCTCGGAAGCAGCTGACGAGCTCTTCGGTCTTCAATTCGGACAGCCAGTTTCGGTTCACGGCTGGCCCAGAAGGGGTTGAACCGAAAACGCTCATTACCTCCGATCTTCGAGCGTGACGGAAACCTATGATCCCCGCCGCTCCAATGCCTCTTTCATGCTGACCTTTGCGCTGCCACGACGCGCCGGTTTCTGCTGGCTTTCATGCGGCACCCATCCCGAGAGATAGACATAGTCGAAGGTCGCGCGGATGCGCCCGTCCGGGTCAGAGAACCGCTCAGCGTAGATTTCGGCAGCCCGAATGAAGAACGAGCGTGTCGTCGGTCGACGCGATCGTTGGACAAGGCTGTTCGAAAGTCCCATGGCGCGAAGATCCCGCATCAGATCGAACATCGTATCGTAGCGGACGGTCAGCCGATCCTGATCGGTGACCGGAAGAGAGAAACCGGCGCGCTGCAGAAGGCTGCCAAGGTCGCGTATATCGGGAAAGGGAACGACGCGGGGCGAGACGCCGCCTGCGGATTCAGCTTCTGCGGCAAGCAGGGATTGGCGCAATTCCGTCAGCGTATCCCCGCCGAACAGCGCGGCCGAGAACAGCCCGTCCGGCTTCAGGGCACGCCTGATCTGAACGAGCGTACCGGGTGTGTCGTTGGTCAGATGCAGCGTCAGGTTGGACAGGACGAGATCAAGCGTTCCCGCGGCGAAGGGCAGCGTTTCCTCATCCGCGACGACGCCGATGGGCGCATGCTTGAGAAGCGCGGCGTGGGGAGCGCTCGATATGAGGTTTTTGACGTTGGAGAGTCCGACGATTCGCTGTCGCAAAGCAGCATAGGCATCATCGATAAGAAGACAGTGTTCGAAGTCACGCTTGGTGACGCCGAGGCGCTCGGACAGTTCGTCCGCCGAAACCTCGTGGAGAAAGCTGGGTTGCTCCGCCGCCTCTTCTGCCGCGCGGCGGACGCGCCGCCGCGTCGTCAGGTCTCGATCGACGACCGTTCCGACGGATGTTTCCGGTGCAATCGACATGTCTGCCTTTCGATCTGGTGTCTTCCGTTCGCACGGGGATATAGTCGTGATTGTTCGGCAAGAAGCGGGGCATGCCGGAGCAAGTCTAGCATCCAAGCCCATTCGCACCGCGAGGTTTCGGAAATTGCACGCTCTCAAGCGCTGCGGCAATTCTCTGGCTAAGACGTTCGGGAATGTTCTGTTCCCACCGATCTGTGCCGGTTGCGGTATCGGCGTTGCTCAGCCCTCAGCCCTGTGCCCAGCCTGCTGGTCCAGTCTGCGCTTCATCGAACGGCCTTATTGCGACATTCTTTGTCTGCCGTTTTCGTATGATCAAGGCGCGGGCATCGTTTCGGTAGAAGCGATCGCCGACCCGCCACCCTTCGAGAAACTGCGTGCCGTCGCTCTATACGACGACATTGCCCGGCGTCTCGTGTCATCGCTGAAATATCGCGATCGGCTCGACCTCGTTCCGTTGATGGCGGCCTGGATGATGCGCGCCGGACGGGAAATCGTCGCTGAGAGCGAAATCGTCATTCCGGTCCCGCTTCACAGGAGACGGCTCTGGCAGCGGCAGTTCAACCAGTCCGCCGAAATCGCACGGTCGATCGCGAAAGCATCCGGGCTTCAATTCGCCCCGGCTGCGCTCGACCGGATCAAGCCGACGAAAAAGCAGGTCGGCCTCGGCCGCAACCAGCGGCGCGACAATGTTCGCGGCGCCTTCAAGGTGCGACCGGAACGACGCGATCAGGTGCTGGGGAAGACCGTTCTCCTCATCGACGACGTTTTCACCACCGGGTCGACCGTATCGAGCGCGACGAAAGCGCTGAAGCGGGCGGGCGCCGAAGCGGTGAACGTGCTCACCTTCGCGCGGGTTGCGGCATTTGATATGTGAGGCCATATCCTCGTGAAATTCGAACCGTTCCAGCCGCAAGAAGGTCCCATGCCCGATATCACCATCTACACTCGCCAGCTCTGCGGTTTTTGCGCGAGGGCCAAGCGGCTGCTCGACGAAAAGGGCGTTGCCTATGAAGAGAAGGATGCGACCGCATCGCCGGATCTGCGCCAGGAAATGCGCGAGCGCGCGAACGGCGGCTCGACCTTTCCGCAAATCTTCATCGGCGAGACCCATGTCGGCGGCTGCGACGATCTTTTTGCCTTGGAACGGGCGGGCAAGCTCGATCCGATGCTCAACGCCTGACAGGTAGCGGGCGACCACAGAAGGAAATTTGCAGGAATGACCGTTTTTCGCGCGGCTGTTCTCCAGATGCGGTCCGGGATCGAGCCCGCGAAGAACGCCGAGCGCTTCGCCGCGCTCGTCGAGGAGGCTGTGGCCGCTGGCGCCGACTACGTACAGTCGCCCGAAATGACCAATATGATCCAGCGGGACCGGGCGACGCTGCGGCAGAGTCTCTCTTCCGAAGCCGCCGACCCTGTCGCGCAGACGGCAGCATGGCTCGCGAAAGCCCATGCCATCCATATCCATGTCGGCTCCATTGCCGTCGCGCTTGAAGACGGACAGGTCGCCAACCGCGCTCTCCTCTTTGGCCCGGACGGAGGCAAGAGCGTCTCTTACGACAAGATCCACATGTTCGACGTCGATCTCGATGGCGGCGAAAGCTGGCGGGAATCGCGGACCTACCGCCCCGGTGAAGAGGCGATCGTCGCCGAGATCGAACCGAACGGCGCGTCGGCGAAGCTCGGGCTCGCCATCTGCTACGACATGCGCTTTCCCCATCTCTTTCGCGAACAAGCCATCGCCGGCGCGGACATCCTGACCGCGCCGGCAGCCTTCACGCGGCAGACCGGTGAGGCCCACTGGCATATCCTGTTGCAAGCGCGGGCGATCGAAAATGGCGCCTTCGTCATTGCCGCCGCCCAGGGCGGCATTCACGAGGATGGGCGCGACACCTACGGTCATTCCCTGATCGTCGATCCATGGGGCCGGGTGCTGGCGGAGGTTCAGGGCAACGAGCCGGGCATCGCCGTCGCGGATATCGATCTTGCTCTCGTCGGCGCGACACGGGCGAAAATTCCCAATCTCTCCAACGCCCGTGTTTTCCAGTCCGGCGGACGATCGATTGCGGTCTCGAGGTCGGTCGGCGCGGATAGTAACAGTGGAGCGCCCCGGCAATCCGCGGGCAACCAGACATGATCCATTTCGCGCTGAAATGCTGCAACGGCCATCGGTTCGATGGCTGGTTCAGGTCGACTTCGGATTTCGAAGCGCAGCTGGGCAGGGGGCTGGTCACCTGCTCATACTGCGGCGAAACGAACGTTGAAAAGGCGTTGATGCGGCCTGCGATTGGGTCGAATGCCAAGGGCGAGACTGCAGGCGAGGCCTCTTCCGGATCGGCGAACGAGAGCGCGACGACGGTCGCGACGGAGGCACCGTCCGATGAGACCATCGCAAAGGTGAAAGAACTTTGGTCGGCCTTGCAGACCGAGGTCCGCGCCTTGCGCAAGCAAGCGGACTATGTGGGCCCGAAATTTGCGGAAGAGGCGCGCCGCGTCCATTACGGGGAAAGCGCGAAGAAAGGCGTCTACGGCGAGGCGAGCCGTGAAGAGGTGAAGGCCCTCCACGAGGAGGGTATCCTGGCGTTTCCCTTGCCGGCACTACCCGAAGACAAGAACTGACCGCCATTCCCTTGAAGCTAGTGAGCTGTGGCGGTCCGTAACGATGTCAGGCCACGGCCCTTCGCGCCAGCGTGATTCCGCGTCGGCTGCGGGTCTTGGAAGCGGCTTCCTTTTTGAAATCGAGAGCCTGCTGCCGGAGCAGATCGCCCTTCGCGCCCGCGAACTGACGAAGATCTTTCATCTCGCACTGCAGGACCACATCGAAGGCGAGGCTTCTGAGGTGAACACGGCTGTAGCAGAAAAAACCGAGCGCTGCTCTGTCCTCTCCTGGAATATCCAGAATCAGCTCGTCTCGAACCTCGCCATCGGCGCGAATGAGCTGAGCCAGAAGATCCAGCGAAATCGGACAGGATTGTTCGCGGATCGCATTTTCCGAATTTTGCGCGGGCATAGTGGTCCTCACGTGCTGCGACCGGAAGACCAAACACAGTTGGTCGTCAGGGCTTGGCCGAATGGCGCTTCATGCGCGATTTTCAGACAATAAGCAGCATTGAGTTAATCGAAGCTTAACAGGCAGCTTTTTAACGATCAACTGAACCGAATAAGCCGCTCACGTTACCGGGAGGTAAACACGCGGAGATTTGATTGTCTTTTTCCGGAACCAAACACTGATAGCCCGCGCGGGCGGGCTTGCACACGGCAAGCCCGCCCGATCGCTTGGGGTTGGCGAATGGCAATGCCGCCCCTGCTCCAGTTCGGTGTTGCCACACCTTCCAGCGGTAAAAGCCGCACAGCGTGTCAGGCGGCGGGGCGACGCGCGATGGTCATGAAGTTTACCGAGGTATCGGAGGAGCGTTTCCAGGCGTCTTCGAGCGGATGGTAGACGACGCCCAGTTCCTCGATCACGCTCATGCCTGCCGCGCTGACCGGCCCCTCGATCTCTTCGGGGCGAACCAGTTTGGAATATTGGTGGGTCCCCTTGGGCAGCCAACCGAGAACGTATTCTGCACCAACGATCGCGAAGGCGAGGGCCTTGGCGGTTCTGTTGATCGTTGCGACGAAAAGGAGGCCTCCCGGCTTCACCATGTCCGCGCAGGTGGTCAGGAAGAAGGGAACGTCAGAGACATGCTCGACGATCTCAAGCGCCAGAACGACATCGAAGGTCTTGCCCTCGGCTGCGATCGCTTCGGCCGTCGTTGCCCGGTAGTTGATGTCGAGACCGGCTTCCATCGCGTGGAGCTTTGCGACCTCGATATTGGTCTCGGACGCATCCGCTGCCGTCACATCGAAACCAAGACGCCGCATTGGCTCGGAGATGAGGCCGCCGCCACAGCCGATATCGAGGAGCGACAGGCCGGCGAATGGCTTCGACTGTCCGAGGGGACGATCGAAATTGAGCGCGACCTGTTCACGTATCTCTTCGAGCCGGGTCGGATTGAACTTGTGGAGCGGCTTGAACTTTCCCTTGGGGTTCCACCACTCGGCAGCGAGCTTGGAGAACCGGTCGATCTCGTCCTGGTCGATCGTGTTGCCGTGTGCCTGGCTCATGGCGTTCTGTCCCGCAAGGTTTGACCATCTATCGTTCATCGAATTTCGTCGGTTGCCGACGAAGTCAAGGCAATTCGCATCAGGATGCGCCGCGATGCCGCGCGAGGCGCCTGCGTGAAGGCAGCGTCACCGCACCGATCTGTTCATTCACCGTTGTCAAATCAAATGGCCTCGGTTAGGGAACTCGCGCTTTTCGGTGCGACAGCGCCGGGCAAATATCCATTCCGTAACCCGAAGGACTTCGCGGCGGACATCTCAAACGTCTGGCTGCCGCCCTGCTCATATTTCCATGGCCCGTCTCGTTCTGAAATTCGGCGGCACTTCGGTTGCCGACCTCGACCGCATCCGGAATGTGGCCCGGCACGTCAAACGTGAGGTCGATGCCGGCCACGAAGTCGCCGTCGTCGTGTCCGCAATGGCCGGCAAGACCAATGAACTCGTCGGCTGGTGCCGCGAGGCCAGCCAGCTGCACGACGCCCGGGAATACGACACCGTCGTTGCGAGCGGCGAACAGGTGACAGCCGGTCTCCTTGCCATCGTGCTTCAGGACATGGGCGTCAACGCGCGCTCCTGGCTCGGCTGGCAAATTCCGCTCAAGACCGATGCTGCCCACGGTGCCGCGCGCATCGGCGATATCGATGGCTCGGAGATCGTTCGCCGCTTTGCGGACAAGCAAGTCGCTGTCGTCGCGGGCTTTCAGGGCATAGCGCCGGACAACCGGATTGCGACGCTCGGCCGGGGTGGGTCGGATACGTCGGCCGTTGCCCTCGCGGCAGCGCTTGGTGCGGATCGCTGCGATATCTATACGGATGTCGACGGCGTCTATACCACCGACCCGCGCATTGCGCCCAAGGCGCGCCGCATGAACAAGATCGCGTTCGAAGAGATGCTGGAAATGGCGTCGCTCGGCGCAAAGGTCCTTCAGGTTCGCTCGGTCGAGCTTGCAATGGTCCACAAGGTCCGCACCTTCGTGCGGTCTTCATTCGATGACCCCGATGCCCCGGAGATGGGAGATTTCGACAATCCCCCGGGTACGCTGATTTGTGACGAGGATGAGATCGTGGAACAGGAAGTCGTCTCCGGCATCGCCTATTCGAAGGACGAGGCGCAGATATCGCTGCGGCGAGTCGCGGACCGTCCCGGCGTCGCGGCCGCGATCTTTGGCCCGCTCGCCGATGCCGGCGTCAACGTCGACATGATCGTTCAGAACATCTCGGAATCGGGCGAATCGACCGACATGACCTTCACGGTGCCGGCGGCCGATCTGTCGAAGGCGGTAGACGTCCTCGAAAAGACGAAGGCGGACAGCGGCTACGACGCGATCCAGAGCGAGGCCGGGCTGACCAAGGTCTCCGTCATCGGCATCGGCATGCGCAGCCATACCGGCGTCGCCGCGACGGCCTTCAAGGAACTGGCGAAGATCCCGGTGAACATCCGGGCAATCACCACCTCGGAGATCAAGATCTCCATCCTGATCGACAGCGACTTCACCGAACTGGCGGTGCGCCGCCTCCATTCGGTCTACGGCCTGGACAAGGTTTGACACCCTCGTCTCAAATCGGGACGTGCCCTCGAACGTTCAGCGAGTGGCACCGCTTCCGATGATCGGTTATTCAGAGAAGGTGACATACATCTTCAGATAGCTGGTGATGGTTTCGACTCGAGGCTTGAAGCGACAAGGCGGCCCCGCTAAACAAACGCTTAGCCGGTGCGTGGGGATCGCATCGAGGTCGCGGAACGGGGTTCCGTTGCATATTGAAACGATCGAAGGTCAGGTATCGGTGGTTTAGGTCGCTGACGCCTGATCAGCCTCTGCTTTGGAAACGGACGTTACGCGTGATCGGAAGCGACATATCAGGTCCGCGCGTACTGATGCGCAGCATAAGAGCACTCATGGCCGAGTCGCTCGATCGGCAGGCGCGCCTCGACAGGATCGTCGAGCTGATCGCGAGCAATATGGTCGCGGAGGTTTGCTCCCTTTACGTTCTGCGCTCCGATTCCGTTCTCGAACTCTACGCCACACAGGGTCTCAACCCCGGTTCGGTGCATCTGGCACAGCTTCGTCTTGGTGAGGGCCTCGTCGGAACGATTGCGGCGACCGCCCGGCCGCTCAATCTGAAGCAGGCCCAGCATCATCCGGCCTTTACCTATATTCCGGAGACCGGCGAGGAAATTTACCGCTCCTTTCTCGGTGTGCCGATCCTGCGCGCGGGGCGGACGCTCGGCGTCCTGACGGTTCAGAACACGACCGAACGCCTTTACAGGGAAGAAGAGTCCGAAGCGCTTGAAACCGTCGCGATGGTTGTCGCCGAGATGATTGCGGCCGGTGGGCTGGAAGGATTGTCTCGCCCTGGCGTGACCCTCGATTTATCGCGTCCGGTCAGCTTCAACGGCGATGCGCTGTCCGATGGAATCGGCATTGGACGTGTGGTGCTTCATGAGCCACGGGTCGTCGTCACCAATCTCTTCAATGAGCATGTCGAAGACGAGGTCGAGCGGCTGAACGACGCCCTTGCCGAGCTTCGCACGTCGATCGAGGACATGATCTCTCGGCGCGATATTCCTGGCGAGGGTGAGCATAAGGCCGTACTCGAAGCCTACCGCATGTTCGCTTACGATCGCGGCTGGGTACGGCGGCTCGAGGAAGCCGTGCGGAACGGTCTGACCGCCGAAGGCGCGGTCGAGAAGGTCCAGTCGGACATGCGCGCCCGGATGATGCACCTCTCCGACGCCTATATTCGTGAGCGGCTGCACGATTTCGATGATCTTGCGAATCGGCTCCTGCGCCAGTTGATCGGCCATTCGACCTCCGCGACGGACGAGATCGACGATGCGATCCTTGTTGCGCGGAATATGGGCGCCGCGCAGCTCCTCGATTACCGCCGCAATCGGATCAAGGCTCTGGTGCTGGAGGAGGGGGCCGCGACCAGCCATGTGGTGATCGTCGCCCGTGCGCTCGGCATTCCGGTCGTCGGTCAGGCGCCCGGCATCGTGTCCATGGCCGAAAATGGCGATGTCGCGATTGTCGACGCAGAGGATGGGTGCGTTCATCTGCGTCCGATGCAGGACGTGGTCGAAACCTATAACGACAGGATAGCGTTCCGGACCAAGCGCAGGGAACGCTACGCGGGCATGCGCGACCGCCCGGCAGTGACCCGCGACGGTGTGAAGATCAGTCTTCAGATGAATGCGGGGCTCCTCGTCGATCTTCCGCATCTCGAAGAAGCGGGTGCCGAGGGTATCGGGCTTTTTCGGACCGAGCTGCAATTCATGATCGCCTCGACGATGCCGCGCACCAACGATCAGCAACGGCTTTACGAGGCCGTGCTCGATACCGCGGCCGGCAAGCCCGTCACTTTCCGGACCCTTGATGTCGGCGGCGACAAGGTGCTGCCCTATCTCGCGAAGATTTCGGAGGAAAACCCGGCGCTCGGATATCGGGCCGTTCGTCTGTCCCTGGATAGACCCGGCCTTTTGCGCACGCAGCTTCGCGCGCTTCTCAAGGCCGCCGCCGGCCGTGAATTGCGCTTCATGGTTCCGATGATCGCGGATTGTTATGAGATTTTGGCCGTCCGCGAGATCGTCGATCGCGAACTCGCCCATCTTGACCGCTTCGGCTACGCGCGGCCGAGCTGCCTGAAATTCGGTGCGATGCTGGAAGTGCCGAGCCTCATCTTCCAGCTCGATCAGATCATGCCGCATCTGGACTTCGTGTCCATCGGATCGAACGACCTGTTCCAGTTCTTCTATGCCGTCGACCGGGGTAATCCAAGGGTTGCCAGCCGATTCTCGGATCTGGCGCCGGGATTCCTGCGTGCGTTGAAAACGATCGTCGATGCCGGCCACCGACACGGCGTGCAGGTCACGCTTTGCGGTGAGATGGCGGCAAGGCCCGTGGCCGCCCTTGCGCTTATCGCCCTCGGTTTCCGATCGATTTCCATGGCACCACCCTCGATCGGGCCCGTGAAGGCGATGATTCTCGAGCTTGATGTCGCAAAAGCAACTGAGCTCGTCGAAGAACAGCTTGCGAACCCGCAGTCGCCCACCGATCTTCGGGCGGTGCTGACGGAATTTGCGAAGGCCAACGGCGTTCCATTGTAGCCGCTCCATGAGTGGCCTTCGATGCCGGGGCCTTTTCCAGCGGCAAGTGACGCAGTAGGAACGCCCTCAAACAGTCTGGCTCCCAAACCGACCATGTCTGAGGCACCACAGAATGCCGCGGCTGACGACGCAGCCGATGTGCGGCAGGAAGTCTTATCGAAAGCCTATTCTCGCTATGGCCAATCTGCCGACAGCAGCACTGAATGAAATCCTCTCTCGCTTCGAGCGCCTCGAAATGGATATGGCCAAGGGGCCGGAGCACGAGGTCTATTCAAAGCTGGCTGCGGAATATGCCTCGCTCGAGGAAGTCGTGTTCGCGATCCGCGAGTTTCGGGCTCTGGAGTCCGAGCTGGAGGACGCGGAAGCCCTTCTCAACGATCCCGAAGCAGATCGGGAGATGCGCGGCCTAGCCGAAGACGAAATCGAGAATCTAAAGGAGAGGCGCGAAGTCCTGCGCGGCCGTATTCAGGTTTTGCTCCTCCCGAAGGATGCTGCCGATGCCAAGGGCGCGATTCTGGAAATTCGCGCAGGAACCGGTGGCTCAGAGGCGGGGCTCTTCGCCGGCGATCTATACCGCATGTACCAGCGCTATGCGGAATTGAACCGGTGGAAGGTCGAAATTCTTTCCGCGAGCGAGGGGGAAATCGGTGGCTTCAAGGAAGTGATCGCTGCAATCAAGGGGGTCGGTGTCTTCTCGCGCCTCAAGTTCGAATCCGGCGTTCACCGGGTGCAGCGGGTTCCGGAGACGGAGTCCGGCGGACGCATCCACACCTCGGCAGCGACGGTGGCGGTTCTGCCGGAGGCCGAGGATATCGATGTCGATGTGCGAACCGAAGATATCCGCATCGATACCATGCGAGCCTCGGGCGCCGGCGGTCAGCACGTCAATACGACGGACTCCGCCGTTCGCATCACGCATCTGCCAACCGGCATCGTCGTGACCTCGTCAGAAAAGTCCCAGCACCAGAACCGAGCCCAGGCAATGCAGGTGCTCAAAGCCAAGCTCTATGACATGGAGCGCCAGAAATACGACGACGAGCGCTCAGCTGCCCGCAAGAGCCAGGTTGGCTCGGGCGACCGGTCCGAACGCATTCGCACCTATAATTTTCCGCAAGGCCGGGTGACGGACCACCGGATCAATCTTACGCTCTACAAGCTCGACAAGGTGATCGAGGGCGAAATGGAGGAGCTGGTCGACGCACTCGTCTCCGACCATCAGGCGAAGCTGCTCGCTGCTGTCGGCGCAGATGACTGACCGGACCGCATCGCCAACGATCGGCGACGTGCTTCGATCAGCCGTTCGGCAATTGAACGTTGCCGGGATCGCCGACGCCGAACTGGACGCCCGCTTCCTGATGGCCGGCGCGCTCGATATCGAGACGTCGACCTTGCTTGCGCGGCGCGAGCGGGCGATCGAACCGCAGGCAAAAGCGAACTTTTCAGGCTTTATCGCACGAAGGCTGGCCGGCGAACCCGTCCATCGCATTCTCGGCCGCAGAGGTTTCTACGGGCGCGATTTCGAACTCTCCTCAGGCACGCTCGAACCGAGACCCGACACGGAAATCGTCGTCGAGATGGGAATTGCGTTTCTGAAATCCCGCAAGCGCACGGGTCCACTTCGCTTCCTCGATATCGGTACCGGATCAGGCGTCATCGCGCTGTCGATCCTGGCAGAGCTTCCTGTCACCACAGGGGTCGCAACGGATATCAGCGAGGATGCGCTCGCCACGGCAAGGCGCAATGCGGAAAGGCTTCAGGTGGGCGATCGCTTCGAAGCATTCTTGGCAGAATATACCGCCGGGATCGCTGGACCCCTTGATCTGGTGGTCTCAAACCCTCCATATGTTCCCACAAGGGACATCGAAGGCTTGTCGTCGGAAGTGCGGGATTACGACCCCCGGGCTGCCCTCGACGGCGGTCAGGATGGTTTGGATGCCTATCGGGCGATCGCATCCGAAACGCGCGGTATCCTTGCCGAAGGCGGATCGGTCATCCTCGAAATCGGTTACGATCAGCAAGACACTGTTAGTCGCATTTTCGAAGGACAGGGTTTTACTTTGTCCGAATGGAAAATGGACTACGGCGGCGTCGTTCGTGCTCTCCGCTTCATCTGATGGCAGGAGGAGTGAACGATTTCGATAATTTTGCACAATATGGTCGGTCCTGTTGCCGGAAATCCAAGAAATAGGGCTTGTAGGTCGCGAAATTCCCGATTACGGTCTTCAGGACAGCGAACATGATTGGCGAGGAATTTCCTCGGGGCCGCCGAAATCGGCGACCGGGGAGTGAGTAGGCGCTAAGAAACCGCGTTCCTCGAATGCCGAATTACCATTTGGACGATCGGCTATCGAAACCATCAGATTGTCTTATTCTGCGGCGCAAAAGGTTGCGGCCGCACGCTCGGGCAAGATGTGCCCCTCCCACGCTAGAAGGACGATGGCCGAACACAGATCGGTCTTCGAGTAAGAATAGGAAAAGCATGAGGCCAGGACAGCAGAAGAACCGGATGCGCGGTCGCGGACGTAAAGGACCAAACCCGCTTTCCAGGAGCTATGAGTCAAACGGTCCCGACGTTAAGATCCGCGGCAACGCGCAGCACATCGCGGACAAGTACGCTCAGCTCGCGCGCGACGCATCGGCTTCCGGCGATCGGGTCATGGCTGAAAACTATCTGCAGCATGCCGAACATTATTATCGGATTATTGCGCAGGCCCAGCCGCAGAACCAAGGTCAGCGCGACGACCGCGATCAGCGCGACGACGACGACGACGATCAGTTCTCGGGCAATGATCGGTTCGACCGGCGTGAATTCGGGACCAGCGATCGCTCCGATCAAAACTCGAGCAATGATGGTGACCGCCAGGAACGCGGCGACCGGCAGGATCGAGGAGATCGGCAGGATCGAGGAGATCGGCAGGAGCGACAGGATCGTCAGGGCAGGGGTGAACGCCGGGATCGCGATGGCGGAGATCGAAACGAGCGCCGCAATCGCGACAACCGCGATCGCAACGGACGCGACGATCGCCAGAAACGAGACCGTAATTCAGAGAACGAACCCGCCGGAACAGGCCCCCAGCCTGTGATCGCCGAGCATGTGGCATCCTCAGATGCCGAAACCCCGAATTCGCGAGACCATAGCGAGTCGGAGGTGCGTAGCCGCCGAGCGCGCGAGCGGAATGCGCAGCGCGAATTCGACGAAACAGAAAACACGCCGGATGTTGTCGCCAGCGATAGCGACGATCAGGCAGAACAGGCTGAAAAGCCGCGCAGGCGTGGTCGCCCGCGCAAGGTGAAGGCGGAAGAGGGCGAAACCTCCGAGACCACGGCCTCGAACGAGGAAGCCGAAAGCAAGCCGAAGCGTAAACCGGGCCGTCCGCGCAAGGTCAAGGCCGCCGACGATGAGGCTCAGGCGGAAAAGAAGTCGGAAGAGCAAAGCGAGCTGCCCGACTTCCTGCTGGCCTCGAACGGGTAATCGTTCGCTTTGATAGCGACGGGCTGGTGAGCCGGTCGCCGGACGTGAAATGCCCTTCCGGGCAAATCTTCCGTCCGGCGGCTGATGCCGTGCTCATCTCGAATTTTCTCAATTCAAAGCCGGATATGCAAAGCGCCGCGCGACGGCGCCGTCCGGCTGGATCCTTGTTTTCGTAGCCGAAAAATAAGTTGTTTCAGGATCCGGTTAGAATTCTTGACTTCCTTAAAGCCGTCGGTAGTTGATTGGCCATGTGAGCGGGGTCGGAGACTGCTGGGTTCTCCCGGCCGAACGGACGGTCTCGATGATGAGTGCATGGTGCCGAAGAGTTGTATGACTTTACGGATCATATCATTTTGTAAAACAAAGAGTTAGAGCGAAATAGCGATCTCGGCTTGTCGCATTTTGCTCTTGGAGGGTCGAATGACATCCCGCATTATTCTGGGCATTATCCTTGGCGGCATCCTTGGCTGCATCGCGACAGGCGCAGCCGTTGCTTTCCTCGCGGGGGGTGACTTTTCCGCATTCGTAACAAATCTCGGAAAATACGGGGTTTCCATCGCAATCGCCGTGGTGCTTCCGGTGTTTTTCGTGAGCATGTCCATGGGATGGGCCGTTCTCGTCGGTATCGTTTGGTGCGACGTGGTTGCTGCGGTTCTCACCAAATTCGTTTTTGGCGGTGCGGAAGCGCCTTGGAGCATGCTTCTCGGCTTCAACCTCGTTTACGCGGTGGTGGCCGTTCTTATCTTCGCGGCTCTGGCTGGCGATCCTCTCCAGGCGAAGCGTCAGGTCCGCGCCTGACCAGCCGTTCCAGCCTCTGAACCAGGATAGGCTCCGATGTGATCGGGGCCTTTTTTGTGCGTGGCCGATTGCGTCTCAAAGTCTTTTCCGGAAGCTGCGCGATATCCATATACGTCTCGGACGGCTTGCCTGATGGTCAGGGAGCCGTGCTCCACAACATCTTCGAACGATGCCGAATGCGGGTCGTCTCGATAATGGGAGATGATGATGAATATCGAGAAATACACAGAACGGGTTCGCGGCTTCATCCAGGCCGCACAGACGATGGCCGTGTCCCGCGACCATCAACAGTTCACTGCGGAACACCTGCTGAAGGTTCTGATCGACGACGAGCAGGGCATGGCGGCTGGCCTGATCGAAAAGGCTGGAGGGCGCCCCAACGACGTGCGTCTCGCTGTGGATACCGCGCTGAACGCAATGCCGAAGGTGACCGGCGGCGGACAGATGTATCTTGCCCAGCCCCTCGCCAAGGTGTTCGCGACCGCCGAGGAAATCGCCAAGAAGGCCGGCGACAGTTTCGTCTCGGTCGAACGGCTTCTGCTCGCCATGACCATCGAGAAGTCGGCGAAGACGGCGGACATCTTGCGGAAGGCCGGCGTCACGGCCAACGGGCTCAACGATGCGATCAACGAATTGCGCAAGGGCCGGACGGCCGACACCGCGTCGGCCGAGAGCGGCTACGATGCGTTGAAGAAGTATGCTCGCGATCTCACGGCCGTTGCCCGCGAAGGCAAGCTCGACCCGGTGATCGGCCGCGACGACGAGATTCGCCGCACGGTTCAGGTCCTGTCTCGCCGCACCAAGAACAATCCGGTGCTGATCGGTGAGCCCGGTGTCGGCAAGACGGCGATCGCGGAAGGCCTTGCCCTTCGCATCGTGAACGGCGACGTGCCCGAGTCTCTCCGAGACAAGCAGCTTCTGGCGCTCGATATGGGGGCGCTGATCGCTGGTGCGAAATATCGTGGCGAGTTCGAGGAGCGGCTGAAGGCCGTTCTTTCGGAAGTCGCGGCCTCCGCCGGTGGCGTCGTCCTTTTCATCGACGAGATGCACACGCTGGTGGGAGCCGGGAAGGCGGATGGAGCGATGGACGCCTCCAATCTCCTGAAGCCGGCTCTCGCACGCGGTGAGCTTCACTGCGTCGGTGCGACCACCCTCGATGAATATCGCAAGCATGTGGAAAAGGATGCTGCGCTCGCGCGGCGCTTCCAGCCGGTCTTCGTGTCTGAACCGACGGTGGAGGATACGATATCGATTCTGCGCGGCCTGAAGGAGAAGTACGAGCAGCACCATCAGGTGCGGATCTCGGATTCGGCTCTTGTTGCAGCGGCTCAGCTGTCGAACCGGTACATCACCGATCGTTTCCTGCCAGACAAGGCGATCGACCTCGTGGACGAAGGGGCCGCGCGTCTTCGCATGCAGGTCGATTCCAAGCCCGAAGCTCTCGACGAGATCGACCGGCGCATCATGCAGCTGAAGATCGAGCGGGAGGCTCTCCGCAAGGAGACCGACGATGCCTCGAAGGATCGGCTGGAGCGCCTCGATAGCGAGCTTGCGAACCTCGAAGAGGAATCCGACCGGCTGACCCAGAGCTGGCAGGCCGAAAAGTCGAAGCTCGGAAAAGCGGCCGACCTCAAGCGGCAGCTCGACGAGGCACGGAATGCGCTCGCCATCGCCCAGCGTGGCGGCGAGTTCCAGCGCGCCGGGGAGCTCGCTTATGGCGAAATCCCGAGGCTCGAAGCCGAACTGAAAGAGGCGGAGAGCGTCGACCAGTCGGCGAGTACCCCCATGGTCGAGGAAACAGTGACCGCCGATCACGTCGCGCAGGTCGTTTCCCGCTGGACGGGCATTCCGGTCGATCGGATGCTGGAAGGCGAACGGGACAAGCTGTTGCGGATGGAAGATGCGCTTGCCAAGCGCGTCGTCGGGCAAGGTGAAGCGGTTCAGGCCGTAAGCCGCGCTGTGCGACGGGCACGGGCCGGCCTACAGGACCCGAACCGGCCGATCGGCTCGTTCATCTTCCTTGGCCCCACCGGTGTCGGCAAGACGGAACTGACCAAGGCGCTGGCACGCTTCCTGTTCGACGACGAGGCCGCGATGGTTCGGCTCGACATGTCGGAGTTCATGGAAAAGCACTCCGTCGCTCGTCTGATCGGCGCCCCTCCGGGCTATGTCGGTTATGAGGAAGGCGGTGCGCTGACCGAGGCTGTGCGCCGGCGACCCTATCAGGTCATCCTGTTCGACGAGATCGAGAAAGCCCATCCCGACGTCTTCAACGTTCTTCTCCAGGTTCTGGACGACGGACGTCTGACGGACGGACAGGGCAGAACGGTCGACTTCCGCAACACCATGATCATCATGACGTCGAACCTCGGCGCAGAATTCCTGACGGCGCTCGGTGAAGACGAAAACGCGGAAGCTGCACGCGATCGCGTGATGGCGGTCGTTCAGGCGACGTTCCGGCCGGAGTTCCTCAACCGTGTCGATGAGACGATCCTGTTCCATCGTCTCCACCGCTCCGAGATGGGAGCGATCGTCGACATCCAGATGGAGCGTCTCGAAAAGCTTCTGGCCGAGCGCAAGATCAGGATCGAGCTCGATAGTGAGGGCCGCGAGTGGCTTGCCAGAAAGGGCTACGATCCTGCCTATGGTGCGCGTCCTCTCAAGCGCGTCATCCAGCGCGAGGTGCAGGATCCGCTCGCCGAGGAAATCCTTCTCGGCAAGGTGAAGGACGAGGACACGGTGAAGATCACCGCCGGCTCCGACCGGTTGATCTTCCACGTCGTGGGCTCGAAACGCGCCGCCGAGGGTGATCGGGTTGCAGCTTAACCGACGTGTTTCTATCGAGATCTAGTAGAGGCGGGCCGCTTTCGAGTGGCCCGCTTTGTCTGTTTGGGAGAGCTCTTTGCCATCGCACTCGCCTACGCCAGATGGCGCCGTGTTGAGAGCGAGAAAAGACCGGAGAATCAGGATGCGAACGACAGAACTCATTGCCGGAGAGCCCGTACCTACTATCGGTCAGGGCACCTGGCATATGGGCGATGATCCCCAGAAGCGGGAACGGGAAATCGCGACGCTTCGCACCGGTATCGATCTCGGGATGACGCTTATCGATACGGCGGAGATGTACGGTTCGGGCCGGTCGGAACGGCTTGTCGGCGAGGCAATCGCATCGGTCCGCGACGATGTTTTTCTCGTCTCGAAAGTGCTTCCCGGCAATGCCTCGCGATCGGGCACCATTGCCGCATGCGAGGCTTCGCTGAAACGGCTCGGCACGGACCGGATCGATCTGTATCTGCTCCACTGGCGCGGGGCGGTGCCGTTCGGTGAAACGGTGGACGCTTTCGAAGCGCTTCAGAGCCAGGGCAAAATCCGCCATTGGGGCGTCTCGAACCTCGACCGTGACGACATGGATGAGCTCCTGTCCGTTGGCGCGAATGCAAGACCTGCCGTCAATCAGCTCTGTTACAGCGTCGCGGAACGCGGCATCGAGTTCGCGTTTCTGGATTGGCTCCGCTCGAAGGACATCGGCATTATGGCCTACACGCCGTTCGGGATCGATGGCGCAAAGAGGCTCTCCGGTCCATTGGGCGCGATCGCACAGCGCCACGATGCGACACCGGCGCAGATCGCACTGGCCTATCTGATCCGGCACGATGGCGTGATGGCCATCCCAAAGGCGTCGACACAAGCGCATGTTCGGGACAATGCCGCAGCAGCAGAAATCGAACTATCCGATGAGGATCTGGTCGAAATCGATGCGTCCTTCCCTCCGCCGACGAGAGCCCAGCCGCTCGCAATCATCTGAGCGGTGGCGAGAAAGTGCGGAAAGGCTTGACGCTGCGGTTCGCAGGCACTATTCACCCAACCAGCTGTTCGGACAGGCGTTCGAGCGGCTTTTCAACGTGTCCCGTGGACTTTGAACGAGCAGCGCCTCGCCAAGTCCTGTCAGCCACCGAAAGGTAGGCAGAGGAGGGCGCGTTTCCTTGAAGGCCCGGCGCCTTGTGCGGCCGGGCATGTTTGTTTGTCGAAGGAAATGCGATGACAAAGCGTACATCCGCTAAGTACAAGATCGATCGCCGCATGGGCGAAAACATCTGGGGGCGCCCGAAGTCTCCGGTGAATCGCCGCCAGTACGGCCCCGGCCAGCATGGCCAGCGCCGCAAGGGCAAGATGAGCGATTTCGGCGTGCAGCTGCGCGCCAAGCAGAAGCTCAAGGGCTATTACGGCGACATCCGCGAGAAGCAGTTCCGCAAGATCTACGAGGAAGCCGCCCGCCGCAAGGGTGACACCTCGGAGCACCTGATTGGCCTGCTCGAGAGCCGCCTCGATGCGATCGTCTATCGCGCGAAGTTCGTGCCGACGGTTTTCGCAGCCCGCCAGTTCGTCAACCATGGCCATGTCAACGTCAACGGCGTTCGCACCAACATCCAGTCGTACCGCTGCAAGCCGGGCGACGTGATCGAGGTTCGCGAGAAGTCCAAGCAGCTGACATTGGTTCTGGAATCGGTCGGCCTCGCCGAGCGCGACGTGCCGGACTACATCGAAGTCGATCACAACAAGATGGTTGCGACCTTCCAGCGCGTTCCTGGTCTGCACGACGTGCCGTACCCGGTTCAGATGGAACCGAACCTCGTCGTCGAGTTCTATTCGCGCTGATTGATTTCGATCTTCGCCGCAATTTCCAGAAAGCCGTCCGAAAGGGCGGCTTTTTTGTTTCCGGGCCATATGGCGCGGGGGCGGGGCGTCCTTCCCCTCGTGGGCAGTTTGCCGGACATGACGATTTATCACGTTTCGGATTGCCGTCTGGATATCGTGGTTTCTTCGCCGACTCCGATCCGCTAAACCGACCTTTATCGAGCGAAGAGAGTTAAGCCATATGCGCGACGACGCCATTATCGACGAAGCGAGCGGGACGCTCGAAACCGATGAATCGGGAGATGCCGGCTTTCATCCTCTCTTTGCGAACGCGCCCTCGTCCACATCCTTCAAGAAACTTCGTAAGCGTCTCATCCGGGAAGTTCGCGAGACCATATCCGCGAATGCCATGGCGAGACCGGGCGCGCGCTGGCTGGTGGCCGTTTCGGGGGGCAAGGATTCCTATGGGCTTCTGGCTCTGCTACTCGACCTCAAATGGCGCGGGCTTCTGCCGGTCGATCTCCTCGCCTGCAACCTCGATCAGGGACAGCCAAATTTTCCCAAGCATATCCTGCCGGACTGGCTGACGAAACACGAGATCGCGCACCGGATTGAATACCGGGACACCTATTCGATCGTCACCGACAAGCTGCCGGACAACGCGACCTATTGCTCCCTGTGCTCCCGGTTGAGGCGCGGGCATCTTTACCGGATCGCTCGGGAGGAGGGATGCGAGGCGTTGGTTCTCGGCCATCACCGCGACGATTGCCTGGAGACGTTCTTCCTCAACCTCTTCCATGGCGGCAAGCTCTCGGCGATGCCGGCCAAGCTGTTGAACGACGAGGGTGATCTTCTCGTCCTCAGGCCACTGATCAATTCCGCGGAGGAGGATCTTGCCCGTTTCGCCGAAGCGATGGCTTTTCCAATCATCCCCTGTGATCTATGTGGCAGCCAGGACGGTCTGCAGCGGAACGTGACGAAAGCGATGCTGAACGATCTGGAAGCCCGGTTTCCAGGACGCAAGGCGGTGATGATGCGGGCCCTCGCAAATGCTAAGCCCAGCCATCTTCTTGACGCGTCACTTTTCGATTTTGCCGGGCTGGATCCATCAAAGACCGCATAAGACATGGAGTGACTGGACGTGGCTGAAAATCCGATCGATCTCGATAGCTTGACCGACATCTTGAAGCGGGCGGGCGTGGAAAAGGTCATGCCGTATTTCCGTAATCTCGGCGAGGAGAATGTTCGCGAGAAAAGTTCCGCGATCGATCTGGTGACCGATGCCGATGTCGAGACCGAGGACTTCATCCGCAAGGAAATCGAGACCATCGCGCCGCACGCCTTGTTCGTGGGCGAGGAGTCTGTGTCGAAAGATGCCAGCACGCTAAAGAAGCTTGCCGACGCCGATGTCGCGGTCATCGTCGATCCGATCGATGGGACGGCGAACTTCGCAGCGGGCTTGCCGCTGTTTTCCATCATGGCTGCCGTCGCGGTGAACGGCGAGGTCGTCTGCTCTGCAATCCACGATCCGGTCAGCGGCGACACCATCCGCGCCGAGAAGGGTTCGGGTGCCTTCTGGCATTTCAAGAATGGCGATCAGCGCAGGGTCAAGGTGGCCTGGCCGGTGCCGCTCGATGAAGCGATCGGAATCATCTCCGCGACCCATTTCGAGCCGAAGCAGCGCACGCACCTCTTTCGCAGCCTCGATCAGGTGAAAGTCGTTGCGAACTATCGCAATGCCGGTCACGAATACCGGATGCTCGCAACGGGCGGCTCGCACTTCAACCTCTATTCGAACATCATGCCCTGGGACCATGCGCCCGGCACGCTCATTACATCCGAGGCCGGCGGTTACGTGGCGTTCTCCGACGGCGAGCCGTACAAGGTTTCGCGCCAAAACGGCGTCCTCGTCAGCGCCTGCAGCGAGCGAACATTCCGATCTGTTACATCGAAGCTTCTGGGTGTCGTGCGACACGCCCACTGAACGGAAAGCTCGCAGCCTCTCAGTCTCGAATCCCCCTGACCGCTCGTTGGAACGCCAGTTTCGATACGTCGCACGGGAGCATCGTCCCCGTGTGACGCTCACGATTCAAGGGCAGCGCCCGCGGCGTAGAGCGCGGAGGCCGTGAGTCACCGTCGCCACCATTCTCACGACGCCGATCGGCTGGGTAGGCAATTTTACCCTTACAGCGCTTTGTTCAGGACCTTACAGCGCTTTGTTCAGGAGCAGGGCGACGAGGGCCGTCCAGCCGGTTTGGTGGGAGGCACCGAGGCCCTGGCCGGTGTCGCCATGGAAATACTCGTTGAAGACAATGAGTTCGGTGCCGTCCGCCGTCCTCGGAGCTGGGCCGCCGAGGGCAGGGCGATCGCCATTTGCATCTTTCAGGAAAAGCGCGGTGAGGCGGCGTGAGAGTTCGTCCGCGACCTCCGAGAGCGTCGCCATCTCGCCGGAGCCGGTCGGGCATTCGACGGTCAATCCCTCGCCGTAGAAGCGATCGAATTCGGCGAGCGCCTCGACGATCATCACGTTGAGCGGCATCCAGACTGGGCCGCGCCAGTTGGAATTGCCACCAAAAATGCCCGAGGTCGAGGTGCCGGGCTCGTAGTCGACACTTGCTTGAATGCCGTCGCAATCCAGGGTGAAGGGCGCCTTGGCATGAGCCTTGGAGAGCGAGCGTACGCCGTAGGGCGATAGGAACTCCGTCTCGTCCAGCATCCGTGTCAGGATTGCGCGCATGCGGTGAGCGCGAAGGAGCGAGAGCAGGAGACGCTCTTCCTGGCCCCGGTCCTGATAGTGGGAAACCTGATCGGTGAGGTCGGGTCGATGGCGAAGCATCCAGTCGAGCCGGCGGGCGAAATCCGGGTGGCGTTCAGCGAGCCCCGGATCGAGCACCTCGACGGCGCAGAGCGGTATAAGGCCAACGAGCGAGCGTACGCGCAAGCGCTTCTCGGTTCCGTCAAACAGAACGAGAGCGTCGTAGAAGAAGCCGTCGGCTTCATCCCAGAGCCCGTCTTCGTTCCTGCCGCCCGAAGCCTCGCCATCCCCATCCTTGCATCCGACATTCGCCATGGCGGAGGCAATCACCAGGAAATGCTCGAAGAACTTGGTCGCGAGGTCCTCATAGACCGGATTGCGTGTCGCAAGCTCCAGCGCCATCCGCATGAGATTGAGGGCATACATGGCCATCCAGGCCGTGCCGTCCGACTGTTCCAGCGTTCCGCCGCCGGGGATCGGGGCTGAACGGTCGAAGACGCCGATATTGTCGAGGCCCAGAAAGCCGCCCTGAAAGAGATTGCGCCCGCGCGAATCCTTTCGGTTCACCCACCAGGTGAAGTTGATCGTCAGCTTGTGAAAGAGGCGTTCGAGGAAGTCGTGATCGGCTTTTCCTGTCGCCGCCTTATCCATTCTGAAGACCCGGAGGGCGGCAAAGGCTTGGATCGGCGGATTGGCATCGCCGAACTTCCACTCATAGGCCGGGATCTGGCCGCTTGGATGCATGTACCATTCGCGCGTGAGAAGCAGCAGTTGCTCCTTGGCGAATGTCGGATCGACAAGCGCCACGGCCAAAGCATGAAAGGCGAGATCCCAGGATGCGTACCAGGGATATTCCCAGGTGTCCGGCATCAGGATCACTTCGGTATTGTCGAGGTTGGTCCAGTCCGCATTGCGGCCATGGAGGCGTTCTTGCGGCGGCTCCGGCTGGGCCGGGTCGCCGTCGAGCCAGCGTTTCACATTGTAGCGGTAGGTCTGTTTCGACCAGAGGAGGCCGGCAAGCGCCCGGCGCTGGACGAGCCGGGCATCCTCCGCCTGCATGTCCTGCTGCAGGGCTGCGTAGAAGCTGTCGGCCTCACCTTGGCGCATGGCCGCGATTTTGTCGAAGCCCAGAACGTCGATCGGTTCGGCCGTCGGCGGCGCGAAGCGATAGCGCAGGGTGATGCTGGCGCCGGGCTCGATCTCGTGAACCGAGAGCGCCGCGCATTTCGTTCCCGATGAAGGCAGCGCGGAGGCGCCACCACCGACGATACGATCGTTAATCGCGTCCTTGAAAGCGCCCTCCACCTGCTCGCCATAGAGGCGGCGGACATTGGTCTCGTTCTCGCAAAAGAGCCATGTGGCCGGCTGCAGCGCTTCGAGGCGCATTTCGGGGACGTTTGGGTGAACGGCACTGACCGCTTCAGCCGATGCCGGGCTAATTTGCGGTTTCGGTATGCCTTCGCGCCAGCTCCAGATATTGCGCGCGACGAGCTGGGGCAGGACGTGGATCGACCTCACCTCCGGCCCGCGATTGACGACGGTCAGCCGCATCAGGATTTCGTCCGGCGTGCCCTTGGCGTAGTCCACCGTGACGTCGAAGAAGCGGTTCTCAGAGAGGATACACGTGTCTTCCAGCTCGTATTCCGGCTGATCCTTGCCTTTGCGCCGGGCGTTCTCCGCGATCAGATCCGCATAAGGAAAGGGCCCTTGCGGATAGCGGTAGAGCATGCGCTGCCAGGAATGGCTGGGCACGGCATCGAGATGCCACCACAGCTCTTTCACGTCCTCGCCGTGATTGCCCTCCGCATTGGCGAGGCCGAACAGGCGCTCCTTCAGGATTGGATCGGCGCCGTTCCATAAACCCAATGACAGGCACCAGCGCTGGCCTTCGTCCGAGAAGCCGGCAATGCCGTCCTCGCCCCACCGGTAGGCGCGCGAGCGAGCCTGATCATGGGGCAGATAGGACCACGCATCGCCGTCGGCGCTGTAGTCCTCGCGCACCGTGCCCCATTGGCGCTCGGAAAGATAAGGCCCCCAGCGCCGCCAGCCGTCTTCCGACGCCCGCGCAACGCGTTTGCCCTCGAGCGTGTCGAAGATCGGCGAATGTGGGCGCTCGGACGTCTCACTCATCATTTCTTCCTGTCCATGAAGTCGCCGAGAGTCCATGCCGTCGCTGGACGTAACTCAAAGCGCATCGGTGATGGCAATCACTTGCCTCCTGAGGCGAGCATCGAAAGCCGATGTCCGTCCGGGTCTCGAAGCTTTTCGCCCGAGCGGCCGATACCGGCGAGGAGCAGCGTCGTCGCAAGGGGCGAGCCGTCCGCGACCTCAGTCTGGATGACCCCGGGCCCTTGGTAGCCGAGAAGCTCCAGATGAGGCGCCGTGTCGCCGGGGGGTGTCAGGGTCACCACATCGCAGACGGCAAAGGCCCCGAGCCCGTCCATACGACCCTGTTCGGGGCCCGCATTGCGCTGCCGCCCGGCGAGGCTGAAACCAAGGTCCTCATAGAAGGCGATCGAGCGATCGACATCGGCCACGGTGATGGCGCTGTGGTCGATGCCAAGGCAGGGGTGGGTCTGAACCGCATCGCGCCATCGCTGTGGGATCGCGTTCGGCGAAAATTGCAGAAATTCCAGCGGATGGCCGTCGGGATCGCGGAACTTGAAGGCGGTCGCTCCGCCGGAAGCCTGCGGCAGGCGCTCAGGCCCCGCCGAGGAGACTGCCGTCCAGCCGCCAACCGCGGCCAGCCTCTCCATCGCCTCGTTCATCCGCGAAACGATGATCGCGCAGTGCTGAAAGGTCGAAGCGTTGGAGGGGGCTTCCTCGCCGGGCTCTTCGGCCGGGCGGAGATCTTCAGTCTCGGCCGTCGTGGGAACGAGATGGAGGCGCTGTGCCCCCAGGCCGATCACCATTTCGTCCGCCATATCCGGCTTTGCCGCCTCTACGGGGAGGCAGCCGAAAGCGTCCTGGTAAAATTGGGCGCTGCGGGCGACATCCCGGCAAACCAGCCTGATGGCCGCAATGCGCAGATCGCTCATGGCCAGCGCGCTCCTCGCCGATCGAGGAAGACCGCATAGAGCGCGTGGCTGACGCCGATGAACAGGCGGTTGAGATGGGGCGCGCCGCCGAAGCAAAGATTGGAGACGGTGGCGGGCAAACGGATCTTGCCGAGGCATTCGCCCTCAGGCGAAATGCAATGCACCCCGTCTCCGGCGCTCGACCAGATATTACCGTCCTCGTCGATCGCCATGCCGTCCGTATAGCCGGGCGAGACCTTGAAGAAGTCGCGCGTGGGGCCGAGCGACGCGCCGTCCGGCGCAACGTCGCAGACCCTCAACACCTGCACCGGATCGGGCCCGGTCTGGTCGCCGGTCTCGGCGATATAGAGCTTGGTCTCGTCGGGCGAGAAGGCGAGGCCGTTGGGGCCATCGAAAGCATCGGTGACGCAGGTGAGGGCGCGCGTTTCGGGATCGAGCCGGTACACCGCTGGTGTTATCTCGGAGGTCTGACGGGTGCCCTCATAGTCGTTGGAGATGCCGTAGACCGGGTCGGTGAACCAGATCGTGCCATCACTCTTCACCACCACATCGTTCGGGGAGTTGAGGCGCTTGCCCTCGAAGCGGTCGGCGAGGATCGTCACCCTGCCGTCATGCTCGACACGGCCGATGGCGCGGTCGCGGTTGGAACAGAAGATCACGCGGCCTTCGCGGTCGCGGGCTTGGCCATTGGCGTTGCCCGACGGCGTGCGCCAGACATTGAGGCCGGCGGCCTCACTCCAGGCCATGGTGCGATCGCGCGGCAGGTCCTGGAAGAGGAGGGTGTTCCAGTCGCCCATCCAGACGAGGCCCTCGATCCAGCGAAAGCCTTCGGCGAGCTTCTCGATCGGTGCGTTGCCGAGCACATAGCGGGCAAAGCGGGGATCGAGAGCCTCGAAGCCGGTTGTGTCGGATCCGTCGTCCATGGGAAGTCTCGTCTGTTCAGGCAAATCGGCAGGGGGTCTTCTTGTCGCGTGCCGTGTCGAACTGGATCACCATCAACACCGCCGGCTCGTCGCCGATGGTGCCGGACTTGTGGCCCTTTTTCCCGTCGGTTTCGCGTGTGTCCTGATCCTCGCCGAAAGAAATCTCCCCGGGACCCATTTCGATGCGCTTGCCGTCCATGGACTCCACGAACCAACGCCCCGAAAGCGGCACGATCCACTGGGGCGCGGGGTTCTCGTGCCAGGTGCCTTCCCAATGGGGCGGCTGCACGGTGACCATCACGGTCATCCCGTCATGATGCTTCTTGCTTTGCCATTGGGGCGCCGCCGGCGGCTGCATGGATTTTTTTTCGAACTCGGTCATGTAGCATCGCACCTGCCGGCTCACGCCGGTCTCGTCGGTGTAGAGATGCCAATAGGGAACGGTTGGCTTGTCGTCGTCGCTCATGGCTTTGTTCCGATCGTATAGGGCTGGGTGGAGGAGAGGGGATTGGCGAAGAAGTCGTCCACCGTGCCGGCGCTCGTTCCAAAGGTAATGAGAAGGAAACCGCCAGCGACCGCGAAATTCTTCAGGAAATCCCAGAACATTTCGCGTCCCTCGGAGGCCCCGATCAGGCGGAAGTCAGACGTCCGCCAGAACTGCTTGAAGAGGATCGCCGTCGCCGCGCAGTATCCGGCAAGAATGAAGGCTGCGAGACGATCGGCAATGCCGGTGAGAACGCCCAGCGACATCACCACCTCGACGAAAATGCCGGTGAGGATCAGCGCGCGTGCCAGCATCGGGCTCGAGAACGCTTGCCCTGCCTGACCGGTGGCAGCCTTGAAATTGGCGATCTTGTCGAAGGCGCTGAAGGGGAAGAACAGAAGGACGAGGGAAAGCCGCGTCAGGAAAGTGATCAGCATTTCCAAAGTCATCGAACGTCAAACACCTCGTCTCGCTTGAAACCAAAAGCCGGCGGCCTGCGGGACGTTCCGGCCTTACGCGAATTTCAGATTCGCCATGTCTTGCACGCACCAATCTTCATAGAGCGAGTGAATAACGCTGACCAGTTTCCGCAATAAGGGCGTGTCACTCCCTGCAACCCATTCCTGCAAAACCGAAAACTCAGAAAACCGAAACACCCCCAATCAATCAAAGTGATCGGATTCCTTTACGGGCGACACCTGAGCCAGAATGCGCACGGTCTCGACCGCCTCGTCTGCTCCGGTTTCCGGCGTCGTACGGTCCTTGACGCAATCTATGAAGTGCAACAGCTCATTGGTGAGAGGAAGACCGGCTTCGTAGTCGATGTGTTCGACAGGCGCATTGGCGAAGTCGAAGCCTTTCGTGCTTGGCCAGACCTTGTGGCCGTAAAAGCCGAGCTTTTCGTTCTCGGGCGCGAGGTCGTCGAACACCAGCATGCCTTCCGTGCCGATCGCGACGAAACGCCGATCGCGATAGGGTGACACTCGCGAAACATGGACATCCGCGGTCACACCATTCTTGAAGGTGAAGGACATATCACCGATATCGGCCTCGTCGCTGAGCACCGTTCTCCGCTTGCAGCGGATCGTATCGGGATGGTCGCCGGCGAGATGCAGGATCAGCGACAGATCATGGGGAGCCAGATCCCAGATCGCATCCATGCCGAGAAACCGTCCAAGGCCGAGCCGGTTGGCGATGAGATGCCTTACCGTACCGATCTTGCCCGACGAGACGAGTTCGCTGAGACGTCGGAAGACCGGATGAAAACGCAGGACATGGCCGACCATGAGAAGGCGTCCGTGCTCCTCGGCAGTTTTCGCCGTCAGCTTGGCATCCTCGTAATCGAGCGCGATCGGCTTTTCGATGAGCACGTCCTTTCCGGCCGCGAAGGCTCGCCGCGCGGTCGGTCCGTGGAGGCGCGCAGGGAGTGCCAGCACCAGCGCTTCGATCTCGTCGCTTTCGATCGCTTCATCCAGGCTCAGTGCCCGAACGTTGTGCTTTTCGGCAAAGCCGGCTGCACGGCTTGCATCCTGATCGGCAACACCGCCGAGGCATCGAAGCTCGGCGAGCGTGCGAACATGGTTCTGGCCCCACTGGCCACAACCGACGACGGCGATGTTCGGTGCCATTTCGGCTCCTTTGAAGACGTCTTTGTTGGTCGACTGCGGGGTTAGGCCGTGCTGCCGGCGGCTGCAAGCCCAGTGGCATCAGCTTTGGTCCGCATGCGCTTGTAACGGATCGTTTCGAACCGCATGGCAAGGAGATCGATCATCAGGAAGCGGCCATAGAGTGGCTCGCCGGTTCCACAGATCACCTTGATCGCCTCCGATGCAGCCAGCGTACCGAGGACGCCGGTCGTCGTCCCGAGGATACCCGCTTCGGCGCAACTCGGTACGGTGCCGGCCTCGGGGGCTTCGGGAAAGAGGTCCCGGTAGCGCGGAAGAAGAACGCCGTCGGGTCCGTCGCGATAGGGTTCAAGAACTGTCAGGGAGCCTGAAAATCGCTGAACGGCAGCCGTCACCAGCGGCACCTTGGCGTTTTCGCAGAGATCGGCCATCCCATAGCGTGTTGCGAAATTGTCCGAACCGTCGATTGCGAGATCGCAGGACGCGACAAGATCGGCTCCATTCTCCGGTATGAGGCGGATGGGGTGGGATTCGAACCGCACATGCGGATTGACGCGCTTCAAAGCGTCTGCCGCGCTGTCGAGCTTTGACCGGCCGATATCCGCCGTTCCGTGCAGAACCTGACGCTGAAGATTGGACAGTGAAACCGTGTCATCGTCGCAGCAGACGATGGTGCCGACGCCGGCAGCCGCAAGATAGAGAGCGACCGGCGAGCCGATTCCGCCCGCACCGATGACCAGAACGCGTGCGGCCTTCAGCTTCTGTTGGCCGGCACCGCCAATCTCCGGAAGCACGATGTGGCGCGCGTAGCGCTCAAGCTCATCTCCATTGAGAGCGGCTTCGCTCATGGCGTCATGTCTCCTTCATCCTGCTCACCGCTCCGTCGACGATGGTGATGATCTGGGCCCGGTCGCCCAGCGCTTCAAACAGGCTTTCGTCCGTGCCGGTCATGAAGGTCTGGCCGCCCAGTTCGCCAATCAGGTCGAACAGGCTCCGGCGCCGCCCGGCATCGAGATGGGCCGCGATCTCGTCGAGAAGAAGGATCGGTGCCATGCCGGAGAGCGCCGAGGTGAGGCGGGCATGGGCGAGCACCAGTCCCACGAGCAGGGCTTTCTGTTCTCCGGTTGACGAAAGCCCAGCCGGCATTTGTTTGGCCAGATGAGTGACCTGCAGATCGGCGCGGTGCGGTCCTTCGAGAGTTCGGCCTGTGCTTGCATCGCGGTATCGGTCACCGGCAAGCCGTTCGCGGTATCGATCCTCGACCTGAACCGCGGGCCCTTCGAATTCGCCCTCTTCGAGCCCCGAGAAAAGTTCGAGACCGGCTTTGGGAAACGGCAGCGAGGGATCGGCAAGGGCGATTGCGCTCGATAGATTGGCGACCAGTTCGCTCCGCGCGAACGCCATCGCAATGCCGAGTTCCGCCATCTGGGTTTCGATGCCCGACAGCCAGCGATCATCCATGCGGTTGTCGGATAAAAGCTTGTTTCGCGAGCGCATGGCCCGTTCGAAATCGCTGGCGCGGCGTCCGTGGGCAGGGTCGATGGAGAGGACCATCCTGTCGAGAAAGCGCCGCCTGTCGCCGGCAGGTCCGGTGAAAAGGCCATCCATCGCCGGTGTCAGCCAGACAATGCGCGCGATGTCCAGAAGCTCTTCGGCGGACTTCGCCTGCGTTTCGCCGATGCGGACCTGTCGTGAGGCCGGCCCCTCGCCATCGAGCCGAACGCTGGTCATGACAGTCGTTTCATCTTCGCCAGTGCTGATTTCGGCGCGGACAGAGAAGCCGGAAGCCGTGCCCTGTCGAGCCATTTCGCCATAGACCGACCGACGCAGGCCGCGCCCTGGTGACAGGAGGGACAGCGCTTCGAGAAGATTGGTCTTACCCGCACCATTGGCACCGGCAAACACGATAAAGCGCTTGTCGAAACCAAGGTCCAGCGAGGCGTAGTTGCGGAAGTCGAACAGCTTGAGCGACGTCACCGTGCGCGGCGCGCCCGCAATGGTCTCGCTCATCGACATATGCTCTTGAAGGCCGATTGTGGCCTCACACCCGCATCGGCATCAGGACGTAGAGGGTCGAGGTATCGCCGCCATCCCTGATCAGTGTCGGAGAGCCTGGGTCGGCCAGCACGAAGACCGCTTCTTCGCCGGAAAGCTGGCTCGTCACGTCAAGCAGGTAACGGGCGTTGAAGCCGATCTCCAGATCATCAGAATCGTAGCCGACGGGCAGTTCTTCGGTTGCTGTTCCGGCGTCCGGTGAATTGACGGTCAGGGTCAGTTGGGAATCGGCAAGCGTCAGCTTCACCGCCCGCCCGCGCTCGGAAGAGATCGTCGAGACGCGATCGACCGCCGAGGAGAAGGTGGCCCGATCGAGCGTCAGCTCCTTGTCGTTGTTCTGCGGGATCACGCGCTGATAATCCGGGAAGGTCCCGTCGATCAGCTTGGATGTCATGACGACCGGCCCGATCGTGAAACGGATCTTGGAGTCCGAAAGATCGACGCGGATTTTCTGGTCGTCGTCGCAATCGCCGAGCAGTTTCTGGATTTCGCCCACGGTTTTTCGCGGCACGATGATGCCGGGCATGCCTTCCGAACCACTGGGAGCCGCCATTTCGGCGCGCGCCAGGCGGTGGCCGTCGGTCGCGACAGCCCGCAGCATGAGATCACCCTCCGTATCGATCGTATGGAGGTAGATGCCGTTCAGATAATAGCGTGTTTCTTCGGTCGAGATCGCGAACTGCGTGCGTTCGATCAGGCGGGCGAGGGCGGCGGCTTCCATGGTAAAGCCGTGGCTGAGTTCACCGGCAGTGATATCCGGAAAATCGGTCTCCGGCAGGCATTGCAGGCGGAAATTCGACCGGCCCGCAGACACCGTCATCTGCGTGTTTTCGCCGTTGAGTTCGAGTTTGACCTCGGCCCCATCGGGAAGCTTGCGAACGATGTCATAGAGAAGATGGGCCGGCACCGTGGTCGCACCGTCCTGTTCGCCCTGCGCCTTCACTTCCTCGGTGATCTCGATGTCGAGATCGGTCGCCTTCAGGCCAAGCGCCTCTGAACTCGCACGCAGGAGAACGTTCGACAGGATCGGGATCGTGTTGCGTCGTTCCACCACGCGATGAACGTGTGCCAGCGACTTCAGAAGGTTCGATCTCTCGATGATGATACGCATAAGACAGGACCATTCGCGAAAAAAGCGGACGAGGGCGGCTGAAGGCGCCGCCTAAGCGTTGGAATGCCGGTCTTAAAGAAAGAAGCGCGGGTTTGGAAGCGTTCGAGCGATCGAAGAATGTGGACGACCATTGCCCGTCAGCTTTGGCCGCCCATTCGGTCGGCTTATTCCTCGATCATTCTGCGAATGACGTCGAGTTCTTCAGAAAAGGCCTCGTCCTTGCCGCGCTCCGCTTCGATCTTGCGGACGGCGTGCAGAACCGTCGTGTGATCGCGCCCGCCGAACCTGCGGCCGATCTCGGGAAGAGAGCGCGGCGTCATCGTCTTGGCGAGATACATGGCGATCTGCCTTGGACGGACGATCGTGCGCGTGCGGCGGGCCGACAGAATGTCCGTGCGCGAAATGTTGTAGTGGCGCGAGACGAATTTCAGAATGTCCTCGATCCGCACGCGGCGCTCTGCGCTGGTCCGCGAAAACTGCGAAAGAAGATCGCCGATCGCGTCCGGCGTCAGGGGTTGTCCAAGCGAGTGCCGAAACGCGATCTGATTGAAGGCGCCTTCGAGATCGCGGCCGGTCCCATCCACCCGCCGGGCGATCGCATCGATGGTTTCTTCCGGCAGAACGAAAGTCGGGTCTTCGACGGCGAGCGCCCGAATGCGCATTTCGACGATTTCGCGGCGCATCGCATAATCCGGCGTCGCGAGTTCCAGCGTGATGCCGTTGGAAAGGCGCGAGCGGACGCGCGGATCAAGGCTTTCCAGATCCTTCGCCGGCCTGTCCGCAGCGCAGATCACGTGCTTGGCCGAATCGATCAGGGCGTTAAGCAGGTGGCAGAACTCCTGCTGGATCGATTTGCCCTGCAGGAACTGGACGTCGTCGATGATCAACACATCAATGCCGCGCAGGGTCTCTTTCAGATCCAGCGCCTTGTTATCGCGGATCGCGGACGCGAAACGCCACATGAAATATTCCGCCGTCAGGTAGACGACACGCGGTGCATCATCGCGCGCTGCTGCCGCATTGGCGATCGCCTGCAGAAGATGAGTCTTTCCCAGGCCGACACCTGCGTGGACGAAGAGCGGATTGAAGCGGAAGGATTGCGGACCATTTTCGGCGATCGCTCGGCCAGCGGCGAGAGCAACGCGGTTGGCCGTTCCTTCGACGAAGGTTTCGAAGACATAGCGAGGGTCGAGCGGCGAGCCGATTTCGCAGCCATTGGCGATGCCGGCAGTCCTCGGCTGTGCCGGGCGCGGTTCGGCAGAGGGCGTGTCACGGCCGGAAAACTGCACCGTATTGGCCGCCTGTTGAGCGGTTTTCTGGACGGTCGAGGCGGTCGCACCATCCGCATCATGGCCATTCTTGCGAATCTTGACGCCGCCGCCACGAACGGCGCTTCTGACGACGATATCGACGCGGAGCGTGCCCGGCACTTCGGCTTTGAATGCCTCGGTCAGCATATCCTGGTAATGGCCGCGAATCCACGACCGCAGGAATGCGGTCGGGACAGACACCTGACAAACGCCCTTTCCGGCATGATCGAGATGCATGCGCTGAAACCAGCTGGCGAAGATTTCGGGGCCAAGCTGCGCTTTCAGCCGCGCGCTTACCCGACCCATCACCTGGTCGTTTCCACGAGGCTGACCCGCGCCGGCTTGATCGTCAGTGGATACCGCCATCATTGTACCGCCCTTCATTATTCCATAGGAAAACCGGCCAGCTTCTCGCCGGCTTCCACTTTTCATGCGATTTTCAGTTCAAATTGCTGTGTCAGCCCTGCTGCCAAGGCAGCGATTCCGCTTTCCAGCCGCTTCGCTTGCCACGGTGGCCATTGTCATCCGGTGGGCCTTCGAAGCCGCCGGAAATGTTGAAGCAGTTGGCAAAGCCGTGAGCCGTCAGGGCTGCGGCAGCCGATGCCGATCGCTGACCGGACCTGCAAAGGAAATAAACCTCCGCGTCCCGGTCTCCGCCGGCACTTTCGATGGCTTGGGAAACATGCGAGGCAAAATTCGGGTCGATCGCCATGCTCGGATAGGTCTGCCATTCCGCCAGAAGCGGTTTCTTGCCCGCTTCATCGAGCTGTGGAATCCCGACGAAAGTCCATTCCGGCCGCGTTCTGACATCGACGAGATACGCGTTCTCGTTCTCCTTGAGACGCGTCCAGCATTCCGACGGTGTAACGTCGGCTTTGTAGTCACCCTGCATGTCGCACTTTCCCCGTTCCCCCGGAAACCATGGTCCGGAAGGCGCACACGCCTCACAGGCGCGCGCTATGTTCTCGATTCAAAGACTAAGGGAGCCTGGATTGCCTGCCTAGAGAACACCCGGATTCAAGCCGATC
Organism: Fulvimarina fulva; assembly: GCF_039652615.1. NCBI lineage: Bacteria > Pseudomonadati > Pseudomonadota > Alphaproteobacteria > Hyphomicrobiales > Aurantimonadaceae > Fulvimarina > Fulvimarina fulva. The sequence goes on from NZ_JBDJAC010000001.1 coordinate 685,627, forward strand.
TTGTGCAAAAGTCTGCTTGCGTTCCATCCTGGTTCAGCTGGGGTATCAACCACGTCGTTTCGCTCCAACCTTTCGTCGTCGTCAGAACGTTACGGCCCCCTTCGAACCGTGGCAAGGCGAGTCTCGGCGGATTTCGAATCCAGTCATATCCAGTGTGGCCAACCAGGCATGACCGGTCCCAAAACCGCTCGCAAGAATCCCTTAGAGTCAGGGCTTCCACAGAAAAGTTCTGTTGATAGCCGACCGTCCGAATATTTTTTTTCGCTGCTTTGCGGCGGTCCGCTTGACTCAAGGGATGCACGAATTGCGCTTTTTCGCCAAATGATAATTGCTCAGTGACCTTTTGTAAGCCTTTGAATCAAAAGGACTTTTATGGACATCTTCAGGCTGAACTCAATTTAGGTCGATTTTTTGCGGTCTTGTCTGAAGAATCGACGACATTTCGGGCAGCGTGCCGATTCTATAGAGCCACTGATTCCGCGGTCTGCCATGCGCGGCTGGCACAGGAGATGCAGAGCGGCTTGAGCGCGTGATCCCAGCGACATCGACAAGGCACATGCACCGGCATCCTGAACCGGAGCTGACTTCACCGTGTGGCGCTGGTCCGCCTCATCGGTTGTCAGCGTGTTCGACGATCCCAAAACCGACGTTTTTCGCTCCCAACGTCGTTTGAGCAATTTATTCAAAAGCGATGATCGATTTTAACCATTTCTTAAAGAATGCTTTTGGATTTCTGGTCAATACGGTCACACTCGCTTTCGTATCGGCGCGCTGGCTCGTCGCTGACGGTCAATCAGTAAACTGCTTGTTAATATTTCGTGATCGTCGCTGCCCGGAACTCGACAGATTTCCGATGCAGAGATGTCGGCAAGCTACACAAGTCGTGTCGTGACCGGCGTTCGCTTGGGGAAGTTTAAGCGTCGGACAGGCAGAATGGCATAGTTTTCAAGGATGGCGGGCGCATCGAACGCCGTCCGACCTCAGCGAGGGGAACCAGACAATATGACGAACACGCACGCCGCTTTCGCGACGCGCCTGAAGCGCGGATTGGTCCTATCGCTCTGTGTGATGGGTCTGTCTGCCACGGCATTACCAGCAGCAGCCGAATGGAAGGCGCCCTGGAAGGACCCGGAACGCGCGCTCGTCATCGATGCCTACGAGTTCAATCCCATCGATTGGGAGAAGATGACCGCAGACGAGCGGATTGCCGGTTTCATCAACAAGGCCTCGGACGGCATGCCGCCGCAATATCGATGCGGCTCTAAGCGAGACGACGCCTGGAAGCTTTGCAAGAACCGGTGGTGGAAATATTCCGTCACCAAAGAACTCTATATGACCCGCCGCCAGATCGCCGACTCTCTTGGTCTGCTCTGGGGCGCGTATCATCTGGCGCGTCCGGGTAATCCGCGAGCTCAGGCCGATCATTTCATCGATTTCGCGGAGCCACGCGAGAACGATCTGATCGCGCTTGATATTGAAGATCTGAGCGATGAGTTCATGAGCCTGGAGGATGCGGAGATCTTCGCAGATCAGGTCAAGATCCGCACCGGCCGCTATCCGGTTCTCTACACAAACGGAAACACGGCCAAGCACATCTCGAAAAACCGCGAAGACTACCCGCTGCTGTCGCGCCTGCCGCTCTGGTATGCCCGCTATACCGGCGATATCACTGGCAAGTTCCCGGAGGAAACCTGGGACCGCTATGCGTTGTGGCAGTTCTCATCCATGCACAACTGCAATTCCCGGTCCTGCCCCTACCGGGTGAACGGAACGCGGGACGATATCGACGTCAATGTCTCGCATCTGACCATCGACGGCTTGAAGGCCGCCTGGCCGTTCGACGAGCTTCTGCCCGAACACAAGCCCGCAATCGATCCGGGAATGCTGGTCGCTTCGCTTGACGAAGACGCCGGTCAGGACGGCGCTGAAGCCAAGACCGCGTCTGCAGAAAAATCCGGGACCGCCGATGGCATGCTGGCCGCTTATGGCCCGATGGCCGATCGTCCGAGCCGCATCGATCCGCTGAAGCTCCTCAATCAGGCGGCCAGCAAACAGCCTCAGCACGCGCAGAGTCGTGTTCAGATGACCCTGGGCGAAGCAAAAATGGCAGCTGAGGCTCTCGAAGAAGAAGCCGTGGCCATCACGGGCGATCCGGCCCCCGGAATGCCGATCCCGACGCCAAACCCCTTGCGTGCGGAAGCGGTAAAGCCTGCCAATACGCAGACGAGTGAGGCAGAGGGCGCTCTGGAGAACGAAGCCAGCAAGAATGCTGATACCGACGAGCAAGCCTCACTCAGGTCCGAGACGTCCGGCGTGGCGAGCGTTTCAGAGACGGCTATGGCCCTCACCGGCGGCGCCAAGCTTTCCAGGTCGGCCGCGGCCCTGTCTCGGCTCGCCGAAGCATCGAGGGGTGTTTCGCCTGCTTCGATCGCTCGATCAGCGGATGGCGCAGCGGTCGCACGCGAAAATGCCTATACTGTTTTGACGCATGCAGATTCCCGCGTCTCCTCCGCCTTCGACCTGACGAACTGAGCCGGCTTCTCTTCTCAACCCGCGTTTGTCCGAAGCCGAACGGAACACTTTGCGCGCTGCTACATTTGACTCTGACAAGATGAAACATGTGTTGGAGTTTGGTGAATGGGTAAGGCAATTGGTGCGATCGTCGCGGTCATTGTCGTTGTCGTTGCAGCGTATTTTCTGTTTTTCTTCGTCGATGTCGATCAGACGCAGGAAGCTCAGCTTCCCGAGGTCACCGTCGAAGGCGGTCAGATGCCTGAAGCCGACGTTCAGACTGGTGACGTTGAGGTTGGCTCCGAAGAAGTCACGGTCGACGTGCCGACGGTGGACGTAGAGCCGGCGCCGGAAGACGGCGCTGCAACCAACGAGCAGCAGCCTGCGACGAACAACTGACGCTATAGTCTTGCCGACAAAGGCCAGTCATGCATGAAGGGTGCCCCTATGGGGGTGCCCTTTTTGTTTGTGTTCGGCCCAAGCGGAAATTTGAATGTCTGATGATCTGAACGACGACCTTATCAGGGCGGTCGAAAACCCCGAGGCGATTGAAAAGGCTTCAGAGCTGCTCGGCAGAGGGGAATGTATCGTTGCACCGACCGAAACGGTTTACGGACTTGCTGCGGACGCGACCAATGGGGAAGCGGTTGCAAAGATTTTCTCCATCAAGGGGCGTCCAGCCTTCAATCCGTTGATTTGCCACGTCCATGGCATGCCCCTCGCGGATCGTCTGGCCCGTCTCGGCGAGGTCGAGCGGAAGCTCTCAAAAGCCTTTTGGCCCGGGCCGTTGACGATCGTCGCTCCTAAGCGAGCTGATTGTCCGGTTCATCCGCTTGCCATGGCAGGTCTCGACACCGTGGCTCTTCGTCAGCCCGTTGGCGTCATGGCAGAACTCTCCGCAATGTTGGACCGCCCGCTCGCAGCGCCAAGCGCCAATCTTTCGGGAAAAGTCAGCCCGACATCCGCCGGGCATGTCGCTGCAAGCCTTGGCGATCGAGTCTCGCTTATCCTCGACGGAGGCGCGACGACCATTGGAGTGGAGTCGACGATCATCACCGTCGATAGCGATCGTATCGTTCTTTTGCGGCCGGGCGGCATTTCACGTGAGGCCCTTGCGCGCGTTTCGGGAATGCCGGTCGAGACGCGAGGGGAGGCGGCGGCGATCAGCGCGCCGGGGCAGATGACATCCCATTATGCTCCGTTTGGCCGAGTGCGACTTGGTGCGACACATGTCGAGCCGAAAGAATGGCTCATCGCCTTCGGTCCTCAGCGATTGCGGGGCGAGGAGAACGCTGCAGGTGTCGTTAATCTGAGTGTCTCCGCCAATCTGGAGGAGGCCGCGGCAAACCTCTTCGGCGTTCTGGCGCGGCTTGATCGGCCGGACGTTCCGGCGATAGCGGTCGCCCCCATTCCGAGGGAAGGGATTGGCGAAGCGATCAACGATCGACTGGCGCGCGCGGCCGCGCCTCGCTGATTTAAGAAAATGCGGCTGCTGATGTCTGCGGCCAGTCGGCTGCTCTAAAAACTGCCTCCTTGCGGTAGGGCCATGAAATGATTGATGGGATAGACGAAATCGATACAAAAGTACTGGACCGGTTCGCGGCCCTTGTCGGCCGCGCCAACGCCTTGAGCCGGGAAGATGCAGGGCCCGGCTATTTCTCCGAGCCACGCGGCCTCTTTCACGGCAAGGCTGCCCTCGTACTTCGCCCCGGATCGGTGGAAGAGGTGTCCGAGATCGTCAGGCTGGCGAACGCGACGGGAACTCCTGTCGTTCCCCAGGGAGGCAATACGGGGCTCGTTGGCGGCCAGCAGCCGCGATCCAATCGGGAAATCCTGATCAACCTCTCCCGCCTCAACCAGATTCGCGAGATCGACACCGTGGGGCGCACGATGACGGTGGGGGCGGGGGTCGTGCTCCAGACAATCCAGGAAAAGGCAGATGAAGCCGGACTCTTCTTTCCGCTGTCGCTCGGTGCCAAGGGCTCCTGCCAGATCGGCGGAAATCTCTCTTCCAATGCTGGCGGCACCGGCGCGCTTGCCTACGGTGTTGCGCGCGATCTTTGTCTTGGCATTGAGGCCGTGCTGCCGAACGGCGACATCATCCATGGCCTCCGCCGGCTCAAGAAGGATAATCGCGGTTACGATCTCCGCCACCTGCTGATTGGCGCCGAGGGCACCCTCGGCATCATTACCGGCGCGGTCCTGAAGCTCTTTCCTAAACCCATAGGTCGGGAAATCGCCTATGCCGGCCTCAAGACGCCGGATGACATGCTGAAGCTGCTCGGCATCGCCGAACGTCACGCCGGTGCCCATATCACCGCCTTCGAATTCCTGCCGCGCATCGGGATCGATTTTTCGCTCAAGCACACGGAAGGTGCCCGCGATCCGCTTGCCACACCCCATGAATGGTACGTTCTCGTCGAAGTCACCTCTCAGCGATCGCGGGATGAAGCCTCCGAAACACTGGAAGCGCTCCTGAGCGAAGGCTTCGAAACAGGCGTCGTACAGGATGCGGTGATCGCCCAATCGCAGGCCCAGACGGACGCCTTCTGGACCATGCGTGAGGAAATGAGCTGGGCCCAGAAGCCGGAAGGCGGCTCGATCAAGCATGATGTATCGGTGCCGGTCGCAACCATCCCAGAGTTTCTTGAGAAGGCGGGAAAGGCCGTCCTCTCCGCAATTCCGGATGCGCGTATCGTTGCCTTCGGCCATCTCGGCGATGGCAATGTTCATTACAACATCGCGCAGCCGATCGGCGCCGACAAACAGGCATTTCTTGCCCGCTGGGACGAAATCAGCCGGCTCGTGCATGCGGTCGTTAAGGAGCTGGACGGCAGCTTTTCGGCCGAACATGGTATCGGAGTGATGAAGGCCGAAGAGCTCTCAACCACCAAGGCCGGCGCCGAATATGGCGCGATGATTGCGATCAAGCGGGCGCTGGACCCAAAGAACATCATGAATCCGGGCAAGGTCATTCAGATTTGATTCAGGTTTTCTTCTTGCTAACCCTCTGATCTGTCAAAATTCTTTAACCCCGTTTCTTAGCCTGAGTGCAACAGCCGGCGGCTAGGTTGGTCTCATCAGAAGGCCGGACCAAACCGGCCGCAAGAGAAGCCGAAAACGGCTCTCAGGAGAGGCAGAGGCGTCATGACCACCAGTGTTGCACATTCCCTCGATGCGCTGAAACCAGAATGGGCCTGCGGGCCAGTCCGCATCGACCCCACCATCCCGGTCGCATCCCAGTCGATCGAAATTCCCGCCGCCGACGGTGAAACGGTTCGCTATCAGGTCAGCCCGCGCGGTGCCGTTATCCATCGCAAGCTGGAGCGCGCGGGCCTGCCGGTCTCGATCGCTCTGTCGGCCCGCGCCTTCAAGGGTGTCGCCGCCCGTGCCATCGAGCACGAAGACGGTTCGGTGACCGTCACCCTCGAACTGCACCATCATAGTGATCCGGCCCTTTGCGTGCCGCTGCTCGTGGCTTCGGACCTATACGATGTCGCTGCGGACTGGCGGTCATGGTCGGATTTCTTCAGCCTTCCGATGTTGATGGTCGAGGCCGATGGATCCGTCGTCGCGCTCGAAGATACGGTCGGAACCGTCAAGACGGGTGAACCCGCACCGCGTCGCCGTTCGTCGAACCGGACGCGCCGTCCGCGTTTCCTTGCTCGCCGCAAGCCCGGCGGTCTCGGCATGAGGATGATCGTAGACGGCGAAGAGATCATCGCGCGCACCTGAGAAAAGCGCGCTGCCTTAGATCAGCTTGAGGCCACGCAGACTGGCGTGGCCATTCTTCCCGATGATGACATGGTCGTGAAGCGAAATGCCAAGTGGCTTCGCGGTCGTCTCGATCGTGCGGGTCATTTCGATGTCTGCACGAGACGGCGTCGGATCACCGGACGGGTGATTATGGACCAAGATCAGCGCGGTTGAGTTGAGCTCAAGCGCCCGGCGGACGACCTCACGCGGATAGACTGGCGTGTGATCGACGGTACCATGGCCTTGGACCTCGTCAGCGATCAGGGCATTTTTCTTGTCGAGAAACAAAATGCGGAACTGCTCGCGCGGCTCGTGGGCCATCACCGCCGTGCAGTAATCCAGGACGGCGGACCATGACGAAAGAACTTCACGCTTCTTCACGGCCGAACGCATGGCGCGCTGGTTGATCGCCGAGACGATCGACAGATCAAGTGCGACTGCATCCTTGACGCCTTCGACCTCAGTCAGAAGCCGGCGTGGCGCGTTCAAAACCTCGCCCAGAGAGCCAAAGCGCGCGATCAGCGCCTTGGCAATCGGCTTGACGTCCTTGCGTGGAATGGAGCGAAAGAGAATGAGTTCGAGAAGCTCGTAATCGGCAAGGGCGTCCGGCCCCTGCTCGGCGAATCGTCCCTTCAGCCGCTCCCGGTGACCATCGTGATGCTTCAGGGCGGGAGATGCTCCACTTACATTCCGCTCGTCAAAACCTGACGAAGCCGGCGCATCTTCGCGGAATGCGGCGTGCTTTTTCTTGCCCGCCATAGCGAAGCCCGTCTCAGGCCGCTTCGACAAGGGGAGGGACCGTGATTCCCGGCGTGTCGAGGCCCTTCAGGGAATAGGTGAACACCTCGCAGCCATCTTCCGTGACGCCAAGCGAGTGCTCGTATTGCGCCGAAAGCGTGCGGTCACGGGTCACAGCGGTCCAGCCATCGGCCAGGACCTTCACATGAGGGCGCCCGATATTGATCATCGGTTCAATGGTGAAGATCATGCCAGGCTTCATCTCCGGGCCTTCGCCGCGCGAGCCGTAGTGCAGGATGTTCGGTGCATCGTGGAACAGACGTCCTACGCCATGACCGCAGAAATCGCGGACAACAGAGCATCGCTCGGCCTGGGCATATTCCTGAATTGCCGCGCCGATATCGCCGATATGTCCGCCCGGCTTCACCGCCTCGATGCCCTTGAGGAGCGCGCGGTAGGTGACCTCGCAAAGCCGTTCGCTCGCGCGCTTGACCTGACCAACCGGATACATGCGGGAGGAATCGCCATGGTAGCCGTCGACCACAAAGGTGACGTCGATATTGACGATGTCGCCTTCTTTCAGCGGCTTGTTGTTCGGAATGCCATGGCAAACCACGTGATTGATCGAGGTGCAGACGCTCTTGGTATAGCCCCGATAGTTCAGTGTCGCGGGCGCGACGTTCCGAGCGACGGCGAAATCCCAGACGAAATCGTCGATCGCCTGGGTCGTGACCCCCGGCTTCACGATATCGACCAACGCATCCAGGCATTCGGCGGTCATGCGCGAGGCGCGGCGCATTCCCTCGAAGCCGTCAGGCCCGTAAAGCCTGATGACGCCAGTGTTGCGCTGGGGATTTGCTTCGGCTTCGAGGTAAGTGGTCATGAGCGTCGAATGGGTTCGATAAAGGGCTTAACGGGCTGCGGCGGGTCCAGAACTGGGATCGCGGTCCTCGGATATATGCCGTTCAAAGTGATGTCGCACCGAACGCCATAAGCTTCAACCCCTCTCTCCCGCGCCTCGGCGAATGCCGCCATATATCCGGGATCGAGATCGCCGGCGAGCGCCACTCGGTCGCAATCACCTCGCTGGATGACATAGAGCATCACCGCCCTGTGCCCGGCTTGGACCTGATCGCCGAGTTCGCGCAGGTGCTTGGCCCCGCGCGTCGTCACGCAGTCGGGAAATTCTGCAAGCCCCGCCTCGCGCATCAGATGGACGTTCTTGACCTCGATATAGACGAGGCGACCGTCGGTCTGTTCGCCCAGAAGATCGATGCGCGAGTTGATACCATATTTCACCTCCCGGCGCAGGAGACCCAACCCGGAAAGGGCTGGAAGGATCTCATCGCCGATAGCCTGTTCGGCGAGTCGATTGGGAAGACCCGTGTTGATGCCCACCAGCGTTCCGTCCGCCTCGACGATTTCGAGGGTCAGCGGAAGCTTTCGAGCCTTATTGGTCGAACGCGAGAGCCAGACCCTGGAGCCAGGCTCCTTCAGACCCATCATCGCGCCGGGGTTCGGGCAATGGACGGTGGTTTCCTCGCCGGTTTCGTCGATAACGACATCCGCGAGAAAGCGTTTGTAGCGCCTGAGAAGACGCGCCTGCAAAAGAGGTGAGGGGAAGTCGACCATGGGGTTTGCGGTACCCGCCGCATGAAAACCCGTCAACGACGGAGCCGAAACAATCGATCATTCGGCAAGGCCATTCGCCATGGATCGGCCAGAACAGCAAGGTCCGACGAAAGGACTGCTGGCTTCTAAATTCGGATCTCTGTATACTTCACGCGCGCACTATATCCGACATGGAAGATGCGCGACGATCGAGATGGTTGGGAGGCCTCGATGATCCGGACTTCACGGACAATTGCCGTTGCGGCGCTTGCTCTTTTGTCGGCAACTCCGGCGCTTGCTTCGGATGATGCCAGGACGCTGGATGCCTGGTCCGAGATCCGCGCCGACATCTACGGCGATCGTCAGATCATGGCGGACAGTCCCCTCATCGAGCTTGTCACGCCCTACCGCGCCGAGAACGATCTGCGCGTTCCCATCCGGGCGAATGTCGATCTCCCCGAGGGTGAGGAAATCAAGAAACTCACGCTGATCCTCGACGAGAACCCGATGCCGGTATCGGCCGATTTCGAGATGGCGACGGACAGCGATGACTTCTCGGTTGAAGTCGCCATGCGCCTCAACGGCCCGACAAAAGTGCGTGCCATCGTCGAGACGAAAGCCGGCGAGCTTCTGATGAAAGAGGCGATGGTGAAGACCTCTGGTACCGGCGCATGCGCCGCCCCGCCAACCACCGGCGTCGAAGCGGCGCTCGCCACGCTCGGCGAGATGGATCTCTCCGCGCCGACGACTCTTGAACGCGCATCGGGCGATCACGACGAAGTCGCTCTCCACATCAGCCACCCCCAGCATTCAGGAATGCAAATGGATCAGGTGACGCTGCACTACATTCTCGCCCGTTATGTCGAGAGCGTCGAAAGCTGGGCGGACGACGAGAAGCTATTCACGATGACGGGCAGCATTTCGCTCAGCGAGAACCCTGAAATCAAATTCAGCATTCCGGAAAAGGACGCCTCAAGACTCCGCGTTCGGATGACCGACACCGAGGGTGCAGTCTTCCAGAAAGCCTTCAGCCTGGGCGGCAGCTGAGGCAAGGGGCGGGCCTTTCGCGGGCGCTCCCCCAAGCTGCACGCTCGACCAGCCCCCAAGATCTCTGTCGAACAGAAAATGCCCGGCAAGTGATCCCCGGGAGTCTATTCGTGAGAGCGATGGGTCCAATCGGCATGGGCTGCGGAGCAATCGAAGCTGTCGAGGATCTAACACGCGAAATAAACAAACGGCGAGACGAGCTGCGTTCGATGCGCCGACGACCGCGATGGGTTCGAACGACTGCATCAGATCAGCCGGCAACTCGCCTTCGTCTGAAGGCGGCGGAAACTGAACAGCGACCCCACCGACGACTAGGGGTTCAGTCCCATACTGTGTTGGTAGCTTATCGCGAAAGCAGAGGAATGCGCGATGGGACGAGTTCTTCACGGGTGCGCCACGACCACTCACGCCGTCCGAGCAGCAGCAATACGGCGATCGCGGTAGGCGGTCCTGTCGTGCTCGAGCGATTTCTTACGGTGTGCTTTCGCGGGTATGACGGGCAATATGCCTTTCGGGACCAGGTCGGATCGGACGGTGTCGCCGTCGTAACCTTTGTCGGCCAGCATCAGACGGGGTTTGCCCACTGGCATGGCCAGAAGATCGGCGGCGCTCTTATAATCGGAGATCTCGCAGCCCGTCACGACGAAGCCGAGAGGGCGTCCCTGACCGTCCGTTCGGGCGTGGACTTTCGACGTAAAGCCGCCGCCGCTTCGACCAAAACCCTGCGGATAGGTCCCCCTTTTGAGTCAGCGGCCTGCGAATGGCCCCAAACCGCTGTGCTGTCGATCATATGCTGCCAGTCGTCGGTCAGACCCATCTCGACCGAGGTCTCAAAAGGGGCGTCCCAGACCCCTTGTTCGGCCCAGCGCCGGAAGAGGACATAGACGCAATTCCATTTCCCGTAGCGCTCGTGCATGTCGCGCCAGGGACATCCCGCCCGCAGGACGAACACCATCCCATCCAAAAAACACCGATTGTCATGGGCCGGACGTGCTTTGCGACCCCGTTCGCTCGGCAGAAGTTCCCCGATCACCGGCCATTCCTCCTCCGTCAGATCGCCTCGCACCAAAGCTGCCTCAAAAGGCAGCCTTGAATCAGACCTCAGAGGGTTTGAGAAGCAACTATCTCAACAGCGCCTAAAACCCGCAGACGATCCACTCATCAGAACCGGTGAAACTGTTCAGACAACCGGAGCCACCTCTTACCGACCGGAGGATATGCTCGGAGACGTCGAGGTCGACCGCTTTCGGCGTCGGCTGATCTGCGAAGGATGCGGGCGGCGTGATTGCGTCGAAGTCGACGGGCCGCTCCTGACGAGGGTCGAGCGTCAAGAGGTTATCGTTCGGCGTCTTGTGCGGATCGAGATACGGCGACGTGCGATCCGGCGGGCGGAACGTCTTGAGTCTTAAAGCATCCAGACGAAAACACCGCCCGAGACGACGAAGAGGGCGGCGACTCCGACGATCGACCGCCAGCTCGGCTCCGGTCCGCCATAGTCCGGAGATTTTTTGTAGCCTTTCAGGTAGCCCCTTTTTCCGACAAGAACGAAACGCGAGGACGCCGCGGGAATCGAGTGGGACTTTTTGCGCCGCCGATTGCATTTGGTCGCCGTTCGTTCCCATTGGTGTAGGCCCGTAACCGGCGTAAACCCTGGAATCTGGAGCGGGCGATGGCGATCGAATCCAAAACATCAAGCTTGGGAAGCTTGCGTACGTTTCGCTTTCGAAGGTGACAGTTAGGTGGTTTGGAGAGCAGCCGAAATTACTCGTCGCTCATCTCCTGCGGGAGATCTCCCTGTCGGAACAGAAACTCTGGCTCGTCCATCGTCTCGCCGGTCTCCTCATCGGCAACCTGGCTGAAGGCGACAACCCCGGCAAAACGCGCCGTATCCCGCTCGGCGCGAGACACCGCTTCTTGCGCTGATTTGCATTGCGTCGGTTGGGCCGGAACGAGACGACGCCCCTTCTTCTCGAAAGCCTGGACGATGAAATAGGTCTTCTCAGCCATCTTGTCGCTCGCACCATGGATTTGTCGTTCGATCCAAATAGCCATTTGGCGAGAACAAGAACAGAACCAGAATTGGAAACGGTTTCCAATAATTGGAAACCGCAGTCACCAGTTTTCGCGCGAAGTCCTTGAAAAATGGTGGGTGATGTAGGGTTCGAACCTACGACCCGCTGATTAAGAGTCAGCTGCTCTACCAACTGAGCTAATCACCCACGGCGAAGCGGCTATCGCGCTTCGTGACCCGCATATAAAGAGCGTATTTCCGGCTGTCCACCCGCTTTTTGATGCCATGCGGGAAATATTCTAAGCGCGTTCACAGTTTGTCGAACCACGGCATATTCCGCGTAACGATGCCGGGAAAAGTTTGCGGACGGATCTTCTCAATTCCGGGTCCCGCATCGGCAGGCGATCCGCTGGCAGCGGGTGTAGCGTGAGATGCATTCGCCGACGCGGCTGGCGAGGGGCGCTCAAGTCTGGCCCGCTCCTCATCCTCGTCCGGAATGTCCGCAAAGCGGATGCCGGCGAACATCGTGCGGCGATAGATGAGGCGGGCAGGGCGAACGGCATCTTCGCCGATCTTGATCTGAAATTCCCTCGGCACGTGCACCGCTTCGGCGAGCGTCAGCAGCGCCCCGGTCGCCGACACATTGCGGACGACGCAGTCGAGGGTGGAGAACCCATTGTTGAAGATGACCCGGGCCCGCTTCAGAACGCGCTGGCGTGGCGCGATCCGCCGCTCAGATCCATCGGTTTCTTGCTCGGGAAGTGCCATCGTTCAATCCGTCCCAGGCGTTCGAGGTTCGCACTGACTGTGTGGGAGATTGGTTACGACGCCGTAAACGCCGGAGTGATCCCGGCGTGTTTCGATCGAAACATCGAATATGCGGTGTGATTCTAACGGACCGGTAAATGCCAGGCAAAAAGAAAGCCGCGAATTGAAGTCGCGGCTCTCGGGTTTTCCTGCATGACGGTGTTCGAAACGTCATGCAGATTTGCGGCACCAAGCTCTCACGGATCGCAATCGACACTCGTGAGAGCAAAGGCTGCTTAGTTGCGCGCCTTGTCGACGAGGGCGTTCGACTTGATCCACGGCATCATGCCGCGAAGCTTCTCGCCGACTTCCTCGATCTGGTGCTTGTCGTTGACGCGGCGGATACCCTTGAAGCGGGCGGCGCCGGAATGCCACTCCTGCATCCATTCGGACGTAAACCGGCCGGTCTGGATGTCGGTGAGAACGCGCTTCATCTCGGCTTTCGTTTCGGCCGTGATGATGCGCGGACCCGAGACATATTCGCCCCATTCCGCCGTGTTGGAAATCGAGTAGTTCATGTTCGCGATGCCGCCCTCATAGATGAGGTCGACGATCAGCTTCACCTCGTGAAGGCACTCGAAATAGGCCATCTCGGGCGCATAACCGCCTTCGACCAGCGTCTCGAAGCCGGCGCGGATGAGTTCGACGAGACCGCCGCACAGAACGACCTGCTCGCCGAAAAGATCGGTCTCGCACTCTTCCTGGAAGGTCGTTTCGATGATGCCGGAACGACCGCCGCCGACGCCGCAAGCATAGGAGAGGGCGAGATCGAGCGCGTTGCCCGATGCATCCTGATGAACGGCGACGAGGCACGGCACACCGCCGCCCTTCTGGTATTCGCCGCGAACCGTGTGGCCGGGGCCCTTCGGCGCAATCATCACGACGTCGATCGAGCCCTTCGGCTCGATGAGACCGAAATGGACATTAAGGCCATGGGCAAAGGCGATCGCCGCGCCGTCGCGGATATTGTCCCTGATCTCTGAATTCCAGATGCCGGCCTGCAGCTCGTCAGGCGTTGCCATCATCAGGAGGTCGGCCCACTTGGCCGCATCGGCAACCGAGAGAACCTCAAGACCGTCGGCTTCCACCTTCTTGGCCGTTGACGAACCCGGGCGGAGGGCGACCTTCAGCTCGGCAGCGCCGGAGTCCTTGAGGTTCAGCGCGTGGGCGCGGCCCTGGGAACCGTAGCCGACGATGGCAACCTTCTTGCCCTTGATGAGATTGAGATCGGCGTCGCGATCGTAATAGACGCGCATTGTCGTTTCCTTCCGTTTGATCCTGACCGTGACGGCGTGTCCGTCCGGCCGTTATTGCGACCCGAAAAGGGTCATGAAGCGCCGTGCAGCCTCGTCGGCCGCTCGGTCGATGTCGAATGTCCCGCCGGCCTCATCGCCCAGCAACAAGCGGATTTGCAAGTCGCCGACGACGAGGCCGAAAAAAGCCGAGAAGACGCCCGCCTCGCTGGAATAGGCGATGAGGCCGCTCGCCCGCGCGGCAACGAGGAGAGGCGCAATGCGCCGGGCCATTTCCACCGGCCCGTTCCGCAAGACGATCGCACCGAGATCGAGCGTTTCGGACCCCGCCTCGGCGATTGCCAGCCGGTTGAGGGCGATCGAGGTCGGACCGGTCAGTACGCGCAGCCAGTCGGAGGCAAAGCGGGCGAGGGCGGTTTGCAGGAACGCCGCGTCGATCGGCCCGTTCGGCAGTTCGATGCCGCGCACCTTGGCCGCCTGCCAGCGCACGGTCGCCGTCAAAAGCCCGTCCCGGTCCCCGAACCAGCGATAAAGCGTCTCCTTGGAACAGGATGCGGCGCGGGCCACCGCGATCATCGATAACGGCCGCTGGCCCTTGACGATCAGCTCGAGAACCGCTTCCAGCACATCGCGCTGGCGGTCGGTGAGGGTCTCGACCGTCCCGTCATTTGCCGCGATTTGGTGCTGTACAGCCTGCATTGATCGCCCACGTAAATCGAACCGTACCGTACGGTTCGATTGCAGAGCTGTTTAAGCGAAGATTTCGTGTCTCGCAAGCGGTGGTTCAGTGGGGGCTGTGCGAGCCATCCGCGGAACGGCTCTTCATCACAGGCAGGCGGTTGATGAGAGAACATGCCGACCCGCTCCGCTCGCCCAAGTCGATCTGGTTCAAGGGGTCGAGACGCCTGCCGCCCACCAATTCCGCCAGCCGTGTCCGGCCAGGACTCACAGCAAACAGCAGCGCAAGGCTCAGGTGCTGCACGCGCGGATCGTTCGATCGCCCATCTACCGCAAAGCTCAGCTCGGCAAGCTGAGGGTCTTCGCCGCCACCCAATGGGCCTCCATCTCGTCGAGGCTGGCCTCCCGAAGCGTTTTGCCATCCGAGGCGAGGGCGGTTTCGATGTGGTGGAAGCGATTGCGGAATTTGGTGACGCAACCGCGTAATGCCTTCTCTGGATCAACCTCGTAGAAACGCGCCAGATTGACCACAGAGAAGATCAGATCGCCAAGCTCTTCCTCTCGGCGCGACACCGAATGTTGCGTGGCCGTCGGCACAGCTGCCTCTCCGCCGCGATCAGGCGCCGTTTCATCCGGATCGCCCGCCTTCGCCTGTCTGGTTCCGACGACATCCCGAAACTCCTCAATCTCTTCCTCGATCTTGGCAAAGATTGGCTCCGGTTCGGCCCAATCGAAGCCAACCTTGGCCGCTTCCTTCTGGATTTTCAGGGCAAGCGTCAGGGCAGGGAAGGCGCTAGGAACTTTATCCAAAAACCCCTCGCCGGCTTGCCCGGCATTTTCTCCTAGGATTTTCGCCCTTTCTGCGGCTTTTTCTTCCTTTTCCTCGGCCTTTATGCGTTCCCATTGGCCTTTGGCGCTTCCGGCCGACCGGGCCACGGCATCGCCGAAGACGTGAGGATGGCGTCGGATCATCTTCTTCGTGATCGCCTCGACGACATCCTCGAAGGTGAACCAGTCAGCTTCCTGCGCCATCTGCGAATGATAGACGACCTGGAGCAACAGATCGCCGAGCTCTTCCTTGAGATCGATCCGGTCGTTGCGCTCGATAGCGTCGGATACCTCGTAGGCTTCCTCAATGGTGTACGGCGCGATCGTTGAGAAATCCTGTTCCAGATCCCATGGGCACCCACCGTTCGGATTGCGCAACGCAGCCATGATCTCGATCAGGCGGGAGATGTCGCGCGCGGGTTCCATGGCGTCGGCTCCAACGGTTTCGGTCTGACGACGACTACGCGGATGCGGAGCCGCATCAACCCAGCCAGTCACGCTTTCCACCGAAAAGCGCGGCGCATTGGCGGTCGACATGTGGGGTGCCGCCATCGGCTCGGCGATTTGGCGTAGGCGTTTGGGTGCTGGCCCACGTCATAGCGATGCTTGAAAGAGCCATGCAATCGCTTGGCGACACTGAGTTCTGAAATGCAACCCATCGCCATCATCGCCATCACGGTAACCGGATCTCAGCTTTCGAAAGGTAGGCCAGCCAATCGAGCGCAGCGGTGTGCGGGTTATGGTTAACACAGCGCCCGCGCCCGCTTTCCGCTAGGCCGTGTAGTTCCATAATCTATATTATGCAACTTTTGTATTTGGGTGTTCTGGCGCGTGTTGGCACGTAGCGCCCCTATCACCCTTTCCACAAGGCGCATTGACTGATCAGGATTTGTTGAACAGCCAGAGCATCGCTCTGGCTGCCGACGATTTTTGGAAGCGTTGCTTCCATATGTGCGGCAGGTTCACATTCAGTTCGTGATCGGACGTTCGATCATCAGGCCGTCATAGCCGGGCTCAACATGGTCCGGCGTTTCGCGGTGCACCGTCTCGTAATCGAGCGGCGTGTGCATATGGGTCAGCGTTGCAGCTTTCGGCGCAAGACGCGCGATCCAGCCGAGCGCCTGTCCGAGAGAGAAATGACTCGGATGGGTTTTGTATTGGAGCGCGCCGAGAACCAGATGGTCGAGATCCTGAAGCTGTGCCTCGGTCTCCGTCGGAATGTCGCTGACATCGGTGCAATAGGCTATCGCACCAAAGCGGAAGGCGAGCGAGGTGATCGGGCCATGGATCTGCAGAAGCGGCAAGATCGACAAGGCGCCCCCCGGGCCATCGATTTCGAATGCCCTGCCTGGCTCGATGACGCGCGTTTCGCCGATCGGCGGATAGGCGCTGCCGCGCGGCGTCTTGAAGATATAGCCGAAGGCATCCTGCACGCGGGTCAGTGTTTCCGCGTCTCCATAGACCGGAATGCGATTGCCCTGGATCTGCGCATAGACGCGCATATCGTCGATCCCGTGGATATGGTCCGCATGGGCGTGCGTGAGGATGATTGCGTCGAGGCGATCGACTTCGGCGGCCAGCATCTGCTGACGAAAATCCGGGCCGCAATCGATGGCGACACGGGTAATGCCGAGATGTGAGACACGCTCGATCAGCGCTGCCGTCCGCGTGCGCCGGTTCTTCGGATTCCGAGGGTCGCAATTGCCCCAGTCACCGGAAACGCGCGGCACGCCGGGCGATGACGAACAGCCCAGAATCGTGAGGCGTAACCGCGTGTCTGTATCGGCGTCCGGCATGATCGGTCAGATCGAGGGCCGGGGATCCGGCACCTTGGTGAACAGCTTGAAGAAGTTGTCGGAGGTCGCCTTCGCAATTTCATCGAGCGAGATGTTCTTGACGCCCGCAAGCACCTCGGCGGTGTGGCGCGTGTAGCCCGGTTCGTTGCGCTTTCCGCGATAGGGTGTTGGAGCGAGATAGGGCGCGTCCGTTTCGACGAGCAGCCGGTCCATCGGCACATCTGCAGCGATCGCCCTCAGCTCATCCGACCTCTTAAAGG
The DNA here is from genome assembly GCF_039652615.1 of Fulvimarina fulva. Classification (NCBI taxonomy): domain Bacteria; kingdom Pseudomonadati; phylum Pseudomonadota; class Alphaproteobacteria; order Hyphomicrobiales; family Aurantimonadaceae; genus Fulvimarina; species Fulvimarina fulva. Next base: position 702,923 of record NZ_JBDJAC010000001.1, read on the forward strand.
TCAGGATACCGGAAAACGACACATAGCCGCCAAGCTCGATCCCGGCCTCGGCCAACGCCCGGCCGGACGAAAAGCAGTGCAGAATGAAGGGGAAAGCCCCCTTCCCGTTTTCGTCACGCAGGATTGCCGCAACGTCATCGTCAGCGTCCCGCGCATGGATGACGAGCGGTAGCTGCGTCTTGCGCGCCGCCGCGATATGTCGGCGGAAGACGGCCTCCTGTATCTCGCGCGGAGCCCGGTCGTAGTGATAGTCCAGCCCGGCCTCGCCGATTGCGACGATCTTGTCGTGTTTGCCGGCAATGTCGACGAGCGTTTCGGTCGCAACATCCGGCTCCTCGCCGGCGGAGTTCGGATGGGTGCCGACTGAGGCGAACACGCTGTCATAGCGGCGTGTCAGATCGATGAGCCGCTCGATCTTCGCGACCTTCGTCGAAATCGTGACGAAGAGGCGGACGTCATTGGCGTTCGCCCGCTCGATGAGCGCGTCGCGGTCTTCCTCAAAATCCGGGAAATCCAGATGGCAGTGGCTATCGACGATGAACATCAGTTCGTGGCTGCACTTTCTTCTTCGACGAAACGCGGGAAAATCGGCTTCGGCGCCGGCAGGTCCGCACCCGGCGCAAGGCGCGCATTATTGGTCAGCTCGTCGAACCCGCGATCGTTCTCATGAACGCCGAGAATGTCGAGAAGTTTCCCGGCGCTTTCCGGTGTGAAAGGCTGAAGCAGGATGGCGACCGTCCTCAGGACCTCGGCGGTCACGTAAAGCACCGTCTGCATCCGGTCGAAGTCGCTCTTGCGAAGTGCCCAGGGCTCCTCGCCCGCAAAGTATCGGTTCGTCTGGCTGACCACCGCGATGATTGCAGCGAGAATTTGATGCAGCTGCTGCTTGTCCGCAGCTTCGCGGCATTGCTGAAGAAGGCTCGATGCCGCGTTCAGGATTGTTTCGTCGGCTTCCGTGAAGGCGCCCGGTTGCGGCACCCTGCCCTCGCAATGCTTGGCGACCATTGACAGCGAGCGCTGGGCAAGATTGCCGAGATCGTTGGCAAGCTCGGAATTCGTGCGGTTCACGATTCCATCATGCGAATAATTGCCATCCTGGCCGAACGGCACTTCGCGCAGCAGGAAATAGCGCAGGCGATCGAGCCCATAGGTATCGACGAGTGCGAACGGATCGATCACGTTGCCCACCGACTTCGACATCTTCTCTCCGCGATTGAAGAGAAAGCCGTGGGCATAGACGCGCTTGGGCAGCGGGAGCTTCGCCGACATCAAAAATGCCGGCCAGTACACCGTGTGAAAGCGCGTAATATCCTTTCCGATGACGTGGAGGTCCGCCGGCCAGAAACCGGCCCGCTCGCCGTTCTCATCCTCGAGATAGCCGGTCGCCGTCAGATAGTTCGTCAGCGCATCGACCCAGACATACATCACGTGCTTTTCGTCGCCCGGAACAGGAATGCCCCAGTCGAACGTGGTGCGCGAGATCGAAAGATCGCGGAGGCCGGATTTGACGAAGGAGACGACTTCGTTGCGCCGCTCATTGGGGCCGATGAAATCCGGGTTCTCCTCGTAGAACTTCAGAAGCGGCTCCTGAAATTGGGAGAGGCGGAAGAAGTAGCTTTCCTCTTCGATCCATTCGACAGGCGTGCCCTGGGGGCCGATCCGCGTGCCGTCTTCCTTCAGTTCGGTTTCGTCCTCGCCGTAATAGGCTTCGTCACGCACCGAGTACCAGCCGGAATAGGCGTCCTTGTAGATGTCGCCCGCCGCTTCCATCCGCTTCCAGATCGCCTGACAGGTGATCTTGTGTCGCGCTTCGCTCGTGCGGATGAAGTCGTCGTTGGAGCCGCCGAGCGCGACCGACATGCGCTGGAATTCCGCCGAATTCGCATCGGCGAGTTCGCGTGCCGTCAGTCCTTGCGCCCGCGCGTTCTGCAGCATCTTGATGCCGTGCTCGTCGGTGCCGGTCAGGAAGAAGACGTCGTATCCGTCGAGACGCTTGAAGCGCGCCAGCGCATCGGTCGCGATCAGTTCATAGGCGTGTCCGATATGCGGCTTGCCGTTCGGATACGAGATCGCGGTGGTCAGATAGTACCGTTCGGCCATGACTCGGACTCGGTCTCATTTTGAAGTGACATTCGTTGCGCGCGGGATAGACCAAAAGCGCATGGTCCTCAATGAAGGGCCTTAAAATCTGCGATCAGGCGAAATCAGGCCGCCGATATGTGCGCGGATGTGCCAGCCTCGTGAAAGCGATCGTAGAGCGTGAAGAGCACCTGCTTGCGATCGAGATTATAGGCCGCCGCTTCACGAATACGATCCTTCTCGGTCTGCCAGAGCGCGGAGAGTTCGGCCGCTCGGCCGAGCGCCCCTGCCCGCAGCGCGTTTTCACTCGCCCTGGCGATGGTCGATGTGATCGCTTCGATTGCGAGTTCGTAGGATGCTTCGCGTCCCCTCTGGGCAAGCTGATCCGTCATCGCGCCGAAGGTGTTCCAGTCCGGCCGGTCCGCCATGAGCAACGGCTCGAGCGCCTTCAGGATTTCAACACCGCCATATTCGGCGATCTGCAGCGCCCGGCGCACCGATCCTTCTGCAGCTTCGACCAGCACATCGGCATTGTCGTCCGAAAGGTCCGGCTTCACCGCCTTGATCGCGGAAAGAAGGGCGTGGGAGTCGAGTTCCGAAAAGCGCAGGAACCTGCAGCGGGAACGGATGGTCGGAAGAAGCCGACCCGGCGCGTGGTTGATGATGAAGAACATCGCGCGGCGCGGTGGTTCTTCCAGCATCTTCAATAGCGCATTCGCAGCGTTGCGATTCATTTCGTCGGCGGGATCGATGATCGCGATGCGATAGCTGTTCTCGGCGCCCGTTGCATGAAAGAACCGCGCGAGCCGCCTCACCTCGTCGACGGTGATCTGGCTTCGAAATCCGATGCCGCGCTCCTGCGCGGCGCGCGTCACATGGATGACGCCGGGATGCGCGTCCGTCGCGATCTGACGCGTGACCGAACCCTCCTGCGGAAATGAAATTCCCTCCTCCGCCGTAGCGGGCTCCGCGCCGAGCAGCATGCGCGCGAAGGCGAACGCCGCCGTCGCCTTACCGACGCCGCGCGGCCCCTGCAGCAGCCAGGCGTGGTGCAATCTACCCGCATCGAATGCGCTGCGGAATTCTTCGAACGGTCCGTTCTGACCGATCAGACGTGTCTGGGCTTTCGGTGGCGGAATGCCATCGAGATCGTCGTGCTCGGCCTGAGTGGTGAGATCCATCGTCAGCCGGTAACCGTCTCGCCGGATCGCACGTCTACACCATCGGCATCTTTCAGGCCCAATCGATCCGCGACCGCGGCCAGAACGTCCTCGGCGATTTCGTCTTCATCCCCTCGCCCGTCGATGACGACGCAGCGTTCCGGCTCATCCTCGGCAATCGCCAGAAATCGCTCCCGGCGTTCCGCATGAATTTCGATTTCTTCACCCTCGAAGCGGTCCGCGACGCCTTCGGACCGCCGCGCATTGGCGCGTTCGAAGCCGAGTTCGGCCGGAACATCGAGAATGATCGTCAGGTCCGGCGACACGCCGTCGAGTGTCGCAACCTCAAGCCTGTCGAGAAATCGAATATCGGTTTCGTCCGTCGCCGCCTGATAGACACGGGTCGAATCATGGAAGCGATCGCAGATCACGATCGAGCCCGCTTCGAGCGCCGGACGGATCACGCTGCTCAGATGGTCCGAGCGCGCCGCCGCGAAGAGAACGGCCTCCATATTCGGGCCGAGATCTTTCGCCGCGCCGGACAGAACGACGTGACGAACCGCATCGGCACCCGGGGTTCCGCCCGGCTCGCGGGTTGTCACCACGTCGTAGCCGCTTTTGCGTAGCGTTTCGGCGAGCCGCTTGACCTGGGTGGTCTTGCCGCTTCCGTCGCCACCTTCGAACGTGATGAATTTTCCGGCCACCAGAGCTCCCGTCTGTCGTTCAACTTAAAACGAACGTGTCCAGCCGAAGGCCAGTTCCGAAAGGGCACCGCTCGCGCGCTCCGCGAAGCTGCCCACCGGTGCTGGCGCAGCCGCAAAGATCTGCTGGCTATACACAGTCTCACCGGAAACCTGAATATCCACCACGCCCACCAGTTCGCCCTCCTCGACTGGTGCGATCACCGGCCCCTCGAAGCGCAGGCGTGCGCTCACCGCATCCAGCGAATCCTCCGGCAGGAGAACCGCGATGGGCTGGTCGATGCGCACCGGCACAGTTTCAACCACGCCGTTGAAAACGGGGACGTCGCCGACCTTTGCGCCTGCGGGAAGGACATCGGCTTCGATCAACCCGTCGAAGCCGAATTCCAGGAGGCGCTGCGCTTCCTTTTCGCGCGCGGCGCTGCTTTCCAGCCCCGACAGCGCGAGCAGCAGGGTGCGGCCATCCTTGGCGGCGACCCCCATCAGCGAATAGCCGCTTTTATCCGTAAAGCCGGTTCCGACGCCCTCCCCGCCGAGATCACCCCCCAGCACGGGATTCCGGTTGCGCTGGAAGATCTTGTTCCACTCGAAGGCGGGTTCGGCATAGATCTTATAGAGTTCGGGATGCGCCGAGCGCAGATGCCGGGTCAGGGTCACGAGGTCGCGCGCCGTCGTCTGCTGCTCGCCATCCTCGGAGGGCAGACCGGTCGGATTGGCGTAATGGGTGTCCTTGAGGCCGAGCTCCTCGGCGCGCGCATTCATTCGGGCGGTGAACTCGTCTTCAGAGCCAGCGAGACCTTCGGCAAGGATGATCGCGCCGTCGTTCGCACCCTGAACGATCGTGCCGCGAATGAGATCGGCGACCGGAATGGACGACTTTATCGCCGCGAACATGGTCGCAGCCCCTGACGGCGCACCGCCCGTGCGCCAGGCATGCTCCGAAACGGTATATTCGGTGGAAAGCGAGATTTCGCCCTCGTCGAGCGCCTCAAAGACGATTTCCATCGTCATCAGCTTGGCGAGCGATGCCGGCTCGAAGGGTTGGGACGCGTTTTTGACGAGAATGACCGTTCCCGTTCGATCTTCAATGAGAAGTGCGCGCGGGGCTTCGGTTTCGACCCCGAAACCGCTCTTCGCCGGTTCCTGTGCCGAAGATGTGTCGACAGGAAGAAATGTCAGTGCCAGCGCCGCCAGGAGCGCTCTAGAGCATGACGCCGAAAAGCTGCATGACTTTTTGGATAATATCCTGCGTGAAAACGTGCTTTTAGAGCGAGTTGTCGACACCGGTTCAACGTATTTCGCTCGGATCATAGGCTTGGGAGACGGCATCATCTGCGCAGCATTGGAGAAGATGGAAAAGCTATAGACCGTCTTATCGCCCCTTGCATCCGCAGGAAAGCGCGGAATGCCAATATTCCTTATGAAACCCGCCTCACAGATCGGTCAGGTCTCTCAAACCCTCAGTCGCGGACCGGAAATGCGTCGGTGAAACCGGCGGACCACAGCTTCTTAAGCAGCCGGTCCTTGTCGACACTCGGAGATGCGGTCACCGTCGCCGATACGAGATCCCTGCGGTTCGTCGCTTCCGCCTGTGCCGTCGAGCCAACGCCGATGACGCTTCCAACCTTCGCCATCAGGTTACGATCAATCGTACCGAGATTGATGGTTTCCGTCTTCGGTGCATTCGCCGTCCCAAGCGCTTCCAGTGCTTTCGTCGCTCCTGAGCGATTGTCCTCGCCCCGGAAAGAGCTCAGATTGTCGATCATCCTGCTCGTACGCGACGGCTGGTTCTGAAACAGGCTCTGCATCGGACGCAGTCCGGGAACAGGGGCATTGGCCGAGCCATCGTAGGCAGCGGCGCTTGCAATGCCGTTTCGCCGATCGCCGGAATCGGCCACCATCACGTCCTGAACGGTATTTCCACCCTGCGAATAGCTCGCCAGCAGCATCTGGGTGTCGTCGCCCTCGAGCGGCGCGCGCCCCAGATATTCGACCTTAACCTCTGCGGTGCCGCTGTGCTTGAAATCGAGGAGCTCGGCCGCTTTCTGGGAAAGATCGATCTCACGTCCGTGGGCAAACGGCCCGCGATCGTTGACGCGAACCTTCACGCGATTGCCGTTCTCGAGGTTCGTGACCATCGCATAGGAGGGAAGCGGAAAGGTCTTATGCGCCGCGGACAGATGGCGCATGTCGTAGGTTTCACCATTCGCCGTCAGGCGACCGTGGAAATTCGGTCCGTACCAGGAGGCCTGCCCCGAGGCGACGTAACCCGGCTCATCCTTCGGATAATACCATTCGCCCTTGATTTTGTAGGGCTTTCCGACTTGAGAGCGTCCCCCGCCCTTCTTGATCTGTCGTGCCGCCCGCTCCGCCATTCGCGGAGAGGCCGGAACACCGTAAGTTTTCTCGTCGAATTTCACGTCCGTCGCGATGTCGTCGAGCGTGCCGGTCGCGGCCTTGTCCTGGCATCCCGTCAATCCGAGACCCAATCCCAGAAGCGAGGCGAGCATGACCTGTCGGCGACGCGTCATCGCAACGTGTGAAACCATAAGAGCATTCCCTCTCAGCATTCTACGGTCACACCCTCAGATGAAAGTCCCCACTTTCGCAGGATGCCGACCGGAACACTTCCTTAACAAAGCGGACTATCGCCAATCAAGCCGTGAACCCACGACAAGATATTTTGCGGTGTTTTCTTCGTATATAAATTGGCAGCGCAAGCTTGCCGCTGTCTTCCCTGCCGCTCATTTGCGATCGCCTGAACTGACAAGCCGGGATATCCGACGCGCAGTCCCCGCCCCTTTGCACAAATCCATGATCCGGAACTGTTTTCGCTGCGCGAGGATTTGGTCGAATGGACGGGAAGGCATTCGCTTCGGCGATCCCTCGAAGGGGTCCGGAATCGCCGAGCTGGCGCGGGGCTTGCGCGCCATCCCGCCCCGCCGTTTTGCGTGAATTTGCTCAACAGCTGTGTTGAAGGGGCAACGCCCCACGCGTCAGCACCGGACACTGCCCTGACCAAAGCCTTTCGCCATCACAGCAAACGAGCATGACCGGCTTTTGTCGCGCCCTTCATTCTCAACATCCATTTAACCATAACCCTGCTCATGGATGGTCATGCTCTCACCAGAGCGACGGGCGATGATGCCCGACGCCGGTCCGAATGAATCGAAAAGGAACCGAAGGTCTCCGGACCCATCGCTCTCTTTCGTCTCGATATCGCTGGCATTCGATCTGACGGGCTTTTCAAGCGAATGCCGACGCGGCTTCGGGCTTCCATTTGCGGGTGGTGGTTCCGTTACCGCAAGATGTGGACTGCGCACGGCGTACTCCGCGTCACGCGTCCTGCCGTGGAGCCCAGGAACCAATCTCGTACACCCGGTTTATGGGAGCGGATGATGATGAGGTCGTACCGGCCTTCCTTCGCGGTCGAAATGATCTTGGCAGGCGGTTCGCCGATAACGGTAGAGATCTGGATATCTTTGTGGTCTTCCAGAATTTTGGCGAGCGCTTTTTTCGTCTTGTCGCTCGTGCGATCGTAAACCTCGCCCCCAACTTCAGCGACAACATAGTTTGGAATGCGGTTGATTATCGATATGACATGAATTTCGGCGCCTTCATTGGCAAGCGCGCGGGCGGCAACGATGGCCTCTTTCGCACCTTCGAGATGATCGGGCGCAATCGCAATGAGAATCTTTTTGTACATGCGGGGCTCCTTTTTCGCACTTAAATGTCCTCTCTGATTTGGGTCATCCCGGTCAAGCCGCAGTTTTTCTCCTTACCGCATCAGTTTGCCGATGAACCGCACAGCTTGCGATCTGATTCAGCGCCCGGCTGATTGAACCGGTCTCGGCATCAGAGGTTTTTTTCGCGGTCGCGGATGACGATTTTGCATCATCAGCGAGGACAGTGATCGGAAAGGTTCTCCCCTCCTTCATCATCCCGGCCTCCGAGCGCGCATAGCGCCTATTCCTCTGACTTCTCGGCGAGTATGGTGGTGCTTTCGCCACTCACATCAGGGAGGACGGACCGCAGGAATGGATCCTGGGCCAAGTCCGGGATGACGAAGCTCATTGAGCTTCGCGGCGGAGAAGCTCCATCCGCGTTTCAAGAACTATATCCTTGCGTTCCCATGTCTCGGTCAGACGATGGTCGATGTCGCTCCTCGCACGAAAAACGAGAGGAAGCGCCGTCCTCTTCTCGTCGTCATCCTCGTAAAAAATCTTATCCCCACCCGCGTCACCCCTCGCATAATCGCCCCGCCATGCAGCCCAGGGGGCACGGGTGATCGCCGGGATCGCTTCGGGTTGGGTGGCTTGCGGGTCTGCGGTGCGGCTTCTTCCGGAGGAGCTGCGCCCCGGACGCCTCGCGGCTCCGTTGGTCCCTCGCGTAATACGGCGCGGGTGCGGATCGGTCCGCTTGAACGGGAGGCCGTCAAGGCATCCCGTGAAGCACCAACAGCCGTCGATGGTTTGGGCTGCGCCCGAAGTCATACCTCGAACCGGCATCCCCCGCCTCTTCAAACGAGGCCGGCGTGTCGGCGAGGTGGGCATCGGGCAAGGCTGGAGCGATCGGCGAAGCGAGAGCGACAAATCCCGTGCGGAGCGCCGGAGGTGAGCCGCATAGACTAAAGTTTCGGAGGGCTCGCCTCCGGCGCTTCGCCGCCCACATTGGACGGCGCCAGAATGAAGACATCCGCAAACCCCGGCCGCTCGAAAGCGGCGCGGGAACGAAAAACCGTGCCCTCAGCAAAACCCCGGACGAAAGACCAGTCTAACCGGAGACGCGATCGATATCGGCGCCGCAGGCGGTCAGCTTTTCTTCCAACCGCTCGAAGCCGCGATCAAGGTGATAAACCCGATGAACTTCCGTTTCGCCTTCGGCGACGAGGCCTGCAATGACGAGCGATACGGATGCGCGCAGATCGGTCGCCATGACCGGCGCGCCCTTCAGGGTCGGCACACCTTCGACGGTCGCCGTCTGACCGGAGAGCGAGATCTTGGCGCCGAGGCGAGCAAGCTCTTGGACATGCATGAAGCGATTCTCGAAGATCGTCTCGGTGATGTGCGAGGTGCCATCGGCCCGCGTCATCAGCCCCATGAATTGGGCCTGAAGGTCGGTCGGAAAGCCGGGATACGGATCAGTGACGACATCGACCGGATGAAGCCCGCCGCCATTACGCCGTACGCGGATACCTTCCGGCGTATCTTCGATGCTGGCACCGGTTTCCCGCAAGGCACCGAGTGCGGTGTCGAGGAGTTCAGAGCGGGTATTGGTTAGCGTCACGTCACCACCTGCCATCGCGACGGCCATGGCGTAGGTCCCCGTCTCGATCCGGTCGGGCAGCACCGAATGACGCGCACCGGACAGCTGGGCAACACCGTTGATCGTGATGGTGCGGCTACCGGCACCCTCGATCTTCGCGCCCATGGCGTTGAGGCAGTTGGCAAGATCGACCACTTCCGGCTCGCGCGCGGCGTTTTCCAGAACAGTCTCGCCTTTGGCAAGACTTGCCGCCATCATCAGCACATGGGTCGCACCGACCGAAACCTTCGGAAACACATAGCGGTTACCGACGAGACCACCGTCCGCCTTGGCGATCGCATAGCCACCCTCGATATCGATCGTCGCGCCGAGAGTGCGCAGGCCGTCGATGAAAAGATCGACCGGCCGCGTTCCGATCGCACAGCCGCCGGGGAGCGAAACCTTGGCACGGCCCATTCTGGCCAGAAGCGGACCAATGACCCAGAAGCTCGCGCGCATTTTGGAAACGAGTTCATAGGGCGCGTGGGTATCCACGATATTTCGGGCGCTGAAATGAATCGTGCGGCCCGTCGCCGCGTTCTGTCCGGCGCGCTTGCCCGCTACGGTGTAGTCGACGCCGTGATTGGTCAGGATACGGATCAGCTGCTCGACATCGGCGAGGTGCGGCACGTTTTCGAGCGTCAGCTGGTCGTCCGTCATCAGCGAGGCGATCATCAGCGGGAGGGCAGCATTCTTTGCGCCCGAAATGGGAATGGTCCCGTTGAGCGTGTTTCCGCCGCGTATACGAATTCGGTCCATGTGTCGGTTCAGCCCACGAATGTCGAGAAAGATCAAATCCCGCGGTTCCTACACCACCGCCGGAACGATCACAAACATTCACTCCTGCTATGGTTTCAGGGCCGGATCATGATGGTGAGGCTGAAGACCGCAAAGCCGACGAGTGCGATCTTCCAGAAATCACCGCGACGCCTGAGCCCCGGCAGGCCCAGCGGACGCCAGATATGGATGCCCATCAGAATGATGAAGAGGATCGAGAAGACCTTGCTCACAGTCGGGTCCTTCAGCGCGGGGCGAGCCCGCTTTTTTCGAGGGCCTCACCGACAAGATAGAGCGATCCGCAGACGAGAAAGCGCGGTGCGGGCTGGACTGCCCAGTGCTGGGAAACCAGCCTGATGGCGGCCTCGATGCTGTCGGTCGCCTCGGCGTCGAGCCCGCTATCGAGCGCGAAATCCACGAGCTCGTTCGGGTCGATCCCGGCATCGGACGTGGCAAGCGGCACCGCGATGACACGGCGGGCGATGCCGTGAAAGGCGTCGAAGAAACCGGTCGGATCCTTGGTGTTGAGCATGCCGCAAATCAGGAAGAGCGGCCGGGAAACCTTGTCTTCGAGATTGGCAAAGACCTCGGAGATTGCCGCGCCCGCACCCGGATTGTGACCGCCATCGAGCCAAAGCTCGCCGCCATCGACGACCGCTTCGTAAAGTGGACCAGAGGTGATCTTCTGAAGGCGGCCCGGCCATTCCACGCCGGTCATTCCGGCTTCGATCGCCCGTTCGCTCGGCTGGAAGCCGCCTCTTCGCAAGGCCGCGATCGCGGTTGCCGCATTCGAAATCTGATGGCGTCCGTATAGGCGAGGCAGCGGGAGGTCGAGAAGGCCGTCGTCGTCCTGATAGACAAGGCGACCATGTTCCTCGAAGGCGAAAAAATCCTGTCCATAGCGCGACATCGGCGCGTTGTTGCGATCCGCGATCCGTTCGATGACATCGAACGCTATCGACTCCTGCTGGGGGCCGACGATCAGCGGAACGCCTGGTTTGATGATGCCGGCCTTCTCTGCGGCGATCAGTTCCACGCTGTCGCCGAGATAGGACTGATGGTCGAGCGAGATCGGAGTAATGACGCTGACGGCCGGGTGTTCCAGAATGTTTGTCGCATCGAACCGCCCGCCGAGGCCGACTTCGACAACGGCCGCATCGGCCGGATGCTCGGAGAAGAGAAGAAACGTCACCGCAGTCAGGATCTCGAAGACCGTAATCGGCAGATCGCCGACGGCCTTTGCGGCGCGTGAGACCGCTTCGGCAAGAACCTCGTCCGGCACCAGGATGCCCTTCTCGTCTTTCCGGCCGAGCCGGTAGCGCTCATGCCAGGATACGAGATGGGGCGAAGTGTGGACGTGAACGCTCTTCCCGTCCGCCTCGAGAATCGCGCGGCAAAAGGCGGAGGTGGACCCTTTGCCATTGGTGCCCGCGACATGGATCGTCGGCGGCAGTTTAAGCTGTGGGTCACCAAGAGACGCAGCAAGCTTGCGCACGCGATCGAGAGACAGATCGTATCCCTTTGGCAATCGAGCCAGCAGGGCCTCGATTTCCGCCTGGGCCAGAGAGGTCGTGGTCATCGGGCTGCCCTATGATGCAGGCCGCAGAAGCGCTTAGAAAAGATTACCGCGCCGGGTGTTCGGCGCGCGGTATCGCGCCGTTGCGAGAGATGAGAATGCAGCGAAGATCGCCAAGATGCCGCCCGATCAGGCCGCATCGACATTTTCGTCTTCGGATCTGTTCGCCCCATCGTCTTGCGATTGGGTCTCATCTGTCGTTTCGCTCGCGGTGCGTTCGACTTTCTTCACAGTGGCAGGCTGTTTCGTCCAGATTTTCAGAAGCGAGGAGATCGTCGATTTCAGTTCGTGCCGGTGGACGACCATATCGACCATGCCGTGCTCGAGCAGGTATTCGGCGCGCTGGAACCCGTCGGGCAGTTTCTCGCGGATGGTCTGCTCGATCACGCGAGCCCCGGCAAAGCCGATGACTGCGCCGGGTTCTGCGATATGAACATCGCCCAGCATCGCATAGGAGGCCGAGACACCGCCGGCCGTCGGGTTGGTCAGGACGACGATATAGGGAAGACCTGCCTCTTTCAGCATTTCCAGGGCGGCTGTCGTCCGCGGAAGCTGCATGAGCGACAAGATGCCTTCCTGCATGCGGGCGCCGCCGGAGGCGGAGAACAGAACCAGTGGCTTCTTTTCGGCGAGCGCCGTCTCGAACCCTTTGATGATCGCTTCGCCGGCGGCCATGCCGAGCGAGCCGCCCATGAAGGCAAAATCCTGGACCGTCGCGATGATCGGCAAATCTTCGATGTCGCCGCGGGCGACGACGACTGCATCTTCCACGGCCGTCTTGGAGCGGTATTCCTTCAAACGATCCGTATACCGTTTCGAGTCGCGGAACTTCAGCGGGTCCGTTGCCACTTCCGGAAGATCGACCGTCTCGTAGAGGCCATCGTCGAAGAAGGCCTTTAGCCGGTCATGGGCGCGAATCTTCATGTGAAAGCCAGATGACGGCACCACCCACTGATTGGCTTCAAGATCCTTGTGGAAGACCATTTCTCCCGTCTCGGGACATTTGATCCATAGATTGTCTGGGACGGTTCGCGGTCCGAGCAGGCTCGAAAATTTCGGGCGAACGTAGTTGGTGATCCAGTTCATGACTTAAGCTTCGCGCTCGCTCTTAATGGTTTGCGGCCACATGTGGGCCAGGCCCGCCAACTTCTCAAGCTTTGGCGCTGCGGACGCCGCTGGCGATTTCGCGAACCACATCGGCCGCTGCGCCGACGGTCTTCTCGGTGGCAGCGCCGTTGTCGAGTGAATTTTCGATGGCGGAGACAATCGCCGAGCCAACGACCACACCGTTCGCGCCCTTGGCAATCTCGGCAGCCTGTTCTGCCGTCCGCACGCCGAAACCGACGCAGACTGGCAGATCCGTGTGGGTCTTGATCCGGCCGACGGCAGCCGCGACCTTGCCCGCATCGGGGGCCGCCGCCCCGGTGATGCCGGTGATCGAAACATAATAGACGAACCCGGAGGTGTTCTTCAGCACTGCGGGAAGCCGCTTGTCGTCGGTCGTCGGCGTTGCAAGCCGAATGAAGTTCAGGCCCGCGTTCAACGCCGGCAGACAGAGCTCGTCATCCATTTCGGGCGGCAGATCGACGACGATCAGACCGTCCACACCAGCCTCGAGCGCGGCGGGAATGAAGCGCTCGACACCGTAGATATAAATCGGGTTGAAATAGCCCATCAGAATGACCGGCGTTTGGCCGTCCGTTTCGCGGAACGCTTTCACCAGATCGAGCGTCTTCTGCAGGCTGGCGCCGCCTCTGAGAGCCCTGAGACCAGCCTTTTGGATTGCGGGCCCATCTGCCATCGGATCCGAAAACGGCATACCGAGTTCGATGATGTCGGCACCCGCTTCCGGAAGAGCCTTCATGATCTCGAGCGATGTCTCGTGATCGGGATCGCCGCCCATGACGAAGCTGACCAAAGCAGGACGGCCCTCATCCTTCAACTTTGCGAAACGGTCCTCGATACGTGTCGTCATGATGCGCTTTCGGAAAGGCTTGTGATCGGGCTGACGGCTTAAAGCGAAGAGAGCCATGTCGCCGGCTTGGTTCGAAGTCGCGCATCCTTACGCGATCGAACCCGCCGCTGCCAAGCGGTCATCGCTGGCCGCGTTGAACGCGTCTGATGCTCAGGCGCCGGTGCAGGTCTCGAAGATCCAGTCGCGCGTCGCATTATCAACGTATGGAACGGCGAAACCGAAGATAGCCGGCGTTTCGTAAGGGTGATGCTCTCGAAGCCGCTGTGCAATCCGCTCGAAAAAGTCGGACCGCGTTTTGATGGTCAGAGGCGTCTCGTCCCCACGATGCTGCTTGCCACCGTACCAATACCGGCTGTCGATTTCCCGTCCGATCTGACAGCAGGCCGCGAGCTTTTCGTCGAGCAGAATATGCACAAGCTGACGCGCGTCCTCGAGCGTCGGACAGGTCGTCTGAATTTCGATGATGTCAGTCATGCAGTCTCGCTCCGCCTCAGCTTTTCCAGCGCGGCAGCTCGTGGCCATCGATGTCACGAGCGGCCTTCGGTTCTTCAATCGGTGCGACGGTTTGTTTTGCGGGGGCCCCCGAAAGTGTCCCGCGTGGATTGCAAGGGTTCCGCGAACGATGGATGTTCGCGAGAGATCGCGGCAAATCCGCCACTTTCCGCCGCCCCGTCCCTGTCAATATGGGGCGCACCCAGACGTTTCGAAACCTCTTTGCTTTACCGGAAGCACGAACAAAGAGCAGCCCTTAACGAGAGCCTCTCCGCCAGCACTCGCGGTCGATGCATGAGCATCGACCGGGACGACAAATTCGATATGCCATCACGCCCGCAGCTCGAAGCCAGGCATAGACATCGCTGTCAGGCTACATCTCGACTCCGAGATGCTTTGCCGCCGTGTGCACATCCTTATCGCCGCGACCGCAGAGGTTCATCAGGATAATCTGATCCTTGTCCATCTTCGGTGCCCGCTTGACGACTTCTGCCAATGCGTGGGCTGGTTCGAGGGCCGGGATGATCCCTTCGGTGCGGGTCAGAAGCTGGAACGCATCGAGCGCTTCGGTGTCCATGATCGGCACATATTCCACGCGCCCGGAGTCCTTCAACCAGGAATGCTCAGGTCCAATCCCCGGATAGTCGAGCCCTGCGGAGATCGAATGGCCTTCCTTGATCTGCCCATCGGAATTCTGAAGCAGATAGGTCCGGTTTCCGTGAAGGACGCCCGGCGAGCCGGCCGTGAGCGAGGCACAGTGCTCCTCGCCGTCGAGCCCCTTGCCGCCGGCCTCGACACCGACCATTGCAACATCCTTGTCATCAAGGAACGGGTGAAACAGGCCAATCGCGTTGGAGCCGCCGCCGACAGCTGCAACCAACAGGTCCGGCAGCCGTCCCTCAGTGGCCTGCATCTGCTCTTTCGCTTCCTTCCCGATAACCGACTGGAATTCCCGAACGAGTTCCGGATAGGGATGCGGCCCGGCTGCGGTCCCGATCAGGTAATAGGTCGAATCGACATTCGTAACCCAGTCACGCAGCGCCTCGTTCATGGCATCTTTCAGCGTGCCATGGCCGGACGTTACCGGGATCACCTCCGCTCCGAGAAGCTTCATCCGGAAGACGTTCGGCGCCTGCCGCTCGACATCGGTCGCGCCCATATAGACAACGCATGGCAGGCCAAAGCGCGCGCAGACGGTGGCGGTCGCGACGCCGTGCTGGCCCGCGCCGGTCTCCGCGATGATCCGCGTCTTGCCCATCTTGCGCGCGAGCAGGATCTGTCCGAGGCAATTGTTGATCTTGTGCGAGCCCGTGTGGTTCAGCTCATCGCGCTTGAAATAGATCTTCGCGCCGCCGAGTTTTTCCGTGAGGCGCTCGGCGAAATAGAGCGGCGACGGGCGGCCTGTGTAAGTCGCGTTCAGGCCATCGAGCTCGCGCTTGAATTCCGGGTCGGTTTTCGCGACCTCCCAGTGCTGCTGCAAATCGAGAATCAGCGGCATCAGGGTTTCGGCGACGAAACGGCCGCCGAACATGCCGAACCGTCCCTCTTCGTCCGGGCCGGCGCGAAACGAATTAGGCGTTAAAGGCTGGTTCATCGTCACAATTCTCCCTGCAACTCGTCTTCTCCGATCCGATCGAGCGCGTCGAAGAAACGCTGGATGCGGCCGATGTCCTTGATACCGGGAGCGCTTTCCACCCCCGAAGATATGTCGAGACCCGATGGACGCGCAACGCGGACCGCCTCTTCGACATTGTCGGCGTCAAGACCTCCGGAGAGCATGAAGGGGATACTCCGGTCAAGCGCGGCCAGAAGCCGCCAGTCGAAGGAGACGCCATTGCCGCCCGGCAGGTTCGAGCCCCTCGGCCGCTTGGAGTCGAGCAACATGCGATCGGCGACGCCGAGATAGGGCGTGATCCGATCGAGATCATCGATTTCGGCGACGGGAAGCGCCTTCATGACGGACAGACCGGTCGCGCTCTTGATCTCCAGAACGCGCTCCGGGCTCTCGCGGCCATGAAGCTGTAACCAATCCGGCGCGACCTGCGTGACCAGCCGATCGATTGCGGCATCATCCGGATCGACGGTCACGACGACGGTCTGAGCCCGGCCGCCGACATGGCGCGCCAGCTCGGCCATGTGCTCAATCTCCACATGGCGCGGGCTCTTCTCGAAGGAGACGAAGCCGACATGGCTCGCGCCGCGCGCAATTGCAGCGTCGATCGTTTCAGGCGTGGAAAGGCCGCAGATCTTGATGTCGAATTTGCTCATCCAGGTCATCCCATCATGTATGCGTCGCCGGTAGCACCTTGGTTGGCGTCTTTGCAAAGGTCGCTCAAAATGACGCGAACGAACGCAATTTTGAATTAGCCGGATTTTCGCTTTGCTCTTGCCGTTGGTGCCGCATTCGCAGGGTCCTCCGGCCACTCATGTTTAGGGTAGCGGCCGCGCAGATCGGCGCGCACGTCCGACCACGAACCTGACCAGAAGCCCGGAAGATCGCGGGTGATCTGGATGGGGCGATGGGCCGGCGACAAGAGTTCGATGGTCAACGGCAAGCGGCCCTCCGCGATCGCCGGATGGCTTTTCAGGCCGAAGAGTTCCTGCACGCGGATCGAGAGAACCGGCGCATTCTCTTCGTAGCGGATCGGATGGCGATTGCCCGTCGGCGCTTCGAAATGGCTGGGCGCGAGATCGCTCAGTCGGCCCTGCATCTGCGGCGGCATCAGCGCGGTCAAAGCCTGAAACAGTTGGCTTTCGGTGATGTCACTGAGAGCGGACGCTCCCGGAACGAAGGGAGCCAGCCAGTCGTCCAGCGAAGTGTGAAGCGCGATGTCGGACAGATCCGGCCATCCGTCCGCGTCGGCTGCGGCAAGGAACCGCAGGCGGCGGAGCAGGCGCTCGCCCTCCTTTCCGAAGGGCAGCGTGTGAAACGGCAAAGTCTTGAGGCCATCCATCAGGGCGCTCGTTGCGTCCGCACCGCTGGGGCTCGGAAGCGGTTTCTCCGACAGGATAATCCGGCCAAGCCGTTCGATGCGCCGCGCACGAACCGCCCTCGCCTGCCTGTCGAAGATCAGCACATCCTCGGTCTCGCCGCGTTTCCTGAACGCGTCTGAGAGGGCTTCCTCCGAAAGCGGAGCTGCCGATAGAATGCGACCCGCCCGTCCCCCGCCTTGCAGCTCGGCGACGACGAGCGCGCGGCTCTTCGCCAGCGCTTCGACGGGATCAATCTGTCCGCCGCGACCATTGGCAAGAACATAGGAACCGGGTGCGCCGCGCTGGACCGCGACGCGATCTGGATAGGCGAGCGCAAGGAGTGCGCCCGGTTCATCGTGCACGTCCTCGGAAGCGGTCTCGTGCCTTGGTGCATTGTCGGCGATACGGCGCGCGAGATGGTCGGCGCCCTTTGCGCGGGGACCTTTCTCTCGCGCGAAACGGCGCAGCCTCTCCGAGAGGTCTGCGTCATTGCCGCCGAGACCCCGCTCGGTGAGGAGAATGGCAAGTCGAGCTGCCGTCAGCCGGGCATGGCAGGGCGCAGCTGCGACCATGCGCGCGAGACGCGGTGGCAGGGGCAGAAAGCGCATCGCATCGCCGGTTGCCGTCAAGCGGCCATCCTCATCGAGCGCGCCGAGTTCTTCCAGGAGCTTCCTTGCCTCGGCCAAGGCGGGCGCTGGCGGCGGATCGAGAAAACCGAGTTCGGAAGGATCGGCAACGCCCCAGGCCGCGCAATCGAGAACCAGACCCGATAAATCCGTCCCGAGAATCTCAGGCGGATCGTACGCTTCAAGCGACGCGGTTTGCTCGGCCCGCCACAGGCGAATCGCGATGCCGGGCTCAGTCCGCCCCGCCCTGCCCGCGCGTTGATCGGCCGAAGCCTTGGAGACACGCACGGTTTCGAGGCGTGAGAGCCCAGTCGCCGGTTCGAAGCGCGGCCTGCGGGCAAGTCCCGAATCGATGATGACGCGGACGCCTTCGATCGTCAGCGATGTCTCGGCGATCGAGGTCGCGAGCACGATCTTGCGGCACCCATCCGGTGCCGGCCGCACGGCCCGATCCTGCGCGGCGCCTTCCATCGCACCAAAGAGAGGCGCGACAACTACGTGCTCCGGAACGTGTCCCTCCAGCCGCTCCGCCACGCGTTCGATCTCGCGCTGGCCGGGAAGGAATGCGAGGATACTGCCGATTTCGCCCGCAAGCGCTTCACGGATCGCGGATGCCACGGCATCCTCGATTCGTTCGGTGCCCGGATGCTCGCGATAACGAATAACCACAGGGAATGCCCTGCCCGCGCTCTCGATCACTGGTGCATCGCCGAGCATACTCGCAACGCGCGCGCCATCGAGGGTCGCCGACATGACGAGAAGCTTCAGATCCTCACGCAACGCCCCTTGGACATCGAGGGCGAGGGCAAGGCCGAAGTCGCCGTCGAGGGAGCGTTCGTGAAACTCGTCGAAAACGACGCAGGCAATCCCCGACAGTTCGGGATCGCCGAGGATCATGCGGGTGAAAACCCCCTCCGTAACGACCTCGATCCGGGTTCGCGTTGTGACTTTGGTGTCGAGGCGCATGCGCCAGCCGACGGTTTGCCCCACCTCTTCGCCCAGAATGTCCGCCATGCGTCTTGCGGCGGCGCGGGCAGCGAGGCGGCGCGGCTGGACGAGAATGATCTTGCCGCCCGCAGGAATGATCCGATCGAGAAGAAAGAGGGGCGCGAGTGTCGTCTTGCCGGCACCGGGAGGGGCAACGAGAACCGCCGCGCCTTTTTCTCCAAGCGCTGCCGTTAGTTCCGGCAGAATTTCGGTGACGGGAAGATTTGGAAGATCTCGCACAGGTTCTATTGCCTCGCAGGCGCGATCTCGACCAGAGGGCCGCCTGCCGCCTCGGCGTCCTCGCGATCATGGGTCACGAGAAGCGCCGGAATCTCCCGCTCCCGCACAAGACCGAAGACGAGATCACGCATGGATTTGCGCAAGGGCGCATCTAGGCGCGAAAAGGGCTCGTCGAGAAGCATTGCCTTTGGTTCGGCAAGAAGTGTGCGCGCAAGCGCGACGCGGGCGGCCTGCCCGCCCGACAGCGTTGCCGGATCACGGTCGAACAAACCTTCGAGGCCGACGCGGGTAAGCATTTCCTCGGCTTTCTCCCTCCGTTTTCGTCGTCCTGCCAGCCCTCCCGGCAGGGCAAAGAGAAGGTTCGAACCGACAGACATATGCGGGTAGAGCAATGCGTCCTGAAAGAGGAGCCCGACCGAACGCTGCTCCGGCCGTTTCCCTTCAATCGGGGTGCCGTCGAGAACGACACGCCCCTGCGCTTCGAAGGCCGGGTCGAGGAAGCCAGCGATATAGGCAAACAGCGTCGACTTGCCGGAACCCGACGGGCCCATGACGGTCAGGACTTCGCCGGGTGCAATCAGCCGATTGATGTCGAGCAGGGTTCGTCCGTCGAGACGAATGCAGACATTGGCAAGGCCAAGGCCCCGGTGGCTTTTCGTGATTTCACTCATGCGCCCTCCATGCCCCGTCTTCCGCGAAAGACCAAGCCGGGTAGAAGGCTGGCGGCAAGGAAGACCAGCGCCGGAATGATGGTCTGCAGGAGCGCGTAGACCCCGATCACTCGGCGGTTGCCGCCGGAGGCAAGCGCCACGGCTTCGGTGGTGATCGTCGTCAGACGTCCCGCCCCGATCAGAACGGTGGGCAGATACTGGCCGACCGAGACGGCGAAACCGATCGCGAAGGAGGTCAGGATCGATGCGAGCAGAAGCGGAATCCGGACGCGAAAAAGTGCCCCGAGGGCCCCATGTCCGAGACTGGACGCGACGACATCATAACGAGGGTCCAGCGCGTACCAGGGCCCGACCAGGGCAAGGGCGACGTATGGGGCAACGAAGATAAGATGAACCGCTGTCAGAAGTGTCAACGACGGCTGGATGCCTGACGCCACGACGAGAATTTGCAGACCGAAGACGAACGCGATCTGCGGAACGATCAGCGGCAGGTAGAGAAGCCCCGCAATGAGCGACGGCAAGACAGGCCGTTCACTCGCAAGGCGTGGCACAGCGCGGCGATGCGCTTCGAGCATGATGACGACGGCGATAAGTGCGATGATGCCGGAGAGGCCTGCCACGATCGCAGTCGTGGTCAACGGATCTTCCACGCGCGGCAGCGCCCGTTGCCAGGTATTGAACGAATAGGATGGTGGCAAAGGGTCCGGAAATCCCCAGAAGCCGGCAAAGGACCACAGGCAAAGCATTGCCAGCCCGAGAACCAACGAAAGACCTGCCAGCACGACCGGAACGGAAGCGACTGCGCGAAGCCCAAGATCGCTGGCATGCCGGCTTCCGCGTGCCGCGATGATCTCGCGAAGTCTGGCGCCGAGACGTTCGAGAACGATCCAGCTGATGAGCGCTGCAGCCGTCACGACCAGCTGAAGGATTGCACCAGCGGAGGCGAGGAAGCGCATGGAAAGATCGGGATCGCCCATCCATTGAAGGAGCCGGACCGCAAGCGTCGGGGGGACCGACGGTCCGAGGATCAGAGCGACATCGATGACCGAGGAGGCAAAGGCGACGACGGCAAGCACCGGAAGCCTGATCTGACGATAGATCGCCGGCCAGACCGTGAGAAGGAACGCGGCCATCCGTCCATAGCCGAGAGAGCGGGCCAGAACCGTGCGCCGTTCCGGGTCGGCCTGCGGCAGGGCGGCGAAGGCGACGAGAAGAAGAAACGGCACCTCCTTGGCGATGAGGCCGGCCATCATGGATAGGCCGAGCGGATCGCCGACAACGAGAAGATCCGGTGGCGTCGTCAAGCCAAGTGGCAGCGCCACCAGCCGGAAGATCAGGCCGGACGGGGCAATCAGAAAGACAATGCCAAAGGCAGCTGCCGCATGGGGAATGGCAAGAAGCGGGCCGAGGCTGCGGCGCGCGATCCGCATCGGTTTCGTGCCCGCGAATGCCGCCAGAAAGAGCGCAACCGAGATGACCGAGGCGAGAGTCGTGACAAGCGCTGTCGCAAAAGACAGCATGCTGGAGCCGAGGAGACCGTTTCGGGACAGGAGATCCCGAAAAGGATCAAGAGTGAGCTCATTTCCGCCGAGCGCCGGGAGGTAGCCGAACGCCGGCAGGACGACGCCAGCTATGCCGATGAAGACCGGCAAGGCCAGAAGCGTGGCGATCAGCCAGGGGATAAGGCGAACAAACAAAGGGCAAGCTTCCAGGGCACCAAGAATGGCGCGCGGCTATTTCGGGGCTCGTAAGCCGCCATGAACGAGATCGGACAAGAGCTTTGGAGACCTTGGAAAGAAGAAAGGCACGATGATCGCCGGTGTCTTCGAGGCGAAGACAATGTGCGCCCTCCCCGGCCTGACATGGATCCCGTCACTCAATCCGGTAATCGTGTCGAGGCCTATCGAGACGAAGCGGCGTACAAGCGAGCGGCCTTTCGGGTCGTGCTCCTCAACAGCAAAAATGCGGAACTCGTCAGGTGACGAGTTCCGCATTTGCCACGCGCTCGCGTCAGCTGCCGTAGCGCTTAAGCCACTGGTCCTCGATGCGCGTCATCCATGACGGGTGCGGTTCGGGAAGCACAGGACCAAGCTCGTCGGGCCCGAGGGTCGCGACGCCGCGATCGATCGCCTCAAATTCCTGACGCTGCTCGTCGGTCAGCTTCTCGACATCGAGGATCGTCGGGTCACCCCAGATTTCCGGGCGTTCTTTGCGGATCTGCGCTTCGGGCGACATCAGGAAATTGGCCACGACCTTGGCTGCTTCTTTCGAGCCCGAATTGTAGGGGATCGCGACAAAGTGCGTGTTACCAAGCGTGCCGCCGGAAAAGACGAAGGACCGCACAGTGTCGGGCAATTCGAAATTGGCGATCGCGTTTGACGCTTCTGCGGGGTTAAACGCGAAAATGATGCCGAGCTCGCCATCGGCCAGAAGCTGTTTCATTGCCGGATAGTTTTGCGGGTAGTCGCGGCCCGAGCGCCAAAGAACCGGCTGAAGTTCGTCGAGATAATCCCAAAGGGGCTTCGAAACCTCATCGAAGTTCACTTCGTCGACGGGCTTCTCCAGAACACCTCGGTCTTCGATGGTGTCCAGAAGCACCTGTTTCAGGAAGCTCGACCCCATGAAATCAGGCGGAGCCGGGTAGGAGAAGTGACCAGGATTAGCCTTTGACCATTTCAGGAGTTCCGCCGTCGAATCCGGCATGGTGTCGAGATCACCGAAGCGGGCGGGATCGGTGAAGAAGACGAACTTCGCGCCGCCCCAGGGGCTTTCCTTGCCATCGGTCGGCACCGTGAAATCGGTGGTGACACTCGGATTGTCCTGATCGACGAGGGACCAGTTCGGCAATTCGGTCGCAAAACCGTCGGCAAGCAGGCCCTGCTCCTTCATCGAGGCGAAATTCTCGCCATTGATCCAGATGAGATCGATGCCGCCATCATCATCACGGCCGGCGGCCTTTTCGGCAACGACCTGGGCCACGGCATTCGCCGTATCGTCGAGCTTCACGTGTTCGAGCGAAATATCGTATCGCTCCTCCACCTGAGTGCCGACCCAATCGATGTAGTCGTTGATATTCTGCGAGCCGCCCCAGGCGTTGAAATAGACCGTCTGGCCCTTGGCCGCTTCGAGCGTTTTCTGCCACTCACCGCTCTCGTCGGATTGAGCATACGCGTTTGCGCTAAGTGCGCCAAGCAAAACCGCCCCAAGAAGGGCTGCCTTCAAGATCTTCATTCGATTCCGTCCCCTTTCATCCAGCGAGACGCGCACGCAAGCGCCCTGCTGATGTCTTCGTAATCCTCATGTCCGACATTACATACGTAGCGGAATATGTCGCGGACGCTCTTTCATCCGCAATTCGGTCGTCTTCGGTTCTCGCCATCCATGCGCGGAAGGAGTATCGACGACGAGGGCCGGTCGACCGTGCCGGACGATCGAGTGAAATCCACAGTCCTTCCAGGAGATTGCGCCATGTCGCAAACGCCGCGTGATGAACGTAAAACGCTTGTCCTCACCGGCGCGTCGCGTGGCATTGGCCATGCAACCGTCAAGCGGTTCTCCCGGGAAGGCTGGCGGGTCATCACCTGTTCGCGCCAGGAGTTCGCGGACAACTGCCCTTGGCCTGCTGGACCGGAGGATCACATCCGCGTCGATCTCTCGGACCCGGAAGACGTCGGCTTCGCTGTTTCGGAAATTCGTCAGCGATTGAGCGCAAATGGTTCGGCGCTGAATGCCCTCGTGAACAATGCGGCGATTTCTCCGAAAATGGAGGGTGGCGCGCGAATGGATTCCTTCAAGACGCCCATGCACACATGGCGTGACGTCTTTCAGGTAAACTTCTTCGCGCCGATCATGCTCGCTCGTGGGCTGTTCAAGGAACTTGAGAACGGCAAAGGTTCGATCGTCAATGTGACCTCGATCGTCGGTAGCCGGGTGCATCCATTCGCCGGCACCGCCTACGCCACCTCGAAAGCCGCGCTCAATTCGCTGACGCGCGAGATGGCGGCCGATTTCGGTCCCGCCGGCATCCGGGTAAATGCGATCGCGCCGGGCGAGATTGAGACCGCCATCTTGTCACCTGGCACCGAGAACATGATCGGCGACATTCCCCTGCGCCGGCTCGGCCAGACCTCGGAGGTGGCGGACGTGATCTATTTCCTGTGCTCCGATCAATCGTCTTATGTGACCGGCTCGGAATTGCACATCAATGGCGGCCAGCACGTGTGACCGATGCGGCCGGGACGCTTATCAAAACCTGCGCAGACCGAACTTGTGTTTGAAATTCTTCATCGCGAAACCATCGAACAAGTTTCGCTGGATCGGGATCAAGCCTCGGTAGGCCTGATGATGAACGTCTCCTCATCGCCCCTCCCGTCCTTCAGAACGAGCCTCACATTCGGCAGATCGTTGTCTTCCATCTTCGCCCGGAAGGCCTCACCCTCCAGCCCAAGTCCGACCCATCTGGCGGTCAATCGCTCCTTTAGAACGGTCTCCGGTTCATCAAGATAGGCCGATAGATCGAAAAGTTCGCGCAGCGGGGTCCAGTCGGGATTGTCGAGCAACAGGTAATTGCCTTCGACCACGATAATCGGTGTCGTCTTCTCGATGATCCGGGCCCCTGCGCGGGCAATCTCGATGGAGCGATCGAAGACGGGTGATGCGACGAAAGCTTCGTCGTTACGCTTGAGCCGTTCGAGCGCGGACCGAAACCCTCCGATATCGAACGTATGCGGTGCGCCCTTGCGCGGGCGATGACCACGCTCTTCGAGCACGATGTCGTCGAAATGGAAGCCATCCATGGGCAGGACGGCAGCGCTTCCGGCCTGGTCGCGGTTGAGCGTCTCGACAAGCATCTCGGCGAAGGTGCTTTTGCCGGAGCCCGGAGCCCCGGCGATCGCGACGATGGTGCGATGCGAGCGATCCAGATTGCGAATCATCTCGATGAATTCGTCGGGCGAGATCGTCGTCATCCGATATCCCTCCGGTTAAAGCGCTGTACGAGAGCGCATGGCTGCGGATAGAGTGCCTTCATCGAGATAATCGAGTTCGCCGCCGACGGGCACGCCATGGGCAAGGCGCGTCGCGCGCACGTCGAGACCTTCGAGCTGGTCCATCAGATAGTGTGCCGTCGTTTGTCCCTCCACGGTGGCATTCACCGCGATGACCAATTCCTTCACCGCGCCCTTCGAGACACGGTCGACGAGCTGGCGGATGGTCAGATCCTCCGGCCCGACGCCTTCCAGGGGCGAGAGGACGCCGCCGAGCACGTGATAGGCTGCGTTCAGGGCCTTCGCGCGTTCCAGAGCCCACAGGTCCGATACGTCTTCCACGACAACGACGACCGACTGATCGCGGGTCGGATCACAGCAGATCGTGCAGGGATCACTTGTATCGATATTGCCGCAAACAGAACACTCGCCGACCTTGTCCAGCGCATCAGCCATGGCGGCGGTGAGCGGCCGCAAGATCGGCTCCCGTTTTTTCACGAGATGAAGCGCCGCTCGCCGCGCGGATCTGGGTCCAAGCCCGGGGAGCTTTGCGAGAAGCTGGATCAGCCGCTCGATCTCCGGCCCGGCAATCGTCTTTGCCATCAGATGCGGGCCTGCCGTTGGCGTGTGTGGTCGAAAATCGGGGACAAGGCTTAGAACGGAAGCTTCATGCCCGCGGGTAGCCCGAGGCCAGACGTCATCGCCTGGGTTTTTTCCTGAAGCGCAGCATCGAGCTTCGTCTTGGCGTCGGTATAGGCCGCAACAACGAGATCCTCGACGATGTCCCCTTCATCTTCCTTCAGAAGAGAACGGTCGATCGACAGGCCGGTCATTTCGCCTTTGCCGGTGAGCGTCACCGAAACGACACCGCCGCCCGACTGGCCCGTAACGGCCATTTCGGCCATTTCTTCCTGAAGGCCTGCCATCTTCTCCTGCATGGCTTTCGCCTGCTTCATGATGTTCAGCATGTCTTTCATCGAAACTCACCTGTCTTCGCTGTCGTCGTCATGATCGGAGTAGGCTCCGTCGCTTTCGCCGATATCGTCGCCGTTTCCCCGATAGTCCAGCCCCGGCTCAAAATCATTCATGTCCGCGAGATCGTCGGGCGCAGGCTCCAGGCCTTCAGAGAGATCGGCGACCGCCTCCTCCGCCACCATGTCGCCGCGCAACCGGACATCGGCAATCTTGGCCCCGGGAAACGCCTTGAGGACCGCCGCAACCGCCGGGTCCTGCTCCGCGTCGCGCAACAGGGCCAGGCGTTTTTCTACCCGCGTCTCTTCAAGCGTCTGTCCAGCGACCCCTCCATTCACTGTCACAGTCCAGCGCGCGCCGGTCCACTCGTGGAGCTTGCGCATGAGTTCGCCGGCAAGCGCTTCCGGCGCCTCGTCCGTGACGCCGATTTCGAGGCGGCGCGAGCCAATGGATTTCAGCCGGACATAGCGGCGGATCCATGCCTCCACACGGGAATCGCGATTGGACTTTGCAAGCTCGGCAAGCGCCGCGAGATCTGCAATTTCGATCTCAGGCGCGTTTGGCTGGCTCATCGGCTGTTGCTGGGGAGCGGGTGCGGGCGCCGAACTGGTTGCGAGCGAGAGCGGGGCCCGGGCGGGGCGTGTGGCCACCGCAGCTGTGCGGCTCGGGCTGGAATTCGGGGCCGACATCGATTGCGCCGTGGGCGCTGCTTCGGCGCGAACCGGTTGCGCTACTCGAGCGATCGTTGGATCGGATGCCGGGGAGCCGTTAGAATGCGGTTGGGCAGATGATCCGGCTGCGGATGTCTCGGCGGAAGATCCGGCCTCTGACCTTTGCGATTTTGGTGACGGCAGACCCTCGGCGCTTCCGCTCTTCAAGAGGCGCAGTAGGTCGTCCGGCGACGGCAAGTCGGCAGCATGGGCGATGCGGATCAACGCCATCTCCGCCGCCTGACGCGGCGAATCGGCATTGCGGGTTTCTTCGAGCGCCTTCAGCAGCATCTGCCAGACTTGGCCGAGGGTGCGCGCGGACAAGCTCTTGGAATAGGCAAGCCCGCGCTCGGCCTCGTCGGGAGACAGAACGGCATCTTGCGCCGCTTCCGGCGCGTATCTGAGCGTCGTGACCAGATGGGTGAAGTCGGCAAGATCGCCCAGAACGATCGCCGGATCGGCGCCCACGGTGTATTGATCGCGAAGTTCGGCGAGCGCCAACGCCGCATCGCCTTTCATGACAAATTCGAAGAGGTCGATCACGCGGACCCGATCGGCGAGGCCCAGCATGTCGCGCACGGCCTCCGCCGTGACGGCCCCTGCCCCGTGGGCAATCGCCTGATCCGTCAGCGAAAGCGAATCGCGAACAGAGCCCTCGGCGGCACGGGCGATGAGCCGAAGCGCATCGTCCTCGATCTCGACATTTTCCTTGCCCGCGATCTGCTTCAGGTGTCCGATCAGCGTTGCCGGCTCGACGCGGCGCAGATCGAACCTCTGGCAGCGGGACAGGACAGTGATCGGGACCTTGCGGATCTCCGTCGTCGCGAACACGAACTTCACGTGCTCGGGCGGTTCCTCGAGCGTCTTCAGCAGGCCGTTGAAGGCCTGCGTCGAAAGCATGTGGACCTCATCAATGATATAGACTTTGTAGCGCGCCGAAATCGGGCGATAGCGGACCTGCGCGATGATCTCCCGAATGTCGTCGATGCCGGTATGGGACGCGGCGTCCATCTCGACGACGTCCACATGGCGGCCTTCCATGATCGCCTGACAGTGGATGCCTGGTTCCTGCATGTGGATCGTCGGCTGATCGATCTCCTCGGTCTCGTAGTTGAGAGCACGAGCGAGGATGCGGGCCGTCGTCGTCTTGCCGACACCGCGAACACCCGTAAGCATCCAGGCCTGGGCGATCCGGCCTGTTTCGAACGCATTGGTGAGCGTCCGAACCATCGGCTCCTGCCCGATGAGGTCGTCGAAGGAGTGCGGCCGGTATTTTCGAGCGAGAACGCGGTAGGCGGCGGCCGGCTCAGCGGCTTCGGTGACAGACGTGTCGCTCATATTTTGCCCTGTCCGCGAAATTTATGAAGTGCCGACCGCATATGGAAGACTGTGCCATTGGGAACCGGGTCGCGGCCCTGAAGCACCGGTTTCGGTTCGGCGCAGGCCATGCCCCGCATCATCCCGGATGTATCAAGATCGCAGCCTAATCTCAAATCCAGCCAAACCGTAATCCTGCTGCTTCGCCCAGGCCAGAGGCTTAGCTGGCGGGCGTTCCTCATCGCTTGTCACACTGAAACTATTTCTCCGCTGCGGGCCTGCTCAAGCCAGTCGAAATCAATCACGAAATGGTCGAAGCCGATGATCAGAGTTTCATCGTCCTGGGCGCGCCGAACCGACCTGCTGCCTGTGTCAAAGGGGTGTCGGAGAGATGCGTGAGATCGCCGATAAGATCCGCGCGACCACGCGGTCGGCACCGCACAACGCCTTCCCTGTCTTAATGACAGGCAGGCGATCGTCATTCAGCTGATGTGATGAGGTGGGAGGCTGGCACGGTGACCCGTGCCGAATCTCGTTGGGGCTGCTTCCTTCCGGACCTGACCCGGTTGGCGAATGGCTCGTCCACCACCAACCTCCCGACCTCCATATCGCTGATGAGTGCCCTAATTGCAAGGAGGGTCGGGCAAAAGTTGGCGCGGTTGCGGGGATAAAATGACAGCGACGAAACGGTTCGAACTGCATCCTCGATTGGAGGCAGACAGCTATCCGATCAAGAAGTTGGGCCTTTGCGAGCTGCGGCTCATGGACGACAGCCGCTGGCCGTGGCTGCTGCTCATACCGCGCAGACCGGATATCGTCGAATTCTTCGATATGACGAACCTCGATCAGACCATGCTGAGCTTCGAACACGGTCTCGTCGCGGAGCCCTTCAAGAAACTCACAGGCTGCGACAAGTTGAATCTCGGCATCTTGGGCAATGTCGTCCCGCAGTTCCATTCTCATATAATCGCCCGGTCCGAAGGCGATTCGAACTGGCCTGGCCCCGTATGGGGCTATGGCGAGCGGGTACCCTACGAGCCGAACGTGGCAAAAGCCTTTGTCAGCGATATCGTGAAAGCCATACTGCCCGCATGACGACACCCATCGACGACCGGACCGATGCGCGCGACGTGCCGATCGGCTTTACCGGCAATACGCTCGACCGGCGCACGGAAGAACGCTGGAACGGTGAGCTCGAAGCAGCGATCGTCCATCCATCGGCGCGCTTTTTTTTGCATTCGGCTTCGGGCTTTCTGAGCGACATCAGCGGCGAACGCCCCGATCCGGCCTTCAGGCGCGAGGTGGCGGAAACGCTCGGCAAGCTGGCCCATCCGAACACCGTCCTTCTCGGATATGATGCTGCACAACACCCGGTTCTCGCCGTACCGATCTTGGATTGCATCGCGCTTCCGGAAACGGTCAAGACGATCGATCTGCGCTCGTATGCTTCGCAAGGCGTGCTGGACCCGGAGACTGAAGGCCGCCTTGCACAGGCTCAGCATTTGCTTCTCTGGCATGGCGACAACCGGTTCTGCTCCAAATGTGGCGGAGAAACCGAAGCCCGTCTCGCCGGTGCCAATCGACAATGCACCCGGTGCAACACGATCGTCTTCCCCCGGATCAACCCGGTGTCGATCATGCTGATCCACGACGATGCAGGTCGGTGCATCCTTGGGCGCCAGCCGCATTTTCCTGCCAGTTCGTGGTCATGCCTCGCCGGTTTCGTCGAAGCGGGTGAGACGCTGGAGGGCGCCGTTCGCCGGGAGACCGTGGAAGAAGCCGGCATCGAAGTTGGCAAGGTTCGATATCGCTTTAGCCAGCCCTGGCCCTTTCCCGGTAATCTGATGCTCGGCTTCACGGCCCGGGCGCTGAGCGGAGACGTTCGCTTTGATTCGAACGAACTCGAAGCCTGCCGCTGGTTCGAGCGGGATGAAGTCGCGCTGATGCTGGAACGCCGGCACCCGGAAGGGCTGGTCGTGCCGCCCCCGCTTGCCATTGCGCATCATCTGATCCGCGTCTTCGTGGAAGAGACGGGATAGGTCGTGCTTGCCCTACCCGTCGATCGCGACCATCGCCTCGCGGTTGGTCGCGGCCGGGTAAACACCGAGATTGCGATATTCGGCTGTAAAAAAGCGAAGCTCCTCAAGCGCTCGGGCAAGGGCCGGATCGTGCGGATGGCCTTCGACATCGGCGTAAAAAAGCGTTGCCGAGAACGTGCCGCCGAGCTGGTAGGACTCCAGCTTGGTCATGTTGATGCCGTTCGTCGCGAAACCGCCGAGCGCTTTATAGAGCGCTGCCGGGATGTTCTTCACGCGGAAGACGAAGGTGGTGACCACGTTGCGGCTGATATAATTGCGCCCGCCTGCATCCAGGGTGGCATCACGTGGCGCCCAGAGGCTGAGGCGGCTTTCCTCTATATCAGCCAGGCCCTGATTGGCCGGGTTGGCGAGAACGACGAAGCGCGTCACATTGCTTGCTTCGTCCTCGACATTCTTCTCGATGATGTCGAGGCCGTAATATTTGGCTGCGAGAGACGGCGCGAGGGCAGCCTGATGGCGATTGCCTGATTCCGAGACCTCGCGGGCCGCACCCGCCGTGTCGCCTGAGACCAGAGGCTTCCAACCGTTGCGCCGCAGGTATTTGCGACATTGGCCAAGGGCATGGATGTGGCTTTTGACCTCCCGGATGTCCTCGCGTGCAACGCCCGGCAGGGCCATCAGCTGAAAATGGATCGGCATGAAATATTCGCCGACGATCTGAAGCTCCGAATCGGGCATCAGGAGGTGAATGTCGGCAACGCGGCCCGCCAGCGTGTTCTCGATCGGAATCATGCCGAGCTTGGCTTCACCGCTGCGCACCGCGGCGAAGGCATCGTCGAAGGACGGGCACGGCAGCGGGGTCATCGCATCGCCATAGACCGTCTGGCAGGCCATGTCGGAATTGGCGCCCGGTTCACCCTGGAAGGCGATTTTCGGCTTGGTGTCGCTCATGATTGGACGTCCAAAATTTTGCGCGCCTTCTCCAGATGGTCGTGGGTATCGACGCCGAGCGGAACGGTGCTGACGATTTCGGCATCGATTCGCATGCCGGCCTCGAGCGCGCGCAGCTGTTCCAGTTTCTCACGCAGCTCCAGGGTCGAGGCACCGAGCGCGACGAATCGCTCAAGGCTCGAACGACGATAGGCGTAGATTCCGATATGATGGTAAAGCGGTCCATCGCCCCATGGGGCGGTGGCACGTGTAAAATAGAGGGCCCGAAGCCGTGAGGCGAGGATCGGTGTTCCGACGATCTTCACCACATTGGGATCGGTTTTTTCCGGCACGTCAGTAATTTTCACGCCGATGGTTGCGATGTCGCAACCCGGATCTTCGAATGGAGCAATCACGGCCTTGATGGTCGAGGTCTCGATCGTCGGGAGATCGCCCTGGAGATTGACCACCGTTTGGACTTCGGCCTTCGGGTCGAGCGAGCGAAGGGCTTCGTGGATGCGGTCGGAGCCGGACGGATGATCCGCGCTGGTCATGACGGCTTCGAAGCCGGCCAAGCGCACCACCTGAGCGATTTCGGCGTCATCGGTCGCCACGGCGATCCGGCCAATATCGGCCTCACGAGCGCGTTCCGCCACGTGCACAATCATCGGTTTGCCCGCGATATCGGCCAGCGCCTTTCGCGGGAGCCGCGTCGAGCCGATGCGGGCGGGAATGAGAACAAGTGTCGTCATGATCAGAGCTGTTCGTAAAATTACCAAACGAGTTTAAAAGTCGAACGCTTCTAAGCTTGATGAAACCGAAGCGTGGTGACAAAAGGTCCGAGCCGCAGCGCCACATAGCGCTGTTGCCTGTAGTTAGCAAAACCCATAGGTTCCGCGAAAATTTCGTGGGCTTTGCCGGGAACCACCGGCAGACTGAGGAGGGATCGTCCCGCCAATGGATTCGTGGCAATTCAACAAGATCGCCGGCGCCGTGCTCGGCACAGTCTTCCTGATGTTTGGCGGAAGCCTTATCGCGGAAGGTATTTTCCACTCGGAAGCTCCCGAGACGCCCGGCTACGAAATCGTGGTGGAAGACGGTGGGGACGGTGGAGATGCCGCCGCCGAGGCGCCGTCCGTGACCCCGATCGCGGTTCGCATGCAGGAAGCGGACGTGGCCGCTGGCGAGAACGATTTTAAAAAGTGCGCTGCCTGCCATTCGGCCGATGAGAGCGGGGAAAACAAGATTGGTCCAGGTCTCTGGGGAGTGGTGAACCGCCCGATTGCATCGCATGAAGGCTTTTCCTATTCGCAGGCCATGAGCGCGTTCTCCGAAGAGGGTTCGGTGCTCTGGGATTACGACCACCTCGACCACTTCCTCGCCAATCCGAAGGGCTACATCGACGGCACGGCCATGGGCTTCGCTGGCATTCGGGACCCGCAGGATCGCGCCGACACGATTGCCTATCTGCGCTCCCTCTCCAATGATCCGGCCGCTCTGCCAGAGCCGCCTGCCGAAGGTGAAGAAGCCGCGCAGGCCGAAGAAGGCACGGACGGCACCGAGGTGGAGGCAAGTGCTGCTGAGACACAGCCCAGCTCCGCCGGCGAGGACACGGATGTGCAGGCGGCGGGAACGACCGACCCCGACACCGCCTCGTCCATGCCCGGACAGGACCAGGCGCCGGTCATGAGCGAGGAACAGCAACCTGAGACCCGCGCGAACGAGGTTCAGGAAAGCGACGACACGTCGTCCGCCACTTCGGGTGAAGAGGCGAGTGCCGCCTCCAGTGATGGTGAAGAGCAGGTGGCCGCAGCCGACAAGTCTGCTTCAAGCGAGGGCAGCGATTCCGGCGAACAGGCTGCCGCTTCACAGTCCGCCGGCGAGGCCGTTGAGGTCGCTGGCGATCCGGAAGCCGGCAAGGGCATTTTCCGTCGTTGCCAGGCTTGCCACAAGATCGGCGAAGGCGCGAAGAACGGGATTGGGCCCGAGCTCAACGGTGTAATGAGCGAAAAGCCCGGTGTCGTCGAAGGCTATAGCTTCTCGTCTGCGTTCCAGGATTGGGCTGCAGACAAGGAGAAGTGGACCCACGAGCTGATGACGACGTGGCTCTCCGATCCGCGCGGAACGGTGCCGGGCACGAAGATGGCCTTTGCAGGACTCAAGAGCCAGGAAGACATCGACAACGTGATCGCCTATCTGTCGCAGTTCTCGGAAGATGGCTCACAAAGCGGCAACTGATCCACGTTTCAGATCGACGCATTGAGAACAAGCCCCGGCCAGAAGCCGGGGCTTTTTTGTTGGTGGTCCCCCGCATGTCTCACTTTCGTCGATGGAGACATGACCGTTTCGTCACGTGACATTCTTGCCGCATCCGGGGCATAAAGAGCTGAAACGAAGACGCTTTATGCCATCCGCAATTCTCTAGAGGGTTCCCGACTTGCTCCTGACGCCCCGGTCTCGTTCTTTCTCCCGCAGCATTCTTTTTTCCGCCGCTTCAGCCCTCAGTCTCATCGTGGCGACTT
This sequence comes from Fulvimarina fulva, assembly GCF_039652615.1. Taxonomy (NCBI): domain Bacteria; kingdom Pseudomonadati; phylum Pseudomonadota; class Alphaproteobacteria; order Hyphomicrobiales; family Aurantimonadaceae; genus Fulvimarina; species Fulvimarina fulva. Next base: position 735,959 of record NZ_JBDJAC010000001.1, read on the forward strand.
CAGCATTCGCGCAGGACGGTGAAGGTCAGCCGACCACGAGCAAGCAAGCACCTGAAGCCTCTGACACAGGGTCTGCCGCTTCGACCGGCACTGGTGACGGGACTTCAGCCGGAAGCTCCACAAAGACGACCAAAGCCGATCAAGCCGGGTCGGACGGATCAGATGAAGCCGCAGCAAAGACCGATCACGGAAAGTGGCGAACCACCGTTTCGCTCATTGGCGAGTACAAATATCCGGACGACTTCAAGCACTTCGATTACGTCAACCCGGATGCACCGGTTGGCGGGACGCTCAATGAAATCGCGCTCGGCTCCTTCGACAGCTTCAACCCGTTCATCGTTCGCGGCACGCCTCCAGCGGGCCTGCCGAATTTCGGCGGCGGCTATCTCTACGACACGCTTTTCGAGCAGTCGCCGGACGAGGCTTCCACGTCGCACGCGATGATCGCCGAGGCCATGCGCTATCCGCCGGATTTCTCCTCCGTAACATACCGGCTCGATCCGGAGGCGCGCTGGCACGACGGAGAACCGATCACGGTCGAGGACGTGATCTGGAGCTTCAACAGGCTGAAGGAACTGCATCCTCAGTGGAACGCCTATTATCACAATATCGAAAAGGCGGAGAAAACGGGCGAGCGCGAAGTGACGTTCACCTTCGACCAGACAGGCAATCGGGAATTGCCTCAGATCGTGGGCGACATGACGGTGCTTCCCAAACACTACTGGGAAGGCACGGACGAGAACGGGAAAAAGCGCGACATCAGCCAACCGACGAGCGTTCCGCCGCTCGGCTCGGGTCCCTACCGAATCGCGGGCTTCCAGCCCGGTCAGTCGATCGATTGGGAACGGGTGCCGGACTATTGGGGCTGGGATAAACCGACGCGCGTCGGGCGATACAATTTCGAGCGCATCGACTACACCTATTTCCGCGATGAGAGCGCCTCCTGGGAGGCGTTCAAGAAGGGCGGTCTCGAAGACTATCGACTGGAAAACTCCTCCCAGCGTTGGGCTGAAGGCTATAATTTTCCAGCTGCCGAGAACGGTGACGTCATCCAGAAGGTCGTTCCCGACGGTCAGGTGTCGTCCATGCAGGCCTATGTTCTGAACAACCGGCTGGAGAAGTTTCAGGATCGCCGCGTCCGCGAGGCGCTGACGCTGATCTACAATTTTCAGGAAATGAACCGGACGCTGTTCTACGACCTCTATCAGCGGCAGGACAGCTACTTCGACAACAGCGAGCTCGCGGCGACCGGTTTGCCGAGCGAGCGCGAGCTGAAATTCCTGGAACCGCTTCGTGGCGAAATTGCAGACGAAGTCTTCACCGAGGAATTCACCCTTCCCGACTATACCGATCGGAGCCAATCTCGCATCTATCTGCGCGAAGCCCTGAACCTCTTCCAGGAGGCCGGCTACGAGCTCAAGGGCAACAGGTTGATCGACAGCAAGACGGGCGAGCAGTTCTCGATCGAGATGCTGGGCAACGACCCGCGCGACACGCGGACATTGGAGCCCTATGCCCGCGATCTGCGCAGACTGGGTATCGACGTGAATATTCGCATCGTCGACTCCAACCAGTATGTGGAACGCATGCGCAATTTCGACTTTGAGATGGTTGGCATGCGCTATTATCCGCAGTCGCTCTCACCCGGAAACGAGCAGCGCGACTTCTTTTCAAGCGAGGCGGCGGACTCCCCCGGCAGCCGCAATTATGCGGGCATCAAGAACAAGGCGGTGGATCAGCTGATCAACAACATCGTCTATGCCGAGAACCGCAAGGATCTGGTGGCGGCGACGCGGGCGATGGATCGCGTCATGAAGTGGGAATATTACGTCGTTCCCCAGTGGAACAAGCCTGAGATCTGGCTCGCCTATTGGGACAAATTCGTCATCCCCGAGGACAGCCCGGACTATGCCGGCATCGATCCGTTCTCCTGGTGGACGAAATCGGCGGCCGAACAGCAGGCATCGAGAGCCGAAGCGAGCGAAGCGCAAGGGACGGCGAACTGATGGCGGGAGCGTTGACGCATCTGACCCGTCGGCGGTTTGGACAGCTGGTCATGGGCTCGGCGGCAACGCTCGCCCTGCCGCTTCGCGAAGCGCTTGCCGAGGTGGAGACAGGTGTTCCGTTGCACGGGTTGTCGGCGTTCGGCGAGCTGAAATACGCCAAGGATTTTGACCATTTCGACTATGCCAACCCCGATGCACCACAAGGTGGCACATTCGCGTTTTCCGCGCCGAACTGGGCATTTAACCAATCCGTCCTGACGTTCGATACGCTGAACACGCTGGTGCTGAAGGGGAACGCCCCTCCACGCATGAACCTTCTCTACGAAGGCTTGATGACCAGCAGCCTCGATGAGCCCGATGCTATCTATGGCGCGATCGCGGAGACTGTCACCGTTTCGCAGAACCGCCTCGAATTCGACTTTGAATTGAGGCCTGAAGCGAGGTTTTCGACCGGTGACACCGTTACACCGGACGATGTCGTCTTTTCCTACGAGACGCTCGCCGAAAATGGTCATCCGTCGATCCAGATCGCACTGAGAGATTTCAAATCCGCCGAGGTTCTCGACGAGCGGAGGGTTCGGATCGCCTTTGGCGAAAACCAGAACTATCAGGATGCGATCGGTGTCCTGTCGCTGCCGATCCTTTCCAAGGCGTTTTTCGAAGGGCGGACACTTGACGATCTGACCGACGAGATCATTCCCGGCACTGGTCGTTACACGGTCGGTCGCTACGAATTCGGGCGATTTATTGAATACGAAAAGCGCGATGACTACTGGGCCAAGGACCATGGATTTGCCAAAGGGCTCGATCATTTCCAGACTTTGAGACTCGACTTCTTCCGTGAGCGCCAGACGGCTCTGGAAGCGTTCAAGAAGGGCCTCATCACGTTCCGCGAGGAGTTCACCTCGAAGAGTTGGGCAACGGAGTACAATTTCCCGGCGATCGCGAGCGGCGAGATCGTCAAGCGGGAGTTTCCAGCGGAACTGTTTCCGAAGTTTCAGTGCTGGGCTTTGAACCAGCGCCGGGAAAGGTTCTCCGATACGCGTGTCAGGCGCGCCATCAACCTGTGCTTCGACTTCGTCTGGACCAATCAAAACATGTTCTACGGCCTCTACGAGCACTCGGACTCCTGCTTCGAAAATTCAGACTTCAAAGCTGAAGGCATGCCGTCTCAGGCCGAACTCGCCCTACTCGAACCTTTGCGCGGCGAAATTCCTGAGGAAGTGTTTGGCGAACCCTGGACCCAGCCGGTCTCCGACGGGTCGGGCCGCGATCGCGAGCATTTGCGAGCAGCGCTGGCTTTGCTCCAGGAGGCAGGATACGAGCGGCAGGGTGGGCGGATCCTCGACAAGAGCGGACAGCCTTTCCGTCTCGAATATCTCGTGGACGATCCCGGATTTGCCCGCGTCTACGGCAAATTCGTTCAAACCTGCCAGGCGATCGGGATTGATGCGTCGATCCGCGTGGTCGATGCAGCGCAATATACCGACCGCACGAATCGGTTCGATTTTGACATGATCGGCCATGCGGCCGGGATATCCCCGACCCCAACCACTAACGGTCTGCGCTCTCTCTTCGGCAGCGAGACGGCGGACCGGCAAGGCTCGTCGAACTATCCCGGCATGAAGAGCGAGGCGGTGGACAGGTTGATCGAGCATGTCGGACGGGTGACCAGCCGCAAGGACCTGGTCACCGCGATGCGCGCACTCGACAGGGTCCTGCGCTGGCGCCTCGACTGGATTCCCAACATTCACTCCGATGCGCACCGCGTCGCCTACTGGGATATGTTCGGATTCGATACGCCTAAGCCCGACTATGGCTGGCCGGTCGAAAGCCTCTGGTGGTTCGACAAGGAGAAGGCTGCCGCGATCGGCAAGGCCTGAGCCAGCGTCGCAACCCTATTGTCTTCTCGCGGGGCGCCGCCATTATCGCTCCGTTTTGCCCTTTGGCGCCAGCCTGCTAGTGAGGGCGAACCGACACAGTTTGGAACGCTTCGCCGCCCATTCGTCGGTTCCATGGCGTAACCGTTCAGGAGAATGACCCCCGCATGGGTGCCTATGTCCTCCGCCGTCTGCTTTTGATGATACCGACGCTGGTCGGCATCATGGCGATTTCCTTCATCGTCATACAGTTCGCGCCGGGAGGACCGATCGAGCAGGTCATCGCGACGCTTCAGGGCGACGCAGGTAGCGCGACCGACCGTGTGTCCGGCGGTGGCGGCGGCGATTTTGGCGGCGGCGGACAGGGCGGCGACAGCTCCAGCTATCGTGGCGCTCAAGGCCTCGATCCGGAATTCATCCAGCGTCTCGAGCAGCAGTTCGGCTTCGACCGCCCTCCCCTCGAACGCTTTGGCAAAATGCTCTGGGATTACGCCCGCTTTGATTTCGGCGAGAGTTATTTCCGCTCGATCTCGGTTTGGGAGCTGATCCTCGAAAAGATGCCGGTGTCGATCTCGCTCGGTATCTGGATCACGCTTCTCTCCTATCTGATCTCGATCCCGCTCGGGATCCGCAAGGCGCTGCACGACGGGTCGAGTTTCGATATCTGGACCTCGGGAATCGTGATCGTCGCCTATGCAATTCCCGGCTTTCTGTTCGCCGTTCTGCTCATCGTGCTCTTTGCCGGCGGTTCATTCTTCGACTGGTTCCCGCTACGAGGCCTGCTCTCCGACGGAATCGACGGACGATGGTGCGCGCCCTGGTCGCCGGTGTTTGATCTGCCGAATTGCGCGACCCGCGTCGTACCGGACTATTTCTGGCATCTGACACTGCCGCTGATCGCGCTCGCGCTTTCGGCCTTCGCGACGACGACGCTGCTGACCAAGAACTCGTTCCTCGACGAGATCCGCAAGCAGTATGTGACGACGGCGCGCGCAAAGGGGCTCACCGAGCGGCGCGTTCTCTACGGCCACGTCTTTCGCAATGCGATGCTCATCATCGTCGCCGGCTTTCCGGGCGCCTTCATTGCCGCCTTCTTTTCCGGCTCGCTGCTGATCGAGACGATCTTCTCTCTCGACGGACTTGGATATCTTGGTTTCCAGTCGATCTATCAGCGCGACTATCCGGTGGTTTTCGGTACGCTCTACATCTTCTCGCTGATCGGCCTCGTGACGACGCTGATCTCCGATCTCACCTATACCTGGATCGATCCGCGGATCGACTTCGAGAGCCGGGAGGTCTGAGCGATGGATGACGCCATGAAGGACCGCCTGAAGAACGATCCGTCACACAGGCAGGAGCATGACGACGAGCGCTCGGCCGAGATTGCGCGCGAGCAAACGAGCGGCATCGCGCAGATGGCGCCGGAATCCGAGTTCGTGAAGCGGCCGAAGCTCTCCCCGCTCAACAAGAGACGCTGGCAGAACTTCAAGGCGAACCGACGCGGATACTGGTCGCTCTGGATCTTCCTGATCCTCTTCATTCTGACCAGCTTTGCCGAACTGATCGCCAACGACAAACCTCTCCTCGTCTCCTACAAGGGTGAGTTCTACTATCCGATCGTCGTCGATTATCCGGAAGAGGTGTTTGGCGGCTTCCTGCCGGTGACCAACTATCGCGATCCGTTCGTGCAGGATGAGATCGACGCCAATGGCTGGGAAATCTGGCCGCCGATCCGGTACTCCTATCAGACGGTCAACAACGAAATCCCCTCGCCCGCGCCCTCGCCACCCGCATGGACGATGAGCGAGGAGGAAGCGTGCTCGCGTTACCCGGACGGGGTAAACGACAAGAACTGCACCTTCGGCAACATGAACTGGCTCGGCACCGACGATCAGGGCCGGGATGTGGTTGCGCGCCTGATCTACGGATTCCGAATCTCGGTGCTGTTCGGTCTGATCCTGACTGCAGCTTCAGCGGTGATCGGCGTCGCGGCCGGTGCGGTCCAGGGCTATTTCGGCGGCTGGACGGACCTGATCTTCCAGCGTTTCATCGAAATCTGGTCGTCGATCCCGGTGCTCTATCTCCTGCTGATCATCGCCGCTATCCTGCCTCCGGGCTTCTGGATTTTGCTCGGGATCATGCTCCTCTTCTCATGGGTCGCCTTCGTCGGGGTGGTACGTGCCGAATTCCTGCGCGCCCGAAACTTCGAATATGTCAGTGCGGCCCGCGCTCTCGGTGTCGGTGATCTGACGATCATGTGGCGGCATCTTCTGCCGAACGCCATGGTCGCGACGCTGACCTTCCTTCCCTTCATCCTCAACGGCTCGATCACGACGCTAACCTCGCTCGACTTCCTGGGCTTCGGTCTTCCGCCCGGTTCGCCATCGCTCGGAGAGCTTCTTGCCCAGGGCAAGAACAATCTTCAGGCTCCGTGGCTGGGCTTTTCCGGCTTCATCGTGATCAGCCTCATGCTATCGCTGCTGGTCTTTATCGGTGAAGCGGTTCGCGACGCCTTCGACCCACGCAAGAGCTTCGGCTGATGAGCGATCACAAACACGGCCACGGCTCGCACGATCACGGGCATGACCATTCCGGCCATTCGCATTCGCACGGCTTCAAGGGTCACGCCCATGGAGCCAATGAAAAGCGGATTGCGATCGCGGCGGTCCTGACCGGCACTTTCATGCTGGTGGAGGTGGTGGGCGGTCTCATCTCCGGCTCACTCGCCCTCCTCGCCGATGCCGGTCACATGCTGACCGATTTCGCTGCCCTGACGCTCGGCTATTTTGCGTTTCGCCTCTCCCGGAAACCAGGCGATGCGAAGCGCACCTATGGCTACGACCGGTTCGAGGTTCTGGTCGCCTTCGTCAACGGGCTCGCTCTTTTCATGATAGCCGGCTTTATCGCTTACGAGGCGATCGTCCGGCTGATGTCGCCGGACGAGATTCTGGGCGACACCATGATGGCCGTCGCCGTCGCCGGCCTAATCGTCAATATCGCGGTCTTCTTCATTCTCCACGGCGCTGATCGCGACAATCTCAATATTCGCGGCGCGGTCCTCCATGTTCTGGGAGACCTTCTTGGCTCCGTCGCCGCGATCGTTGCCGCTGGCATCATCATCTGGACCGGCTGGATGCCGATCGATCCGATTCTGTCGGTTCTCGTCTCGATCATCATCCTCGTTGCGGCCTATAGGCTCGTCCGCGATGCGGGGCATGTTCTGCTGGAAGGCACGCCGCAAGAAATCGACGTCAAGGCGCTGAAGACGGCACTCGTCTCTTCGGTGGACGGCCTGGTAGAGGTTCATCACGTGCACATCTGGTCGCTGACGCCGGAGCGCCCGATGGCAACGCTGCACGCCTGTATCGAAGAAAACGCCGATGGACCGAATATCATCCGCGCGATCAAGGCAAAGCTGAAAGAGCGTTTTTCGATCGAGCATGCGACCGTGGAGATCGAATACGAAAACTGCGCCGACCACACATTGCACGATGCGGGGCACAGCCACCGACCGCAAAGCGATCACGCGCCGGACTCAGACACAGTATTACCCACCTCCGCTCAGCCCGCCTGAAGCCGACCCAATCTTCCAAGGACATGCAGCCGTGAGCGAGACGCAAACGAAGATCAAGAGCGAGAAGCCGATCCTGACGGTCGAGGACTTGCAGGTGGCCTTCACCCAAGGCGGCAACACGCAGATCGCGGTCGGCGGCGTTTCGTTCTCGATCGCACCCGGCGAGACTCTCGCGCTGGTCGGTGAGTCGGGCTCGGGCAAATCGGTTTCGGCGATGTCGATCCTGAAGCTGCTGCCCTACCCTGCCGCAAGCCATCCCGGCGGCGCCATTCATTTCGACGGTCTGGACCTGTTGAATGCGTCGGACGAGAACCTGCGCAAGACGCGCGGCAACAGGATTTCGGTCATCTTCCAGGAGCCGATGAGCTCACTCAATCCGCTGCACTCGATCGAGAAGCAGGTGACGGAAGTTCTGCGGATCCATCGCGGCATGCGGGACGAACCGGCCCGAAAGCGCACTCTGGAACTCCTGCATCAGGTCGGCATTCGCGATCCCGAAAAGCGGCTGAACGCCTATCCGCATCAGCTCTCCGGCGGCCAGCGCCAGCGTGTGATGATCGCGATGGCGCTCGCCAACGAGCCGGATCTTCTCATTGCGGACGAGCCGACGACTGCGCTCGACGTGACGGTACAGGCGCAGATTCTCGAGCTCCTGAACAAGTTGCAACGCGAGAACGGCATGGCGATGCTGTTCATCACCCACGACCTCGGCATCGTGCGGAAGATCGCCGACCGGGTATGCGTGATGACGAAGGGCAGGATCGTCGAGGAAGGGCAGACGCGGGAAATCTTCGAGAACCCGCAGCATGACTATACCCGGCATCTGCTGGCTGCCGAGCCGAAAGGACGTCCGCCGGCGGCGAACGCCAACGCGGAAAAGGTGATGGAAGCCCGGAATGTGAAAGTCTGGTTTCCGATCAAGACGGGGTTCTTTCGTCGCACCACCGATCACGTGAAGGCCGTCGACGGCATAGATCTGACCGTTCGCGCGGGACAGACGGTGGGCGTGGTCGGCGAATCGGGATCGGGCAAGACGACCCTCGGACTGGCGCTCACGCGGATGATATCCTCCACAGGCGAGATCGTCTTCGACGGACAACGGATAGACCAGCTTTCGATCAAGGAGATGAAGCCGCTCCGGGAGAAGATCCAGATCGTCTTTCAGGATCCCTTCGGCTCGCTCTCGCCGCGCATGCCGGTAGCCGACATCATTTCAGAGGGCCTTCGCATTCACGAACCCAAGCTTTCGAGAGATGAGCGGGACGAGCGCGTGGTTCAGGCCCTGAAAGAGACCGGGCTCGACCCGGCGACCCGCTTCCGCTTCCCTCACGAATTCTCGGGCGGCCAGCGCCAGCGCATCGCGATCGCCCGTGCCATGGTGCTCAATCCGCGCTTCGTGATGCTGGACGAGCCGACCAGCGCCCTCGATATGAGCGTTCAGGCGCAGGTCGTCGACCTGCTGCGGGATCTGCAGGAAAAGCATAATCTCGCCTATCTATTCATCAGTCACGACCTGAAGGTCGTTCGCGCTCTGGCCAACGAGGTCATCGTCATGCGCAATGGCGAGGTGGTTGAACGCGGCTCGGCAGACCAGATCTTCGACGCGCCGCAGACCGACTATACCAAGGCCCTGATGGCCGCAGCCTTCGATATCGAGACTCGACATACAGGAGCCGTTTCGCAATGAGCCCGCACTCCTATCGCGATCAGCTGGCCGATCAGCCGCTCGACTTCGAGATCAAGCACAAAGAGCCGATCGCGGATGGCTTCTGGCCGTATACGCGCACTGTCCTCGAGCATGAAAGGTTCGACGGCGTAACACGCGCGACGGGCGTGCAGCGCGATTTTCTGGAGACCGGAGAGGTCGTGGTGGTCATTCCCTATGACCCGAAGACCGATTCGATCGCGGTCATCCGCCAGTTCCGCATCGGGTCAGCGATCGCACTGAACAAGGCGGCTGCGATCGAACTTCCTGCAGGTCTCGTCGATGCGGGCGAAGACGTCGAAACGGCCGCTGCACGGGAACTCACCGAAGAAACCGGGATGACCGCGAAGGCCATAGAGCGGTGCTTCTCGATGCTGAGCACGCCAGGGCTCACGACGGAACATGTCAACGTGTTCCTTGCCATCATCGACCCCTCGGAAATGAAGGCGCATGCGGGCAAGGCGGAAGAAGATGAAGACATCCATCCAATCCTCACCCCCGTTGAGGACCTCCTGCGAGCCGTCGACGATGGCTGGGTGGAAAACGGTTTCCTCATCTGCTGCGTCCATTGGTTCGCGCGCAAAGGCCGTGCCCGGGCGCAAGCGCTGCTGGGCACGATCAGCGAAGACTGATCGGGTCAGCTCGCACCTGTTGCGGCGAAATAGAGGCACAGGTCGTTGACGGGACAAACTTCGCATTTGGGCTTTCGCGACACGCAGACCGCCTTGCCGAATTGAATTAGCCAGAAATGTCCGTCGTGGAGGGCCCAATCTGGCGCAATCTTTTCCAACTGAGCGGCTGTCTGATCGGCGGTCCTGGCGTCGGTCAGCCCGATTCGGTTCGAGACGCGATGAACATGGGTGTCGACTGCGATCACGTCCGCATCGAATGTGAAACTCATGACGATATCGGCGCATTTGCGCCCGACGCCCGGCAGGCTCATCAGGCCTTCGCGCGTCTGGGGAACGTTTCGGTCATGCTTGTCGATAAGCGCCGTGCAGAGCTTTTTCAGTGATCGGGTTTTGTTGTTGTAAAGCCCGCAGGGTTTGATCGCCGTTGCGATCGCTTCGTCATCAAGGGCGAGTATGCCATCGGGCGTTTGGGCCAGCGCAAAAAGCTGATCCGTCGCGGTCTTCGTGTTGGTGTCGCGGCTTTGAGCCGAGAGAATGCATGAAACGACGGACCGGAAGGGATCCGGCTGATCCTTCGGCCCTTTCGCAGTCTTCGTGCGCCCGGGCATTTCTTCCGACAGACGCTGGAAGACGATCTCGATGTCTTGTTTAGAAAGAGTCGCTTTTGCCGCCAACGCCCAGCCTCCTTTTGCAATCCGGCGAATTAGCGCGGAAGGCCGGGCTTGCGAGACTGATCGGGAGGCAGCGGCGCATCCGTCGCACCGGACCTTCGCCGAGAAGGTGGCCTGAGCGATTTTCTGCGTCGCTGGAGATTAAAGTAAGCCCAACGTGTCGGGAACGCCGTGCGAAATCTTTTGTCTGACCGGAAAACTGGAAGGAAAATGGTGGAGCTAAGCGGGATCGAACCGCTGACCTCTACAATGCCATTGTAGCGCTCTCCCAGCTGAGCTATAGCCCCACGCCGCGATTATCTCGCGTTTCGCGCCACGCCCTGAGTAGCGTCGCTTCGTGATGGCGGCGGTGTAGTCGAGAGGCGAGGAGCGGTCAAGCGGTTTTCCGCACTCCCGCCCCAACAAAATTCTCGGCTGCCGCGGCGGGTGGTGATCCGCCGCGCAAACCACAGCCTGAACGACGATCAGGATTCCTCGTCGTCGTCCCGGCCGCCGCCCAGAATGTCGGAAACATCGTCGTCGTCATCGTCGTCATCGGCAAGGAACGTGTCGTCGTCATCGTCGTCGTCCACGGTGACGTCTTCGTCATCGGTCTCGTCGATGTCTGGAGACTTGGTATCCGCCTTTTCGCTTTCCTCGTCTTCGACGTCGTTCAGCGAAACGGTCTTGTCGTCGGATTCGGTCTCGACTTCCGCCTCTTCCTCTTCCTCCGGTTCAGCGGCCTTGCTCTCGGGCTCGCCCTCGAAGAATGACAGCGGATAGCTCTTGCCCGTATAGGGAGAGACGATCGGGTCCTTGTTCAGGTCGTAAAATTTGCGGCCCGTTTCCGGGTCGATCCGCTTGGTTCCAAGTTCGGGTTTGGCCATATCTGCCTCGTTTGAAGACGTCGTCGATCTGCTTCGTTTCATCGGGTACGCTGAAAGGGCGCGGAGGGTTTCAGACCCTGCGACGCGCCAGCCAGCGTACCTATCTGCGGCGGCTGCTCCACGATATCCATCTTGAACGTCATGGGGCTACGTAAAACGGACTTGGCCTTACGTGTTGCCCCTCGCCTTGTCAAAGCATCGACTGAGAAGGCAATAAGGCGCGGCGAACGATGCGGATCGCGTTCCGCAAGACGACTGAAGAGAAGACGCGCATGCAGAGCGATAAACAGACCCCTCGACCCCTGCGCGCCGCAGGCGGACGCCCTCTCACCGGCACCTCACGCGTGCCGGGAGACAAATCGATCTCGCATCGGGCGTTCCTGTTCGGCGGCCTTGCAAGCGGCACGACGCGCGTGAGCGGCCTTCTGGAGGGCGAGGACGTTCTTGCGACCGGCCGCGCGATGGTCGCCATGGGCGCGCAGATCCGCAAAGACGGCGATGCGTTCATTGTGGATGGCGTTGGCAACGGATGCCTTCTCGAACCGCAAGAGCCCCTCGATTTCGGCAATGCCGGAACCGGAGCGCGTCTCACGATGGGACTGGTCGGAGCCTACAATTTCGGCTCCACCTTCATCGGGGATGCCTCGCTCTCCAAACGCCCGATGGGGCGAGTTCTCGATCCGTTGCGGGAGATGGGCGTTCAGGTCGTCGCGCGGTCAAGGGACCGTCTTCCGCTGTCGCTTCATGGTCCGAAAGCGACCGCACCCATCGAATACCGGGTGCCGATGGCCTCGGCGCAGGTAAAGAGCGCGGTTCTCTTTGCGGGTCTCAACACGCCGGGCGTCACCACGGTGGTCGAGCCCGTGATGACCCGCGATCACACCGAGAAAATGCTGGCGGGATTCGGCGCGTCGATCGAGGTCGAGTCAAAAGCGGATGGTTCACGGCATATTCGCCTCGAAGGTCAGGGCGATCTGAAGGGCCTCGCGGATTTCCAGGTGCCCGGCGATCCCTCCTCTGCCGCCTTCCCGATCGTCGCCGGTCTCATCGTTCCAGGCTCTGATGTCACCATCGAAAACGTCCTGATGAACCCGACGCGCACCGGACTGATCGAGACCCTCCGGGAAATGGGTGGGTCGATCGAAATCCTGCAATCGCGCAGCGAGGGCGGCGAGGATGTCGCCGATCTGCGCATTCGCCATTCCAACCTGACCGGGACTGAGGTTCCGCCGGAACGAGCGCCGTCGATGATCGACGAATATCCGGTTCTAGCCATCGCCGCCGCCTTCGCAAAAGGCAGAACGGTCATGCGCGGTCTCGATGAGCTGCGGGTCAAGGAGTCCGATCGATTGTCCGCCGTTGCCGCAGGTCTTGCCGCGAACAATATCTCCCACGAGGAGGGCGAAGACTGGCTGATCGTCAATGGCGATCCCGATGGCAAAGGCTATGGCGGCGGAACCGTCGTCACCCATCTCGATCACCGGATCGCGATGAGCTTTCTTGTTCTGGGTCTTGCCTGCGAAAATCCGGTCACGGTCGACGACGGCCGTATGATCGCGACGAGCTTTCCCGAATTTCCCGACATGATGCGCGAATTCGGAGGCGACATTTCCGACGGGGCGTCCAAGCCGTGAGCGAGCCCCTCAACTTCCATGTCAGGCCTGCATCTGTCGACGCTTCAAAGCTTGCAATGGACGTTCGGGCCAGGCCGGTAGAAACGCCATGATCGGCGGCGTCTTCGTCCTTGTCTTTTTTCTCCCGCTGTCCTTCATCTATGGACGCTGGCGCGCGCGTGGGCTGAAAGCCAGTCACGCCACCTTGCGCGGGCGCTTGCTCTCGCTGCTTCCGATGCCGCTTTTCTTCGGGGTCTGCGCCATCGTCGCCGTCATCTGGCAGACTGAAGCTGCAAACCGGCAAACGGCGAAGCTCACAGGGGGCCCGGTCGATAGTGCGCTCGACACCGGCAACGGCGTTCTCGACGGCCTTCTGACCGTTGCCCGCTGGTTCGGCCAGCTCGAACTCATCATCTTCATGATCGCGATTCCCTATCTCATGGGTGCGATGATCGCGGCGATCCTCCTTGTGCTCGATGACAGAGGTCGCATCGAACTGCCGAAGCCTGCCGGACAAACCGAAACCAATCCCGACGAAAGATAGATCGCATGCCCAAACCTCCCGTCATCGCAATCGACGGCCCCGCGGCGGCCGGAAAGGGCACGCTCGCAAAGCGCCTCGCGATCCATTACGGCCTTCCCTATCTCGATACCGGGCTTCTCTACCGGGCTGTGGGCCGAAAGGCGCAGGAACTCAGTCTTGATCTCGACGACCCGGATCAGATGACGCCTGTGGCGCAAGATCTCGACACCGGCGATATCGACGAGACCGCGCTTCGCGGACGAGAGGCCGGCGAACTCGCCTCCCGAGTCGCGGCCCATCAGGGTGTCCGCCAGGCCCTTAATGCGTTTCAGCGCGGCTTTGCCGCGCGGCCGGATGGCGCCCTGCTCGACGGGCGCGATATCGGGACGGTGATCTGCCCGGACGCGGACGTGAAGATCTTCGTGACCGCAAGCGCGGAGGTGCGGGCTCGCCGCCGCACGGACGAACTGAACGCAAAGGGTAGAACGGTCGTCTATGAGCGCATTCTGGAAGAAGTGCGTCAGCGGGACGACCGGGACAGCAACCGCGCCGTCTCGCCGCTGAAACCCGCCGAAGACGCCCACTTGCTGGATACCAGTGAATTGAGTATAGACGGCGTGTTCCGTAAAGCTTGCAGTCTCATAGACGCGCAAATATCTTAAAGAGCGGAATGGAGTTTGTGGGGCGGCTCTCGTCAAGGGAGCGCGCCCTTTTCGGTCATGTACGAACAGGTTTTCGGCTAGATCGGCAGCTTCGATCAAAACGGTCCGGACCGGCGTTCCCCTGCGCCAGACGGCGGCATCGACCTCACTCGAAATTTCGATCGGTCACCGCCAGGCCCGCTCAGACGCGTTTAGATGCGTCGAATGCGGGCGGAACCCGATTTCGGATCATCGAAACACGAACCGGGTCAGTTCAGCTGACCAATGGCGCATAACCTCTCCAGGGCTCGGCAAAGCGGCCGGAGGGGTTCTTCAAGGAGAACGAATGTCAAATCTGAATCCCTCTCGCGACGATTTCGCCTCGATGCTCGAGGCCTCGTTCCATGAGCAGGACGTTGCCGAAGGAACGGTGGTCAAGGGAACCGTCGTCGCGATCGAGAAGGATATGGCCGTCGTCGACGTCGGTCTGAAGGTCGAGGGCCGAGTCGCCCTCAAGGAATTCGGCGCCAAGGGCCGCGACGGCGACCTTTCGGTTGGCGACGAAGTCGAGGTTTATGTCGAGCGCATCGAGAACGCTCTCGGTGAAGCCGTCCTGTCGCGCGACAAGGCTCGCCGCGAGGAGAGCTGGATCCGTCTCGAAGCCAAGTTCAACGAAAACGAGAAGGTCGAAGGCCAGATCTTCAACCAGGTCAAGGGCGGCTTCACGGTCGATCTTGATGGTGCCGTGGCCTTCCTTCCGCGTTCGCAGGTGGACATCCGTCCGATCCGCGACGTGACGCCGCTGATGAATACCCCACAGCCGTTCCAAATCCTGAAGATGGACAAGCGCCGCGGCAACATCGTTGTCTCGCGCCGTACGGTTCTTGAAGAGAGCCGCGCCGAGCAGCGCTCCGAGATCGTCCAGAATCTCGAAGAGGGTCAGGTCGTCGACGGTATCGTCAAGAACATCACGGATTACGGTGCATTCGTCGATCTCGGCGGCATCGACGGCCTCCTCCATGTCACCGACATGGCATGGCGCCGCGTGAACCATCCGACGGAGATCTTGCAGATCGGTCAGACCGTGAAGGTCCAGATCATCCGGATCAACCAGGACACCCACCGCATCTCGCTCGGCATGAAGCAGCTCGAAGCCGATCCGTGGGACGGCATCGGCGTCAAGTATCCGATGGGCGTCAAGGTCACCGGCCGCGTCACGAACATCACCGACTACGGTGCGTTCGTCGAACTGGAGCCGGGCATCGAAGGACTCATCCACGTCTCCGAGATGTCTTGGACGAAGAAGAACGTCCATCCGGGCAAGATCCTCGCCACCTCTCAGGAGGTCGAGGTCGTGGTTCTGGAAGTCGACCCGAACAAGCGCCGCATCTCGCTCGGCCTGAAGCAGACGCTTCAGAATCCGTGGGACGCGTTCGCAGAGAAGTTCCCGGTTGGCGCGATCGTCGAGGGCGAAGTCAAGAACAAGACCGAGTTCGGTCTCTTCATCGGCCTGGAAGGCGATGTGGACGGCATGGTCCACCTTTCCGACCTCGACTGGAACCGTCCGGGCGAGCAGGTCATCGAAGAGTTCAACAAGGGTGATCTCGTCAAGGCCCAGGTTCTCGACGTCGATGTCGAGAAGGAGCGTATCTCGCTCGGCATGAAGCAGGTTGGCGGCGATCCGTTCGTCGAGGCTGCCGAAGCTGGCGACGTGCGCCGTGGTTCGGTCGTGTCCTGCGAAGTAACGGCTGTCACCGATGGCGGCATCGAAGCCAAGATCGTGGACACCGATCTGTCGGCCTTCATCCGCCGTTCCGATCTCGCCCGCGACCGCGACGAGCAGCGCCCGGAGCGTTTCTCGGTCGGACAGACCTTCGATGCTCGCGTTACCCAGTTCGACAAGAAGGCCCGCAAGGTCGGTCTGTCGATCAAGGCGCTGCAGATCGCCGAAGAGAAGGAAGCCGTCGCACAGTTCGGTTCGTCCGACTCGGGCGCATCGCTCGGCGACATTCTCGGTGCAGCCCTCAAGGGCAACAAGGACGACGCGGAATAAAAACCGCAGCGACGTCTCTGGACGCTGCATCCTGAAAAAGCCCCCGGCGAGCGATCGTCGGGGGCTTTTTGCGTTATGCGCGATCTTTTCCCGTGCCGGACGGGTTCAAAGTGCTCGAAATCGACCAGCACACCCCGCCCCTTGCTTTCATACGAGGGTCATGTCCCGGAATGTAGTGTCGCTTAGCGGCCACCGAGGGATCCGCGGTAGGTTCGAGTTGCGAGACTCAAGCGAACCAAGGACGTTCCCCGATGACCAAACTCATGATGGATCGGCGCACGCTGATCGAACAGAGCCCCGATTTTGATCGCCGGTGATGCGATGCCCCATGCGCTCGAAGCGGCCAAGCTTCTTGATATCGATATGGATGAACTCGCCAGGCATTTCGCGCTCTGAGCGTTGCGCCGGTTGTCGCGCACCAGCCGCCGCCTGGCCTTGTGCGTCGGAACGTCCGCTCCCGATTGGCGCGCTTGAACTGCTTGGCATGGCGGCACCGCCCGACCATGATCGTGGCTCGTCTAGAGACGCGGACATAGCTCTAGCGCAGTTCGATGCCGGTGTTTCGGGCAAATGCGCCGAGCTTCACGATCGCCTTTTGCATCAGTTTGGCGTCGGTCCGGGTAGGCGACCGACAGGCTTTCATGCAGAAGCGCGGCGGATCGCTCCTCGCCGAGCCGCTAAAGTCAATTTGCGACAAGCGCTTCGGTTTCGACATTCGCCTTGCGTTAGCAGCACGTTCAAAGCGAATGCCGGTTTCAGAGAATCACGAGTTAAAACGCTGTTCCTAATCGATCTTTTGATTTCGACACTTGAAATGGACCTCGGCGCGAACGGGGCTCAAATGTCAAATTCGCTCCGGTTCGCTCCGATAATGGCCGCTTCAGGCGCTCTTCCGAAGAATGTCCAGATACTCCTCGCGGGTCGCCGTGCGGGGGTTCGTCAGGTGGCAGTGATCATGGAGTGCCGCCTCCGAAACCTCTTCCATCATGGCTTCGGTGACACCCATCTCGGCAAGCCCTGAGGGCATGCCGATCCGGGCATTGAGTTCCGTCACATAGTCATCGGGGGCCTGCCCGATCAGCTGCGCCATCACGTCCCATTTTTCGCCGATCACGGAGCGGTTGAAGCGCAGGACCTCCGGCAGAAGCACGGCGTTCAGCGTCCCATGATGAAGATTGAGCGAGCGGATGGCGCCGAGCGGATGGGTAAGGGCGTGGACCGCTCCGAGGCCTTTCTGGAAGGCCATCGCGCCCTCCAGCGCCGCCGCCATCATATCGCGCCGGGCGTCTCTGTCGGAGCCGTCCGAAACGGCCTTTTCGAGGGACTTGAGAGCGAGGCCCAGCCCGTGAAGCGCAATGCCGTCGGCTGGCGGATTATAGGCCGATGCCATGTAGGTCTCGAGGCAATGGGTCAGCGCGTCCATGCCGGTTGCCGCCGTCAGCTTTGCCGGCAGGCCATGGGTCAATTCCGGATCGCAGAGCGCAATATCGGGCAGCATATAGGGCGAAATGATCCCGAGTTTGCGACCCTCATCGGTGATGATGACGGCAGCGCGACCGACTTCGGAGCCGGTTCCAGCGGTCGTCGGAATCGCGATCATCGGTGCGATGTCGCCTGTGATCTTCTGCACACCGCCATTGACCGCAGCATACTGGCCGAGGGGCGCCGGATGACCGGTGAGAATTCTCACCGCCTTCGCCAGATCGATGGGTGAGCCCCCACCGAGCCCGATGATGCCGTCACAATCGTTGCCTTTGTAGACTTCGAAAGCCTCGATAGCGGCTGCTTCCGTCGGATTGGCGGGAGTGCCGTCATAAACGGCGTGATCGCCAAGATTTTCGGTCACGCGAGCCACGAGCCCCGTGCTCACCAAACCCTTATCCGTCGCGATCAGCGGCCGCTCGACTCCGAGCTCCTTGAGAAGATACGGGAGGCGGGAGATCTCGCCATCACCGAACTCGATGCGCGTCAGATAGGAAATGCGGGCCATGAAACTGTCCTGTGCTTTGTAGTTCTGTTGTGTCGAGGCGGTCGGCGACTGATCGGCATTGCGATTATCGCTACCAGCCCATGCCGAAGGCCATATCCAGAGAGGCTGGAGAGCTAGCCTCGTCGGCGCTCAATTAGTGAAGACGTGTTTTCGCAAACTTCTTCGCGTGAAACCGATCGTGTCGCGCATGGCTTCCGATGCCTCCTCCGGCTTCCCGTCGCGGATCGCTTCCAGCACGCGCCGATGGTTTTCAAGATTGGCCCGGAAGACCTCCCAATGCTCGGCGGCAGCGACCTCGAAAAGAAGGCCGAGCACAGCGTCGATTGCCGTGTCGAAGGCCATCAAGATCGGGTTGTCGGTCGCCATGAGAATGGCCAGGTGGAATTCTCGGTCGGCGAGGATCGCCGCCTGTGCGTCGTCTGCTTCTACCGCCACGGCCATCCCCTCATAACCCCGCGAAATTGCCGCGACATCGGAGCGGCTCGCCCGCTGCGCCGCAAGTGCCGCCGCCTGCGGCTCGAAGATCTCCCGCGCCTCGTCAATCGCCTGAAGGAGCTCTTTGTCTTGGCCACTGGAGCTCGTCATCCAGCAGAGAACATTCTGATTGAGGATGTTCCATGCCCTCTTGGGTCGAACGCGGGTTCCGGCTCTGGTTCGCACCTCTACCATGCCCAGAGTGACCAAGCTGCGCACGGCTTCGCGGATCGTTGAACGACTAACGCCAAGCTCACTTGCAAGATCAGCCTCCACCGGAAGAGCCGCGCCGACTTCATAGGCCCCGGAGGCGATCCGCCTTCCAAGCGTCGTGAGAGCGGCGTCCGCACGTCCCGATGATGCCGCGCCATTCGCCCTGTCTGTTTCACCTGCTTTCATGAATTCACTCCTCAGCGGGCTTGAAACATCCGATGTTTTGCTGTTTCATCGGATCAATAATATTTTTTATCTGACGAGACAAGTCCGAAGTCGCCCTCTCGCCACTCAGGACACGCTCGCAGGACACACGGCTCGAAGGGAGGCAGACTATGAGTTCCGGCACACACGGAAAGCACTTCATCGGCGGTGAATGGATTTCGGGTAACGGAGGCACCTTCGAGACCGCGCCGGCCACCGGCGATCCTATCACCATTCACAAGGGCGATGCGCAGCTCGTCGATGCAGCTGCGAAAGCTGCCGAAGGTGCGTTCGATCGCTACGCAGCGACGGGCCGCGAGGAGCGCGCTGCGTTTCTCGAGCGGATCGCCGTGGAAATCGAGGCACGCGTCGACGCGATCACGGCAATGGCAATGGCGGAGACGGCGCTTCCCGAACCCCGCATCCGCTCGGTCGAGCTCCCCCGAACGGCGAATCAGCTCCGGCTCTTCGCCGACCACATTCGCAAAGGAGACTATCTGGATCTCCGCCACGAGGCTGGCGGCGACGCAGGTCCGGATCTGCGTATGATCCAGCGCCCGATCGGGCCGGTCGCGGTCTTCGGGGCCTCGAACTTTCCCCTGGCCTTTTCCACGGCCGGCGGCGATACGGCGGCGGCGCTGGCTGCCGGCTGCCCCGTCGTGGTCAAGGCGCATCAGGCGCATGCGGGAACCTGTGAACTCGTCGCAGAGGCAATCGCAGCCGCGGCGGAAGCGACCGGAATGCCGAAGGGCGTATTCAATCAAGTCCAGGGCGGCAGCCGCGATGTCGGGCAGGCACTGGTCCTTCACCCCTTGATCAAGGCCGTCGGTTTCACCGGGTCCTTCGGAGGCGGCAAGGCGCTCTACGATCTCTGCGCCGGGCGCGAGGAGCCCATTCCCTTCTTCGGAGAGATGGGCTCGATCAATCCGATGTTCCTGTTGCCGGGCGTACTTTCGGAGAAAGCCGCCGAGCTGGGAGCCGGCTGGGCGGGCTCGCTGACAATGGGTGTCGGCCAGTTCTGCACGAACCCGGGTCTCGCCATCGTGCTGGACGGTGAAGAGGCCGATGCGTTTCGCGATGCCGCGCATGCGAAGCTCAAAGATACGGAACCGCAGACCATGCTGACCGATGGGATCGCAAGCGCATATCGCGAGGGTGCCGACGCGCTTCGTCGACAGGCCGGGGTGAGCGAGGTCCTCGTCAGTGACCCTGCCGGTCGCGAAGCAACGCCATACCTCTTCGAGACAAAAGCTGCGACCTTCCTCGAAAACCCACAGCTGTCGGAGGAAGTCTTCGGTCCGACCGGGCTGATCGTACGCGCCGGTTCGATCGAGGAGATGATCGACATCGCGCGTGGGCTCACAGGGCAGCTGACGGTGACGCTTCATTTTTCGAAAGACGATCATGAAACCGTTCGCAAACTTCTTCCGCTCGTAGAGCGAAAGGCTGGACGCATCCTCGCCAACGGCTTTCCGACAGGCGTCAAGGTTTCGGATGCCATGGTGCATGGTGGACCGTGGCCGGCCTCTTCGAACTTCGGCGCGACCAGCGTCGGGACGCTGGCGATTCGGCGCTTCCTGCGACCGGTCTGTTACCAGGATATTCCTGAAATGTTCCTGCCGGAGACAGGCACTCAGGTCGGCTAAGCAAAGACTACATTACACCGTTCGAGGCACTTCGATGCCTGGAAGTTGTAGGCGCAAGGGGTGAGCTGCGTCGTGAGCCCGGTCCATCGGCGGAACTGAGCAACTCCAAGCGAAATGACTTCTTCAACACGCAAGATCAAGCCGCGACTGGATGGTCCAATCGCACATCTTTGGAAAATGGGAGGAATAACAAATGAAATTCGATCCGAGAAAGATGACAGCACGCTTGGGGCTGGCATCCCTGGCTCTGGCTCTCGCCGCATCCACGGTAGCTGCCCAGACTCAGGTGACGATCACCCACTCCTCACCGGAGGATAGCCACTTCGGCGAGGCGGCCAAAGCCTTCAAGGATGTCGTCGAGTCCAAGGCGGACGGTGACTTCAATGTGGTGATCCAGCGCCTCGATAATGAACGCGAGGCGATCGAAAGCGTTCAGTTCGGCTCGCAGGAATGTTCGTTCACCTCGGCCGGACCGCTCGGTAACTTCATCCCCGAAACGCGGGTTTTCGACATCCCCTTCCTGTTCGATGGTTACGACCATGCGCGCGGGGTGCTCGATAGCGATATCGGGCAGGACATGCTCGACACGTTCAAGAATTATGGCTTGATCGGCGTCGCCTGGTTGGAAAACGGGTTTCGTAACCTCACGACAGGCACAAAGACCGTCAATTCTCCCGACGATCTCAAGGGCATGAAGATCCGCACCATGGAGAACGAGGTTCACATGCTGGCCTGGAATGCCGCCGGCGTGTTGCCGACGCCCATGGCGTTCTCCGAACTACCACCCGCCCTTCAGCAAGGAACGGTCGATGGCCAGGAGAACCCTGTCTCGGTCATTCTGGCGAATAATCTCGATCAGATGCAGAGCCATCTCTACATGACGCGGCACGTCTATTCGCCAGGCATTCTCTTGTGCAGTCCGGCGTTCTGGGATGGCCTCAGCGATGAGCAGAAGGCAATCTTCGTGGAAGCTGGAAACGCCGCGAAAGCCGCTGATCGCAAGCGCGTGAGCGAGGATGAGACGGGCGGCGTCGAGAAGCTGCGCGAACGCGGCATGGAAATCGTCGAGATCGAAGATCGCGCCCCCTATCGTGAAGCGATGTCGAGCGCGAATGCAAGTTTCGACCAAGAGTTTGGCGCCGATCTCATCAAGCGCATCCGCGAGTGGAAGCCGCAATGACACTTCGATCCGCTTTCCAAAAGGCGGATCACTACTTGACGCTGGCGGTCATGACGACCGCCAGCATCGCCCTAGCGATCGCCGTCGCGTCAGGGTTCTGGCAAGTCGTGAGCCGCTTCCTCATCGAGTCACCGTCCACTTGGTCCGAGGCGCTGACCCGTCTTTCCCTGATCTGGATGGTGCTTCTGGGGCTATCGGGAACGACGCGGCAAGGCGCTCTGGTCGCCATTGATCTGGCGCGTGACGTCAGTCGGGGACGTGTTCTTCGCGGCCTTCAGGCAATGGTCCTTGTCTCCTGCCTGTTACTTTTCGCAATGATGTTCTGGTTCGGTATCGAGGTGACCCAGCGCGTTCAGTTCCAGCAAATGGCCGGGTTGTGGATCTCGATGTCTTGGGGCTACGCCGCCATTCCCGTCGGTGCGATCTTCGGCGCTGTCGGCGCAATCTCTCAATTTTTGAATCCGGTCAGGGAAGAGGTGCCGTTATGACCGGTTCGATCGTCACCATTATGCTGATCCTGTTCGCGCTCTCCATTCCAGTGGCAGTCGCGATCGGCCTGGCCTCGATCGCTGGATTGTTCGCCTTTACATCCCTGCCCGCGATCGTCATTCCCCAGCAGCTCTTCGTCGCCCTCGACAAATTTCCTCTCGCCGCCATTCCCTTCTTCATTCTGGCCGGCAGCTTGATGGAGGTCGGCGGTATTTCCCGGCGCCTCGTCGAATTCGCTCGAGCCTGCGTCGGCGGTGTTCAGGGCGGGCTCGCGGTCACCACCGTCGTGACCTGCATGATGTTCGCGGCCATATCGGGCTCCAGCGTCGCGACCACGTTCGCGGTCGGAGCGGTTCTCATCCCGGCCATGGTCCGGTTTGGCTACCCGGTCGGCTTCGCGGCAGCACTAACTGCGGCGTCGGCGGAACTGGGCGTCGTCATTCCGCCCTCAATTCCCCTGATCCTCTATGGTGTCGCAACGCAGACCTCGATACCCGACCTTTTCCTGGCCGGGGTATTACCGGGCCTTCTGATCGCAGCCGGGCTCATCGTGACTGCGCTCGTATGGTGCCGGATCAGAGGCTGGGGAAAGCGCGACGGCGAAGGGCGTGACAGCAAGCGATCCACTTTCAAGCGCGCCTTTTTCGCACTGTTGATGCCGGTGATTGTGCTTGGCGGAATCTATGGGGGTGTCACGACACCGACGGAAGCCAGCGTGATCGCGGTTGTCTATGCGCTTTTTGTAGGGATCGTCATCCACCGCGAACTGAAACCGTCCCTGCTGCCGCAGGTGTTCCACCGGACCGTCGTCAGCTCGACCGTGATCATGTTCATCATCGCGACGGCCAGTTTGCTCGGCTACCTGCTCAATCGCGAAAGCGTTCCCGATCAGGCCGCCGAATGGCTGGTGACCACGTTCCAGGAGCCGGTTTCATTTTTGCTTGCGATGAATGCCATGCTGTTCGTTACGGGCATGTTCATCGAAACCGGGGCGAGCATCATCGTTCTTGCGCCGATCCTGACCGAGGCGGCCACGAGGGCAGGTATCGACCAGGTGCATTTCGGGATCATCATGGTCGTGAACCTTGCCCTCGGCATGATCACTCCTCCGTTCGGCGTCAATCTCTTCGCAGCGGCGCAGGTTGCGGGATGCTCAGTGCTCGAAATGCTACGACCGCTTCTCGTCTTCGTGGCGGTCATCATCGCCTGTCTCGCGGTGATTACGTTCGTGCCGGCGATCAGCCTCGTCCTTGGACAAGTTCTGATGTGACATCCGGCGCATTCGAAGGTCACCATCCGCACGAACGACCCTCGGGGCGCCCGACCGGATGGTGGCCTTGAGTTTGAGGTCTGACGATCGAGAAAGAGACCAAATGACGAAGACGCTTCTGGAAGACCTGGAACGCATCCTTGGCAAACGGCACCTTCATGTGGGCGACCGGGCCACACGCCTCTACCGAAAGGGATATCGTTACGGCGACGGAGAGGTCCTTTGCGTGGCACGCCCCGGCTCGCTTCTCGAGCAATGGCGAGTCATGGAAGCCTGCGTCGCCGCAGACGTCGTGATGATCTTTCAGGCCGCAAATACGGGACTAACCGGAGGCTCGACACCGTTCGGGGAGGATTACGACCGCCCGATCGTCATCATCAACACGATGCGCAATGACCGCATCGACATCATTGACGATGGTCGGCAGGTCATCTGCATGCCGGGAGCGCGTCTGGATAGCCTCGAGCGCGCGCTCAAACCGCTTGGCCGCGAACCCCATTCGGTGATCGGTTCGAGCTGTATCGGCGCCTCGGTCACAGGCGGGGTCTGCAACAATTCAGGCGGCTCTCTGGTCCAGCGCGGTCCCTCCTATACCCAGCTTTCTCTGTTCGCCCAGGTGGACGAGACCGGGCGCCTCCATCTCGTGAACCATCTCGGCGTCGAGCTCGGCGAGGAGCCGGAAGAGATCCTGCGCCGGCTGGATGCGAAGGATTACGGCCCGCACGACATCCAGTCGAGCGCCAATGCCTGGGCCTCCGACCGGGAATACCACCAGCACGTCCGGGACATCGAGTCCGAACAGCCCGCGCGCTTCAATGCCGATCCGCGCCGCCTCTATGAGGCATCCGGCTCGGCCGGAAAGATCGGCATCTTCGCAACGCGGCTCGACACTTTCGTCGCGGATGAACAAGAGCAGGTGTTCTACATCGGCAGCCAGTCCCCGGACGAGCTCGAAACGATCCGGCGCGACATCCTCTCGACCTTCGAGCATTTGCCGATCGCCGGCGAGTACATGCATCAGGACGCGTATCGTATCTGCCAAAAGTACGGGAAAGATCTCTTCCTGTTCATCAAGTCGTTCGGCACGACTCGCGTGCCGATGGCATTCGCGATGAAAAGCCGGGTGGACGGTCTGTGCGAACGGCTTGGACTGCGCGCGGCGATCAGCGACCATATCCTTCAGGGTGTGGCGTCGCTCTTCCCGGACCACATGCCGAAACGGCTGAACGACTATCGCGACCGGTACACGCATCATCTGATGTTGCGCACCGGCGGGCCGTGCATCGCGGAAATGCGGACTTATCTTGAGAGCCGTTTTCCATCGAAGACCGGCGCGTTCTTCGAATGTACACCGGAAGAGGGAAGCGCGGCCTTCCTCAATCGCTTCGCGGCTGGGGGTGCCGTGGTGCGCTATCGGGCCGTCAACACACGCACCTGCGAGGGAATCGTCCCGCTTGATGTGGCGCTGCCGCGCAACCTGACCGACTGGTTCGAGTCACTGCCCCCTGAAATCGAGAGCAAGATCGAAAGAAAAAGTTATGTGGGCCACTTTCTCTGCCACGTCATGCATCAGGAGTATCTCGTAAAAAAAGGCGAGGATCTCGACGCGCTCGAACACGAAATCCTGAAGTTGGTGACGGCAAGAGGCGCTGAATATCCGGCCGAACACAATGTTGGCCATCTCTACAAAGCAAAGCCGGCTCTTGAGGCTTTCTACCGCGAACTTGATCCAACCAATCGCTTCAATCCCGGTATCGGCAAGACCTCAAAGCTGCGAGACTGGTCCGACACCCACGAGACGCGGGTGTGATCGTCTAATCTCAAGCCTCAAAGCATCCCGCACAAGCGCCGCCTAGCTGTGGTCTCTTAATAGGTTGTCTCTTCGTTACACCGAGTGCTTGGCCGAGGAGAGCATTGAGCCCTCTGTCGTCAGCGTTGGTGACAGCTATGACAATGCACTGGCCGAGGCGATCAACGGCCTCTTCAAGGCGATGGAATAGGCAACCCTCGAATGGGCGGACTGGTTTGACAATCGCCGCCTGCTTGAGCCCGCAGGGAACATTCCGACCGCAGAAGCCGAGGCTAACTGCTACGCAGCTCTGAAAACTGAACCCTTGGCCGTGTACCTAACGGTCATCAGCCTCTGGAAAGCCCAAAGCGGTTCAGTCGCAGAGCGCATCGCAGCTCTTGTCTACGGCTTGCGAAAATCGCGTCCCGGCCCCCTCTTCCCCCTTGAGGGGAAGAAAGCAATTCCAAGGAATTTGGGACCTACGCAGCGCGGACCAAACCTTGAGAATGGCAAGAGGGAGTATGCGATCTTGCCTCCATTCGAGGTGCAGACGGGCCTCCGCAAAACCCTCTCTTGTCTTTTCAGCAACTTGGCAGTTGCGTCGCTCTGCCAAGTCGCTGAAAGGACGTATCTCCCTCAAGTGAATAGAGGGCTTGCAGCAAGCGTCTCGATAAAGCCTGAACGGTGGCGCTCGACAGGGAAACCGCCCTCTCCTCCTACGTCATTCTCGTCTTTGAACCGCGATCCATGCCTCTGACGTATCGCTCATATAAAGTGGTGCCATCGCCACTCGGGTCAGGGAGGAGCGGTCTCTGAAATTGGCGCCATGCGCGTCGAATCCGGGGAGAAGACCCTCTGTAAGATTGCCGGAAAGCAAAAATAGCAAGAAGCTCATCCCCGCCCAGAAAACCCCGCCTATACTCCGCCTCGCCAACTGCTTCCGAGGGGCAACGGGCGATCGCCGGGATCGCTCTCGCAACATCTGCTGCATCCCGCGCGGACCTCGGGCGCTTGCCTCTTCGGACGGGCCGAGTGATAGGCAAGTCTCGCAGCCCCGTTGGCTCCTCGTCAAATAAGGGACGGGCGTGGATCGGTCCACTTGAACCCTAATCCAAAAGTGAAACGCCAACAGCCGCCGAATATCGGGACCGGTGACCCACACGGGAACCGACCGCTCGCCTTCGCGCCAGACCATCGGCACGGACGGTCGACGGGCCAGTTCTGGCGGGGCGAGGAACGATGGACGGCACAGGGGAACGATAAATCCCTTGCGAAGCGGCGGAGACGAGCCGTTTTTACAGGAAGACGACCTGGCGGGCTTTCCTCCGGTGCTTCGCCACCCTTCTCAAGGCAAGGGGCGGGCCAACAGACGACTTCCCTTTAAACCCCGGCCGGCAAACGCGGCGCGACAACGCACCCGTGAGCCGCCCGCGCAGCAAAGGTCCGAGCGAGCGCCTTCAGGCCCCAGGCCAAAGGCTTCGCACTTTGAAGATGGCTGACTTCGAAGAGTGCCGACAGACGGACTGACGACTGTCGAATCAAAGCGGCTCCGATGGCAGTCAGGATCGCTTGGACCGACCATTCGCCGGAGACGCTTGGTTAGACCGGCGCGCAGTTCAATCAAGGGTCAGGTCACCGGGGTCAGCTGCCTCTCACAACAGCGTCGTCACACTCCAACGCAAAAAGGCCGCCCCGGAGGACGGCCTTTTCAATATTGCGACACGCCTTGAGCGAGGTGCGGCTTACTCGGCCGCGCTGTCGATCGACGTGAGCAGATTGTCGCTCTCGACCTGGTTCGCGGCCTTGCGGCGATCCTCCAGAATGAGGTCGTCGCGGGACGAAGCGATCCGGCGGATCTGCGTCATCATTCCGCCCGTGCCTGCCGGGATGAGGCGGCCGACGATGACGTTCTCTTTGAGGCCCTGCAGCGTATCCATCTTGCCGGCGACCGCTGCCTCGGTAAGGACGCGGGTGGTCTCCTGGAAGGAGGCCGCCGAGATGAAGGATGGCGTCTGCAGCGAGGCCTTGGTGATGCCGAGGAGAACCGGAACGCCCGAGGCCGGCTTGCGGCCGTCGGCTTCCAGCTTCTCGTTCAGCTCGGCCAGTTCGATCCGGTCGACATGGTCGCCCGGAATATAGGTGGAGTCACCCGATTCCGTGATCTCGACCTTCTGCAGCATCTGCCGGACGATGACCTCGATGTGCTTGTCGTTGATCAGAACGCCCTGCAGCCGGTAGACCTCCTGGATCTCGTTGACGAGATAGCTCGCGAGAGCCTCCACGCCCTTGATCGCCAGAATGTCGTGCGGTGCCGGATTGCCGTCGAGAATGTAATCGCCCTTCTCAACGACGTCACCTTCCTGGAGGTGGAACGGCTTGCCCTTTGGAATCAGATATTCCGCAGGCTCGACGCCATCCTCCGCCGGCTCAACGATAATGCGGCGCTTGTTCTTGTAGTCGCGTCCGAACTTCACCGTGCCGTCGATCTCCGCGATGATCGCGTTGTCCTTCGGCTTGCGGGCCTCGAAGAGTTCCGCCACGCGCGGCAGACCGCCCGTGATGTCCTTCGTCTTGGCGCTTTCCATCGGAATACGCGACAGCACGTCACCCGCCGACACCTTCTGGCCCGGCTCGACGGACAGGATCGCGTCGACCGACTGGAAGTAACGGGCGTCGTTGCCGCGCGCCAGCTTCTGCACCTCGCCGTTCTCGTCCTTGATGACGATTGCTGGCTTGAGATCCGTGCCGCGCGGGGACGCCCGCCAGTCGATAACCGCACGCTTGGTGATACCGGTCGACTCGTCGGTCTGCTCGGTGACGGACACGCCATCGACCAGATCCTCGAATTCAACCACACCATCGAGCTCGGTCAGAACCGGACGGGTGTACGGATCCCACTCGGCGATACGCTGGCCACGACGCACGGAGTCGCCATCGTCCACATAGACGCGCGAACCGTAGGTGACGCGGTGCGCGGCGCGCTCCATGCCCTTCTCGTCGAGAATGAGGATCGCCATGTTGCGGCCCATCGCGACGAGATTGCCTTCCGAGTTGCGGACGACGTTCCGATTTCGAATTGCGACCTTACCTTCATAGGAAGCTTCGAGGAACGAGCTATCAACCACCTGTGCTGTACCGCCCATGTGGAAGGTCCGCATGGTGAGCTGGGTGCCCGGCTCGCCGATCGACTGCGCCGCGATGACGCCGACGGCCTCGCCCATATTGACGGGTGTACCGCGTGCAAGATCACGGCCGTAGCAGACGCCGCAGATACCGGTGCGAATCTCGCAGGTCAGCGCCGAGCGGATCTGAACCGACTGAATGCCAGCCGTCTCGATCTTCTCGACATCCGCCTCCTCGATCATACGGCCACCTTCGACGATCACCTCGCCTGTCACCGGATGATTCACGTCGACAAGCGCCGTGCGGCCAAGAATGCGCTGACCGATCGAGGCGACCACCTGGCCGGCATCGACGATCGGCTGCATCGTCAGGCCGTTCTGCGTACCGCAATCGGTCTGCGTGATGATGCAGTCCTGCGCGACATCGACGAGGCGACGAGTCAGGTAGCCCGAGTTCGCGGTCTTCAGCGCCGTATCCGCGAGGCCCTTGCGGGCACCGTGGGTGGAGTTGAAGTATTCGAGAACCGTGAGGCCTTCCTTGAAGTTCGAGATGATCGGCGTCTCGATGATCTCGCCCGAAGGCTTGGTCATCAGGCCGCGCATCGCCGCGAGCTGGCGCATCTGGGTCGGAGAACCACGCGCACCGGAGTGGGACATCATGTAGATCGAGTTCATCTGCTTCTGACGGCCGTTCTCGTCGAACTCGACCGCCTTGATGCGCCCCATCATCTCTTCGGCGATCTTGTCCGTGCACTTGGCCCAGGCATCGACGACCTTGTTGTACTTTTCGCCCTGCGTGATCAGGCCGTCATTGTACTGCTGCTCGTATTCCTTCGCGAGCGCCTGCGTCTCCCCGATCATGTCCTTCTTCGTCTCGGGGATCAGCATGTCGTCCTTGCCGAAGGAAATGCCGGCAAGGCAGGCGTGCTTGAAGCCGAGCTGCATGATCTGGTCGCAGAAGATCACAGTCTCCTTCTGACCGCAGTGGCGATACACCGTGTCGATCATCTTGGAGATCATCTTCTTCGTCATCAGCTGATTGCAGATGTCGAAGCCGATCGAAGCATTGCGCGGTACGAGCGCGCCGATGAGCATACGGCCCGGGGTGGTCTCGTGGATCTGAGAAACGGGATTGCCGTCCTTGTCGATCGTCTTGAACCGGCCCTTGATCTTCGAATGAAGCGTGATCGAACCGGCGTTGAGCGCATGCTCCATCTCGCCGATGTCGGAGAAGGCCATGCCCTCGCCCGGCTCGTTCTCGTTCATGATCGACAGATAATAAAGACCCAGCACCATGTCCTGCGACGGAACGATGATCGGTGCGCCGTTCGCCGGATGCAGGATGTTGTTGGTCGACATCATCAGGACGCGGGCTTCGAGCTGCGCCTCGATCGAGAGCGGAACGTGAACCGCCATCTGGTCGCCGTCGAAGTCGGCGTTGAAGGCGGTACAGACCAGCGGATGCAACTGGATCGCCTTGCCTTCGATGAGCACGGGCTCGAACGCCTGAATGCCGAGACGGTGAAGCGTCGGCGCACGGTTCAGGAGAACCGGATGCTCGCGGATCACCTCGTCAAGGATATCCCAGACTTCCGGACGCTCCTTCTCGACCAGCTTCTTCGCCTGCTTGACGGTGGACGAGTAGCCCTTGGCGTCGAGACGCGCATAGATGAACGGCTTGAACAGCTCGAGCGCCATTTTCTTCGGCAGGCCGCACTGGTGCAGCTTCATGGTCGGACCGGTCACGATGACCGAACGCCCAGAATAGTCGACGCGCTTGCCCAGAAGGTTCTGACGGAAGCGGCCCTGCTTGCCCTTGAGCATGTCGGAAAGCGACTTCAACGGACGCTTGTTGGCGCCCGTAATGACGCGGCCACGACGGCCGTTGTCGAACAGGGCGTCGACGGCTTCCTGCAGCATGCGCTTCTCGTTGCGCACGATGATGCCGGGCGCCCGAAGCTCGATCAGACGCTTCAGACGGTTGTTGCGGTTGATCACGCGGCGATAGAGATCGTTGAGATCCGATGTCGCGAAGCGGCCGCCGTCCAGAGGAACGAGCGGGCGCAGATCGGGTGGGATCACGGGCACGATCGTCATGATCATCCATTCGGGCCGGTTACCCGACTCGATGAAGTTCTCGACGATCTTCAGCCGCTTCATAAGCTTCTTGGTCTTGAGCTCCGACGTCGTCGCAGCAAGATCCTCGCGAAGCTGGGACGCGATCTCTTCGAGGTCCATGGAGCGCAGGAGCTCCTGGATCGCCTCGGCACCAATATGCGCCGTGAACTGATCCTCGCCGAACTCGTCGACGGCGATCATGTACTCTTCTTCAGAGAGAAGCTGGTTCTCCTGAAGCGTCGTGAGGCCCGGCTCGGTGACGATGTAGTTCTCGAAATAGAGAACCCGCTCGATGTCCTTCAGCGTCATGTCGAGCAGCGTCGCGATGCGGCTCGGCAGAGACTTCAGGAACCAGATGTGCGCGACCGGAGCGGCGAGCTCGATATGGCCCATGCGCTCGCGGCGAACGCGGCTGAGGGTGACCTCGACGCCGCATTTTTCGCAGATGATGCCCTTGTACTTCATGCGCTTGTACTTGCCGCACAGGCATTCGTAGTCCTTGATCGGACCAAAAATGCGCGCACAGAACAGGCCGTCACGCTCGGGCTTGAACGTACGATAGTTGATCGTTTCGGGCTTCTTGATCTCACCGAAAGACCAAGACAGGATTTTTTCAGGGCTCGCCAGCGAGATACGGATCGTATCGAAGGTCTGGGCGGCGACCTGCGGGTTGAAGATGTTCATGACCTCTTGGTTCATGCTCTGTCTCCTTCAAGGCTTTCGCCTTCTGAGAGCGGTCCTGGGGTACGACCGCTGAAAATTCGTCGATACTCGAACGCTGGCGTTTTCGAACCTCGTGAAAACGCCAGCGGCTTGGCCGGTGAAACCCGGCCTTTCGTATCGCGCGGCCTTATTCGGCCGCGTCGGGCAGTTCTTCGACGCCGCCGCCGGCATTCTCCGGATTGGTCGCAAGATCCACATCGAGACCAAGCGAACGCATCTCCTTGACGAGAACGTTGAAGCTCTCCGGGATACCGGATTCGAACGCGTCGTCGCCGCGAACGATCGCCTCGTAGACCTTGGTACGACCGGCCACGTCGTCCGACTTCACCGTCAGCATCTCTTGCAGCGTGTAGGCTGCACCATACGCTTCCAGTGCCCAGACCTCCATCTCGCCGAAGCGCTGTCCACCGAATTGCGCCTTGCCGCCCAGCGGCTGCTGGGTGACGAGCGAGTAAGGACCGATCGAACGGGCGTGGATCTTGTCGTCCACGAGGTGGTGCAGCTTCAGCATATAGATGTAGCCGACAGTCACCTGACGGTCGAACGGCTCGCCGGTACGCCCGTCATAGAGCGTGACCTGACCGGAGCCGTTGAGCCCGGCACCTTCGAGCCATTCGACGATGTCCTTCTCGTTCGCGCCGTCAAAGACCGGGGTCGCGATCGAGACACCCTTCGACATTTGCTTGGCGAGCGTGATGACGCTGTCGTCGTCGTAGTCCTTGACCTTCTCGTTGCGATCGTTGTCGCCGAGCAGCCCGGAGATTTCCTGACGCAACGGGGTCACGTCGTTGTTCTCCTGATAGGCCTCCAGCATGGCGCCGATCTTCCGGCCCATGCCGGCACAGGCCCAGCCGAGATGCGTCTCGAGGATCTGTCCCACGTTCATGCGCGATGGCACGCCGAGCGGGTTCAGAACGATGTCCGCATGGGTTCCGTCCTCGGTGAAAGGCATATCCTCCACCGGCACGATGCGCGAAACAACGCCCTTGTTGCCGTGACGGCCAGCCATCTTGTCGCCCGGCTGGATCTTGCGCTTGACCGCGACGAAGACCTTCACCTGCTTCATGACGCCCGGCGGCAGTTCGTCACCGCGCTGAACCTTCTCGACCTTGTCCATGAAGCGGGCTTCGAGGGTCTTCTTCGCTTCGTCATAGACCTTGCGAAGATCCTCGAGCTCGCCCTGGAGCTTCTCGTCCTCGACAGCGAACATCCACCACTGCGAGCGGGGATATTCCTCCATCACCTCTTGGGTGATTTCGGTGCCGCGCTTGAAGCCCTTCGGACCCGAGATGCCCTGTTTGCCGGACAGCATCTCGATCAGACGACCGTAGACGTTGCGATCGAGGATCGCCTGTTCGTCGTCGCGGTCCTTGGCGAGCCGCTCGATTTCCTCGCGCTCGATCGCCATCGCACGCTCGTCTTTCTCGACGCCGTGACGATTGAAGACGCGAACCTCGACAACCGTGCCGTAGGTTCCGGGAGGCATGCGGCTCGACGTGTCGCGGACATCCGAGGCCTTCTCACCGAAGATGGCGCGGAGAAGCTTCTCTTCCGGCGTCATCGGGCTTTCGCCCTTCGGCGTGATCTTGCCGACGAGAATATCGCCCGGCTGAACCTCGGCACCGATATAGACGATACCGGCTTCGTCGAGATTGCGCAGGGCTTCTTCCGAAACGTTTGGAATATCCCGCGTGATCTCTTCTGGTCCGAGCTTGGTATCGCGGGCCATGACCTCGAACTCCTCGATATGGATCGAGGTGAAGACGTCGTCGGACACGATCCGCTCGGACAGAAGGATCGAGTCCTCGTAGTTGTAGCCGTTCCACGGCATGAACGCGACGAGCACGTTCCTGCCGAGGGCAAGATCACCGAGATCGGTCGAGGGACCATCGGCAAGGATGTCGCCCTTCTCGACCCGGTCACCCACGGCCACCAGCGGACGCTGGTTGATGCAGGTGTTCTGGTTCGAGCGCTGGAACTTCATCAGACGGTAGATGTCGACGCCGGACTTGCCTGCTTCGAGATCTTCCGTCGCACGGATGACGATACGCGTCGCATCGACCTGGTCGACGATACCGGTGCGGCGGGCTCCGATCGCAGCGCCCGAGTCACGGGCAACGATCGGCTCCATGCCGGTGCCGACGAACGGCGCCTCGGCGCGCACAAGCGGCACGGCCTGACGCTGCATGTTCGAACCCATGAGCGCGCGGTTGGCGTCGTCGTTCTCGAGGAACGGAATGAGCGCTGCCGCAACGGAGACGAGCTGTTTCGGCGAAACGTCCATCAGATCGACATTCTCGCGCGGCGTCATGAAGACGTCGCCGGCATGACGGCAGACGACGAACTCGTTCTGGAACGTCATATCGTCGGTGAGAACCGCGTTCGCCTGGGCGACGTGGTGCTTCGACTCTTCCATCGCTGACAGATAGACGACCTCGTTCGTCACCTTCCCGTCGACGACGCGACGGTAGGGGCTTTCGATGAAGCCGTACTTGTTGACGCGCGCAAACGTTGCCAGCGAGTTGATCAGACCGATGTTCGGGCCTTCCGGCGTTTCAATCGGGCAGATACGACCGTAATGCGTCGGGTGAACGTCGCGCACTTCGAAGCCCGCACGCTCGCGGGTCAAACCACCGGGTCCAAGCGCCGAAAGACGACGCTTGTGGGTGATCTCCGACAGCGGGTTCGTCTGGTCCATGAACTGCGAGAGCTGCGAGGAACCGAAGAACTCGCGCACGGCAGCCGCCGCAGGCTTGGCGTTGATGAGATCCTGCGGCATGACCGTGTCGATCTCGACGGACGACATGCGCTCCTTGATCGCGCGCTCCATGCGGAGCAGACCAACGCGGTACTGGTTCTCCATCAGCTCGCCGACGGAACGGACACGACGGTTGCCGAGATTGTCGATGTCGTCGATCTCGCCGCGACCATCGCGCAGGTCCACCAGCGTCTTGACGACGGCGATGATGTCTTCCTTGCGCAGAACGCGAACGGTGTCTTCCGCCTTGACGTCGAGACGCATGTTCATCTTCACGCGGCCGACAGCCGAGAGATCATAGCGTTCCGGGTCGAAGAACAGCGACTGGAACATGGCCTCGGCCGTCTCCATCGTCGGCGGCTCACCGGGGCGCATGACGCGGTAGATGTCGAACAGCGCATCCTGGCGCGTTTCGTTCTTGTCGACCGCCAGCGTGTTGCGAATGTAGGAGCCGATATTGACATGATCGACGTCGAGAACCTGGAAGCTCTCGTAACCGGCATCGATCAAAACCTGCAGCGTCTTCTCGTCCAGCTCGTCGCCGGCCTCGAGATAGACCTCGCCCGTCTCGAAGTTAACGATATCCTCGGCAAGATAGTTGCCGTAGATGTCCTCTTCCGTCACGCGGAACGCCTTGACGCCCTGTTCGGCGAGCTTGCGTGCCTGACGTGCGGTGACCTTCTTGCCGGCCTCGACCAGAACTTCACCGGAATCGGCATCGATCAGGTCGGTGATCATGCCCTGATTGCGGACTCTCTCGACGGAGAACGGCGCACGCCAGCCTTGCTTGTCCTTCTTGAACTCGACGAAATTGTAGAACGTCGAGAGAATTTCCTCGCCGTCCATACCGAGCGCCATGAGAAGGCTCGTCGCGGGGATCTTGCGGCGACGGTCGATACGCGCATGGACAACGTCCTTTGCATCGAACTCGATGTCGAGCCATGAACCGCGATAAGGGATCACGCGACCAGCGAACAGGAGCTTGCCCGAAGAATGGGTCTTCCCCTTGTCATGGTCGAAGAACACGCCCGGCGAACGGTGCATCTGCGAAACAATGACGCGCTCGGTACCGTTCACGATAAACGTACCATTGCCGGTCATGACCGGCATGTCGCCCATGTAGACGTCTTGCTCCTTGATGTCCTTGATGGACTTCGAGCCGGTGTCCTCGTCGACATCGAACACGATGAGGCGCAGCGTGACCTTGAGCGGAACCGCATAGGTCAGGTCGCGCTGGCGGCACTCCTCGACGTCGAATTTCGGCGGCTCGAATTCGTATTTCACGAATTCGAGCATGGCCTGGCCCGAGAAATCCTGAATCGGGAAAACCGACTTGAACACGGCCTGGAGGCCGTCATCCGTGCGTCCGCCCTCCGGCTCCTCGATCATCAAAAACTGATCGTAGGAGGCCTTCTGGACCTCGATCAGATTCGGCATCTCGGCAACTTCGGGGATGTGACCGAAAACCTTGCGTACGCGCCTGCGACCGCTGAACGTCGTCGTCTGTGACATCGTCGCTCCTCTCGTAAACATATCGCCCTTGACCAGAGGGCTTTCAATTTCATCTCCCATCGAAGGGAGAGACCCGCGCGTCGGCAATTCGCGCGGGGCAAACGGCAAGGCGAACCTCAATGCGCCCGAGGTTCCCGCGTTTCCTCACATCTCTCGGACGAGACGTCAGGAAACGCGCTTGAAGTCCGATATCGCCGGACTTTCAACTGCGTTCGAGGCGCGCGATGTTCGCGAAACCTCTTTTCAGCACGGAAGGCGGAACGGCATATGCCGTCCCGCCCACGTTGAAACGCGATTGTTTCAGCGCGGCATGA
Source organism: Fulvimarina fulva (assembly GCF_039652615.1). Taxonomy (NCBI): domain Bacteria; kingdom Pseudomonadati; phylum Pseudomonadota; class Alphaproteobacteria; order Hyphomicrobiales; family Aurantimonadaceae; genus Fulvimarina; species Fulvimarina fulva. Next base: position 771,925 of record NZ_JBDJAC010000001.1, read on the forward strand.
GCCGCCCTTACTTGAGCTCGACCTTGGCGCCAGCCTTTTCGAGCTGTTCCTTGATCTTGTTGGCCTCGTCCTTGTCGACGCCTTCCTTGACCGGCTTCGGCGCGTTGTCGACGAGATCCTTGGCTTCCTTGAGGCCCAGACCCGTGAGAGCGCGCACTTCCTTGATGACGTTGATCTTGGAAGAACCGGCGTCGGCGAGAACGACCGTAAACTCGGTCTGCTCTTCTTCCGGCTCGGCGGCAGCGCCAGCAGCGGCACCGGCAACGGCGACCGGAGCAGCGGCGGAGACGCCCCACTTTTCTTCGAGCATCTTCGACAGCTCAGCCGCCTCGAGGACGGTCAGGGCCGACAGGTCTTCAACGATCTTGGCGAGATCAGCCATGTTAATTTTCCTTTACGATTCGAACTTGAGTTGGAGCAGCGAGGAACCTGAACCTCACGCCGCTTCGTCCTTCGTGGCATACGCATTGAGGACCCGGGCGAGCTGGCCCGCCGGGGCCTGAACGACGCCTGCGATACGGGTAGCCGGGGTCTGGATCATACCCACAAGCTTGCCGCGCAGTTCGTCCAGCGACGGCAGGTCGGCCAAAGCCTTCACACCGTTCGCATCGAGCGTGGTGGCGCCCAACGCACCGCCGAGAATCACGAGCTTGTCGTTCTTCTTTGCGAAATCGTTGGAAACCTTGGCCGCCGCGACCGGATCGCTCGAATAAGCGATCAGCGTCTGGCCCTCGAACAAGTTCGAGATGCCTTCGGCGTCCGTGCCCTGAAGAGCGATCTTGGCAAGGCGGTTCTTCGCGACTTTGACCGTGCCCCCGGCCGCGCGCATCTGTGAACGAAGATCGTTCATGTTCGCGACCGTGAGACCGGCATAGTGGGCCACGACAACGACGCCAGCGTCCTGGAACGACTGGTTGAGCTGCGTGACGAATTCGCGCTTTTCCGCTCTTTCCACTGCCTCTCTCCTGTTTGGCTTCAGGTCTTCGTGCGAAGCTTCCCAAAGCCGGTTGCCATACGCGCCGCCGAAAAGGTTGGACCTTCTGAGCGGCGCTCGGAGATCCTGTCCCCTTGGTTCGGACCGCAAGCGTTCCAGATGGAACCAGCTACCGGCGCAAGGCATTCAGAGGTTCGAACCGAAGCATCAGGGATCAACTCCCTGAAAAATTCGGACATCACCCCGTCTCATGAAGGCTATCTGACGATTATGGGCTCCCCGTAGGGGCCCGCCTCACAGTCTCGGACAGGCATTAAGGAGGCGATCGAAACCACCTCCCCTTGTCATCCGGGTCTCCCCGGAATTCTTTGTGACGAATGAGCACTCCATATAGTTGCGATGCTCACCCGTTAAAAGACGCCAGTTCAGGCGTTGGCCGAAGCCGCCATAGTCGACGGGTCGATCTTGACGCCCGGACCCATGGTCGAGGACAAGGCAATACGCTTCACGTAGTTGCCCTTGGCGCCCGACGGCTTTGCCTTGTTCACCGCATCCGCGAATGCGCGGATGTTTTCGGCGATCTTGTCGGAATCGAAGCTCGCCTTGCCGACGCCGGCATGGACGATACCAGCCTTCTCGACACGGAATTCGACAGCGCCACCCTTGGAGGCCTTGACAGCTGCGGTAACGTCGGGCGTCACCGTTCCAACGCGTGGGTTCGGCATCAGGCCGCGAGGACCGAGCACCTTACCGAGACGACCGACGAGCGCCATCATGTCAGGGGTTGCAATGGCGCGATCGAAGTCGATCTGACCACCCTGAACCTGCTCGACGAGGTCTTCCGCACCAACGATGTCGGCGCCGGCGGCCTTGGCCTCTTCAGCCTTGTCGCCACGTGCGAAGACGGCAACGCGAACATCGCGGCCAGTGCCGTTCGGCAGGTTGACGACGCCACGAACCATCTGGTCCGCATGGCGCGGGTCGACGCCGAGATTGATCGCGATTTCGACCGTTTCGTCGAACTTGGTGGACGCAGCACGATCCTTGATCAGGCCGACAGCCTCTTCAAGACCGTAGAGCTTGGTGCGGTCGATGCCCTCGCGGGCTGCGCGGATGCGCTTTCCTTGCTTCTTGGCCATCGTATTAACCCGTCACCTCGAGACCCATGGACCGCGCCGAACCCTCGACCATCGCCATGGCGGCGTCGACGTCGTTCGCGTTCAGGTCCTGCAACTTCTTTTCAGCGATCTCGCGGACCTGGTCGCGCGTGATCTTGCCTGCGGTTTCCTTGCCTGGAAGCTTGGAACCGCTCTTCAGGTTCGCTGCCTTCTTGAGGAAGTAGCTCACCGGAGGGGTCTTCATCGCGAAGGTGAAGGACTTGTCCTGGTAGTAGGTGATAACCACCGGGATCGGAGAACCCTTCTCCTGCTCCTGGGTCTGCGCGTTGAACGCTTTGCAGAACTCCATGATATTGATGCCACGCTGACCGAGCGCCGGTCCGATCGGCGGCGACGGCGTCGCCGATCCGGCCGGGACCTGCAGCTTCAGCTGGCCCGCAACTTTCTTAGCCATTCTATCTGCCTTTTATTCGTGATCCCTACGCTTTCACGTCAGGGGTTTGCAGTTCGCGGTGCGGTCCGAGGAGCCTGGCTGGGCAATTCCCCTCGCCTTCCGCGAGATTTCGGAAGCGCCTGACGCTTCCGGTTTCGATCAGACCTTTTCGACCTGACCGAATTCGAGATCCACCGGCGTTGCCCGCCCGAAGATCGAAACCTCCACCTTGAGCCGGGACCGCTCGTCATCGACTTCCTGAACGATACCGTTGAAGGAAGCAAACGGACCGTCAGAGACACGGATCTGCTCGCCGATATCGAAGGAAATGGTCGGCTTCGGCCGCTCGACACCTTCCTGAATATGGTTGAGGATCTGATCGGCCTCTTTCTCGGTGATCGGAACCGGCCGGTTATCTGGGCCGAGGAAGCCCGTCACCTTCGGCGTGTTCTTGATCATCGAGAACACCTTATCGGTGAGCTCGGCCTTCACCAGGACATAACCCGGAAAGAACTTGCGCTCGGCATTCACCTTGCGGCCACGACGAACCTCGACGACATTTTCCGTCGGCACGAGAATTTTTTCGAACTTGTCGGACAGACCCTTTTGGCGAGCCTGCTCCTCGATCGATTCGGCGACCTTCTTCTCGAAGTTCGAATAGGCGTGAACGATGTACCAGCGAGCGGCCATAAAATTCCTGAGACTCCCGATGTCGCTTTCGCGAAAAGTGCGCGCTTGAAAAGCTGAAACCCTTAAGCGCCCGCGTTCATGATCAAACCGACGACGTAGCCGAGGACCTGATCTGCCGCGAACAGAAAGATCGAAGCGAGGGTAACCATGATGAAAACCATGATCGTCGAAATCATCGTTTCACGCCTCGATGGCCAGGTGACCTTCGAGGTTTCGCTGCGCACCTGCTGAAGGAACGTAAAAGGATTGGTTCTAGCCATGCTCACCCGACTCGGTGTTCGTTCGACATTTAGTCACGAACAAAGCGCGTGAGGGCCAACGTTGCCCCACGCGCAATCAGTTTCGAAATCATTTAAACCCCTTGACTGTGATTCACAAGGGGCAATTCGTGTTCCTGGAATTCTGACGAGAGCTTAACGCTCGCTCCGGCGCGTTCTTCAAGACGCGATGGCAGGGGCAGTAGGGCTCGAACCTACGACCTGCGGTTTTGGAGACCGCCGCTCTACCAACTGAGCTATACCCCTAATCCGGCTGCCCTCATAAAAGGATGACGGACGGACTGCAAGCCGAAATCGTCGGAACAGGCCAAATGTCTCGTCCGAATTCCATCAACGGCGACAATCTCCGCTGCGGTGCGAATCAAGTGCCTTGTTTTCCAAGCGAATCAGCTTTTCTCTGCTTGCGCGTCGCAGGCTTAAGGGCGCGTAGAAACCGATCCAGCCGTCCCTGCAAGCGGGTTATGGATAACAGATTGTCGATCGCAAGGCTCGCATTCTCAAGCCGATTGCCAAGAACCTCGGCGGCGGTCGCCGAGATCGCCGCATTGTCGATCTCTGGAAAGCGTCGGTGTAGCTCGAGATAGGCGTTGGACGGCTCAACATTGCTCATCTGCAGCCGCCCGGCCCGCGCCAGCAGCCGCAGACAGGTCTGCTCGAAGGTCCAGTCATGGTCGGCAAACAACTTCCACTGAAGTGATCGCCGCGCCGAAAAGCCTTCGAGACAGACATCCGTGTCGCAGGTTTCGGCTAGCCAGATGGCCAGCGCAAACCCGCTCGTCGGCACATGGCTCGTCGGGTAAAAATTCTTGAAATGGTCCGCGAGACGAAGACGTCCGGCCCGCCGTCCCTCAAATGCCGATATCGGGCTGAACTGCTCTGCATCAGAACATGCCAGCCCGAGAACGCCAAGCAGAGCGCCCTCCTGAAAATAGCCGAGAACGTCTGACACCTCACGCCGGTAGACGATATTGGCGCCCGACGGGCTCGACCGGGCAATCAGCAAAGAGCGCTTCTCGAAGGGCTTGTCGAGAACCTTGTAGACCTTGTTGAAAAACACGAAGAGCGCATTTTCCCCGTGTCTTTTCAACGCCTCGCCGATCTCGACCGCATCGCTGTTTGCGATCAGGACGACACGGTCGTAGCCGCTGAAGAATCGCTGCCAGTCTTCCGGAGAGGCGAACCAATCGGGCTTATCGAGCTCGGACTTCGCCACTGCTGTCAACGCTGCTGAACGAACAGTGTGCGATCACGCGCGGCGAACCACTCTTCCGAATAATCATCGTTCTTGTATTCGTCGAAATACGGCCCGCCATCGGTGAAGTGCACGTTCTTCGCATCCGGATTGTGGTCGTATTCATTGACCAGCCAGTTCCACTCGGCCGGAAGTTCGCCGATATTCTCGTCTCCTTCGAGCCACTTGAACTGATGGAGCTGCAGCCCGGTCGCCGAATTCACGTAATCAGGCGTCAGCGCTGAACACTTCGCGTTGTTGAACAGGATGACGCTCGACCAGTTCTTCTTCTCGTACTTGGTCTGGGTCTGGCCGAGAAATTTCGTTTCGGTCTTCGGCACGTAATCATGTTTGACGACCTGAACCGCGTATTTCTCATCGCGCAGTTTCCAGAGCTCGGCGATATCGACCCGCATGAGCATGTCGCAGTCCATGAAGAGGCTCCAGCCTTCGAAGCCGCTCAGATATGGCACCAGAAAGCGCGAGAAGGAAAACTCGGTCGACTGCAGCGAATTGCGCTCGCGCGTGAAGATGCCTTCGAGATTCGACAGAACGATCGGAGTGAACTGGACGGGCATCGAAGACTTTTCGAGGATGCTCTGCGCCAGCACATGATAGGCAATCACCTCCTTCGTATCGAATCCGATGAAAACGCGTGCGGTGGAGTGGGACATGACGAAGGTTTCCGTTGCATTCGAATTCGTTTGGAACGCCGCGATCGAGATCGCTGCAGCGCGCATTGGCGCCGCGTTCGCGCTCCAGTCCCCGGCTTGACCTTCGAGACAATTCTTACCAAGGCACCGACGAAAGAGCGTTAGCGTTGAATGGACCGGGAAAAGACCAGAATGCAATACCCCGTCGCAAAACCCTCCGATTGGCGTTCGCTCGAACGCTTGTCGCTCCGCGAACGCATCGGTACGGAGTGGCGCGACTGGCGCTATCGTCGAAGGGTGCGCCAACTTGCCCGCGATGCTGCGCTGATCCCGTCGAACGCGAAAGGCGTCCGCCCCCTTACGCCCGCTGATACGCCTCTCATTGTCTGCGTAAAAAACGGCGGGTTCTATATTCGTCCGTTCCTCGAACATTATCGGAAGATCGGCGTCACCCGGTTCATCGTTCTCGACGATCGGTCCGACGATGGAACCCGCGAACAGCTCCGGCAGGAGACGGACGTCGATCTCTTCGGCTCCCGCCTCGATTACACCGCAGCTCACCGCAGCCTTCTCTGGAGAGACGGCCTGATTGATCTCTACGGGCGCGATCGGTGGTACCTGAACGTCGACATCGACGAATTTCTGATCTTCCCAGGCTGCGAAACCCGGTCCGTCCGCGATTTCATAGCGGATCTCGAACGCACCGGCAGGCGACGCGCGCTGGCCCCCATGCTTGATCTTTATCCGGACGGCCCACTTTCCACAGCCGCGATCGGGGAGGGTTTATCGCCAACCGACATTTCCCCGCTGATCGACGGCGACGGCTATCGAGTCTTCAATCGCAAGTTCTGCACGTCGATCGTCGGCGGTCCTCGTTACCGCCTGTTTGGGACAGAGATGCGCTTGACCAAGTTTCCGGTGCTCTACGCCGACTCTGCTACGAAGCATCTCGGAGCCTCGATCCATGGCCCCTTCCCTTTCCGCCGCAACTTCACGAGCCCAACCGCCGCGCTTCTCCACTTCAAGTTCTCGGACCATTCGATGGAGGAGTTCGCGAGGATCGTCGAACGCGGCACACACTTCGACGGATCGCGGTACTACCGAGCGATGATCGAAGACGAACGCTTCAGTTCAGACGCGGACCTGCGATATGACAAATCGATCCGCGCGGACGATACGAACCGCTTGATCGAAGCTGGCTTCCTGAAAGATCTGCGGGAATAAGCCATCAATAACGGTTGATCCGCAGAGCTGACGCAGAAATAGGCGCACGCTGCCCTCGTCATGGATGGCGCCGGATGGCACGGTTCCGCAGCGCCGCGGGTACCGGGCACCATCAGGATCCTAACCATACCGCCCTATTCAGCTGAGCTCAATCCGGTCGAAAGTATCCGGGGCTTACCTACGCACGAACACGCTCGCCATCAGCATCTCCGACAGCAACGACGACATCGTCAATCGTTGCCGCAAGGCCTGGAACGTCTTCACCACAGATCCGGTTCGAATCCGATCAATCGCTCTCCGTGAATACGCAAGAGCGCTCAGTGGATAGGGCCAGTTATATAAGCCGGCACCGAGCTAGCGGGTGGGTATTACTGATTCATTTGCCGGACAACAGTCAGGTGGAGAGAATTAACCGGACAGCAAAGGAGGCGACGGTGAGGCGCTATCATTATGGCACTCACAATCTATCGTACGAGCAACTCCAGACATTCGTCAATACTTGCAACTTCGCCAAACGACTGAAGGCGCTACGAGCCCTCCCCCGTTCGGGCACGTCGTGCGATGCTGGACGGAAGTGCCAGAGCATCGCAAACAATCAAACCGCCACAGTCCGGGACTGAACCCCCAAGTAAGTCAGAGAAACTCGAAAACAGTTCCAGACATCGCCTTCATATATCAAACTTAAAATTATATTTTCATGGGTCTATATCGGGGATTGAGTCTTCGAATAAAGTTATCTTTCTCCACGCCGTGCCAATGCAGCACTCTTGGTTTCAAAAGCGTATTATCGTTTGCCGACCGACTGCGCTTTTCCATCTTTTGACGAATTTGCACGTTTCTTACATTATACTCAAATGGAAGTGTGTGAACATTTGCCCTGCTCTTCCAGAGGGCGATCCGCAGAGAAGCTTGGTCCTGGCCATTCGTCTGATCGCGGTATCGGTAGAAAAACTCGCGCCATAGTTCAAAAAACTCCAGCGTCGCAGGCGAGCGATCATAAAGAAGCACACCTCCGTTATATTCTGGAAAGGCGTACGGAATAGCCTCGTATTCCTGTATCTGCGAGGACCAGCGATAGCTTTTACGACTATGATCCTGAACCCCGGCAATATTGAACCGATCAAGGACCGGGAACAAATCGGTCAGATCGCCAACAACTTTTGTATCGCTGTCGAGGTATAGCGTTCGCTGATAAGGCGATTTCACGATGAAGTCGACTTTCGCCCGTTTATGTTCGGGGCGAATTATTTCGCAGTGATCGATGGCGGCGTCGGAGACGGCGCTATCGGTAAAAAGTGTCACCGGAAGATCACATTGCGATTTCAATGAGTTCGCGGAGAATAGGGCTTCGTCTCGGTATCGCTTACCGAAAGCGATATAAATTATCCCGTCACGTTCCATTACGAAGGCCCTCAAGCAATATTCAGACTACGTTTCGAGGCGGCAATACGAGGTCTTCAGCTGAGATTAAGAAGATTTAGCATGAAATGAAACAGCACGGCGGGCTGTGTTCCGGCCGTGCTGTTTTTTCGTTCGCAACGGATCTATCGCGCTGAGCGAAACTGCCCTTATTCGACGATCGATGCGACGATGCCGGCGCCGACGGTGCGGCCGCCTTCGCGGATCGCGAAGCGCAGCTTTTCTTCCATCGCGATCGGAACGATCAGCGTCACGTCCATCGTCACGTTGTC